>NZ_RBIL01000001.1:2935442-3595446 GCF_003633755.1 Solirubrobacter pauli
ACTGGCAGATCTTCGCCGGCGCGGCGCACCACATGGGCTTCGACGGCTTCGACTGGACCGACGCCGCCGCCGTCTACGACGAGTTCGCGGCGCTCACCGCCGGACGGCCGTGCGACCAGTCGGGCGTGTCGCACGCGCGGCTCGAGCACGGCTCGCTCCAGTGGCCCTGCCGCTCGCAGACCGACCCCGGCACCCAGCGCCTCTACACGGACGGCCGCTTCCCGACCGAGACCGGCAGGCCGAACCTGCAGCCCGCGCTGCCCGGCGACCCGGCCGACCCGCCGGACGCCGACCACCCGCTCGTCCTGACCACCGGCCGGATCGCGACCCACTGGCACACGCTCACCCGCACGGGGAAGGCGCGCGAGCTCGTCGCCGCCGAGCCCGAGCCGTTCGTCACGCTGCACCCGGACGACGCCCAGCGCGCCTGGGTGCAGGAGGGCGAGCTCGCGCAGGTCGTCTCCCGCCGCGGCGCGGTCAAGCTGCGCGTGCGCCTGGACGCGACGTTGCGCCCGGGGACCGCGTTCGCCCCGTTCCACTGGGGCGCGCTGCACGCGCCCGCGGGCCACGGCGGCGTCAACGACCTCACGCACCAGGCGACCGACCCCGTCTCGCGCCAGCCCGGCCTGAAGGCCACCGCCGTCCGCGTCGAGCCGGTCGCCGCGCGGCGCCGGCGCCGGACCCGGCACGTGCTGATCATCGGCGGCGGGCCGGCGGGTGTGAAGACCGCCGAGACGATCCTCGAGCACGGAGACGCGCGGATCACGATCGCCGGCGACGAGCGCGGCCGGCCGTACGACCGCGTCGGGCTCAGCGACCACCTGGCCGGGCACCGCGCGGCGACCGACCTCGACCTGCACCCGCAGCGCTGGTACCGCGAGCACGGCATCACGCTCTGCGGCACGGTCGTGGACGTCGACACCACCCTGCGCGTCGCCACCCTCGCGGACGGCACGCAGCTCGCGTACGACGCGCTCGTCTTCGCGACCGGCTCGCGCCCGCTCCTGCCGCCGATCGACGGCATCGAGCGGGCGACGCCGTTCCGCACCCGCCACGACGTGCGCACCATCCGCGGCCGCGCCAACGGCGCGCGGCGCGCGGTCGTGATCGGCGGCGGCCTGCTCGGCCTGGAGGCCGCGCGGGCGATCGCCAACCGCGGCATCGCGGTCACCGTCGTCCACCTCGCCGACCGCCTGATGGAGCGCCAGCTCGACGCGACCGCCGGGCGGATGCTCGAGCGCGCGCTGCGCGGCCAGGGGATCGACGTCCTGTGCTCGACCTCGACCACGCGCGTGCTCGACGGCGGCGTCGAGCTCGCCGACGGCACCACGATCGAGGCGCAGCTCGTGGTCGTCGCCGCGGGCGTCGTGCCGGAGGTGCTGCTGGCCGAGCGGATCGGGCTGGAGACCGACCGCGGCGTGCTGGTCGACGACTCGATGCGCACGAGCGTCCCGGGGGTCTGGGCGGTGGGCGAGTGCGCCGAGCACCGCGGCGTGACGGTCGGCCTCGTCGCGCCCGCGCTGGCCATGGCGCGCGCCGCCGGCGCCGACATCGCGGGCCAGCCCGCGGCCTACGTGCCCGCGCCGCTGTCCACCAAGCTCAAGGTCGCCGGCATCGACCTCTTCTGCTCGGGCCAGCTCGAGGGCGACGACGAGGCCGTCCAGCTCGACACGCGCGCCGGCTACTACCGCCGCGAGGTCTACCGGGGCGAGCAGCTCGTCGGGGAGATCGTGCTCGGCGACCCACCGGTCGCGGCCGGCGCCGCTCCCGACCCGATCGTCTGCGCCTGCCATCGCGTCACGCGCTCGGAGATCCAGGCCGGGCGGCCGGGCCTGGCCGGGACCGGCTGCGGCAGCTGCGCCGACCAGGTGCGCTCAATCCGCGAGGAGGCGGCCCAGGTCGGGTTCCAGGCCGTGCAGGCTGAAGGCGCGGAAGCGGTTGAAGTGGTCATGCGTGGGCCCGTGGAAGTCGGCCGAGCCGGTGGTGATCAACCCCAGCTCCCGCGCGAGCGCGTGTAGCTGCCGCGTCTGCGCCTCGTCGTGGGTGATGTAGAAGGCCTCGACCCCGTCGAGGCCGTAGCCCGCGAACTCCCGCAACGCAGCCTCCGCCTCCTCCACGTCCCAGTACGGATGTGCCCACACCGCGAGCCCGCCGGCGGCGTGGATGACGTCGATCGCCTGCCGCATGGTGGGGCGTGAGCGGCCGACGTACGTGGGCGTGCCCGGGACCAGGTAGCGCGCGAAGACCTCGTTCTTGGACAGGTCAAGGTCGTTGTCCTCGAGCAGCGCCGCGGCCAGGTGCGGGCGCCCGGGCGCCTCGTGCTCGAGCCGCTTGGGATCGATCGTGAAGCCCGCCTCGCGCAGCTTCTCCGCCATCGCGAGGATGCGGCGGATGCGGTCCTGCCGGAAGTCGGCGAGCGTGGCGCGGAACGTCGCGTCCGTGTGGTCGATCCCGTAGCCGAGGATGTGCAGGTCCTCGTAGGTGCCGTGCACCGACGACAGCTCCACGGCGGGGATGAGCCGCATGTCACCCGCCGCTGACAGTGCCTCGTCGACCCCGTCCACCGTGTCGTGGTCGGTCAGCGCGAGGAGCTGAACGCCCGCTTCCCGCGCGCGTTCGACGACTTCGGCGGGCGCCAGCGTGCCGTCGGAATACGTCGAATGCGACTGGAGATCGAACGTTGGCGCGGTTTTGACATCAGGCATCGACGGGAACCCTTACAGCAACCCCATTGACAGGAAGGGAGGTACCCGATGACCACCGGCGCGATTATCGCGATCGTCATCGCGGCCCTGATCATCATCGCCCTCGTGGCCTTCTTGCTGCCGCGCATGCGTCGTCAGGCCCAGATCCAGAAACGTGAACGTGAGCTGCAGAACCGCCGTGAGCGCGTAGCCAACGAGCATCGAGCCGAGGCCGATTCACGCGAGCGCCAGGCCAGCGAGGCCGAGCAGCGAGCCCGGATCGCCCAGAAGGAGGCCGAGGCCGAGCGCGCCCAGGCGCAGCTCCATCAGGAGCGCGCGGGCCTGCACGAGAAGGGCATGGCCGACGACGAGCTCATCGGCGACGACGAGCGCGACAAGTTCGCCGGCACGTCCGCCATGGGTGGCCGTGACCACGACCGCGACAACGACGGCCGTGACGACCGCCGCGAGGCCATGACCGACGGCCGCCACGACGGCAACGGCACGCTGGACGACGACTACGACCGTGGTCGCCGCGACCAGGCGATCCAGGACGACCACAACCGTCCCGCGCGGTTCAACCGCGACGACGACGCGGCCGCCGAGAGCGCCGACCAGCGTCAGCGCTCCGAGCAGCGCTTCTAGGCCAGGACTCCGCTCTCCAGCATCGCTCGCGCCTCGTCGGCGCCGAGCGGTGCGGAGATGTGGAAGCCCTGCGCGAACTCGCAGCCGAGCACCTTCAGGTAGTCGAGCTGCTCGCGCTTCTCGACGCCGTCCGCGATCACCTCGAGCCCGAGGTTGTGCGCGAGCCCCACGACCGCGCGGACGATCTCGAACGCGCCGGCGTCGATCCCGATGCCGGCGACCAGCTCCCGCGACACCTTGATCGCGTCACCCGGGAAGCGGTGCAGGAGCCGCAGCGGGCTGGCGCCCGTGCCGAAGTCGTCGATGTGGGTGCGGACGCTGAGCTGCTCGTACGCCTGGTCGAGGACGCGGCGGGTGGCGTCGTCGGCGCGGCCGCGGCTGAGGTCGTGCTCGGACACCTCCAGCCGCAGTGAGCGCGGGTCCAGCCCGGTCGCGGTGAGGATCTCGTCCAGCATCGCGACGAAGCCCGGCTCGCCCAGCTGACGCGCCGACACGTTGACGCCGATCGTCAGGCCCGCGCCCTTGGGGAGTGCGCGCCACTCGGCCAGCTGCGCGGTCGCGGTCTCCAGGATCTGTCGCCCGAGCGGGACGCTGAGGCCCGTCTCGTCGGCCATCGCCAGCACCTCGGCGGGCTCGCCGGACGGCCAGCGGCAGGACGCCTCGAAGCCGACGATCCGACCGGTCGCCGCCTGCGTGATCGGCTGGTAGACGACTTCCAGCGCGCGCGTCTCGATCGCGCGGCGCAGGTCGCCTTCGAGGTCCAGCCGGCGCATGACCTGCTTGTGCATCGCCGCGTCGAACACGGCGTGGCGGCCCTTCCCGTCGGCCTTGGCGCGGTACATGGCGACGTCGGCGTCGCGCATGACCTCCTCGGGCACGGACTGCGCCGTGGCCAGCGCGATCCCGATCGAGGAGTCGATGAACAGCTCACGCCCGCCGATGACGAACGGCAGCTTCAGCGACTGCAGGACGCGCTCGGCGATCACCGTCGCCTCGCGCGGGTCCGACACGTCGTCGAGCAGCAGCGTGAACTCGTCACCGCTCAGGCGCGCGACGGTGTCGTTGGGACGCAGGGCGGCCTCGAGGCGTCGCGCCACCTTCTGCAGCAGCTCGTCGCCGGACGCGTGGCCGAGGCTGTCGTTGATGACCTTGAAGCGGTCCAGGTCCAGGAACAGCACCGCCGCGCAGGTCGCGGGGTGGCGGCGCTGCGCGCGGCGGATCGACTGGTCGAGGCGGTCCAGGAACAGGACGCGGTTCGGCAGGCCGGTGAGGTTGTCGTGCAGCGCGTCGTGCTGGAGCCGGCGCTCGGACTCGCGCCGCTCGGTCGTGTCGCTCGTGGCGCCGACGACGCGCGTCGCCCGGTTGCGCGCGTCACGCACCGCGGTCCCGCGCGCGAGCAGCCACCGGTAGTCGCCGTCGCGGTGCTGGACGCGGTGCTCGAACAGGAAGCGGTCCTGCTTGGCCGTGCCGTTGACGAACGCGTCGAGCGCCTGCGTGAGCGGCGCGCGGTCGTCGGGGTGGACGCGGCCGAGCCACTCGCCGCGCGTCTCGCCGATCTCGCAGTCGCGGTACCCGAGCGCCGCCTTCCAGCGCGTGGAGTAGTAGACGCGGTCGCTCGCCAGGTCCCAGTCCCAGAGGCCGTCGTCGGCGCCGCGCAGCGCGAGCGTGTGGCGCTCCTCGGACTCCTTCAGTCGCTTGAGCGTGCGCTGGTGCGTGATCGCGTAGCGGATCGCGTGCTCGAGCCGGTCGGTGCTCAGGCCCGGCACCAGCAGGAAGTCGGCGAGCCCGGCGGCCGCGGCCCGCTCGTCCGCCTCACGATCGGCCGCGTGCGCGAGCACGATCACCGGCGTGTCGTCGTTGACCAGCTCCGTGGCCAGCTTCAGGCCGTCCGGCTGCGGCGGCGCGATGTCCCGGTCCACGAGGATCACGTCGTACCCGTGCGCGGCCGTGGCGTTCGACGCCTCGGCCGCGGTGGTCACGTGATCGATCTGCGCGTGCTTGAGCAGCGCGCGGACGGGCGCGTGGCACGCGTGGTCCGCGGCGACGGCGAGGACGCGCAGGGGATCGGGGAGCGGAGCGGCCATCGGGACGGAGTTATGCCGCCTGGTCCGGCGGCAACTCCGCCGTCTCCAGCCAGTAGGCCGTGAACACCTTCATCAGGCGCACGAGCGCGAGGAACGTGACCGGCTTGACGATGTACGTGTTCGCGCCGACGTCGTACCAGGCGCTCGTCTGCGCGGGCTCGTCCGACGCGCCCAGGACCACGATCGGGATCCGCTTCGTGCGCGGGTCGGACTTGAGCGCGGCCACCGCCTCCTTCCCGGCCGGCGTGCCCGGCAGGTCAGCGTCGATCACGATCAGGCTCGGGACGGGCGTGACCGCACCCTCGGTCGCCCCCGCGCGCTGGAGGTACGCCAGCAGCGCCCCACCGTCGGAGACCGTCCGCATGTCCGTGACGTTGCGGCCCTCGAGCAGCGCGTCGCGCGCCATCGAGCGGTAGTCCTCGGAGGCGTCGGCGAACAGCACCGTCGGGAGCGCCGGGATGCGCGAGCGCTGGAAGCGGTCGCTCAAGCGCGCCCCCTGGTCCCGGGGCGGAGGACCGTCCGTGGCCACCGCATTCGTCACTTCACTCCTTCAGGTCACTGGCGTCGGACGTATCCGACCGCCCGGCGATAACGCGTGTCGAGCTCCGACCTTAGGCCCCGCCCATGACCGCGACAACGGGGGAAACCGAAGTTCGGCGTATGTACGAGAATGCCGCCCTGGACTTGGGGCTAGGGCGCCGCCTGACCGCTTGGCGGTTGTGGACAACTCGGGTGCGCGGCGTACGCCGGCGCGCACGACGTCCGATCACGCCATTTCTCGGTGAATTGCGCCGTGAAGGCGCGCAACGCGTCCGCCTGCGCGTCGGTCGCGAGCCGCTCCCACGCCTGCGCCTCCTGCTGCGCCCGCGGCAACGGCCGGCCCGGCGTTGCCTTGATCACCTTGAACACGTACGTCCCGTAGCGGATCGTCCGGTCCAGCGGCGCCCGGAAGATCGCGGCGAAGATCCGGTCGCTCGACGTCGCCGTCACCTCCCCGGTCTCCGCACCGAGCGCCTTCAGCGTCGCGCCTCGGCGGACCCGTGCGAGGACGCGCTTGGCCTCCGCCCGGCTCTTGGCCCTGACGATCCGCACCGTCCGGGTCGGCTCCGTCGTGATCGGGTTGGCGTCCACGTACGCCTTCACCTGGTCGGGCGTGACCGACTTCGCCGCCGGCTCGGTGACCTGGTTGCGGATCTCCGTCAGCTCGAGCGACGCCCGCACGCGCTTGCGCAGCAGCGGCAGCGTGAGCCCGCTGCGCTTGAGATACCGCTTGAGCGACCGCTCGCTCCGGCTGTCCTCGATCGACTCGTCGACGGTCTCGTCGGTCACGACGATCCCGCGCTCCTTGGCCTCACCGGACACCCACGCCTCTTCGACGAGCGTCCGGAACACGAGCGCGCGCTCACCTCCGGCCGTCGTCAGCCGGCTCACGTCGGCGTCGTCGACAGTCGCGCTGTACCCGGGTGCGGCCACCGTCGCGGCTACCGCAAGGACCGCAATCTTCAACACGTCCCGCAACCTACCCGGCGTTCGCTACCCTGCACACCCGCGCCGACATAGCTCAGCTGGTAGAGCACTTCACTCGTAATGAAGGGGTCCCCGGTTCGAGTCCGGGTGTCGGCTCCTCTCGAAAACCCTGGCATTTGCTGGGGTTTTCGTCATTCTGGGGGCGCGCGTGTGAAGGGTTCACGCGCGATTCGGGGGGCGTTCTGGGGGCTTTTGCCCTCGCAAATCGCCCCTTCGACGGCGCTTTCGCATCCCTCTCGGGAGCTTCCGAGCAGCCCTTCGCCGGCGTGCCGCGGCCCGCCGAATAGGCCCCGCAGAACGACAAAGACCGGGTGGCCGCCCGGTCTTCGTACTGCGGCTCCCTCGCTCATAGCTCCGCGAGGAGCGCCTACATCAATGCCTGTCCCAACTGTACACGCCGTGCGGGCGGATCGACGACCCCTTTCTGAGGGGTTACGACGCCGTGCGTCTCACGCCTGGCCGTGGGGACTTGATCCAGCTGTGCCGCGAGCGTCCGCTCGCTCGCGCAGCGCTTCGTGCTGCCGTGACGCCCCCGGGCGTTGGCGGTGCCGCTGGAGCGTGCATCACTCGCGTCTTCGCGTCGCTGGTACCGGCCAGCAGCCGAGCCGCTGCCACCTGAGCCCGGGCGGCTCGTCGTCGTGGCGCTGCTCGGCCGTGCCCGGCGGGAACGCGGCTGCACGACCCCGGGGGACGATCGCCTCGAGACGCGCGCGTACGCGGTCAAGCGTTACTTGTTCCGGCTGGGGCACGCCGCCCGCTCGGCTCGGTACGCGACGTCGATCGGTCAGCTCGTCGTGGGGTTGGCGCCAGTGATCGGCTGGGGCACAGTCCCGCGGGAGCCTGCTCGGCGCGCGGCGTTCATCCGCGCGCATCGCCGCAGCGTGCAGCGGTGGCTCGACGACCTTGAGTCCGCTGGCGTGGTCGCACACGAGCCGGAGCGGGACGGCGACGGCGTGTGGTGGCGGACGCAGATCCTCCTGCTCGCCGCGCCGACGCCGTCCGGCGGCGAGATCGTGGTCGCACGTGCGCGGGCTCGCACATGGAAGGCGCGGGAACGCCTGCGTCAGCGGACGGCTCGTCGAGCGCCGACGTTGGCCGGCATCAGGGCCAGGAGCGCGACGCCGATCGCGAGGACCCGTGCTCGGCTCGCTCGGCGCCGCGCGGCCGTGGGGCACGAGACCGCCCGGCGAGCAGCGATCGAGGCGACGATCGCTGCCTCTAGAGATTTGACGCATCCCTTCGGAGCGCCTCCTACGTCGGCGTTCGCGCTGGCCTCCGCGCAACGGTTGCAGAGAGTTGAGGCGTCGCGGGCTGAGGGATCAGCCGCTCTTCGTCCCGTGCAGACGTTGGACGAGCCCGAGGCCGTGGCTGGCAAGACGGGCGCGCGCGGGCGCGTGACGCGCGCGGATGCCCCGGCGGCGCGAACTACGGGCACCGAGGAGGTGAGGCACCTTTCGCGGGAGGCCTTCGACGCCCTCGTGCGCCAGCGTCTCGCGGCGGCTTCGGAGATCGCTGAGCGACGTCGGACACTGATCCAACCTCACGTCGCGGCTCGCGCGGAGGCCGTCCTCTCCTGGCCAGCCGGTTCGCGCTGCCCACTCGGTCGTCTGCGAGAGGCGTGGGTGGTCCACCGTCACGGGCTGGCCACGGCCGTGGAGTCCGGAAGCGCGTCGGCAGGGCCCGTCCGCGAGGAGCTCTCAACGGACGTACAGCGAGCCATCGCGCTCTACGAGGCTCACGCCGAAGAGCGACCGCCCGGGTGGCCAGTGAGCGGTGCGGCGGCGCTGTGCGCGCTCGCGAGCCAACGACGTGCGGAGCAGTTCGTCGGTGACCTCGCGCGGCTGTTGGTGCTCGCGAAGGGAATGCGGGCCGTGGCCGCGCAGCGCGACGGTCTGCGCGTCGCTCGCGCTCAACGGCGGGCAGCGGCGCGTCGGCGCGCCGCGGCCGGTCCGCGTGTCCTCCAGTTCCGTTTGGCCGCGCCGCGCTTCGAGACGGCCGAAGGCCGTCGCACCCGGGTGCGCGACGCGGTTCTGCTGGCCGAGGGCGACCCGTCCGCGTGGCCGAACGCCGAGCTCGCACTCAAGCACCTGGCGGCTCTGTCCGTGCACGACGTTCGCCTGCTCGAACCCGATCGATGCGAGGAGCTCGACGGCGTCGGGGCCCGAGCGACGCGATACCGCGACCAGCTCGCACGTGGCACTTGGGCTCTGCCGCCCTCTCGCTTCAACCGCAAGGAGGAACCACCGCAATGAGAAGCACCCATACGCGCTTCGTCGCATTCCCGAGTTGCGCAGCTGCGTCCGTACGAGCCTGCGCACCCACCTCCATGCACGGGTGCCCAGCTGCGCAGTTGCGTAGCTGCCGAGAGGACCGGTGAGCGCGGTGATCGTTGCAGTCCTGAATCGCAAGGGTGGTGCCGGGAAGACGTCGCTCACCAAGGACCTTGGGTTCGCGTTCGCCGACGGAGGGCTGCGTGTGCTCCAGGTCGGACTGGACCCACAGTCGTCGCTCGAGGTTCTCGCCGGGCTGGGCTTCGACACGCCGCCCGACCGGACCGTCAGCCGTCTCCTGATGCCGGAGGAGTTCGGCGATGCCGGTCCCCTCGAGCGGGTGGTGCACGAGACGGAGTGGGGCACCTCGCTGGTGCCCGCGAGTAAGGCGCTGGCTACCGCTGAGCGCGCACTGGGCGAAGCCGGTCGAGGAGGCTCGGCACAGCGGCTGAGGCGTGGACTTCAGCGACTCAGCACTGCCGAGCGGTTCGACGTCGTGCTCGTCGACTGCCCGCCTGGGATGACACCGCTAACGATGAACGCGCTTATCGCCGCAGAGAGCGTGCTCGTACCGACACAGCTCGACTTCCTCTCGGTCGCGGGCCTGGCGGTCCTCACCGAGACCGTCGAAGAGGTGCGCGAATACGACAACCCGAAGCTCGGCTATCTCGGCATCGTCGGTACCCAGGTCGACGAACGCACCCGCCACGCTCGAGAGATCCGCGCTCAGCTCGAGCAGCTGTTCGGCGCGGATGCCGGCGGCGCCCTGTGCCGCACGACCATCCGTCACAGCACGAAGGTTCGCGACGCACACGCCGCTGGCCTTGCCGTCGGCCAGCTGGAGCCGGCCCATCCTGTGAGCGGCGACTACCGGGAGCTTGCCCAGGAACTCGCTGAGCGTGCGGCGCTCGACGCACGGCTTGGAGTCGCGACATGAGCGGCTCGAAGCGGATGGACGCCGGGGCGGCCGTCGCTGGTCTCTTCTCACGAGCGACGGCAACCGGCGGACTTGCGTCGCGCGAGCCGGCACGGCGATCAGCGTCAGCCGACGCGCCGCGCCTGCGGCAAGGTGTCGAGCTGCTCGAGGAGGACATCGGCTTCCTGCGCGGTCTGTCGCGGCCGGACCGGACCGGTCAGCCACGGTCGCTCGGAAGCAAGTTCGTCGCCACCGGCGTCCTGACCGCGGCGGTCGCGCTCCTTCGGGAGGTCGACGTCGACATGGACGGCGTGGAGGCCGGCGACCTGGTCGAGATGACCGCGCGGGCACGATCGGCGCTGATCGCAGCTGCCGATGGGCGGCAGGGAACGGGCGCATGAAGGCGCTACGCAATTCGCTACGCAACGCGTTGCGTAGCGCCCGTCCGCTGATCCCACCTGTGGAGCGGTGTGGGTGGGGGGCCCGAATCCGACCCCGCCCGCCCTACGTGACAAGAGATGGGGGCAGGCGGGGTCGGATTCGGTCCCCCCAAGAAGTGGTGGTGGTGGGATCAGCGGACGGGCGAGGTGATCGAGGGACGGGACGGAAGTTGGGTCCCGGAGGGACGGGACAGACAGCAGCTGAGACGGCATACGGCGAGCGCTACGGCGGGGCACGATGAGCGGCCGGGGCACGCGAGCGCGCGGACCGGGGGTGCGGAGCTTCGAGGCGTTGCGGTGGTTGGCGCGGTTGGAAGTCGCGGGTATCGAGCCGTTGGGGATGGCGCTGGGCTTCGGCTGGCGCACGACGTACTCGCACGTCGAACGGCTGGCGGCCGCAGGGCTTCTCGTGCGGGCTTTCGACCCGGACGGCAGCGTCGTCGCGATCACGGCGGCCGGCAGGCGAGCCGTCGAAGCGGACCGTGGAGACATCCGATCGGGAGCAACGCACGGATCCGGACTGCGGCACGCGCGGGCGGCGTCGTGGGTCGCTGCGCTGTTGACCCTTCGAGACCGTGAGTGGATCAGCGACCACGAGCTCCGCGGACTCGACGACTGGCAGATCCCCGTCGTGTGGGCCGGAAACCGCGGGCGGCATCGCCCGGACCTGGGCGTCGTGATGACCGCCGAGGCGCGGGTCGCGGTAGAGGTGGAGCTCTCGCACAAGTCGCCACGGCGGCTGCGCGCGATCCTTGCCGGGTACGAGGAGGCGATCGTCTCCGGGCGCGTCGCCGGCGGCCTCATCTACGTGTCGAATCGATCGGACGTACTCGAGGCGGTCAAGCGCGCAGCAGACCGAGCCGGGGTTCCCCAGCAGCACTTCCGCACTCGTGACCTGGGCAAGGTCCAAGCGGAGGTCCGCCGTCTGACCGGCGAACGGGGCGTCGCCACACGCGGCCAAGCCGCCGAGGCGCGCAGCTCCACGACAGCGCGCACGAGCCGAAATCCGGAGCGGCCGGATGGGGTTGACGCGCGGGAGGTGCTGCGATGAGCGTTGCGTTCGTGGGAGCGCTGCTGGGAGCGTTCTTCGCTGGAAGCGGAGCAGGGGCTGCCGGGGCTTGGTGGGCACATCGGCGCACGCGGCTTTCGGCGTGGAACTTCTATGCGCTCGTACCAGCCGGCGCTTTGGCCTGGGGCGCGGCCCTCGCGTCGCGCGAGCCGTCCGCCGTGGTCGGCGCGGCGCTTCTCGTTTCAGCCGGTGTCACAGGCGCTGGCGTCGCGCGGCGATACCGCTTGTCGGCGCTTGGCGCGGGCGGCGAGCTGCGCGAGTTCGAGCGGTCGCGCCGGATGGCTTGGTCACTGCTGGGCAGTGGCGAGCGCCGACGGCGAAGTGCTCGTCGCGATCGGGGCGAGCGCACGCGCATCGTCGGGCAGGGCGAACTCGTGCGGGAACGGGCGTGGCCTGAGCACGAGCCCGCCGTGCCCATGACCGCCGATGGTCGTGGACTCCTTCCCCGGCGCGAAGGTCGGCATCTGCTGATCGTCGGGGCGACTGGATCAGGCAAGACCGTGAGCGCCCGACGCTGGCTACTGGCACGGGTTCTGGCCGACGGCGTCTCGGTCCTCGTGACCGATCCGAAAGGCGATCGAGGTCTCGAGCGCGACGTGCGCGCGGCATCGCGCCTGGTGCGGCGACCGCTGATCGTCTTCGACCCTCGAGACCCGGTCGCCGACCGCTGGAATCCTCTCTGGAGCGACGACATCGGCGCGGTCGTGAGTCGCTTGGTCGCGCCCATCGGTGCCGGCGACGGGAATGCGCGCTACTACGCCGATCTGCTGCAGATCCACCTCGGTACCGTCGCTGCTGGTCTCCGCGCAGCTGGCTTGTGGCCCGCGAACCTTCCGTTGCTCTTGGACGCCGCGCAGCTCAACCGCTACGACGCGCTGCTGAAGCTCGTCCGCGCAAGCGCCGGCGAGCACGCGGACATCACGGCGCGGATGCGTGAGCACCGCGCCACCGTGGCCACTCCCGAAGGCCGACGCGACCTGACGGGCGGCATCCTGCGCCTGCGCGTGGTGGCCGGCGAGACGTGGCGAACGGTGCTCACCCCGGATCCCGAGCGCGGCGCGATCACGCTGCCGACGGCGATGGTGGCCGGCGCGCTCGTGCTTGTGCGGACCTGGGTCGACGACCTGCCCGACGAGGCCCGCGCCATCACCACGCTGTTCCTGGCTGATGCGGCGGCTGCCGCCCTCGCGCTTCCCGAGGGCACGCAGTGGGCAGCTTTGATCGACGAGTTTGGCGGCGTCCTCAGCACGGGCGCCGGCGAGCGCGCGCTGGCCCTGATGCAACGCGCACGCTCGGCCGGCGGCCAGGTCGCGGTGACGACGCAGAGCGTGACCGACTTCGCCGCCGCGACGGGCAATCCGGCACTGCTCGACGCGCTCGCCGACAACTTCGCTGCCGGGATCTTCCACTTGCAGAGCTCGCCGGAGTCCCGTGACTGGCTCGCGCGCCTCGTCGGCACGCGCGAGGTGTGGCAGTCGACGGACCGGACCGTCGCGCGAGGCGCTGCAGCCGACGGAGTCGGCACACGCAGACGTGTCCGCGAGTTCCTCATGCGACCGGACGAGCTTCGGTTGCTGAACACCGGCGAGGCGTACATCTGGTCAACGCTTGGGCCCGACCCCGAGCGGGTTCAAGTGGCTCCGGCCCTCCTGCCCGCACCGACCGGTGCGCCCGTAGACGCCTCCCGGTTGTACGTGCCGTGTGGGCCAACACGTCTCCCGGCGAGTGCCAGCGTGCCAAGCCCGCCAGATCAGCCGCGGAGGGGGCGAACTTCTGCCGCCTCATCCCTAGAGGTAGTTGATGAGGCGCTGTGACACAACCCGGGCGAGGTGCACAGCTGCGCAGCAATCCATTTGCGCGCACGCAGATCTCGACGGGCTTAAGCCAACGATGACTGCAGAGCGGATCTGGCTGGTGCTCTTGACGTGACCGCTGTGCAGCCAGCGACGGGATGGGATCGGGAGCGCCGCGCCGCCGGCCTGACCGCACGTCGCGCGAAGCTGCTTGCACGTCTGCACCATAAGCTGCCGAAGGCGGCGTTGTTGACCCCCGACCTCCGCGAGCTCGTGGTCGACGACGCCATCGAGTTCGCGGCGCTGCGATACGAGCCGCCAGTTCGTAGCCAGATCGAACTTGAGCGCGTCTTCTGGGACGCGGCTCACAAGCGCGTGGACCGAGCGCGCGAAGGCCGCTACGACACCATCCGCGCCGGCTTCCACCGCGCCGATTTGGCGGCACTCGACTCCCTATCGATCGACGCAACCCCCGAAGACGCGGTGCTGGCCCGAGCGGAGGTCTGCGCAACGCTCCACTTCGCCGCGCTCCTTGATCAGCCAGAGCGCGACATCTACCTCTTCCAGCAGCGAACCCCAGGGGACAAACCGCCGGGGGCCAAGCGCATCGCCAAGGAACTTGGTCTGCCGCTCGGGACGGTTCGGGCAGCGGAGCGCACGATCGACGAGCGGTACGACCGCTTCGCAGTCATCTGCTCGGCAGGTCGTCTCTGCGGATACCTCGCTCCGGCCGTCGCCGACATTGCGGCCGCGGGCGGCCTGGAGGTAGCGAGCGACCTCCACGGCCGGGAACTCGCCGCGCGGGTGCATCTCGAGATCGAACGCTGTCCGACGTGCATCGCGGACTACACGCGCCAGCTGCGCTACCTGCGCGGCGCGCGGTTCAACAGCAAGGTGGCCGCGCTCCTGCCAGCGCCGGAGGCGAGCGATCGACTTCGCGGCGCAGGCTGGCGCGATCTGCTCCCCGACTGGGCGGCTCGTCTGCTGTCGCACGAGCCCACAGGCGCCGCGACGCAGCTCGCGGCAGGAGGCGCCGGCCGCGGCCTCGCCGCATCGGCAGCGGCGCACCTCGCGGCGATCTGCCTCGGCGGGGCGGGCACGCTAGGTGCCTGCGTCGCCACAGGCATCCTGCCCCTTCCTGAGCGTGATTCGGCGCCGCCCGTCGCGGTCAAGGCCACGCCGACACCGACACCTCAGCCCCTCGAGCCGGAGCCAACGCTGCCACACGGCGCGGTTACGCCGACCCCCACCGCCACGCCGACGAAGCGCACGCGCACCGTGACCCCGCGGCGGGAGCGCGCTTCCACCACACAAGGTGGGACAGGCCCGCGCAGTCACGAGCAGGCGCCGATCTCCCCCGCGCCTTCCAACGCTGCGCCGAACGGTGGCAGCGAGTTCGACCCCGGATACCAACCCAGCGGTCCCACGCAGCCGGCTCCCGCACCAGCCGCGCCGGGAGCGAGCGAGTTCAACTGAGAGGAGCCCCCGATGCCTCTGCCTTCATTCCGACGCCTGCTGCTCGCGATTCTTGCTCTGGGGTGCACATCGGCGGTGGTGCCGCACGCCGCCAACGCCGGGACGTACACGGTGTCCGGCGTCTGCGGCGTGTGGGAGCCGTACGTCACGCCGAGCAGCGGCATCACGGTGTATCCCGAGTGCCCATGGGTACGAGCTCGCAACATCGGGGCGGACGGAAGTACTCCGGCCGGACAAGGCGGTGGCTGGGTCTTCCGCGCGCCGGCGGGAACCTGGATCGACTCCTTCACGCTGCAGGGCGCGATGCTCGGCACCCGTGGCTGGCAGGTCGCCGGCTACTACGAGGGCGGAAGCGTTCCTGGGCGTGACTTTGAGGGATGCCCGGGCGCGAGCTGCCCGGGGCAGTACCGGTACTTCAACGGCAACTATCCCGGCTACGGGGCGTCCGGCCTCGTCATGCGCCTCCGGTGCGGGGCCGGGGGCTGCCCGAACGACGAAGGCGTCACCGGCTACTTCTACATCAACCAGTCCAGCATCAGGATCGCCGACCCGAGCCCGCCGTCCGTAGGGCTCGTCGGTGGGTCCCTCCTGAGCGGGGGTTGGAAGAGCGGTGTCCAAACGCTCGTCGTCGACGCGCAGGACAACACCGGTATATCGGAGTACCGCGCTTCGCTGGACGGAGCGACGTCTCGACGCCTTCCGATGTCATGCAACTACGGCGTGAAGGTGCCGTGCCCGGCTGGACCGCAGACGCTCGAGATCTCCACCGCCGGTCTTGCCGACGGAGCGCACACCGTGACGGGCGAGGCGAGCGATGCGTCAGGCAACCCCGCCGCTGCGAGCGCGACGATCTACGCCGACAACACGCCGCCTACTCAACCCCTCGACGTGAAGCTCGAGAGCGGTGCGGGTTGGCACTCCGACGCGACGGTGAAGCTCTCCTGGGCGAACCCGGCCCAGAACGCCGCGCCGATCGTCGCTGCGGTATTCCGGATGTGCCCGACGCTGCCGGCGAGCCCGACGCCGACCCAGCGCACCGCGGCGGAGAAGCGGTGCGTCCAAGGCACCCGCAGCGGGGCCAACCTCAAGAAGATCGACGACCTGAAGCTGCCAGAGCCGGGGGCGTGGGATCTCAAGCTCTGGCTGATGGACGCCGCGGGCAACAACCAGCCCGCAAGCGCCGTGTCGGTGAACTCACTGGCCTACGACGACACGGCGCCGAGCGACGTCGCGTTCCTCGGACCGGACCCCGCCGATCCCGCGCGCGTGCACGTCAGCGCCGCCGACTCGGTGTCCGGCGTCGCGATGGGCGCGATCGAGGTCCGCCGGGACGGCACGGACGCCTGGCAGGCCTTGCCGACCGAGGCCACAGCCTCCGGCCTGACCGCGGTTCTCGATGACGAGAACCTTCCGAAGGGCTTGTACTTCCTTCGCGCTCGCGCCGTCAACGCGGCTGGTCTCGAGACCTCGACCGACCGCGACGGAGCCGGCAACACCGCCATGACGCGCTTGCCGATCCGCCTCGCGAGCCGACTGACCGCCGGTCGACGGGGCAAGCGCGTATGCAGAGGACACGGTCGCAAGCGCCATTGCCGCTACCGCCTCGCGACCAAGCCGAAGGTGGGCATCGGCAAGCCGACGCGGCTCTACGGTCGCTTGACGGTCGCCGGCAAGTCGATGGCGGGTGCTCAGGTCCAGGTGTGGCGTCGACTCGAGCTCGACGGAGCCCAGTGGGCGCAAATCGGCACCGTTACGACGTCACGCACCGGCCGCTTCAGCTACCGAGCCCAGCGGGGCCCAGCCCGTGCGATCCGCTTCCGCTACCCAGGCACGCCGACGATCCGCGGCCGCAACGGAGACGTCGCGCTACGCGTGAAGGCCTCGACAAGTCTGCGTCCGAACCGCCGCAACGTCATCAATGGCGAGTACGTCGTCTTCCGCGGACGCCTCCGCGGCGGCTGGATCCCCGCCGCCGGCGCCCTGGTCGAGCTGCAGGTCTACAGCCGTGGCTCGTGGCGCACCTTCGCTCAACCGCGAGCCAACGCAAAGACCGGCCGTTGGGCGTATCGCTACCGCTTCGAGACGGTGCGCGGCCGTGCGAACTTCCGCTTCCGAGCGCGGATCAGGCGGCAACCGGCGTACCCGTTCACGACGGGCACGTCGCGTCCGGTACGTGTCCGCGTACGAGGTCTGTGATGTTGACCAACGCGACTTCTTCGCGCGCGCGGGTTATGGTGCGCAACGGGGTGCATCGGAGCCGATAGGAGGCGACCCATGAAGCGACCGCTCGCCCGCCTGCGTGGCGGAATCACGTACGCAAATGCGATGAGCACGATCGCCGTGTTCATCGCCCTCGGCGGCACGACCTACGCCGCCGTGAGCCTCCCGCGCAACAGTGTCGGCTCGGCGCAGATCCGCTCGAACGCGGTCGGCTCGAGCGAAATCCGGTCCGGCTCCATCCGCAGCTCCGAGCTCCACGACGGCAGCGTCGCGCTGCGCGACATCTCGAAGGGCGCGCAGGCATCCCTTCGCGGGGCACAGGGGCCAGCCGGCCCCGCTGGTCCGGCAGGCACCCCGGCGGTGACGTATCGCGTCGCCGTCAACTCCGGCGGTGGGACACCCGCGGGCAACGCGAAGGGCGTGACGCACACCGGCGGCAACGAGTACACGGTCGCATTCGATCGCGACGTCAGCGCCTGTCAGTACGCCGTGTCCCTGGTTGCCGTCCAGAACGGTCCGACGCTCGAGCAGCCGCCAGCGGGGCGGATCACCGCTGCGCCGGCAGCTGGTGGGGCCGTTCTCGTCAAGACCTTCGCCGCGGACGGCAGCGCTGCGGAGGCGCCTTTTCATTTGCTAGTCGCTTGCTGACGGTCGTTGACCGCCCAGGCTATCGGCCACCGGTTGACTCCGTGCTGGTCAGACCGCCTTATGGCAAGGCGTTTGGTCTCATGCACCACCGAGAATGCGGGGTGGTAGCTGCTTGGCCGGAAACGACTCGCCGCGGCGGTGCTTAGCGTCCGCAGCTTCAATGGCGCGGATAGGACCCTGTTAGGGGCCACCTGCCGCGTGAGTCCGGTGTCTCGGGTTTGGATCGGCACAGCGTTGGCTCATACCGACAGCCCCGGACGGTAGGTCACAACGCGGGCCTGTCCTCCGGACCACATACGTTGTCGCCGATGAGCTATCGCGACGGCCTAACGGCGCTGCGGCGTCGAAGAGCGGAAGGTGTGCCACTCGACCGCCGTGAGATCGAGCTTCGTTTCGCCACGCTTCGTGGCGGCAGCTTCGATGACCCCGATCTGTTCGTCGCATTTGCCGATGTCTTCAATGCGGTTTGCGCGCCCGCGCACATCACGTTCGTCCCGCAGCGCGATCGGTGCCGGATCGACTTCGACAAAAAGCAGTTGCAGTTCTCCGGGGAACTCCGATCTGCGGCAGGGGACGTCATCGGCGTCATTGAGCGCATCCTCGACTTCGAAGTCGGCATTGCATGGCACAGCAGGATCATCGTCAACAAGCGCTTTCGCGACGTAGGCATCGCAGCGATTCTGCTGGAGCACTCTCTGCGGTTCTACCAAGCCGTCGAGTTGCCCGAGGTTCAGCTCACTGCCGCACTGACGACTGGTCCGTACTACTGGGCCAAGCTCGGGTTTCAATTCGCGGATGCGGCTGACTCGGCAGCCGTTCAGCACTGGTTCGCGCGTGTCAACGCCAAACTCGCGCTTGGGTTGGACTGCGTTAGCGAGCGGCCACCACGCGATTGGTTGCTGATCGGCGCGGACGACGGATGCACATGCACGCTTGGAATGATCGCGAGCGCGTTTCCTTCTGAAAGGGCTTCGATTGAGACCCGGGCGAAAGACAACAGGATCGGCCTCGACGAACAGATCCCAGTCGGAAAGGCGATCCTCTTGTCTGGGCCCAAGTGGCGGGGACGACTGCCCGCCACAAGGCGATCCATCAGCTTCGTTCAGACCTACGTCCGCGCGCGCCTCGACCGTGCTGCGGTTTTGCTTCGTACACCCGCTGAGAAAAACCCCAGCGAGCCTGACGAACCCCTAGACTGAAGGCCGGTGACGATGTTTGACCTGCAGAGCCTGGCCGACGCGATCGACCTCCGTAGGAGAGAACTAGGCTTCACGCTGGAACAAGTTGCCGAACAGGTCCACGCACCGGTCGAAGAGCTGCGGTCGCTGTCCGCCGGCGGGGACCCTCACATGGGCGTCGTCATGCGCACCATCCAGTGGACGGGTCTGGGGATCGAGGCTTTCCTCGATGAACCAGCGCCGCTGAACGCCGACTCTGCCGAGAAGGCTGAACGCGTCGCTGCTTTTCTGCGAGCGGACCGCGATCTGAAGCCGGAGAGCGCCGAGGCGATTGAATCGGTGCTGAAGGCAGCGTATGAGCGGTTCGCGACGTCGGCGCGATGAGCTGTCTCTTGAGTTTCGCCTGAACGTCGAGAAGCTCTCGACGACCTGGCGACGCGAGCTCGGTCTCACGCTGACGTGCGAGCTCGACACGTCCGCACTCGTAGATCGGCTCGGACTCCCGTTGTTGCCGCTGAGCGACCTCGCCCGCGAAGTGCCGAGGGCGGCTTATCACCTCTACGCGATCGACGGCAGCGCCTTCTCGGCTGCGGCTGTATGTCACGGTGCTCAGCCTCTGGGAATTGTGTTCAACGACGAACACGAGCCGGAGAGGCAGCGAGCGGACGTCGCACACGAGTGCGCGCATCTGATCCTGGGTCATCAGCCGACTGCGGTGTTCGACGGTTTCGGACGACGCCAGTACCCAGAACGGCTTGAGGCTGAAGCCTCGTGGTTCGGCCCAACACTCCTCGTACCCCGAAATGGCCTCGTATCGGTCCTGCGAGATGACCCGCGCCTCGAAGCTGCTGCTAGGCATTTCAACGTAAGCGTCCCGCTGGCGCGTTTCGTCTACAACACACGAGGGTGCAAGCGCCTCGTGCCGCTTGCTGCCTAGCAACCGCGGCTTAGCCCGAGCGAGCGCGCCGCTTTCCGTTCGGCAGCACAAGCGTTTCCGAACCGCAACGGTGTCGAGCGCGAGCGTGCGGCAGGCATCTGAACCACACGCGGCTTCCGCCGCGGGGGAGTCCCTCAAGCGATAGCAATTCGATTGCGCGCGACGCGCCGTCGTCGGGCTATCGATCGTGGGACCTCAAGCACCGACCGACGACTTCTTCCGGGAACTCGCTCGCGCACACGCCAGTCGCGGCCTCGACGACGTCGCTGCACCAGACGGAACGGCATTCCGCCAGCAGCGATCAGTCGCTGTGGGGCAAGCGCACAGCCCTCGTCGCGGCCATGCGAGAGAGCACCGGGCATGGCATTGGCGTGGCGCGGTAGCGCTACTGGTTGGCCTCGTCGCCACGGCCTCGGTACTTGCCGTAACTGCGCACCGCGGCACGGCATCGCAAGATGGCTTGAAGTCAGACGCCGCCGACCTGCTTCATCGCCCACCTGGCCGTGTAGAGACCAGTAGCGAGCCGCGAAGCGCTCGGGCACGACACAAGAACCACCAACGTGCTCGCTCGACCGGACGCTCGCGGCGCGTCGCACGCAGCGGCCGACGTAGTCACGCGCGCCGCGGAGAGCGTACGAAATCTAAGCGGCCTACCCGCGAGCGGGCCCTGCACAGCGCTCGCGTGGCTCCGCCGAGCCAAACCTCGGTAAGAGCGGCGCCGCCAACCCGTACTTCGGTCTCGTCGATGCCAGTGCCGCAGAGCCCCGTTCGCCAAGTCATCGACGAGTCATGTCTCGAGTTTCCGCCGTGCTGAACGGTTGGGCGGCTTCCGGAGGTTGCGATGAGCGTGTACACAGTTGAGCCGAAACGACGCGTTGCGGCCAAAGTCTGCGGTGTGCTGTTCGCAGCCGCCTTCCTGGTGAACGCACATGCGTTACGGGCTGCAGGCGTGACGGGGAGCGCGCCACCGAACGCCGGCGCCATCACGCAATTCGTTTCGGCGATCACCGACAATGCGCTCTGGCTGATCGGGACGATCGCGACTCTCGCGATCCTGCTGATCGGCGCGTTGTTCTTCTTCGGGCACTCGCGCGCGGGCGACTACGCGGCCAAGATTGCCATCGGCGCCGTCATCATCGTGTCGGCGCCAGGGATCGCCGCCTGAGCCGTGTCCGTGCGGGGCAGAGCAGCGAGCGCCGCCGCCCTCTCCGGTGGGTTGCTGCTGCTCGCCGCGATAGCTCCCGCGAGCGCACATGCCGCAGACCTGTTCCCCGTCGACGATTGGCTCGGGGACGGGATTAAGAAGGCCGGCGAGGTCGTTCTCGGTCCACTGAAGCTGGGTGTTGAGGAGATCGCGCGGCTGATCGCCACGGTGGTTGGCGCGCTCGCCGACCTGCTCGTGCCGAAGAGCTTCGTGCGTGCGGGCATCGACGGCGTCCGCTGGCTCGTCGCGTTGCCGCCCGTCGGCGCGCCGGTCGACAACCGCGGACTTGCGACGAGCGTCCGTATGCCCCACCTGCTCGAGCTGCGCCAGACGCTCACTTGGATCGGCGTGACCCTCCTGCCCCTGGGCCTGGTGATCTCCGCGGGGCGCGCGATGCTGGCGCCCACGGTCGACGGCGAAGGCCCGATCGAGCTTGTCGCACGCGCCCTCGCGGCTGGCGCCGCACTGCTCGTCTACGACTGGGCGTGGGGCGTGCTCGTCCGCCTCGTGCGGCTGCTGACGGACGCGCTGCTCGCGCTCCCCTGGGTGGACGACGGCATCGAGCGGATGCTCGAGACCCTGCTCATCGGGGGCGGCGCTGGCACTGTCGTTGCCGCCGAGTTCGTGGTCCCTCTGCTGATCGCCGTCGCCGGTGGCGCGCTTCTGGGGTTGCTCCTCGTGCACGTCGGGCTCGAGGTCGTCACTGCGTTGGTGTACGCACTCGGCGGGCTCGTTCTCGGTCTGTCCGGAACTCAGCTCGGACGGCGATTGCTCGCTGGGTGGCTGATCGCCGTCACCGCGGTGGTCGTGCTGCCGCTGCTCTGGACCGTCGTGTTCGTCACCGGCGCGGCGCTCATGCTCGACGCAGGACCAGCGGGCGGCTCCGGGTTCGGAGGCTTCGTCGCGCAACTCTTCAACGTCGCCGCGGCGCTCGCGGTCTTCTGGCTTGCGATCAAGCTCGCGCTCGGCGTCTTTCGACAAGCCAGCACGGCCGTCACCGGGCTCGCGGCCGCGCCAGTGGGAGGCGCCGCGGGCGCGCACGCCCTACGAGGGCCATCCAGCTCTCAGGGAAGCGCCGGTCGCGCCGGCGCCATCGCCCGCAACGCGACGCCGGCCGGGCTCGCTCGCTTCTCGCAAAGTCTGCGGAGTGGTCTGCGAGCCGGCGGCATGGCCGCCACGTTGCCTGTCCGACGTCCCGTCGTCGCGGGCCGGGCGGCCGCGCACGGAGTCCGGCATCCGATCCAGTCGACGCACGAGGTCGCTGGTCGTCTGCGAAGCGCGCTGAACACGCGCGGGCACGCCGCAGGTCGCGCTTCCCAGTCGCGTAGCGACTCGCAGTCGACGGCAGGAGCCCCACCTGCCCGCCGAAGTGATCCGCGGCGGCGCTCGAGAACTGCGGGAACCGCTCGGCGCGAGACAGGACGTCGGCCGCGGACAGGCGACCGCTCGGCGAGCACCGCGAGCAAGACGGCGGCGCAAACCGGTCAGCAGCGATCGCCGCGAGCCACGGAGCCCTCGGTCCGCATAGCCGGCTCGCCCCCGTGGTGGTGGGGACGCCCGCGCCAAATCCGCGGAACGAACAAGCGAGGAGGCAACGGATGACGGGTCCCGACGACGAGCTGCGCCCGGCTTATCGGACGCTCAACGATCCGGCTCGGCTGCTCGGCATCTCTGTCGTCGGCTGGATCGCGCTGCTCGCCGCCGGCGGGTGTGGCTATGGCTGGCTCCTCGTCTCGCCGCTCGGGTGGCGCGCGAACGTCTCGCTCGCGGTCATCCTGCTCGGCACGCCTGCGGCTCTGCTCCTGCTGCGCGAGGAATCGACCGTGAGCCCCGGGCGGCTCCTCCTGGCCGTGTTGCGGTGGCGCCTGCGTCCGCCAGTGATCGTCGCGCCCAGCGACGACAAGCCGGTCCGCCGTGGCGCCGTCTGCCTTCGTGAGCCGGCCCCGGAGATCTCAAGCAACGACCCATCGGTCTACTGGCCGACGGACACCGAGCTCGGGAGCGCACCGTGACCCGCACGCGCACGCTCGGCGACGTCCTGCCCATCGCAGCGATAGAGCCCGATGGGCTGATGGTCACCAGCGAAGCCACGTACGTGCGCCTGCTCGAGTGCCAGGACGTCCTTCACCCGCGCGCCGGCGGGGCCTCTCATCGCGAAGCGCTGCGCGACCGCCTGAGCCGACTGGCCGCGCGGCTCCCCTCCGGCCAAGGACTTCAGGTCATCGTCGAAGCTGAGCCCGTCGAGCCCGACACGGCCCTGGAGCGTGACTGGAACGAGATCCGTGCCGCGACGTCGAGCGTCGATGCGGACCGCCGCATGGCGATGGAGCGGCTTGGCTACGCCCTTGAACAGACGCTGCGTCGAAGCGCGCCTGCCGTGGACGCGGCACGGCTCCGTTGGACGATCGCCATCCGTCACGCGCCTACGGAGCTGCGGCAGCGAATCGCGCGTCCGAGCCGTCGAAACGCGCGCGTGCTGCCACTGCGAGCGCACGAGCGGGCGGCCGCCGAATCCGCCCGGCTGGCCGACTCTCTGGCTGCGGACCTGACCGCAGCGGGCTGTCGCGTAGAAGCGCTCGACGCCCAGGGCGCGCTTACCGCGCTCGCGCGCTGCATCGATCCCACGACAGCCGGCACCGATCACCGCCCAGCACGCGTCCTGGCGACGGCCGACCCCATCGACGCGCTTCGGCATCGGCACGACACGCTGCGCTCGATCGCCGGCGACGTCGAGCTGCAGGTACGCCGCGACTGGATGCACCGTGCCGTCGGCGATCACCACGAGGTGGAAGCCGTCCTGCACTTGGCCGGTCCGCCGGCTGAGACCAGCGTCTGGTGGCTCCTTGCCCTCCTTGAGGTGCCGCCGCCCTGGCGGCTGGCGGTGCACGTCACGGCGACCGACCGAGTGGCCCAGCGGCGTCGCTATCGCCTACGGCACAAGCGGCTGTGGGCAGATCTGCGCCGGCGGGAACGCGACGGCAAGCTCATCAGCGAAGAGGCTTACGAGCAGGAGCGGGAAGCGGCAGAGATCGACGCTGAGCTGCGTACGTCGGGCGCAAGCGGCCTCTATGACGTCAGCGCCTACCAAGCGATACGTCGGCCCGCCGATGAAGCCGAGGACCTTGCCGAGCTGGTCCGCTTGCTCGGACGCGAGTTCGAGAGCTACACCGACGCTCGCCTCTACCAGGGTCGCTTTCTCGTCGAGGACTCATGGGTCTCGACGCTTCCGCTCGCAGCCGATCGGCTCGGCGCCACACGTCGCTTCGCACAGCGCAACGTCGCCGACTGCCTGCCGCTGTGGTCGACGAGCGCGTCCAGCGAGGCCGGAGTGCCGCTGGGGTACGCCGTGCCAGGCAACACGCTCGAGCGAATCGACCTCTTCGACCCGCGGTATCGCACGCACGTCGCGGTCGTGACCGGGGCCTCTGGCTCCGGTAAGACCGTCGCGGTCAACATGCTCCTGGCCCGTAACGTCTCGCGCGGCGCGACCGGGTACATCGTCGATCGCTCCTCAAGTGAGGACGAAGACGGGTCGCGGCGACACGCGGGGCACTACGAGCAGCTGGTTGCGCTCGTCCCGGGTGCGCGCATCATCCACTACGGCGCGGGCGCGCGTGACGCGATCCTCTGCCCGTGGGACACGCCGGATGTCGCGAATGTTCCGGCGGCCAAGGTCGAGTTCCTCGTCGCTCTGCACACGCTGCTGATCGGCGATCCGTCGTCGAGCGGGCCAGCGCTCGCCGGCCTCGAGCGCACGCTGCTGACCCGCGGCATCCAGACCGTCTACGCCCGCTGTGCTCGGTCGGGCGAGCTGCCACGCGAGCGTCTCCTCTACGAGGAGCTGCGGCGCCTCGCACGCGAGCAAGCTGCCGACGAGCTCGATGGCGACGCGAGCGTCGCGTCTGAGCTGCGGCGGCTCGCCGAGCGGCTCCATCCCTACATCGACGACGGCCCGCTGGCGTGGCTCGCTGATCGCGAGACGACGATCGAGCGGGGTGCGCCGCTCGTCCTCTTCGATCTCGCGGGGCTGCCCGACGCCTTGGCCGGACCCGTGATCCTCGCGCTCGTCGACTTCATCGACCGCGACGTCGCCCGCCGACGTGCCCAGCACCTCGCCGGCCACTCACGGGACACGGGACCTTGGGCAGGCAGGGCGTTCGTCGCGATCGATGAGGCGTGGAAGCCGCTCCTGACGCCGGCCGCCGGCGCGTGGCTCAACGAGTGGGCCCGGCGGACTCGCCATCTCGCGTGCGCGCTTCTCGTCATCAGCCAGCACCTCGCCGATTTCGCCAATGCACAAGGCCGTGCGCTGCTGCGCAACTCAGTTCTCCGGCTGATCTTCCACACTGCCCATGACGAGCTCGCCGAGGCGCGCGACGCCCTCGGACTCGAGGACGAGGACCTCGAGGAAATCGCAGCGCTTGAGACCCGCAAGGGCGAGTACTCCACCTGCTTGCTCGACTCGGAAGCGCACGGCCGCGCGACCGTCCGCATTTTCCTATCGGACATCGAATATTGGGCCTGCAGCGCGGATCCCGAGCGCGACCAGCCCATCCGCGAGCTCGCGCTCGCGGAATCGGATGGCGACGCGTGGCGCGCTATGCGGCTGCTCTGCGATCCCGCTTGGCACCAAGCGCGCGCAGAAGAGCTGGGGGAGGCGGCATGACGCCGCACCGTCGCCCGGTCTGGCCATGGCTGATCGCGGCGCCCGCGTTGGGGCTGCTCGTTGTGGTGCTGGGAATAGTGCTGCTGCTCGCCGGCGCCGCGCAGCAGTGCGACTCGCCGCCAACGACGAACAGCACCATTGATCTCGCTGTCCCGGGCACGCTGGGCGGCGTCGCCGGCACCGGCCTGACCCGCGCGCAGGTCGACGGAGTTCGGAACGACAGCCCGTATGCCGGGAGGCGGGTCACACCGGGCGAGTACCTGGCCACGAGCTACGGGCCGCCATGGGGCGGCATCCAGGGCGCAGGCCTCGCAACGAGCGGCGGTCTTCGCATCGGCGGCGGCGCACCCCGCTGGTACCAGGTCGCCGTCGACCCCCAGCTGATCAGCCACGGCACGCTCGTGTACCTGTGGCCCAACCCGTTCAGCTGGACGGGGCCGTTTCTCGCCGCCGACACCGGCGGCGCGATTCGAGGCCGTCGGATCGACTTCTATGACTGGCGCGGCCGCCTTGCGCAGTACGCCTGGGGTCATCGCCACACCGCGGTCAGCGAGTGGCCGCGCGCCGATGAGCCAGACGAGGCCGGGTTGGCGTGCGAGAGAGCAAACGCGGCCGCCGGTGACAAGCCTGCTCTCGCTCTCCCGGGCGCGCGCGGCCGCGTCACGGTCGCCCCACTGGCCAACGCGCCCGGCCGTCCGTTGCTTCCTGAGCTGCTCGAGCTGCTCGAGCGAGTGGCGGGGATCGCTGGTCGTGACATCGTGCTCACGACCGGAACGAACCATGGCGAGCGGACCAGCTCGGGCCGGATCTCCGATCACGTCCTCGGCCTTGCGGGCGACTTCGGCTCCGTCGCGAACCAGTTCCCGCTTGGAGGCGGCTTCGGCACGCGGCTGGCAGCAGCCGGTCTTCGGGCTGCGGGCGTCTCCGAATCCGAGGCGTGGCGACTCGCGCAAGCAGGCGGCGGCCATGACGTCTGCTTCGACGGCTGGCGCGTCCAGGTGATCTGGCGCACCGGTGACCACTTCGACCACGTCCACATCGGGCTCCGCAGAGGCTGCGGGTTCGGTGGCGTGCGGACCTTCCAGATCTGATGCATCGGAGGCTCCTGCTACCGATTCTCGCTGCGGGCCTGGTCGCCGGCGTCGCGGCGACGAACGTCACGCATCCATCGGTCGAGCCGGGTGCTTCGCGGGCCGCACGTCCTGAAGCTCCGAGCCAGGTCGCCGCCGCCTATGCCGTCGCAGCTCGCAGCTGGACGGCGGGCACGCGGATGACCGCTTGGCGTCGAGAGCTCGCGCTGGCGACGCCGGCGTATCGACGGGAACTGAGAACCACGCGACCGACACGATCCCAGCTTCGGACGCTTCGTCGGGAACGCGCTGCGAGTGCCGCGACGGTACTCGGCACGCATCGTGAGCCGCAGACGGGAGATGCTCGGACCCGGGTGCTCGTGACGCTGCGCGAGCGCGTTGCGGTCGGCGGTGAGCGCCTCGACTCCCGCACGAGGTACGAGGTCCTCCTTCAGCTGACGCAAGGCCGTTGGCGAGTTGCCCGGTGGACGGTCGCGGAGTAGGCGCCGTGACTGCGGCTTTGCGCACGATCGGTGCGGCGCTGACCGCGGCCAGCGTGATGGGCGCAATCGCCGCCCTCGCGGGCGTGGACGTCATCCGAGTGGGTCGGCCACACGACGCGCTGCCCAACGAGCTGGCTGTTGCGGCGGATCTCCTCCGGCACAACCTCGTCGTTGCGCTATGGCCGCTTGCGCTCGTGGCGCTTCGCTGGCCATCCATACCGGGGATCTGCCACGTCGCCGACGCCCTGGTGGCAGGCCAACTGCTCCTGCACGGCGTGACCCTCGGCAGTGCGCTGGCGCAGCAGCCGACCCTCTGGCGCTTCCTTCCGCACCTGCCGCTCGAGTGGCTGGCGCTCGCCCTGCCGGCAGCGACGTGGACGCTCGCGCGCCGCGGCGAGATGGTGAGTCAAGGGCGGCTCGTCGGGGTCGCCGCGGCGGTAGCGGTGGCACTGGCCTTGGCGGCGCTGATCGAGACCTACGGAGCTCCGCTGTGATGCGGCCCAGTCGGAGCGTCGCGCTCAGGTCGAGGACGCGGTTCCGTCGGCCGATGCGACTGCCCCCACGGGCGGACGCTGGTCCTAGGCCGGGGCTGGTCCCCTTGTTAGTCGCCTTCAAGCATGGCCGCTCGCGGTCCGGCTGCAACCCCACACGTGGGGTTCCCCTCTCTTCGATCGGTTCCGCCGGCCGCTTCTGGAGCGGCCCAACTCGGCTCTCACCACAAGGGGACCAGCCACAGGGCCCGGTCCCGCAACCGCCCAAGGAGGCACGTCGTGTCGGCCAACAACATCAACCGCGTCGTTCTCACCGGCAACCTCACGCGCGACCCTGAGCTGCGCACCACCCCTTCCGGCGCCTCGGTCTGCTCGATGCGCCTCGCGTCCAACACCCGCCACAAGTCCGGCGGCCAGTGGGTCGACAAGCCCAACTACTTCAACGTCACCGTCTGGGGCGCCCAGGGCGAGAACTGCGCCCGCTTCCTGAGCAAGGGCCGCCCGGTCGCGGTCGACGGCCGCCTCGAGTGGCGCGAGTGGCAGCAGGACGACAGCAAGCGCGAGGCCGTCGAGATCGTCGCCGACTCCGTGCAGTTCCTGACGACGCCCGAGCGCGACGGCGACAGCAGCAGTCACGGCAACGGCAACGGCGCGATCGAGCCCACGCCCGTCGGCGCCGGCGACCCGGACGACATCCCCTTCTAGCCACTCGACACGGCGGGCCGCTCCTGCGGCCCGCCTCCAGGTCCACAGCCATGTCAAACCTCACCGCTACAGCCTCATCGGAGATCCGGTGCACGCCCGCGCTGGCCGCTCTCGCATACGCCGTCGCCGGCTGGCCGGTTCTTCCGATACACACGCCGACGCCGGACGGCGGATGCTCGTGCTCCCAGCGAGTCTGTCGGAACCCTGGCAAGCACCCACGCACGAAGCGAGGCCTCCTCCAGGCGACCACCGATCCGACGACCATCGCGGCCTGGTGGAAGCGCTGGCCTGACGCGAACGTGGGCGTGCGCACCGGCCAGCTCATCGTCGTCGACGTCGACGGGCACGACGGAGCCCAGTCCCTCGCGGCGCTCGAAGCAGCGCATGGCGACCTGCCTCCGACTCGCCGGGTTCGCACAGCGAAGGGCGAGCACATCTACTTCCTCGCTGACGACCACGTGATCAGCTGCTCAGCTGGGCAGCTGGGCAAAGGTCTCGACATCCGAGGACGGGGCGGCTACATCATCGCGCCGCCGAGCCAGCACGTCACCGGCCATCGCTACGCGTGGTCGGATCTCCACGATCTGACGTCCCTCCCCGAGTGGCTAACCAAACTGCTGCCCGACCCAAAGGACGCCCCGACTCGTCGTCCGCTTCCGCGGACGGTGGCTGTAAGGGCCGGCGATCGAGCACGGCGGTACATGCAGGCCGCACTCGACGGCGAGCTTCAGAACATCGCACGGGCCCCCATAGGGACTCGCAACATGACGCTGAATCGAGCCGCATTCCGGCTAGGGCAGCTCGTCGGCGCCGGTTTCGGCGAGTTCGAAGAGATTGCTCAGGCGCTCCACGTGGCGGCTCTGAGCTCGGGACTCACTGAGGGGGAAGCAGGGTCGACCATTCGATCTGGGTTAGGTGCAGGGAAGGCTCAGGCTCGCAACGGCCTACCAGAGGTTGGCGGCGACACTCGACCCGTTGGACCTTGATGGCGATTAGCGCGACTTCCCGAACTCGAGGCTTCGGCGGAGTAGAGCGCTACGTCCGGCGGTGCCGCGCTCAAGACACCCACCACCTCAACGAGACCTCGTGCGGACGCCTGAGCCATCGACGAGTCTGTCCGTTCGCGCGTTCATCATGATGCGGTCATGAGCGAACCCGCCGAACCACTCGACGCACTTCGTGCTGATGTCGAGAAGGCGACTCGGGAACGCTTGCGCAGCGGCATGGCTTGGATTCGAAAGTGGACCGGCCTGCAACTCATCAAGCTGCTTGGCGGCGGCGCAATCGGCGTAGGCGCGCTATGGGTCGCGTTCCCTTATGTCGCTGCCGGCTCGGTCACCGTGATCTTCGTCCTGCTCTCTGGCTACACCCTGTATCTCCGCAAGCAGTTGGTCGACGAACGCACTACGAGGAGATGGGCATGGGTCGGCAATAAGCGCCTTGAGCAACGTGCTCGCAGCCTGGAGCTAGCACTAGCGGAAGCGACGCTGGCGCTGGTCGGGCAACCGCAGGATCGTGAGTCACGCCATCGCATCAACGCGCCGGGTCGCAGCGAGTTCGTCGCAGCGTTGCGCTACGCGGAGGGACGCGCTCGAGCCGCAGCCCTGGATTCCAGACCTCAGCCTGCCAACGCAAGAACCCGGCGCCCAGCGGTGCCTCAGGCTCCAGATGTTTCTGGGGTGCGGCGCCGCCGTGAGCTGCTGGAGGCCGAGATCTCCAAGCTCGAGGCCGAGATTCAGAACCTGGCGGTGCCTGGCGAAGCAGACCTCGCACGGGCCGCGGAGGAGGCCGAGCGCTCATTCAAACAGCAACGCGACGCGGCGCACGAGGCCGACCGCGTCGCGCGAGGCCGCTACCACGCGGGTAAGACACCGAGCCCAGCAACCTCGGGGCAGGGGGTGTCATTGACCTTCAAAGGCAATGGAGACGCAGTCGTTGGACGCCTCGTTTCCCCACAGACGCCCGAGCAGATCGCCCGCGGGGAGCAGGAGAGCTCAGGGCGTGACGAACGGGCGAAGACGCCCGAGCCAGACTGAATCTCAGGCTTGGTCTGCAGCCTGAGGCCAGCGGGACTCGGTTGACGAGCCGACGGCTGGCGCATGCCTGTTGCTTCGGGCCACGGCTCGTTTCCTCGGACTGAACGCAGCGCGTCAACGCATCGTCGGTTCGAGCACAACGACGCCGTGTGCTCGAGCAGGATCCCGTCGCGCGGCTGACTGGGCGGCGGGCCGACCCACCCCTACGGTGGCACGCCCGCGGAGCGGCAGCGAGGGTACGGCCCGGCGAAAGCGGGCGTGCGAACGGGGCGGGATCGGCCCGCCGCCCGGGCGGGCCCCGAAGGAAGGACGGCAAGACCGTCATGACCGCACCACCCGTACCTGCGAATGCTGCCTCGCGCGTCGCGCTGGACCGAATCGGCCTCCCCGAGAACGTCCGGCCTCTCGACATGCAGCACGTCGACGCGCTCGCCGGCTCCATCCGCCTGCAGGGCATCGTCGTGCCGCTCGTAGTTCGGGCCGCCGGCGACGACACCGACGCCTTCGAGCTCGTCGCGGGCTTCCACCGCTTTGCGGCCGCGCAAGCGCTGCAGCTGCCCGACGTCCCGGTCGTCGTCCGTGACGCTGATACCGAAGACGCCGACCGCGCGCTCGAGAACATCGCTCGCAAGGCGCTCGACCCGCGTGAAGAGGCTCGCGCAGTCCAGGCGATGCTCGCCCGCGGCCTCACCGAGGACGGCGCGGCGCAGGCGCTCGGCTGGAGCCGTCAGCGAGTCGCTGCCCGCGTGAAGCTGCTCGAGCTGCCGGAGTCCGCTCAGCAGCTCGTCGGCGACGGCGTCGTCGCGCTGTCCGCGGTCGATCGCCTGTTGGCGATAGGGCGCGTCTCGCAGCCGCTGCTCGATGCCCTGATCGCCTTCCTCGCCGACGGCAACGGATGGGCCGCCGAGCGGCTCGCGCGCGAGCCGGGCTGGGTGCTCGACTCCGCCCTGCGTCAGACGGACACCCAGGTCTTCGCGGCGCACCTGAGCAGCATCCGCGCCGACCAGATTGCCGAGCTCCGGCTTGGGAAGAAGGCCGACGCGCTCTACGAGCAGGCCACCAAGCTCCACAAGCAGCTCGATCGCCAGGCGTACGGCGCGCCCGAGATCCGGTTCAGCGACGAAGACGTCGACCAGGCACGCGCCGCCGGCGTGCTCATCGAGTTCGAGCGGACACGCCCGATCATCACGGATCGGGCGCTGTACCGCGAGCTGACGAAGGCCGCGATCAAGCGCACGGTCGCCGAGCTCGAGGCCAGGATCGCCGCGGCCGCCGAGGCGAAGCAGCGGAGCCGCGCTGAGCGCCGCACGCAGCCGGACGACCCGATGGCTGCGGCGGCACGTGAGCGCGATGCGTCCCTTCGGGGCCTCGCCGACCAGGCGCACGGGGCGAACCTCGACCTCGGCCAGAGCCTGCTCCACGGGCTGTCGGTCGTCGACCCCGCGGACATGCACGTCGCACGATTCTTCGTCTACGGCCTCCTCGGGCCCGACTGGGACGCGTCGCCGTACACCCAGACGGGCGACCGCGTCCAGCGGCTCGCCGCCAACGGCATCCGCTTGGTCGTAGGCGAGTTGCGGCAGGACGTCACCAAGACGCGCAAGGACGGAACGCCCGGGCGCCTTCGCATGGACTACGGCGACCATCGCAAGCCCGAGGCCGCGGTGAAGTGGCTGTGGCGCTACATCGACGGCGCCAAGACCGCCGGCGAGCTCTACGGCCGCGCGCTAGTCGTGATCGCAGCCGAGCAGTACGCTAGCCGACTTGTCCTGCCCGCCGGCCACCGGATGCCAGCGACGAGGTGGAGCTCGCGCAAAGACGTCGCCGGCAAGGCGTTGAATCGGCTCGTCGGCCCGCACATGCCGGCGTCGCTGAAGCAGCTCGAGCGCGCGGTCAAGCGCGCCCACGAGACCTACGCCGAGTTGGAGCGTCCCACCGACGAGACGCCGGCGGAGCCAACGTCGAACGAAGCCGACGAGGACGACGACCTCGACGCCGCCCCAGCACCGGCTGCAGCCGAGCCGTCCTGACCTAAGTCCCGGTGCGGGCCATCGGCGGCCCGCACCACCACCTTCGCTCCTGGAGGAGCGCCATGCACACGAAGCGCCGCCTCACTGAGGCCGAGCGCGCGGAACGACGCGCCCAAGACCGTGAGCTGGCCATCCGCGCAGTTGCGCAGCTGCGCACGTCGGCCGGGTGGCAGGCCTGGCTCCGCGTGCGTGCGCGCACCGGACTGCGCCGCTACAGCGTCGGCAACCAGCTGTTGATCGCGCTGCAGGATCCGGCAGCAACGCGAGTCGCCGGCTTCCGCGCCTGGCTCGCCCTCGGCTATTGCGTTCGCAAGGGCGAGAGCAGCCGCATCCGCATATGGGCCCGCTGCGAGCCTTCGAAGAAGAAGCTGCAGGCCTGGCGCGACGCCGGCGCCATCGCAAGCGAGCGGCCGCGTCCGTTCTACCGGCTGGAGGCTGTGTTCGACCGGGCACAGGTCGAGCCGCTCCCGCCGCCAGCAACCCCTTGTCCGCTTGACCCTCCGATCGCTCCCATCACCGGCGAGACCCTCGCCTGGGCGATGCCCGAGCTCGAGCGCTTCGCCGCCGAGATCGACGTCAGCGTCGAGCGCATCCCCATGGCGCCCGGCGTGGACGGTCTCTACGGGCCGAACGAGCGCCATACAGCGATCAACTCAGCGATGGCGATCAACCAACAGGTGGCGGCCCTGGTCCACGAACTCGGACACGCGCTCGTGCGAATCGACCATCAGGACGATGATCCGGAGCTCGACTACGCGACCGAAGAGCTCGTCGCTGAGTCGGTGGCATACACCGTGTGCGGGTTCCTCGGCCTGAACACGGCCGCGAACTCGGTGCCCTACCTCGCCGTCTGGAGCGAAGCCACTGCGGAGGACGCCTTCGAGCGGATCGCCGGTCTGATCGACCGGCTGGCACGGCGAGTGGAGGACGCCCTGGACCCGCGGGGTGTGACGCTCGGAGAACCAGCCAGCACGAGTGTGAGCGCGTAGAACATCGGGAGGTCCGCTTGGCCCCGAGGCTGGCGGACAGGGGACTGGGCTGCGCGGATGCTGCCTCAGCGGGCGCAATCCGCCACGCCACCTGCGCCCTAAGGGAAAGCGGCTCACTTGTTCGCGCCGCAGGTGGCGCGTGCGTTCGCGCCCACCGGGGCTCGGGCACCGCATGCCCAGCCCCCAGCCCACCAGCCAGCGAAGCGCCGACAGGCCTACCGCGAAGCAGCTCCGGTACCTGCGGCGTCTCGCTCAGACGGCCGGCCAGACGTTCTCGTATCCGCGCACCAAGCGCCACGCCTCCGCCGAGATCCGTCGCCTGCTCGGCGTGATCGCGGACAAGCCGCTCGAGCACGTCATCGAAAGGCGCATCGAGCCCGAACGCCTGCGGGACGAGGCTCGGCGCACGCAGAGCGCGGCCGCGGTCCGTGACGACGAGGTCGAGGGCTACGGAGCGCATGCCCGCTGGACCCACCGCCGTGACCGGAGCGCGTCATGAGCGCTGCGGGCGAACGTCGCCAACTCGGCCGCTACGAGCTCCCGGACGGCACCCAGCGCATCCTCTGCGCGCAGCGCATCAACGGTCGCGTCGCGATCAGCGACGTGCCCGACGCCGATGAGGGCCGTGTCTATCTCGTCGAGCGTCACGTCGAGAGCCGTGCGGCGATGCAAGGGCTGGTCGACGCGTACATCGAGGACGCCATGCAGCGCGGCGAGCCGGCCGCACTCGCCCCGACATGGGCGGGGGTGTGACCAGTGACGGCTGCAGCGAGCCGTCGTGCCGCGCTTGGGCACTTCTACACGGCCAACGACCGCAGACTGCATCGGCGTGTGCGCTATCTCGGCTGTCGATCGAACGACTCGGTCGTCGACGACGCGTGCGCGTATGCGTGGCTACAGCTCGTTCGCCGTAGCGACGTGCAGTTGGACCGGCACGGCTTCGCGTGGCTCACCCTCGTCGCGGTGCAGGAGGCATGGCGGATGGCTGGCCCGGCCCGTGAGCAGCCTGCAGGACTGTTCCTCGCCGAGCCCGAGTGCGAAGGAGAGCTCACCGAGCCCGCTGGCTTGGGCGACGATCCAATCGACCGCGTCATCGCTCATGAGCGACACGACCTGCGAGTCAAGTCCTTCGCGCGGCTAAAGCCACGGGAGCGCCAAGCGCTTCTCTTGCTTGCCGGCGGCTACCGGTACACCGAGATCGCGATACTCACCGGCAGCACGTACAGCGCCGTGAACCGCCGGCTCGCCGAGGGGCGTGCGCGACTTCGCGACTTTGAGGGGGCGAACTTTTGAGCGCCGGGCCTCTAGCGAGCGTGGGCATCTTGCTGATCACCTACGAAGGGCGGCCACGTGCCGTGTGCACGACGCGTCGGGTCTTTCTCACCGACGACCCGGCATGTGAGCAATCGGACGCACGGTTCGTCATGGCCATGTGCATCTACGCGGGCGCCGTCTTGAACGCCGAACGGCCGGCACCGTATCGGGAGTCCGATGCGCGGGCGTACGCTCGTGCGTGTCTCATACCGGTCGGGCTGCTCGACCGGCGTCTCACGGCTGCCGAGTGGCGCTTGGCAGCCTTTGAGCTGGGCGTTCCGGCCCGTGAGCTCCGCCTCGCCCGCCATCGCCGCTGCGGGCGCCGACGGACGCGGGATCGGCGGCCTCGCAGCGGTGGGCGGTGCAAGCGCCGGCGTGGGCTCCCGCCAGCAGGAGACCGATGACGACGATTCGAGTGAGACGGTGGCGCACGTGAGCCTCGAGTGTTGGGGTTCAACACTCATAGGCCCGGGCCGCGAAAACTCTCCGTCCGCCGCGATTCCGGCTAGCTATCCGGGTACGGATCGTCGGCAGCGTCGCCGCCGGTGATCGTCTTGTACTCGCCGTTGCCGCAGGACGGACACGGCGGCAGGTGCTCCGTTGACCCGACCTTGAGGTCGTAGCCGCAGTTGGTGCATTTGTAGGTGCCCGACGAGACGTCGCTGCCGGCCGGAACGGGATCTGCCATCGAGGCTCCTGTGACGAGGGAAGGACAGCGTCGTCTTACCCAGATCCGCATTGAGCGGTCGCCATCGCTACGGGCGCAAGAGGTCCGCCGCGAACGACCTCCGCAGCCCGACACGGTCGGCACCAACGCGCAGGCCTATTCTCCGTCCCTGGAGACGTCGATCGAAGTTGCGACACGATCGCTTGGATCGACGACGGTGGACCCTACGAGCGTCAGTTGGCTGATGTTCGACCAGCCTGGCGCGTCCCAACGCGCGCCTGCTGCAAAGGACGTCCGCAAAGCTCCCGCAGGACGCGGATTCCTGCGGGGTGCTGGGGCAGCAGCTTGCAGGCCGCGACGGCGAGTTCCAGCTCGGCCAGCGATGTCCCCCGCTCCACGACGAGCCTGCCGCACCAACGGGCGGCGGCGGCCGCGTATCGCTCAGGCGTGCTCTCCCCGGCCATCAGCGCCAGCACTTCAAGAGCGTCATCGAGTCCCAGCCGCGGAAGCTCGGCCGCGGCCGCGAGCACCATCGGGAGCTGCCCAATCTCAAGGGATCGGCGGAAGCGGGTGTACGGGTGGCCCTGGCTGGACACCGAACGCATGTTCGCATGCGGGCCGCCGCGCGGAGGACGTGCCGCAGACGCTCGCGGGCCAGGATGGCGTCCTCCGTGAGTCCGTTGCGCTTCTCCGCTTCTGGTCGGGCTTAACGAACGACGCGCTTGCGAGGCAGCGATGGCAACGACGAGAGGAGACGCTGTGAGCGGAGTGCAGATCCTGACGGTGGCCCAGGTAGCCGAACGCGTCCAGCTGAGTGCGGAAACGGTGATGCGCGCAATCCGCGCCGGCGATCTCGAAGCCTCGCAGCTGACGCGAGCGCGCGGGGGCTGGCGAGTCCGCGAGGACGCGATCGCGACTTGGCTGGAGACTCGAAGCAACCGGACGCGTGAAGTCCCCCTTGCCGACGTCACGCCGCCTCGAGCGGGGCTGCCTCGCCGGCCAGCACAACGTTCGACAACGCCGCAGACGAGTGGGAGACTGGTCGCCTGAGCCCTCGGCCAGGATCCAATCCTCCCCCGAAGCCAGACGTGCCGCGGGGCGTCGAGCCACGCTTGCGCCGCGGTCCTGACCGCGGATGGGTGTGGAAGTTCCGCGTGCGCTGGAAGGAGCCGGGTACCGGTCGGCGTCCGGTCGAGGAGTTCGACTCCGTCGACGACGCGCTCGACTTCCTAGCGCACCTCCGTCTCGCGAAGCGCCGCGGCGTCCTCGCCGATCTCACGCGCGGCGACACGTCTTTGGCGGAGTTCTTCGAGACCGAGTACTGGCCCAAGGACGCGAAGCGGAACTTGGCCCTAAACACGCGCAAGAGCTACCTCTCGGTCTGGTATGTGCATCTCAAGCCGCGGCTCGGCCATCTGCAGATGCGGCAACTCAATCCGCCGACCGTCCAAATCTTTCGGGAGCAGATGGAGGAGGACGGCGTTGGCACATCGACCACGAAGCGGGCGATGGCGATCCTGCAAGCCGTGTGCCGCTACGCGCTCAGTAAGGGCGAGATTGTCTCCAACCCCGTCAAGGACGTGCGCAAGCCCACCGTTCGACGGGCTCTGGCCGTCCACGCGATCGCGCCGGCGCAGGTCGAGACGCTGAGGACGTTGCTGCTCGACGGCTACGTCGAGTTACGGCCACAGGCGGACGGCACGGCGAAACAGGTCCGCCATGCCCCCGACCCGGTCGCCGCCATGTTGGTGTCCTTGCTGGCGTATGAGGGACTGCGTCCCGAGGAGGCACTCGCGCTCGAGGACCGGCATGCGGGCAAGGCGACGCTGTTGATCGAGCAGAAGAACATCGACGGTCAGATAGAGGCGGGTCAGAAGACGGGCAAGCCGCCTCGGTCGCCGGCGCTGTGGGCGCCGGTCCGCACTGATCTCGCAAGCTACCGTCTGGCCACTCGCCGCAGAACGGCTCGAGACGGCCGGCAGTTCCTGATCCAGCGGGCGGACGGCGAACCCTGGCGAGAGTACGACTACCGCAACTGGCGGAAGCGAGTTTTCAAGCCCGCCGTTGCCGCGGCGGGCCTGCCGATCACCCGCCCCTACGACCTTCGTCATGCGTGCGCGAGCCTTATGATCCACGCCGGCAAGCCGCTGACGGAGATTGCCGAGCACCTTGGTAACTCCGTCGCCGTGCTCTCGCAGACATACTCACACGTGATCAAAGACATGCGGGACGAGCCGTCAGCGCCCGTGTCGGAGACGATCGTGTCTGCTCGAGCCGCGAGCCGCTTAATAAGCGCCTAGCCGCGTGTGGACCTCTCATCGGACGATGCAACCAGGAGCTCGCGACTTGTGTGCGACCGACGTAGGCCCGGAGCCCGTCGGCCCAACCGGCTCACGCTGCGGCGTCAAGTGATCGCGCGATGTTCGCGATACGTCGGCCCAAGTCGGCCGCGGCCTCGTCGGGAAGCTCAAGCGCCAGAACGGCCGCGCTCTCGACCGTCTCATACGGTAGTCCGGTGCGGTGGTAAACGGCAACCGCGGCCGTCACCACGTCCTCAACGTCCATGAGCGCAGAATCTCGGACAGCCAGGCCATTGGGCATCCCCAAGTCGCGGGAGCGCGCGGGGGATACCGATCGGCTGGACGGGACTGCGTCGCGTATCGAGCGGAATGGCGGAAAGGGCCATCGTGCAACCTCGATCCGACGGTTGGCCGACGGCTTGCTCCATCGAGTTCGAGCCTGAGCCCGGACGGCCTACACGAAAGGCACGTATTGCTTAGCCAGCGTTGACCGAGGGAACCTACGGTGCTACAAGAACACTCCAACTTGCCGATAACTCTACTTGAAGCCGCAGGGGCTACTAGCCATGATTGCCGATCTACCCGAGCCACAGCACGAGCACCTAGCTAGCGCGCCCCTTGAGCTCGCGGTCTGGCAGCTGCAGTTCTCGGAGCCAGCGGCGGTTCAGGACCCGGCTGTGGGCACGCAAGTCGCGGAAGCGTTGGCGAGCGACGGACACGGTGCCTTCCAGCTCACGCGGCTATCCAGCCAGATGATCTTCGCCTTCGCTTCAGGGCAGGCACCCCAGCCGCCTGAGTCTGTAGAGCCGGATGGCTGGCAGCTACGCAGAGGTCAACTGGTGGTCAATCTCAATCGACAGTCGCTGTCGGTGGAGACCACGGCGTACCAGGGCTGGGATCGATTCAGCGCAGTCTTCGGAGCGCTCTGCCGGGCTCTTGAGGTTTCAGCTGTCGATCTGCCGGGAGAGCAGCGTCTCGGGCTTAGGTACGTCGATCGGATCTCTTTGCCCGGTGTTCGGAAGCCGGCCGATTGGGAGGGTCTACTCGCCCCGTGGCTCGTCGCTTCGATGACGCATGAGCACCTCGGTGACGCTGTCTTGGCGGCGGCCGGTCAGGTCGAGCTTGCCGTCGAGGAAGGCTCGCAGGCGACGTTGCGCTATCGCGCATTCCCAGACTTCGAGCGCCGTGGACGACAGACTGTGATGCTGGATTTCGACACCTTCCGTCAGGGGTATCGCACTTTCAGTACCCAAACTATTCTTGACACGAGCAATCAATTCCACGATGTTGCGCATCGCTTGTTCGAAGCGTCCATCACCTCTGAGCTACGCGCAGTATTTGGCCGAGAGAAGGAGGCCTCGGCATGACGTTTGAACGGCCGCTACCAGAGCTGCTGTCGACTTCTTCTGAGTCGCCCGCGGGCGAAACGCGGTCGTGCTTTTACGCGAAGACGCTGCATCATCTCTACGAGGTCGCCGACGCGGCTTTCGCGAGCGGCGGAACGTCAAAGATTGTTCCCTTGAAGCTCGCGCCGCGGACCAAGTCCTCCGCGACGGCTGATCCCGAGGTCATTGCGTCGATGTCGGATGCGCCGGCTCTCCGCGCGCTTGAGCAGCTCCGAGGATGGCTACACCTGTCGTACGAGCAGCTAGGAGCCGTCGTTGGGATCAGTCCTTCGGTGATCTACCACTGGCGCCGGCGACATCGCGAGAATGCACCGGTCCGTCCTCGGGCGTCGTCGGTGGAGCAGCTCTGGCGCGTCCACTCTGCGCTCCGCGCGGTCGCGGAAGCACTGGACGGCGATGACTCTGGATACGGCGTGCAGATGTGGGCTAGATCGGCTCGTGATGGAGCGAGCCCGCTCGATCTTCTCCTGCACGGACGCATCGAAGAAGTCGAGAAGCGCGCGGGAACGCTGCTCTTCGAACGCGACACGCCGCTCCAGCCGCGTTGGCAGCTCGCGACGCCAGAATTCGATGAGGACGACAGTTCGCTTTCGCCGGGCCCGGTCGCTGAGTTTGAGGACTCCGACTTCGGGTGAGCGGCGAAGAACGGCCGTCTTGGTCGCTTCAAGCGGGCGTTGACCCGCGTGAGTGGCCAGAGGCTGCACGGGAAGCAACCAAGCCGCTTCGACAAGGTTCCCTTGTCGAGCGGCCGCCTCTTGTCTACGCGGCCGACGCCGCTCATCCGATCCACGCCACCACCCGAGCGTGGGCGGGCAGCAGCAGAGCTTCGAGTGGCGTCGTAAGCGTCCAAGCTGAGAAGCTGCGCCCCGCGTACGGGCTGGTCGTCACCCAGACGTGTGACCTCGTCGAGGAGGGCACGCCGAAGCGGCCTTGGGTTCACATCGCCCCTGTCTACGCGCTCGACGGCGACAAGGGTACGGTCAAACAGATTAAGCGTGGACGGGGCTTTACCTACCTCTGCCACGTGACCGGCCTGGAGGCTCCAGACGCTGGGATCTGGGTGGCCGACCTGCGTCTGCTAGTGCCCGTCGAGAAGGGCTGGCTCGTAGGGCGACCGGCGCAGGCCGGGTTTGCCGACGAAGACGGTTACGATCGGCTTCGAGTGCAGCTTGCTGCGACAGTTGCGCGCAAAGCTTTTGCGACGGTGATCAACCACCATGTCCTAGGCCCGACCGTGGACCTTCTGCGGGAGCTTGCAGGCGAGTACGAAGGGAATGACCCGATCGTAGATGTCGGGCTCCTGCTTGGCCGGTCCCGCCTGGACCCTCAGTATGCGCAAGTCGTTTTTATGCTCGATAGCGAGCTTAGTCCCGACCTCCGGACTCGGATACTCGACTGGTGGGAAACGACCGCCGAAGTCGCACGTGCGGCAGGACTCGAGACGCTAGTTCCACGATTTGTTTCTCTGGACGAGCTCAGCGCTCGCGAATATCGCGCGCTCGACCTACTGGACGCCCAGTCGTTTTCGCCGGACGACTGAGCTGCTCACGCACGCACGCAGGCGCTCGCGAGTGCCGTGCGATCCTCGCGTGGACAGACGTGCGTTCTGGCGGCTGGTGGACCTCGTCGTCTCGAACGTCCGGCGCGTCAGGTCAGTCGTCAATCGCGAGATGACTTGTGTGCGCTCCCCGCGGGCGCAGGCAAACCGACACCGCGCGAATCGATGTGCTTCCGCATCTCTCACCGATGCGACAATGCGTCTGTGACGCAAGAATTGCTACAGCGGATACTCGATCAGTACCGAGGTTCGCAGGACTTCAACGGCTTGTATTTCGATGGAGCCTCGCCAGACGCGCGGGACGCAGCGTCCGGGCTAGTGCGCGACGGACTGGTTGAGATCGTGGCGGAGGAGGACTTCCCGAACCCGCACATACGGCCCTGGCCATCGCGTCGAACTCGCGAACAGCAGGTGGCGTCACTCATGGAGCTTGACGGCACGGGCTACGGGGTTTGTCTGTACCCAACTCCCGAGGCGCTTGCTGCCAATCCGGCCGCCGAGGACTATGTGGACGAGCCATTTCGCCGCGCGATGGCCGACGGTCGTGGAAGTCTGGAACTCGCGTACTTCAGCTTCGACGTGCTCGAGCAGTACCGCAACGACCCGCGGTTTAGCTTTCGCTTCTACGACTTCGGGGCCCAGACGGTCATCAGCGATGACTCCTATGAGGACGAGAGCGAGCCGGAGCACGACAAGATCCTTATGGATCACATCGGGTTCGCCTACGACCTTTCCGACTACGACAAGGACGATCCGCAGTCGCCAATTGTGCGCCGGGTATGCGCGTTTTACGGGGACCTAGCCAAGCTCTCCCCGATTCATCAGCAAAGGTGGAGGACCTACCAGGTCCCTGACGAGCCCCTTCAGCCGCACCCGGTTTGGTGGGCACAGCAGGGTGGCCACTTCCCGGATGGCGTTGGGCCCTTCGAGAAGTTGTTCCACGAGCTCGACGCGCTGAATACGCTCTTCGACAAAGCCTTTGGCGCGAGCTTGCTGAAGTCCACCGAACGCCCGGCGGACCTCGGCTGGATTCTTAGGCCGTCACAGCGCGAGTGGGATGCCTTCGTGCATCAGCTAGACAAGCTGCTGTCTGAGAATTTGGATCACAAGGCGCTGGATTCTGCTGGCGTGCCTCGAAAGGACGCTGCCCAGCAGAACATTGGGAGTCTCAGGCGCTTAGGCGAGTTTCTCACGGCTAACGGCGTCGCCGAGGACGCGGCGAAGGCGGTTCTGAAGCCCCTCAGCGACGTCAGGAACGCGCGGCAGAAACCAGCGCACACGTTGCGCAAGAACGTCAATGATCGATCTTTCGTACACCGACAGGTTGCGCTCCTCCAAGACCTCAACCTGAGTGTTGAGGCCCTCCGCCGATTCGTGCAGAGTCATCCGGCAAATCGGGAGTGGAGCGAGCCCGAATACCTCAAGGTCGGGGCGCGCGAGTATCGCTTCTGAGAAGCGAGGCACGGCGCGGCTGCGATCCGCGGTCCAAACTTCCGCGCCGCCTGGGCGAGCGGCCCGAAACTACCTCAGATCCCGCTCGGCGACGATCCGGATCTCGAACCCTTCGCTATCTGACGATCGTGGGTCGACCTGTGGCCACCAATGTGACGGGCGAGTCTTGAAGACGCCGTGCGCAAGTGCCATCGGCCAGACGCCCCACTCGTCCAACAGGAGACCGTCCGTCGTCGGCGTCGTGTGCTGCTGGATGAACATCCCGCCGTTGGCATTGAAGCTTCCTGAGGTTGGGCACCAACGTTCGCGCCGCTCCGCATCGGGGCTTCGCCACGACGCCTTGTTGACGAGCACGTCATATGCCGCTTGTTCCATGCGATCGGTGACGGGTCTGACGTCGGCCTCCAGCAAGAACTCGTTTCGTGCGTCGGCGTGAGTTGCGGGATCTCGCATGGTCTCGAACCAGCCGACGAGCTCCGACCTGTCGTAGCCGAAGCGGCTGTGCAGAAACGCGGCCACCGGATCCGCTAGGCGTTTGGGCGGACATCTAAAAGCCCGCTCGAACAACCGCACGAACTCGCGGAACCGACCCATCGCTGACCGTTGGCCTAACGCCTCAACCATCAGGGAGAGTCCGTCGGCGCGGTCGCCCAGCTGTTGCAACACAGTCTCCGGCAAGTCGATCGTGTCCTTGGTGCGAATCTCGCGCTTCAACCTCCCACGCCGCAAACTCGTCTGTGTCGCGAGCCATCTTCGCCCTGCATCACCGGCACTGACAAGCACAGCCGGCGGCCACGGCGACGAAATGTGTCGGCGGCGACCTTGCCCGACCGCGACCAAATTCGCCGCGAACTCGATCGCGCGCTCGGCCACGACGCGCTCCTTTTCGGGGAGGAAGACCTCTCCGCCACTGCCCTTCGGCGGATACTTCAGCGGGACGGCAGCCTGTACCAGGATCTCAGTCTGATGCTCGGACTCTTGTGCGACTGCGAACACGACTTCCGTACCGTCGATATTGAGCGCCCAGTCCTTCCAGCGATCCGCGAGGCGCGGGGAGAACGCCACAAGTGCGAGTCGTACGAGCGCGAGATCGTTCGGCGGCACGGACATGAGTCGTCAGCGTACGACCAGAACGCCTGCTCCTGCGCGTGCCCGCGTACTTCCTGGGCTTTGACGCAAGTGTTCGAGACCCGTGTGAAGGGGTCATCTCCTCTCCGTGTCGTGGGCGTCCCGCTAGTAGGCGGCGAGGCGCTCGTGCGGCAGGGTGCTGCGCCGGCGGACGCCGTTGTCGTGTTCGTGCGGACGGCGCGTCGCGCCGGCTGGTATCCAGGTCATCGAGCAGCCTTTTCCCGGCCGCTGCCGAGGGTCAAGGGGGTTCTGACAGGGCACCCTTTCGCGCGCTTTGAGGCCCTAGTCTCGTACTCAGCGGCTGAGGAGTCACCGCACTAGGGGCCGGCCGTCTGGGCCACACGCCACTTGAGCAGCGGGCGTTCAGGCCACCGCAGAAGGCGACTCGAATCCGGTTCGCTCGTCGCGTAGTCGTAATAGGAGGACGCGCAATGCAGATGCGCACACTTGGGCGAGACCTCGAGGTCTCGTCGATCGGCCTTGGGTGCATGGGCCTGAGCTTCGGCCTTGGTCCCGCCACGGAGCGGACGGAGGCGATCAACGTCATTCGTACTGCGCTGGAGCGCGGCGTGACGCTGTTCGACACAGCGGAGGGCTACGGGCCGTTCGTGAACGAGGAGCTGGTCGGTGAGGCGCTCGAGCCCGTCCGCGATCAGATTCGCATCGCCACGAAGTTCGGCTTCAAGATCGACGACAACGGCGAGATCATCGGTCTCGACAGCCGTCCCGAGCACATCCGCGACGTCGTCGAAGCGTCGCTGAAGCGGCTGCGCACGGACCGCATCGACCTGCTGTATCAGCACCGTGTCGATCCAGAGGTGCCGATCGAGGACGTGGCCGGCACCGTCGGCGATCTGATCCAGGAGGGCAAGGTCAAGCACTTCGGCCTCTCCGAGGCGAGCCTGGACAACGTCCGCCGCGCGCACTCCGTCCAGCCGGTCACCGCGCTCCAGAACCACTACTCGTTGTGGCAGCGCGAGCCTGAGGACGGGACGCTTGCGCTGTGTGAGGAGCTCGGCATCGGCTTCGTCGCCTGGGGACCGCTGGGGCAGGGCTTTCTGACGGGCGCCATCGGCCGGGACATGAAGTTCGATGACCCGAACGACCTGCGCAAGGATTTCCCGCGCTTTACGCCGGAGGCGCTCGAAGCCAACTTCAAGGTGGTCGACTTCCTGCGGGAGCTGGCCGCGCGCAAGAACACGACGCCGGCGCGGATTGCGCTCGCCTGGCTGCTCTCGCGCAAGCCGTTCATCGTTCCGATTCCGGGTGGGACCAAGGTCGAGCATCTCGACGACAACCTGGCGGCCGACGAGCTGGAGCTGACGCCGTCCGACACGCGCGAGATCGACGAGGCGTTCGCGACGATCGACATCCAGGGCGCGCCGCTGTCCGAGGGACTGCAGGCGGCGATCGACCGCTAGCGCGATGCGGTCCGTCTCAGCCGACTGAAGCGTCCACCGCCTCTTGATCGGGTTGCCAGTCGGCCAGTGCCTGGAGGCGCTGTTCGGACTGGCTGCCCGGTGCGGCGCTGTAGGCGAGCAGCGTGAGTCCGCTGTCGGCGGCCAGCACCATCGCGTTGAAGGAGAGCTCGAGCTCTCCGACCACCGGGTGATGGAAACGCTTGAGCCCGGCGGCGTGTCGTCGGACTCGGTGCTCGGCCCACAGGTCGTGGAACTCGCGGCTGTCGCTGCGGAGGTCCTCGACCAGGCGAGTGAGCTCTGGGTCGTCGGGGTGGTTGGCCACTTCGGTGCGCAGCGCGGCGGCGACTTGCTGCGCGATCGTGTCCCACTCGACGAAGAACTCGCGGGCGCGGGGCTCGAGGAAGATGAACCGGCACAGGCTCACCGGCCGGCGAGGGGTGCGGTACACCTCCGAGAACAGTGCGCGGGCGAGATGGTTGGCGGCCAGGATCTCGCGGCGGTGGTTGCGGACGTACGCCGGGCACGCGGTCATGGCCTCGAGCACGCTGTGGACGCTGTCGCGGACCTGCTGGTCTGCGGTCTCGGTGCGATGGGCCGTGGGTGTGTCGACGCGGGCCAGGGCGAGCAGGTACTCGCGCTCGGCGTCGTCGAGCTGAAGTGCGGCAGCCAGGGCTTCAAGGACGCTGTCGGACACCCCGCTCAGGTGGCCGCGCTCCAGCCGCGTGTAGTAGTCGACGCTCACGCCGCTGAGCATCGCCACCTCCTCACGGCGCAGGCCTGGGACGCGTCGGTGCTCGCTCGGCGTCGACAGCCCCGCGTCGCGTGGCGTGATCCTGGCACGGCACGCGCTCAGGAACTCTCGGATCTCGACCTTCGTGTCCACAGCCTGCCTACGAGCCTCCAACGGAGCTGGTCCAGAACGCTACTCCGAGATGGAGGCCGAGGACAGTGTGGTGGACAAGCTGACGCTGGGGCGCCCGATGGTGGGCGCCCCCGATCAGACGTTCACAGGCGCACGCGACTCGCGCGAGCGACCGTCGCGGCCACCGTCCGGTTCTTGCCGGCGACCGTGATCTGCAGCCGGTACGAACCCGGACGCACTGCGCGCGTCCGCTTCAGGCGGACGTTCACCTTCCCGGCCTGCAGCACGGCGTGGCCGGTCGCGACGGTTCGGCCGCGGTGGAGCAGCCGCAGCGTCGCGGTGCGGGTGCTCGCGGGCGCCGTCGACCAACTGCCGTCCGCGAACAGCAGCGTGCAGAGCACGCGAGTCGCACCTGTCGGGCGGCAAGTCGCACGGCCCGCTGGCCCGGGCGGTCCCTGCACGCCGGCCGGCCCTACGGCCCCGGTCTGGCTCTGCGGACCTGTCGACCCCGGAGCCCCCGCGGTGCCCTGAGGCGCTACGGCCGTGGCTGTGTTCTGGACGCCGGCGCCGGTCGTGCCGACCCCGGTTCCGTTGTCGTCGCCGCCGTCCTCGCCGAGGATCGCGAGGTCGCTGCCTTCCGAGCACGTGCCGCCGCGCAGCGACGCCGTCGTGGTGAGACGGACGTCGGACACCGAGGAAGCGACGTACAGGGTCACACGGCCGTTGGGCGTGACCCAGTTGCCGTCGGTGTTGGTGCTCGGGGGATCGGTGCCGTTGGGGTTGGTCGCGTGCGCCTGGCCTTCGCTGTTGCCGGCGTCGGTGTTGGCGCCCGGGTCCCAGTAGGCGAGCGACTTGCACGCGAGCGGGACCGTCACGGTGCGGCTCTCGCCCGGTGCCAGCTGCACCTTGGTCCAGCCCGCGAGCTGCTTGGGCGGGGTCGCGACGCTCGTGGGGAGCGTTCCCGCGTAGACCTGAGCGATCTCGGCGCCGCTGCGCTCGCCGGTGTTGCGCAGCGTGAAGCTGACGCTGACCTGTCCGTCCTGGTTGGAGGCCGTGGCGTCGGTGTAGCCGAAGCTGGTGTACGAGAGCCCGTAGCCGAACGGGAACTGCAGCGCGGTGCGGTCGCGCTCGTAGCCGCGGTAGCCGACGAACACGCCCTCGGTGAAGGGCACGTCGAAGACCTCCGAGGTCAGCAGCGGGTTCTGAATGCCGAGCGCCTGCGGCTGGAAGTCGTACCGCGGGTAGGAGATCGGCAGCTTGCCGGACGGGTTGACGTCACCGAACAGGACGTCCGCGAGGGCCCGGCCTTGCTCGCCGCCGCCGTAGTAGAGCTGCATGATGCCGTCGACCTGGTTGATCCACGGCATCGTCACGGGGCCGCCGCTCTGCAGCACGACGACCGTCCGAGGGTTCGCGCGGGAGACCGCGTCGATCAGCTCGTCCTGCTCGGTCGGCAGGTCGAGCTCACCGCGATCACGCGATTCCGCCTCGTAGAGCCCCGCCACTACGACGGCGACGTCGGAGCGCGAAGCGAGGCTGACCGCCGCTTGGATGTCGGGCGAGAGCGCGCCTGCGGGAGCCACCCAGCCCAGCCGGACGGAGCCGGGGTCCAAGGAGTCGCGCGGCGTCGTGGTCGCATACTCGACTCGGAACGTGTATGCGCGCCCGCCTACCAGCTGCTGGGGGGCCGACACGTACGCGCGCGGCGCGATCTGGTTGGTGAACGACACGATCTGGCGCCCGTCGAAGATCAGTCGGCCGGTGCCGAAGCCCGAGAGCGACAGCTGGTAGGTGCCGGACTGCGGCGGGGTGATCGTGCCCGAGTAGCGGACGGACTGCGCGGTGGTGGGTGCCAGGACCGCCTCCGGATGGATCGCGAAGCCCGCGATGGCGCCGCGATCGAATGCCGGCCGAGGATCGACGCGGGTGATGAACGGCGTGCCGGCGAACGTCGTGTTGGTCCAGTACTCGGCACGGACGCCGGTCTGGCCGGCGGCGCCCGGCGGCGAGAGCACCGATGACGGGATCGCGTCCGGACCGGGCGCGAGATCCGCCGGGTTGGGCGGGTCCGAGCCTCGCTCGAAGCCGACGCTGACGCCGCTCCCCGCTCGCTGACGGATGCCCTGCAGCGGCGAGATGGTGTACGTCGGATTCTGGATGGCCGCTGCGCAGCACTGCTGCGCTGCCCACGTCGCACCCTCGCCGATGACGGCGATCGATTGCGGCTGGCGCGGGCGCTGCAGCGGGAGGGCGGCGTTGCGGTTCTTGAGCAGCGTGATCGCTTCTTGCTCGATCTCGCGCGCCATGCCGCCGTGCTCTTGCGTGGCCACGGGCTGATTCGTGGCCGGCAGTGGGTGATCGAAGATCCCGTTGCGGAAATAGATCCGCAGGATGTTGCGTACGCGCTGGTTGACGAGCGCTTCGCTCACCGTGCCCGCACGCACCGCCGCGAGCAGCGCGGGCCCGTAGGCGGCGATGGTGCCCGTCTCGAGATCCATGCCATCTTCGATCGAGTCGACGGTGTGGTACGACGCGCCGAAGTCGGTGAGGATGAAGCCGTCGAAGCCGAGCTGACGGCGGAGCACCTGCTCCTGCAGGTACCCGTGCTCGCAGGCGTGCTCGCCGTTGATGCGGTTGTAGGCACACATGACGGAGGCCAGTTGCTCGCGCACCGAGGGCGCCCACGGGCGCGTGTAGATCTCTTGCAGCGTGCGCTCGTCGACGTCGGAGCTCTGCGTGTTCACGCCGCGCCGACGGTTGGTCTCCTGCGTGTAGGCGTTGTAGTGCTTGAGGTTGACGGCCATGTCGCCGTCGGCTTGGGCCGCGCGCACGAAGCGTGCTGCCATCACCCCGGACAGGAGCGGGTCCTCGCCGAACGTCTCACCGATGCGCGACCAGAACGGGTTGCGCGCGATGTCGACGTTCGGGCCCAGCACCATGTTGTGCCGCGTCGCGCGCGCCTCGTCGGCGACCGCCGCGGCGAGTCGCTCGGCCAACCGGCTGTTCCAGGTGGCGGCGAGCGCGATGTCCATCGGGAACGCCGTGGTGGGCGACTGCACGAAGCGCACGCCGGGACCGATGTCGACGGTGCGCAACTCCGGGATTCCGAGCCGAGGAATCGCGGCGTTGAAGTAGGCGCCAGTGCCTGGGGGCGGGTCGCCCGTCATCAACGCGACCTTCTCTTCCAGCGTCATCTGCGGGAGCAGGGCATCGACCCGCTCCTCGGGAGACAGCGAGGGGTCCAACCACGGTTGTCCCTGCGCGCCGGCGACGCCCACCGGCACGGTCAATAGCACCGCGACTGCGACCCCGGACAGGCCGACGCGGGCACGAGCACGCCGGGTGATCACGGCAGCTCCTTGGACATGCGCTCTCCTCTCCACCGGCGTCTGCCGGCCTACGCCAGACGCGCACCCCTACGTCCGCGCCTACGACGTCCTCACCCAATCACGTTGTCGGGCGGTTGTAAGGGAGCCTGTTGGTCCCGGTACCGGCAGTACCTCCCAGGCGCGGAAGCGGCTCAGTAGCCGTCTTGGCAGGCGTGCAGGCTGACGAGCTTCCAGCCGTCGGCACGCTGCGCGTAGACCTCGGTGCAGACGAGCTTGAACACCATGCCGCCGTTGATCGTGAACGTGCCGCGGGCCACGACGATCGCGGCGTCGCCGTAGACTCGCACAGACGTCTCGTGCGTCTCGATGCGGTCGTAGACGAAGCGCTGCGATCGCAGCTCGCCCATCCACTCTGGCTTGGAGGTGATGTGGCCGTTGAGGTGCACGAAGACCAGCTCGTCGTCGAAGAGGTCTTCCAGCCGGTCGAGCGGACCGTCGGTGGCCCAGCGCCACTTTGCGTCGGACAGGGCGCGGATCTCGTGCTCAGCCGGCATTCGGGTATTCGCCGTCGGTGACGTGCCGCCCCCAGTTGACCGTGCTGCCGCTTGCGTCGGTCTGCTGCATGGCGATGTGGACCATGAAGCGGTTCGGCGCGGCGCCGTGCCAGTGGTTCTCGCCGGGTTCGAAGAACACCCGGTCGCCGGGGCGGAGCTCCTCGAGCGGACCGCCTTCGCGCTGGCAGAGCCCTACGCCCTCGGTGACGAAGATGGTCTGACCGTGCGGGTGCGTGTGCCAGGCCGTACGCGCCCCCGGAGTGAAGTGCACCGCGGCGGCGGCGAAGACCGAGCTGCCGGCGGGCGCGGCGACGGCGTCGATGTAGACGTCCCCGGTGAACCAGTCCGACGGGCCCTTCTGGGTATCCATGCTGCTCCGCGTGATTTGCATGAGGTCTCCTAGCGGCGCCGCAGGGCCGGGGCGAGGACCTGCTCGCCGTAGCTGGTGTCGGCCGGGTTGATGGTCACGCCCGGCTTGACGATCTCGTCGATGCGGTCGAGCACCTCGGCGCTCAGCTGCACCTCCGCGGCCGGGAGCTGGCTCTCGAGCTGCTCCATAGTGCGCGGGCCGACGATCGCCGACGTCACGCCCGGGTGGTTGATGACGAACGCGATCGCGAGCTCGATCATGGTCAGGCCGGCGTCGTCGGCGACCTGCTGGAGCGCTTGGACGGCTTCGAGCTTGGCCTGGTTCTCGGGCAGGGCCATGTCGAAGCGCTTGGCGAGGCGCTGGCGGGCCGGTGAGGTGGGCGAGCTGTCGGCGCTCCAGCTCCCGGACAGCCAGCCGCCGCCGAGCGGGCTGTAGGTGAGGATGCCCATGCCGTGGCGTTGGGCGGTGGGGAGGACGTCGAGCTCGATGCTGCGCGTGAGCAGCGAGTAGGGCGGTTGCTCGGTGCGGTAGCGCTCGAGGTTGCGGTCGCGGGCGGCGATCTGCGCCTCGACAATCTGGCTGCCGCTGAATGAGGAGGACCCGATGTACCGGACCTTGCCCTGGCGGACGAGGTCGGTGAGCGCGCCGAGGGTCTCCTCGTAGTCGACGGCCGGGTCGGGGCGATGGACCTGGTAGAGGTCGATGTGATCGGTCTGCAGGCGTCGGAGGGAGTCCTCGACCGCGGTCATGATCCAGCGTCGCGAGGGCCCGCGCCGGTTGACGTCGTCGCCCATCGGCATGAAGAACTTGGTCGCGAGCACGACGTCGTCGCGGCGGCCCTTGAGTGCCTTGCCGAGAATCTCCTCGGACTCGCCGGCCGAGTAGACGTCGGCGGTGTCGACGAAGTTGACGCCGGCGTCGAGCGCGGCGTGGATGATGCGGACCGAGTCGTCGTGGTCGCTGTTGCCCCAGGCGCCGAACATCATCGTGCCGAGGCAGAGGCTGGGGACCTGGACGCCGGTGCGTCCGAGCGGGCGGTACTGCATCTCAGGCCTCCGGGATGTCGCGGCCGAACGTCTCCAGCGTGATGTCCTCGGGCTCAGGGCCGCCGCGCTTGCCGGTTTCCAGGCCGTCGATGGCGGCCAGCTGCTCGGGGGTGAGCTCGAAGTCGAAGACGTCGAGGTTCTCGGCGATGCGTGCCGGCTTGGTGGACTTGGGGATGACCGAGCGACCGTGCTGGAGCCCCCAGCGCAGCATCACCTGAGCGGGTGTCTTGCCGTGCGCGGCGGCGATCTTGGTGATCACCGGGTCCTGGAGCGTGCTCGTGTGGCCGCTGTCGCGGTAGAAGGTGATGCCGCCGATCGGCGACCACGCCTGGGCGAGGATGCCGTGACGCTCGCCGAAGGCCTGGACCTCGGCCTGCTGGAAGTACGGGTGCTGCTCGATCTGGTTTACGGCCGGAACGACCGACGTTTGGTCGAGCAGTTGCTCCAGGTGATTGACCATGAAGTTGCTGACGCCGATCGCGCGGACCTTGCCGTCGGCCAGCAGCGTCTCCAGGGCCCGGTAGGCCTCGAGCGTCTTGTCGAAGGCCGAGGGCAGCGCCTGGTGCAGGATTAGGAGGTCGATCTGCTCCACGCCGAGCTTGGCGGCGCTCTTCTCGAACCCGTGCAGGGTCTCGTCGTAGCCGTAGTCGGAGATCCAGATCTTGGTCTCCAGGAACACCTCAGAGCGATCGAGGCCGGACGCGCGGACGGCATCGCCGACCTCGCGCTCGTTGCCGTAGGCCGCGGCGGTGTCGATATGGCGATAGCCGGCGCCCAGTGCCGCCTGCACGGCCGCTGTGGTCTCCTCCGGCGGGCTTTGGAAGACCCCAAGGCCGAGGGCGGGCATGGTGACGCCGTTGTTGAGCTCCAGTGACGGAGCGGCGGTTGCAGGGGCCATCGTCGAGGCTCCTTTCGTCTCGAGTTGATGCGCTTAGCTGCGGGAAGTGGCGGGTGTGGCCGTCCAGCTGGCGAGGAGGTTCAGCGCCTCCTCGGAACGACTGCCCTGCTCGGCGCTGTAGACGCTGATGCTCAGGCCGGTGTCGGCGGGCAGCTCCATCACGTCGTAGCTGAGCTCGAGCTCGCCGACCACCGGGTGGCGCAGCTTCTTGGTGCCGGTCTGGTGGAAGCGCACGTTGTGGGCCGCCCACCAGGTGCGGAAGTCATCGCTGCGCATGGACAGCTCACCGACCAAGTCGGTGAGGCCGGGGTCGTACGGGTTGCGGCCCGCCTGTGAACGCAAGTGCGCAACCAGGTCACGAGCGACCCGCTCCCAATCGACATAGAACTCCGTCGCTGCCGGGTCCAGGAACGTGAAACGGGCGCTGTTGGTCGGCTGCTCACGGCTCTCGAACAACGGCGCATACAGCGCGCGGCCCAGCGCGTTCGCGGACAGGTAGTCAACCCGGCTGTTGCGCACGATCGCCGGGTTGGTCATCCCGTCCACGATGCGCTGCACCGCGGGCCGTACAGCCTTTGCAGCCGGCTTGCGACGCCGCGGCGCGGCCGGGTTGACCGCGCGGGCGAGGTCGAACAGGTGCGCCCGTTCGGCGTCGTCGAGCTGCAACGCTCCGGCCACGGCTTCGAGCACGTTGTCTGAGACGCCGCTGAGGTGTCCGCGCTCCAGCCGCTTGTAGTAGTCGATGCTTACGCCGGCGAGCGTCGCGACTTCTTCGCGACGCAGACCGGGAACCCGGCGCTTGCCGGTGACGTGCAGGCCCGCCTGCTCGGGCGTGACGTTCGCACGCCGCGAGGCCAGGAACGTTGCGATGTCGTCTGTCCTGTCCACGTTGTCCAGGCTAGGCGCGTTGAGGCCGAGAAAGGGTGCCCTGTCAGTACCCCGTTCGCAGAACCCTTTTGCCGTCTGTGCACGCGCGCTTCAGTGGCCGTCATGCGTGCAGCCCTCTTCAACGAGCCCCGCTCGATCACCGTCGGCGACCGGCCGGACCCGGTGATCGTCGAGCCGACCGACGCGATCGTCCGCGTCGTGCTGGCCTGCGTGTGCGGCTCAGACCTCTGGTACTTCCGCGGCGACTCCGAGTTCGCGCCCGGTCCGATCGGCCACGAGTTCGTCGGTGTCGTCGAAGACGCCGGCGCCGCCGTGACCCACGTCAAGCGCGGCGACTTCGTCATCGCCCCGTTCGCCTTCAGCGACGGCACCTGCCCCAACTGCCAGCACGGCGTTACCACCGCGTGCATGACGGGGGGCTTCTATCCGTCTAACGGCGATGGCGGCCAAGGCGAAGCGGTCCGCGTGCCGCTCGCTGACAGCTCGCTCGTGACCGTCCCTGGCAGCGGCCACTCCGAGGAGATGCTCCGCTCGCTGCTCACGCTGTCTGACGTCATGGCCACCGGCCACCACGCCGCCGTCTGCGCGAACGTGCAGGCGGGCGGCACGGTCGCGGTCGTGGGCGACGGCGCGGTCGGCCTCTCCGCCGTGCTCGCCGCCAAGCGCCTCGGCGCCGACCGCATCATTGCCCTGAGCCGCCACGCCAACCGCCAGGCGCTCGCCACGGAGTTCGGCGCCACCGACATCGTCGCCGGCCGCGGCGAGGAGGCGATCGAGGCCGTGCGCGAGATGACCAACGGCGTCGGCGTCGACGCCACCATGGAGTGCGTCGGCACCGACCAGTCGATGAAGACCGCGATCGGCATCGCCCGCGCCGGCTCGATGGTCGGCTACGTCGGCGTCCCACACGGCGTCGAGCTGCCGATTAGCCAGATGTTCTTCCAGACCGTCGGCGTCCGCGGCGGCGGCGCCCCCGCCCGCGTCTACATCCCGCAGCTGCTGCCCGACGTGCTCGAAGGCCGCATCAACCCCGGCCTGGTCCTCAACTACGAGACCGACCTCGAGGGCATTGCCGACGCCTACGCCGCCATGGACGAGCGCCGCGCGATCAAGTCCCTCGTGCGCGTGGGGACGATCTGATGGGCGCCTGGACCGAAGACGAACTGCGCCGCATCGACGGCGTCCAAGAGCTCGCCATCGCACCAGTGCGCCGCAACGGCGAGCTGCGTCGCGCGACCCCGATCTGGGTCGTGCGCGTCGATGACGACCTCTACGTCCGCGCCGCCTACGGCGCGAACAAGGGGTGGCACGGCGTCGCCCGCTCCAGCCACCAGGCGCAGATCCGAGCCGGCGGCGTGCAGAAGGACGTCGCGATCGAGGACGCCGACGCTGCGGTCAACGACGCCGTCGACGCCGCTTACCGCACCAAGTACGGCCACTACGCCAGCATCGTGGACAGCATCAACGACGCCGAGCACCGGACGACGACGCTCCGGCTCGTCCCGTAGGCAACGATCGTGCCCACCACGGACAAGCTGCGCACCGGCCCGGTGCTGGCGATCGTGCTCGTCAGCTACGCGATGATCGTGCTCGACATCTCGATCGTCATCACCGCGCTGCCGCAGATCCATCGCACGCTGGACTTCTCGGCCACCGCGCTCTCCTGGGTCCAGAACGCCTACCTCCTCGCCTTCGGCGGGCTGCTGCTGCTCGGCGCTCGCGCCGGTGACCTGTTTGGCCGCCGCCGCATGTTCACGATCGGCCTGGCGCTGTTCACGCTGGCCTCGGTTGCCGTCGGCAGCGCTCAGACCGAACTGTGGCTGATCGCCGCCCGTGCCGCCCAAGGCGTCGGCGCCGCGATCCTCGCTCCCTCCACGCTCGCGCTCTTGCAGACCAGCTTCGCCGAAGGACCCGAACGCACGCGCGCGGTGTCCCTCTACGCGGCGGTCGCCGGTGTCGGCGCCACCGTCGGCCTTGTCGTCGGAGGCATCTTCGCCGGCTGGCTGTCCTGGCGCGTCGGCTTCTTCATCAACGCTCCGATCGGCCTGGCGATGATCCTCGCCGCGCTGCGCTTCCTCCCCGAGACGACTCCACGGCGGGGCGCCACTGACGCCACCGGTGTCATCGCCTCCACGCTCGGCATGACTGCCCTGGTCTTCGGCATCGTCCGCTCCGCCGACGCCGGCTGGACCGATCCGCTGACGCTGGTCACGATCGCCGTCGGCGTGCTCGGGCTCGTCCTGTTCGTCGCCAACGAGCGCCGCGCCGCCCAACCGGTCATGCCGCTGCGACTGTTCTCCAGTCGTGAGCGCTCCGGCGCCTACGCCGCGCGCCTGCTCTTCCTCGCCGCCATGGCCCCGTTCTGGTTCTTCACGACCCAGTGGCTGCAAAGCGTCGCCGGCTACAGCCCCGTGCAGGCCGGCCTGGCCTTTCTTCCCGTCACCCTGCCCAACTTCGCCGCAGCGCTCGTCATCCCGCACCTGACCCGCCGCTACGGCAACCCCACCGTGCTGATCGCCGGCCTCACCCTCTCGGTGATCGGCATGGCCTGGCTCGGCCGCCTCGGCCCGGACACGTCCTACTTCACCGGCATCGCCCTCCCGATGATCCTCATCGGCATCGGCCAGGGAGGCTCGCTTGGCCCGCTGACGGCGGGCGGGCTCACCGGAGTTAGGTCCGAGGACGCCGGCGCTGCCGGCGGGGTCACCAACGTCGCGCACCAGATCGGCGGCTCCCTCGGCCTCGCCGTCTTGGTCGCGGTCTTCGCCGCCGCCGACTCCGACACGCTCAGCGGCGCCGCGCTGCTGGCCCACCGCATCTCCGCCTCCCTCACGGTGGCCGCCGTGCTCTTGGCGGTCGCGCTCATCGTCGCTCTGGTCGTCCATCCGCGGCGTCACGCCGCGGCCGCACCGCAGCTGGCAACGTCCGCGCTGACCGAGCGCTGAGCAGGGTCGGACATGGAACACGTCGAGCTCGTTCTGCTGTTCCTGCTGGTGGCGGTGGCGGCGTTGACCTGGCTGTCATCGGCCCTTGACGTCCCGTACCCGATCCTGCTCGTCCTCGGCGGCAGCGTGCTCGGCTTCGTTCCCGGCGTGCCAGAGGTCGAGCTCAATCCAGATCTCGTCCTGCTGATCGTCCTGCCGCCGCTGTTGTTCCACGCCGCGTACTTCGCGTCCCTGCGCGAGTTGCGAGCAAATGCGCGCGCGATCTCCCTGAACGCCTGCGCGTTGGTGCTGCTCACCATGAGTGCCGTCGCGGTCGTCACGCATGCTGTCGTGCCCGGGATGCCCTGGGTCGCGGCGTTTGCCTTCGGGGCGATCGTCTCCCCGACCGACCCGCTTGCCGCCGTGACCATCGCCCGTCGGCTCGGCGTGCCTCACCGGCTGATCGTCCTCATCGAGGGCGAGTCGCTGATCAACGACGGCACGGCGCTGGTTGCGTACCGCACCGCGCTGGCCGCTGCCGTCGGCGGGTCCTTCAGCCTGCTCGACGCCGCCGGCGACTTTGTCCTGAACGTGGTCGGCGGCGTGGTCGTCGGCGTCATCGTCGCGCAGGTGTTGCTGTGGGTGTTCCGCCGGATCGTGGGCGACGACCTGCTCGGCGTCACGGTCTCCCTCATCGCCGGCTTCGCCGCCTACGTCCCCGCCGAAGAACTCGGCGTCTCTGGCGTCATCGCCGCCGTCACCGTCGGCCTGCTCGTCGGCCACCGCGCCGCCGAGCACTCCACCGCCAGCTCCCGCCTACGCAGCTTCGCCTTCTGGGACGTCCTCGTCTTCCTGCTCAACGCCCTGCTGTTCGTCCTCGTCGGCCTCCAGCTGCCCAGCGTGCTCGAAGACCAAGACCGATCCGCCGCCACGTTGATCGGGCTCGGGGCGCTCGCCGGCGCCGTCGTGATCGGCGTCCGCCTGCTGTGGTCACACACGATCCCGTACCTCATCCGCGCACTCGACCGACGCCCTCGACAGGTCGCCATGCGCGTCGCTTGGCGCGAGCGCATGGTGCTCGCCTGGGGCGGCCTCCGAGGCGCCGTCTCCCTCGCCGCCGCGCTCGCGCTCCCGCGAGACTTCCCGGAGCGCGACCTCATCATCTGGCTGACGCTCTGCGTGATCCTCGCCACGCTCGTGCTGCAGGGCGTCACGCTGCCGGCCCTCATCCGCACCCTCGGCATCCGCGAAGACGAGTCCGCCGCGCTCGATGAGCTCCGCGCACGCAAGGCCGCCGCCCGTGCCGCGCTGCATCGCATCGACACGCTGCGCAAGGAGGACTGGACGCGGCCCGACAGCTTGGACCGGCTGCACGCGATGTACGAGTTCCGTTACAACCGCCTCGCCCAACGCGCCGGCGCGCTCGAAGCCGACGAGAACCTCGACGAGCGCTCTGCCACCTACCAGCGCACCGTCCGAGACCTCCTGGACACCCAACGGCGGGAGCTCGTCCGCCTGCGCGACGACGGCCAGGTCTCCGACGAAATCCTCCACGCCCTCACCCGCGAGATCGACCTTGAGGACCAACGCCTTGAAATCTGACCCGGCCGCCATGTCACGACGCGCGCTGCTCCACCGCGCCATCCTCGGCGCGGAAGGGCTCACGCTTGCCGCCGCGCTCAGCGCATGCTCGACGTCGGAGGAAGCCGTACGCCCGTCAGGCGCCGCGACGTCGACGCCCGAAGCGCGCCGGACCATCCTCCTCGCGTACTTCTCCCGGCCCGGCGAGAACTACTGGTACGGCGGCCGCCGCAACCTGCGCACCGGCAACACCGAGATCCTCGCCCGCATGATCCGCGAGCGGCTCGACTGCGACGTGCACCGCATCCTCGCCGCACGGCCCTACCCACGCGACTACGAGCAAACCGTCGAGCGCAACGTGCGAGAACAAGATGCCGACGAACGTCCCGAGGTCGCCAACCCGCTGCGAGCGATCGACCGCTACGACACGATCCTGCTCGCCAGCCCGATCTGGAACGTGCGCGCGCCGATGATCATGACCACGTTCACCGAGAGCTACGACTTCACCGACAAGACCGTGCATCCCATCACCACGCACGCCATGAGCGGCCTCGGCAATACCGAAGAGGACTACGCCCGAACTTGCCGAGGCGCACGGATCGGCGCCGGACTGGCGATCCAGGGCGAGACGGTGCGCGACGCCTCCGCCGAGGGAGATCTCGAGGCGTGGCTGAGCCGAGTCGGTCTCGGCTGACGCGCCGATGTGATTGCGCCAAGACCCTGCTTGGCGGGCTTCAGTGATGTGAAGGGGTGCGAGACTAGCCGGCGACGTCCGTCAGAAGCGGCATCATGTCGAAGCCTCATGCCACGCGCTCGCTCACACGCCGCTCCGCGCGCCGACGCGAACACTTGGGACTCTGGGGGCGTTCTGGGGGCACGCGTCGTGCCACGTCAGGCGTCGTCAGGCTCGTTCAGGAGCGTCAGGTTGGCTCTGGAGCGTCCTGAAGCGGCTGGACGTGGCATTTCTGGTGCGCTCGTAATGAAGGGGTCCCCGGTTCGAGTCCGGGTGTCGGCTCCTCTCGAAAGCCTCGCGTTCGCGGGGCTTTCGTCGTTTGAGGGCACGTCTGCGCATCGCGCCTGACTTGATCTCTGGGGGGTGCTCGGGGGCGTTTTGACCCCTTCACCCCCTTGCGACCACGCCGCTGGACTGAGTGCCAAACGGTGAAGGGGTCAGGGCCGGCGTCGTCGCCGATCTTCATCGGGGTTCCGACACCGCCGATGGGGTGGAAGGAATCGAACCCGCTGATGGCGGCGTCGACTTCGTCCTCGGCGGCGGCGACGGTCTGGGTGATGAAGAACGTGGCGCGGTTCAGGTCAGGGTGGCGTCGGCGTGCTGGTTGCTGAGCTGCTCGCAGCGCCGCACTGCTGCCGCCGATGACGATGAGCGGCGAGGTGGCCGTTCAACGGGAGGCGCTCGAGGGCGGCGACGCGCGCGCGTTCATCGAGTCCACCATCGCCTTCCATCGCTCGTTCGTGCGAGCCGGCCGCGATCACGGTCGAGCATCTGCGTACCGGCGACACGGACACGTTCTCGGAGCCACTCGCGCACCACGTCGGCGACACGCTGGGCACGCCGCTGGACGAGGTCCACGCGGCGCGCCCGCCGGCCTAGGGTGCTTCGGGGAGCGGGCGCGTCGGGACGACCTGCTTCATCACGATCGTGGAGCTGATGCGGCTGACGCCCGGCAGGCGGATGAGCGTCTCCTCGTAGAACCGCTGGTAGGCGGCGAGGTCGGCGGCGACGACGCGTAGGAGGTAGTCGGGGTCGCCGAACAGGCGTTGGGCCTCGATGATCTGGGGCGCGTCGCCCACGGCGGCATCGAACTCGGGGACGTCAGGGTGGCTCAGCGAGGCGAACACGAGCACCTCGAAGCCGAAGCCGACGGCTGCCGGGTCGACCTGCGCGTGGTAGCCGCGGATGACGCCGGCGCGTTCGAGCTCGCGCACACGCCGCTGGCAGCGGGAGAGGCTCAGGCGCACCCGTTCGCTGAGTTGGGTGAGCGTGAGGCGGCCGTCCGCTTGGAGATGCGCAAGGATCTTGCGGTCGATGGCGTCGATGCGGAAGAAGCTAGCGTCTCCGACCGATCTCAGGCAAGGAAAGGCAAGAACCTTGCTCGCGTCCGGGACTAGTGTGCCGGTGATGACCGCGACGTTCGCCGCGACCTCGGGGAACCCGCTCGAGCGGCTCTCGATCGAGCGACTGCGCACCCGCACCAGCGAGAAGTGGCGCAAGTACCCGGCCGACGTGCTGCCGCTCTGGCTGGCGGAGATGGACGTGACGCTCGCGCCGCCGATCGCGGCCGCGGTGCACGCCGCGGTCGACGCCGGGGACACGGGCTACCCGTGCGGTGGCGAGTACGCCGCGGCGGTGCGCGAGTTCGCCGCGTGCCGCTGGGGCTGGAGCTTCGACGTGGCGAACACGGCGGTGGTCGCCGACGTCATGACCGGCGTGGTCGAGGCGCTGGAGCTGTTGACCGAGCCGGGTGATCCCGTCGTGGTCTGCGCGCCCGTGTATCCGCCCTTCTACTGGTTCACCACGCGCGCCGGCCGTCGCGTGCTGGAGGCCCCGCTCGGCCCGGAGGGTCGCCTGGACCCGGCCACGATCGACGCGACCCTCGCCGAGGCGCGTCGCCGATCCCCGCGCCCGGTCCTGCTGCTCGCGAACCCGCACAACCCGACCGGCGTCGCGCACACCCGCGCCGAGCTGGAAGCCGTGGCCGCCGTCGCGGTCCGCCACGACGCGCGCGTGATCTCCGACGAGATCCACGCGCCGCTCGTGCTGGACGGGGCGACGTTCACGCCGTACCTGAGCGTCGACGACCGCGCGTTCGCGCTGATCTCCGGGTCCAAGGGCTGGAACCTCGCCGGCATCAAGGCCGCGCTGCTGATCGCCGGCCGGGACGCGGCCGACGACCTGCGCCGTCTCCCGGCCGAGCTGAGCCACGGGCCGTGCCATCTCGGCGTGATCGCCCACACCACGGCGTTCCGCGACGGCGGGCCCTGGCTCGATGAGCTGCGAGCAGGGCTGGTCGCCAACCGAGCGCTGCTCGGCCGGCTCCTGGCCGACGAGCTTCCGCACGTGGGCTACCGCGCACCGGACGCGACCTACCTGGCCTGGCTCGACTGCCGCGCGCTCGACGCGGACCCGGCCCGCCTGTTCCTGGACCGCGCGCGCGTGGCGGTCAACTGCGGACGCGCGTTCGGTGCCGGCGGCGCGGGCTACGTGCGGCTGAACTTCGGGACCTCCGCGGCGATCCTGAGCGAGGCCATCGGGCGCATGGGCGACGCCGCGCGGTGAGCACCGAGGCGCTGTACCGCAGGACGTTGCGCGTCCTGCTCGTCTCGCAGGTGCTGGCCGGCGCCGGGCTCGCCGCCGGCGTCACGGTGGGCGCGCTGCTGGCCGAGGACATGCTGGGCTCGACCGGCACCGCAGGCCTGCCGGCCGCGTTGCTGACGCTCGGGTCCGCGGCGGCTGCGACGGGTGTCGGCCGACTCTCGCAGCGCCTGGGCCGACGCCCCGGGCTCGCGGCCGGGTATGCCGTCGGCGCGATCGGTGGCGCGGGCGTCGTGCTCGCCGCGACCATCGACAGCGTCCCGCTGCTGCTGGCGTCGTTGCTGCTCTACGGCTCGGGAACGGCGACCAACCTGCAGGCCCGCTACGCCGGCGCTGATCTCGCGCCCGCCGACCGGCGCGGCCGAGCGGTCAGCACCGTGCTCGTCGCTACCACGCTGGGAGCGGTCCTGGGTCCGAACCTCGTGGAGCCGATGGGCGACGTCGCGTCCGCGCTGGACGTCCCGCGGCTGGCTGGACCGTTCATCCTCGCCACCGCGGCCTACGCGCTGGCGGCGATCACCGTGCTGATCGTGCTCCGTCCTGACCCGCTGCTCGTCGCGCGCGCCGCCGGCGCGCGCCACGCGGCGGAGGACACGAGCCCGGCGGCGCCGGTCGCGGCCGCCTCGCTCAGGCTTGCGGCCGTCGCGATGGTCGTCACGCAGCTCGTGATGGTGGCGGTGATGACGATGACCCCGGTGCACATGCGCGATCACGGTCACAGCATCAGCGCCGCCGGGCTGGTCATCTCGATCCACGTGGCCGCGATGTTCCTGCCGTCGCCGCTCACCGGACAGCTGGTCGACCGTCTCGGGCGCAGGCCGATCCTCGCCGCCGGCGGCTGCACGCTGCTGCTCGCGGGCGTGATCGCTGCCACCGCGCCCGCCGATTCGATGGTTCTGCTCACCGTGGCCCTCGCGCTGCTCGGGCTCGGCTGGAACTTCGGCCTGGTGGCAGGGACGGCGCTCGTCACAGACGCCGTTCCGCTCGCGCAGCGCGCGAAGACGCAGGGGACGATCGATGTCGCGGTCGCGCTCTCCGGCGCCACCGGCGGCCTGTCGAGTGGGCTCGTCGTCGCGGGCGCCGGTTACTCCACCCTCGCGCTGACCGGCGGCCTCATGGCCCTCGCCATCCTTCCTGCTCTGCTCGCCGAGCATCGCGTCACCGACCCTGGGAGTCCCGAAGCCCGTGCCGCACGAAGCTGAGGTCGTCGTCATCGGAGCCGGCCTCGCCGGCCTGACCGCGGCTGCGTCGCTGCAAGCGAGTGGCGTGGACGTCGTCTGCCTCGAAGCCCGCGAGCGGGTGGGCGGACGGGCGAGCAGCGTCGGCGGCTGGCTGGACCTGGGAGCGACGTGGTTCTGGGACGGCCAGGCCGCGATCGCCGAGACCGTCGCGGCGCTCGGCCTGGCCACCTACCCGCAGGTGCTCGACGGCGACGCGCTGATCGAGCGGGCCCCCGGCGAGGCGCTGCGGATGGACGGGAACCCGATCGACCGTCCGGGCCGGCGGTTGCGCGAGGGGATGCAGTCCGTCCCGCTCGCGCTGGCGCGCTCACTGACGGTCAAGACCTCGGCCCCGGTCCGCTCGATCACCTTCCGCGCGGACTCGCTCGCCGAGGTCGCGACCGACGACGAGACCTACGTGGCCTCAACGGTGCTGTTGGCCGTCCCGCCCCGGCTCGCGGTCGAGTCGATCGACTTCCAGCCGGCACTACCACCCGGCGTGGTCGACGCGGCGCGGGCCGTGCACACCTGGATGAGCGACACCGTGAAGGTCGTCGCCCGCTACGCGACGGCGTTCTGGCGTGACGCCGGATGGGCGGGAGCCGCCCTCAGCCACGCGGGGCCCTTCTGCGAGTTCCATGATCACAGCGGCCCTGAAGCGAACCAGGCCGCCCTGTTCGGCTTCGCGCCGGCGGCCCGGCTCGGCGGGGCCGCGCAGGACGAGATCGTCGAGCGGTTCTGCGGGCACGTCGAACGCCTGTGGGGACCTGGCGCTCCGGCTCCGCTCGAGGTGCACGTCGCGGACTGGAGCGCCGACGGTTACACCACCGCGGGCGTCGCGACTTCCTCGACGGCGTGGTACTACGGCACGCCACTGCTCCGCCTGCCTCACTTCGGCGGCCGACTCGTCTTCTGCTCGACGGAAACCGCCCCGGCGTTTCCGGGCTACCTCGAAGGGGCCGTCCTGGCCGGCCGCCGCGCCGCCGGCCAGGCGCAGGAGCACCTCGCCGGCGTCGGTCGGCAGGCGTAGCCGCCGGCACGGCGGGGCGTGAGTCAGGTCAGGTTGATCATCGCGTGCTTGACGCGCGTGTAGTCGTCGAGCGCGTAGGTGGACAGGTCCTTGCCGTAACCGGACTCCTTGAAGCCGCCGTGTGGCATCTCCGACAGGAACGGCAGGTGGTCGTTGACCCATACGCAGCCGAAGTCGAGCGTGCGGATGGCGTTCATGGCCGTCCCGACGTCGCGCGTCCAGACCGAGGCGGCCAAGCCGTAGGGCACGTCGTTGGCGTAGCGGATCGCCTCGTCGGCGTCGGCGACGCGCTGCACGGTGACCACGGGCCCGAACACCTCTCCTTGGACGATCTCGGCGTCCTGGGTGACGCGGGTGACGATCGTCGGCTCCACGAACGCGCCGGTCGAGCGGCCGGTGGAGCCGCCGAGCAGCAGGTTCGCGCCCGCGTCGACCGCGCGGTCGAGGAAGCCGAGCACGCGCTGCTGCTGGGCCGTCGACACGACCGGGCCCATCTCGATCGCATCGCCCTCCGCAGGATCGCCGACGCGCAACGAGGCCGCAGCCGGGACGAGCGCCTCGAGCAGCGCGTCGTACACGCCGGACGTGGCGATCACTCGCGTGGCCGCGGTGCAGTCCTGGCCGGAGTTGCAGAAGCTCGCCACCCGCAGGCCGGCGGCGACCGCGGCGGGGTCGGCGTCGTCGAGCACCACCACGGGCGCCTTTCCGCCGAGCTCGAGATGCACGCGCTTGAGCGTGTCGGCCGCGGCCTGGGCGATCCACTTGCCCGTCGGCACGGAGCCGGTGAGCGAGACCAGCGAGACGTCGCGGTGGGTGACGATCCCGCGGCCGACCGGATCACCGGCGCCGGTGATGACGTTCAGCACGCCGGACGGCAGGATGTCGGCCGCCAGCTCCGCGAGCCGCAGCGTGCTCAGCGGCGTCATCTCCGACGGCTTGAGCACGACGACGTTGCCGGTCGCGAGCGCCGGCGCGATCTTCCAGATGGCCATCATCAGCGGGTAGTTCCACGGCGCGATCTGGCCGACGATGCCCACCGGCTCACGGCGCACGAACGACGTGTGAGTCGGGCTGTACTCGCCCGCTGCGGGCGCGTGCTGGGTGCGCGCGGCGCCGGCGAAGAAGCGCAGCTCGTCAGCGCAGATCGGCAGCTCCTCCGCGGCCAGCGAGCGCGGCTTGCCGACGTTGGCGACCTCGAGCGCGGCCAGCTCGGCGGCGTTCGCATCGACGGCGTCGGCAAGGGCGAGCAGGGCCTCCATCCGCTGCTGCGGGGTGGTGTCGCGCCAGCCGACCCGCGCGGCGCGGGCGGCGTCGAGCGCCCGCTCGACATCGCCTGGGTGCCCTCGGGCACGCGTCCGATCGTCTCGCCGTTCGCCGGGTTCAGGATCTCGCGCGTCTGGCCTTCGACCGCGTCGACCAGCTCGCCGCCGACGAGGTTGGGCAGCGTCCGCGGCTCCACGGCGGTGCTCATCGCACGGCCTGCGCGGCGGTCGCCTGCTCGATCGCGGCGGCGAGGCGCTGGACGTCGGTCGGCTCGACGTCGAGCAGCGGCTCGCGCACCGGACCGGTGGTGAAGCCGGTGAGGCGCGCCGCGGCCTTGACGGCGGCCGGGTAGCTGAGCGACTCGAGCACCTGGCACAGCGGGAACAGGCGGGCCCACAGCTCACGCGCGGCCGGCAGGTCGATGTCGTCGATGAGCAGCCGGTGCAGCTCGACGCACTGCTCGGGCACGATCGAGGCGACGCCCCACACGACGGCCTCGCAGCCCGACGCGAGCGCGATGAACGTGTGCGTGTCCCAGCCGTTCAGCACCACGGGACCGCCGGTCTGGATCAGCTCCTGCGCAGCGGTGGCGTCGCCGCCGGTGTCCTTCAGACACGTCACGCCCGGGAGCTCGGCCAGCTGCTCGGCGGTGAGCGTGACGCCCGTGGCGCCCGGGAGGTTGTAGTACATGATCGGGACCGAGATCGCGTTGGCGACGGCCTGGAAGTGGGCCTTCAGCTCGCGCCAGGACGGCGCGTCGTAGAAGGGCGGGACGACCATGACCGCGGCGGCGCCGGCCTGCTCGGCGTGCACGCTCAGGTCGACCGTCTCGCGCGTGCTGAGCGCGCCCGTCCCGGCGATGACGGGCACGCGGCCCGCGGCCGTGTCGACGACCGTCTCGACCAGGAGCTTGCGCTCCGCGACGCTGAGCGTCGTGAACTCGCCGGTGCTGCCGCCGGGGACCAGGCCGCCGACGCCCGCGGCGATGAGGCGCTCGACGCCCGCCTCGAGCGCCTCGGTGTCGATGGCGCTGCCGTCCTCGGTGAAGGGGGTGATGAGCGCGGGCAGGACGCCGTGGAACTCAGACATGGGTGACCTCTCGGATTCGTGCTTCCACTCGTTCGGCGGCCGCCATACCGGTCTGGGCGGCAGCTTCCATCGTCCCCAGCTCGGCGAAGTAGTCGCCGGCCAGGTGCAGGTTCTCGTGGGTGCCCAAGGCGCCCTCCAGCGCGGGTTGCAGCGCGCCGCGTCCCGGGCTCGCGTAGACGTTCCCCAGCGGCCAACGGCGCACCGTCGCCTTCGCGATTCGTCCGCGTGTCTCCGGGTACATCGCGTGCAGGTCCGCGAGGAACCGCTCGGCGATCACCTCGTCGCTCTCGCGCATCAGGGCCGCGGCTTTCTGGGCGCCGGTGAAGAGCATGAGCGAACCGCCGGGCTGTCGGGGGCCGACGCGGAGCGCATGCGCTTGGTTGGTGAACATGTCGAACGTCCGGCCGGGCGTCGCGATGGCGTAGACGCCGTCGTAGGGCATCGCGGAGGTCTCGTTGGTCTCGACGGCGACGCTCAGGAACGCGCCGTAGGTGAGCTTGGCGAGAGCGTCCGCGGCCTGGGGAGCCACCGGGCCGACCAGCGGCGCGGCGAACGGCGCGTTCGCGGCCATGATCACGTGCCGAGCGCGGATCTCCTCGTCGCCGGCCCGGACCACCAGGTGATCGCCGTCGGGCCGGACCGCGTCCACCGGGCTGCTGGTGCGCGCCCGCTCGCCCAGCACCTGGCCGAGGGCCGCGGGCAGCTGTCCGGTTCCACCGCGGAGGTTGCGGGCGATCAGCGACCCCTTGCCCGCCCACACGAGCGCGAACAGGCCGATGCCGGCGCCGGCGGCGAGCTCGTCGAGCTCGCCCGTCGCCCGTCGTGCGGCGCAGGCGAAGATCTCGCGTACCTTGGGCGGGAGCGGACCGAGGAACTCCGCGAATGTGCGGTCGTTCTCGAACTCGTAGCGGTTGGGCGCGGCGTGATAGCGGCGCACGGCCAGCTGGACCTTCAAGCCTGCGCGCGCGAACGCCACCCGCTCGCGCACCGACAGCGGCAACCGGAAGGGGTAGGACTCCACCCGCCCACCCTCGAGGACGGCGCCGTCGACGGCGAGGCCCATCATCCCGCCCGTGACCGGCACGGTCTCGAGCGCGAGCTCCTGGGTGATCCGATCGACGAGCGTGCCCGGGGCAGGGAACAGGTGCGCGCCGTAGTTGAGCCAGTAGTCGCCGCACGGATCCGATCGCATGCGGCCGCCCAGCCGGTCGCCGGCCTCCAGTAGCAGCACGTCGTGGCGGCGCAGCCGCCACGCAGCCGACAGGCCGGCGATCCCGCCGCCCACGATCACCACGTCCCGAGTCATGTCGAGCATCATCGGGGCCTCGCGAGGCCTGAGGTAGGCTCCGTTGCTTGGCGCAGTCCAAAGCAGAGCTTTTGTCTCTTCAGCAGCTTCGCTGCTTCTGCGCTGCCCTCGAGCTGGGGTCGTTCACCGCCGCCGCTGAGACGCTCCGCGTGTCCCAACCCGCGGTGGCCGAGCAGATCCGCAAGCTCGAAGCCGCGCTCGGCCTGGACCTGTTCGTGCGCGCGGGCCGCGGCGTCCAGGCCACCGAGGCCGGCCGCCGGTTCGCCGAGCACGCGACGCGGAGCCTGCAGGCGCTCGAAGACGCCGCCGCCAGCATCACGGAGTTGACCGAGCTGCAGACCGGCACGCTCGCGATCGGCGTGTTCGGCGGCCCGGCGGCCTGGCGACTCGATGAGCTGGCATTGGCGTTCCTACGCGCCCATCCCGACGTCTCGCTGCGGTTCGTCGGCCTGAACTCGTCGGTCATCGCCGACCGCGTTCGCGAGGGCGAGCTCGAAGCCGCGCTGGTCGTGCTCCCGATCGACGACGACCGGCTCGACGTGCGGCCGATCGTGCGCGACGAAGTCGTGTACGTGAGCGCCGACCCCGAGCGAACACGCGAGCCGGCGACCATCGCGCGGCTCGCGGCCACGCCGCTGATCTTCTACGACGCCGAGTCCGCCGACCACGACCCGATCCGCCGGCAACTCGCCGAACGCGCGCAGGCGCTCGGGCTAAGACTGCAGCCCAAGGTCGAGGTCGAGCTCAAGGACATCGCCCTGCGGCTCGTCGCCGCGGGCCTCGGCGACACGTACCTGCCGAGTGCGTTCACGCGGCTGCCGTACTACCCGGACGGTCTGCACACCGCCTCATTCGAGCCGGCCATGTACGACACATTCGCCGTCGTCACGCGAACCGGGGCGCGACTCTCAGCCGGCATGCGTCGGCTGCTCGACGACCTCGAGACGCACATGCGCCGCGTCGCCGACGAGCTCGACGAGCGCCGCTGACCCAAGCTTCGCCTTCGGCTGCCCCAAGCAGGTCCGTCTACCGCGCAAGCAGGGCCTCGCCCTCCCGCTGTGGGACGACGGCCCAGCTGCCCTGCGCGGTCGACGTCGCCGACTGCCGGGTCTCCGTCGTGAAGGTCACCCAGTCCGGGTCGGAGGACCAGCTGCGGGACGCTCGACCAGCGCCGTCACGGCGTCGGGACGATGCAGCACCCACGTGAGGTGGAACGTTCGCTGCACCTGTCGTGCCGCACCCGTTGCCAGTCCCCCAAGCGCAACGCTTCGGGAACGAGCTTCACCACCGCGCGAGCGGGATGGTCGCGGCGCTGCGCGTCGCCTGCACCCAGTCCGTCAGCGCGCCGCCGGCTTCCTGGGCAGCCACCACCTCGCGCACGAGACACGACTTGCCGATCCCCGCGGCGGCCTCCACCACCACGCTGCGATCACGCAGCGCGGCGTCGATCTCCTCGAGCTGCGCCCGCCGCCCGATCGCCGCGCCAACGTACTCGATCGCCTGCGGAGGACAAGTCCGGCGACGAAGATGCACCTGAAGAACGCCACGCCCAGCTCATGTCCACGAGATCGGCAGGCGGAGCGGGTGTCTGCACGTCCGTTCACGGCGTCGGTGCCCGCAAGAGTCGAGTCGTGGCGAGCGCCGCGAGCAGGCTCATGCAGACGGCCGAGCCGACGCACCAGACGCAGATGGCGTTCAGCTCGAACACCTCGGCGTAGGTCAGCCAGGCGGAGAACGCGAGTCCGCACAGCGCCAGCAGCGCGGTGATCGAGCGCGTGGTCTCGGTGTCCCGGAACAGCGAGCCGAGAATCGCGGCGTAGCCGAGGAGGCCGAGCAGCGCGACCGGGACGCCGATGAGCTCCGCGTAGCTCGACTTCTGGACCGTCGCGCAGCCGTGGGCGATCGCGCAGACGGGCTCGGCGCCCGCGTAGTGCACGATCGTCAGATAGCTCGCGATCGCCAGGCCGGCGACGGCGACGGCGAACGTCGCGAGGCGGGTCACAGCGCCTTCTCCAGCGCGGCGTGGATGTCGCCCGCGCCGACCAGCAGGACGTGCGGCTTGCCGTTGCCCTTCGTGATCGTGAACGTCGGCGTCGCGTTGGCGCCGACGGCCTTCGCGTCGCGGTCGGCGGTCACGATGGCCCGCGCGGCGGCGTCCGACTTCGCGTAGGCGAGCGCGGCGTCCGCGTTCACTCCCGCGGTGGTGGCGACGCTCTTGAGGAAGCCGTCGGTGGCGTAGCCGGAGTTCTCGGTGCCCTGGTTGGCGTAGAAGGTCTCGACGAAGCGCCACAGCTTGCTCTGCTGCCGTGCGCCGGCGGCGACGCGGGCCGCACGCACGGAGTCCGGGCCGATGAAGTGCAGTGTGCGCAGTTGGAGCTTGACCTTGCCGGTCTTGACGTAGTCGTTGACGAGCGTCGGCAGCATCGTGGTGGAGGCTTCGGCGCAGATCGGGCACTGGAGGTCGACGTACTCGGTGACGGTGACCGGTGCCTTGGGGTTGCCGAGGACGCCGTGCGTCTCGGGTACGCCGTCGACGACGGTGCTGCGGGTGAGGTGTGCGGTCGGCGTGGCGCTGCGGCTGGGCCCGGCAGAGACCAGCGTGGCGATGGCCACCACCGCGGCGGCGGCGACGAGGGCTGCGCCGAGGACGCTCAGGCGGCGACGACGGGCGGACTTGGCGGCTCGCGCGGCTTCAAGCGCCTGACGATGGGCACGGCGCTGCTCGCGTTCGCTCTTGTTCGTGCTGGGCATGGAGGGAACCCTCGCGCCGCGGGGCGCCGGCGTCGTCAGTACACGGCTACTGGTCGTGCGCCGGCGCACTACGTACTGCGCGCCGACCGCCGGGCACGAAGGTGGCCGTCAAGCCACGAAACGGAGCCGCAGATGTCCATTGCCCCGCTGCGCGAGATGGTCGACCGCCGTCACAGCCGGCGGCGGTCGCTGACACCGGACTTGATCATCGCCCGGTAGACGAGGTTCTCGACCGTGCGGACGGAGATCGCGAGCCGCTCCGCGATCTGGGGGTTCGACAGCCCGCGGCGGACGAGCTGGACGATCTGCTGCTCGCGCGGCGTGAGCGCGACCGCCGGCGCGTCCAGGCCGTCGATCACGGGCGGCTCGGTGCCCTGGTCGGGCTGGTGGAGCTCGGCGGCGCGCGCGGCCGCGCGGCGGGCGGAGTCGTGGCGTGCCTCGTCGAGGAAGCGCGCCGCGGCCTCGGTCGCGGCTTCCATGGCGAAGCACACCCGCTCCATGCCCGCCAGCTGCTCGGCGACGGCGAGCAGGCCCGGGCCGTCGCCGTGGGCTCGGGCGGCGGCGTGTGCGGCGAATGCCGCCACGAGCCGGCTGCGGCTACGCGCGGTCGCCGCGCGCAGCTCCGCCGCCACGTCGACACCGCAGCGCAACGCTTCGTAGAGGAGGTGGGCGCTGTGCACCGGGAGTTGCTCGATCTGCGCGGCGCCGGCCACGAACACGTCGCCCGCCTCGGCGTCGCTGCGCAGCCGCGCGGCCCAGCCCCGTGCGCGCAGCACCTGGGGCAGCTCACGGGCGAGCGGCGCACCCCCGCCCAGCGCCGCGTCCACGCCGGCCATCGCCGTCTGCGCGCCCTCGAAGTCGCCCAGCGCCGAGGCCACGCCGACCTGGTAGGCGCGGACGTACAGCAGCACGCCGGCGTGATCGTGCCGCGCCGCGTGCGTCTCGGCTTCCGCCAGGTGCAGCGCGGCGTCGCGGTAGCGCCCGCGCATCAGCTCCCGGTAGCCCAACGCGGTCGCGGCGAGCGCGGCGCCGTCGTGGTCGCCGCGTCGGACCCTGGCGCGCAGGACCGTCACCGCCTGCGCGCGCATGTCGGCCGCGCCCTCGCCCGTCTCCTGCTCGATCTGGCCCGCGACCGCGAACGCGGCCACGCCGAGCGGGCTGTCCGGGTCGAGCGACGCGCACGTCCGGAGCGCGATCGCGGCGGCGGTCTCCCCGTCACCGGCGAACAGCGCCGACATCGCGGCGAACGCTTCCAGGTTGAAGCGCTCGCCGTCCGGCAGCGTCGGGTCGGCGAGCGCCGGCTCGAGCTCGGCCACGACGGAGTAGCCCTCATTGATCGCGGTCTCCATGCGCCGGGCCAGCGCTACGCGACCCGTCCACGCGGGGTCCGGCGACCAGGTGAGTGCGCGGTCCAGCAGGGCGACCGCGTCCTCGAGGCGGCGCAGCTTCCAGGTCAGGTTCCAGGCTCGCTGCTGGACGTAGGGGAACGCGAGCGGCTCGCCCGGGGCGAGCGGCTCGGCGCGGGCCAGGACGGCCTCCGCCTCCGCGTTGCCGTTGCGCAGGATGTGCGCGCGAGCGAGCGCCATGGCCGCCCGCAGGCCGGCCACGGGCGCGACCAGCTCGGCGGCCAGGTCCGGATCGCCGGCCCCGTTGGCCGCCTCGGCCGCGTCGAGGCGCAGCACGTCGGGCAGCTCGGCGCCGGCGTCGAGCCGCAGGCGCGCGACGCGCAGCGTGTCGCCCGGCGCACGCGGCGAGCGGCGTTCGAGGGCGTCAGCGAGCTGGACGCGCAGCCGGCGTCCGCGCAGCACCGGCAGCGTTCCGGCGACCACCTCCCCGAACAGCGGATGCCCGAGCCGCGCCGCGCCGTCCGGCTCCAGGGCGACGAGGCCACGCTGCTCGACGTCCCGCAGCGCCGAAGGCGAGGTGAGCGCCGTCAGCTCCGCGTGGGCGAGCGGCTCGCACAGCGACAGCAGCTCCAGCGGGGCGCGCTGGGCTGAGTCGAGGTCCTCCAGGCGGGTGGTGAGGAGCTCCCGCAGCGAGGTGCTCACACTCGGCTTGCCGGTCAGCCGCCAGAGGCCGTGCGCCGCCGAGAGCGCGCCCGACTCGACCGCGCCACTGACCAGCTCCTCCACGTAGAGCGCGTTGCCCCCGCTGGTCTCGCGCACCCAGTGGCGCGCCATCTCGTCGGCCGGGCCGCCGAGCAGGCCTTCCACGAACGCGTCCACCGCCACCGGGTCGAGCGGGCCCAGCTCGATCCGGTGCGCGCTCTCGGCGACCGCCGCGATGGCGTCAGGCAGCGCCTCCCCGGAGCGGACGGTGGCCAGGACGCACACCTCGCGCTCGGCGAGGTGCAGGACGAGCGCGGCGGAGACGGGATCCAACCGCGGCGCGTCGTCGACGGCCAGCACGATCCGGCGCCCGTCCGCCTGCTTGCGCAGCGCGTCGAGGCTGCCGCTGTGCACGTCGTCCACGCGCGCGTCCTCGGGCAGGAGGCCGACGAACGCGGCGAGCGGGATGGCCGCGGCGCTGCGGGTCGCCTGCACCCAGGCCGTGAACGCGCCTCCCGCCGCCTCGGCCGCGAGCGCCTCGCGCGCCAGCCGCGACTTGCCCTCGCCCGCGGGCGCGATCACCACCACGCTCCCGGCGCGCAGCGCGGCGGCGGCCTCCTGCAGCTCGGACGCGCGGCCGACGAGCGGTGCCATGTCCGTAGATGTAACCGGACGCGGCGGCCGGGGACGCGTGAGGCCCCGCCGTGGGGCGGGGCCTCGTGTGTGACCGGGTGTCGCGCGTTGCGCCTAGTAGGGCTGGCAGCCCCGTGGCGCCGGGCTCGCGTGCCACTGGTTCTGCGGCGCGAGCGGCAGTGACTTGATCCGCAGGTAGTCGAGCGCGAAGTAGGGCATCATCGCGCCGGCGTTGGTGGTCGCCGACGGGTCCGTCGTGGTGGAGACCGGCAGCCCGAACACCGGGTTGGTGAGCGTGGGCGGCATCCCGATCTGCTTGAGGTTGTCGGTCATGCCGTCACGCGTCGCCCAGCCCTCGCCACTGCCGTTGTCCATGCCGAGCAGCCAGTTCGCCGGGGTGGTGGTGCCGTCGGTGCCGCTGCTGGGCCACTGGCCGCCGCCGGTGAGGTTGCTGAACGGGTGGCCGGCGGCGCCCATGTTGGCGGAGCAATACGGGTTGGTGCCGATGGACGGGTCGGCGGAATAGGCGCTGTAGGCCGTCCCGAGCATCGTGCCCCACAGCCACTGGGCGGTGGCGTAGGAGGCGCCGCGGACGAACGTCGACTGGCTGTTCGTCGTGTCCGGGGTGTGGTTGAGGAAGAAGCGCGCGCCCTGCTGGAGCTTGACCGGATCGGCGTCGATCAGGTCGCCGTAGTAGCTCAGGTCGGTCGACGCCTGCTGCAGCGCGGAGTTGAGCGTCGCTGCGGCGGTGTCCCGGGTGACCGTCACGTTGTCCATCAGCGGCTGCGGGTTCCAGCCGGGCTCGGTGGTGCCGAGGAGCGAGAAGGCGCCGGAGAGGAACGTCATCGGCGCGCCGATCTCGGGGAGCACGGACGCCATGTCGGTCATCGCGCTGAGGTAGGCGGGCAGGTTCGAGGGCGTCGCGTCGTCCGCGGTGCCGCCGAGCGCCTTGTTGATCGCGTCGCCGATCGTCGCGGCGTCGACGATGCCGTTGACCTTGGTGGTGCCGAACAGGTTCTGGAACTGGATGATCGAGGAGCGGACGTTGAGGACGTCGGTGAGCTCGGCGAAGAGCGTGGTCTTGGCGGTCGTCATGTCCGCGGCGGTGTATCCCGGGCCGGCGGCGGGCGTGATCGCGTTGACGTCGTCCTTGAGGTTCTGGACCGAGGTGGTGTTGGTGTTGCAGTAGTCGCCGCGGATGACGTCGGGCGCGTCCGGGCAGGTCGGGACGGTCGGGACCCAGCCCTGCGCGGTGGCCTCGGCGGCGATCGCCGCCAGCGCGGCGTTCTCGCCCGCCGTGCCGGCGCGCAGCGTGCCGTCGGGGTTCCGGACCCAGTTCGCCCAGCTCGACGGGGCGCCGTAGATGAGCGGCATCAGGCCGTAGCGGTTCTGGCCGTTGGGGTCGGGGGTGGCGGAGTCGGCGTTGAACGGGATGTAGTCGTTCGCGTTGGCGTCGCGCACGAGCAGCGCGGTCTGCGTGCCGGTCGTGCCGGTGCGCTCGAAGCTGGCCTCGGCGGCCGCCCAGGCGCTCCACTTGTTGTTGGCGGTCGGCGACTGGGCGGTGATCAGCGAGTACACGCCGCCGGTCGGGTCCGCCTTGCCGTTGAAGCGGCTGACCACGTCCGCGCGGCCGCCGAAGTTCTGCAGCGTCTGGGCGATGTAGGAGGTCACCGGGATGGGCGGCAGCTGCCCGAAGCCCTGCAGGAGGAACGTGGTGTTCTGGGCCGCGTGCTCCATGTCGTACGCGAGGTGGCCCGGGCCCTGGTCGTCCAGCGACGTCTGGTCCGAGGCGTTGACGCCGTAGACCTGGCTCGACTGGACGTTGCCGTCGTTGTCGAGCACGACCAGCTGGTAGCCGCCCGTCATGCCGTCGGGCAGGGTGACGGGGAAGGTGTTGGCGCCGACCTGCATCGTGTTGGTGGTCGGCGTGTCGGTGCCCTCGCGCGTCTTGACCTGCAACATGTCGCTGCCCACCCAGGTCGCGTCGTCGGCGCTGTCGCTCGACGCGGGCTTGATCCAGCCGTGCAGGTTCGTGAACGGGTTGCCGATGGTCAGGCTGCCGGAGGGTGCGTTCGGGGACGCGTTGTAGGCGACCTGCTGGTTGCCGATCCAGATCGCCGACCCGAAGTTGTCGGACGAGTAGCGGACGCCGTGGTTGAACCAGGCGCCGATCGTGATCGTCCCGGGCGTCGGTGTGATGTTCTGGTCGGTGCCGTTGGCGATCGGGGCGAGCGTGGTCTCGTCCAGCTGGACGAACGTGTCGGTGGTGCTGTCGGTGAAGTTGGTGTCGCCGGCGTAGGGCTGACCCTCGATGTAGAGCTTGTTCTCGGGCGGACCCTGCTGGCCCGGGTAGCCCTCCAGGTCCGTGCCGACGTACAGCCCGGACGCACCGACCGTCGGGGCCGCGTCGAGCGTGATGGTGTCCTGGCCGGCGGTGTTGGCGGCGGCCGCCGACGCCTGACCGGGCTTGGCCTGCGTGGCGCGCAGCGCGAGCTTGTACACGCCCGGCTTGTCGGCCTTGAACTGCGGCTTGACCGCGTTGGCGTTGCGCAGCACCGGCTTGGAGCCGGCGGGCTGCTTGACGATCCGCCATGCGTAGCCGAGCTTGGCGCCCTTCTGCGTCGCCTTGGAGGAGCTGGCGTCCAGGGTCATCCACTGCTTGGGCACGATGGCCTGCTCGCCCGGCCCCGCGTCGGCGAGGGGGCGCGCGGCGCTGCGGTTGAAGGTCCACCGCTTGACGGCGTAGTTGCCCTTGCTGTCCCACGTCTCGGCGACGAACTGGTTCGGGCCCACCTTCAGCCCGTCGCGAGCGGAGACGACCCACTGGCGGGCGTCGAGCGGACGGTTCGCGCGCAGATCGCTGACCGTGCGGCCGTTGACCGACAGCCGCGCGTAGGTGGGGGTCTTGGAGCGGACGGAGACGGACGCGCCGGCTCCGGTGCGCACCCGCAGCCGCGAGGCCTTCCCCTTCGGGATGATGAACGCGATCCGCGACGCGGCGCCGCCCTTGCCGCCACGGCCTCGCGCCTGCATCAGCAGCGTGTTCTGGCCGGGCTTGAACAGCGAGCGCGGCAGGTTGGCCACGAAGGCGTTGCCGCGCTTGGTGAAGCGCTTGGAGATGTCCTGCGTGCCGTTGAACACCTGCACGCGGGTGACGCCGGGGCCGACGCTGATCCGGACGGGCACGGTGTTGGTCTGGATCAGCGCGGCGTTGCTCGGCGTCGCGAAGCTCGCGGTGAGCGAGTTGGTAGGGGCGGCGGCGGCCTGCGCGGTGCCGGCGCCGACGAGTGAGGCCATGGCCGCGAGGGCCAGGGAAGCCTTGAGCATCTGGTGCCTTTCGACTGGGGAGGAGTGCAACGTCAGTCATGCTCCACCCGCCGGAGGAGGCGGCTGTAGGTACGCCGCCACTGCTCTTGTCCCGGCCCGTACTGAGGTGTGAGTACGGCGATTACGTAGCGGTCCTGGAACGCCAGAGCGCCCGGCACTTCGGCCGGGCGCTGAGGGGGGAGGATCGTGGTCGGCCGCTGGGCGGCAGCGGGCCCTGCGGGTCAGTCGAGCGGGATGCTGAAGGCCCCGTTGGTGATCGGGATCGGGCGGCCGTTGCCCACGGTGGCCGTCACGGTGGCGCCGTCCGGGATGGTGGCCGTCCCCGAGATCGAGTCCGCGCCGGCCGGCGTGTAGCCCGTCAGCACCCCCTGCATGGCCGCCGGAGCGCTCACGCCGATGCCGTTGGCGCTGACGGTCAGGCCGCCGGCCGCGTTCGTGGTCCAGACGAGCGGGCCGCCGGTGAGCGTCATGTCGGAGGGGTCGAAGTTGACGTCGACGTTCTTGTACGCCGGCACGTCGACGCTGATCCTGACCGGCTGCACGGCGGCCGCGCCGGAGTCGATGAACAGCTCGGCCTTGCCGAACGTCAGCGGCAGCCTGGGGTCGGCACGGCGCGAGAAGGCGGCCAGCGAGCCCGAAGCCGGTCCGGGCACGCGCCGCGCCCGCAGGGTCAGCGCGCCTGAGCGCGTGAGCTGCGGGTGGGTCAGCTCGACGATCATCGTGTCGTGTCGCGCCGGGGCGCCGTCGATGGTGAGCGCCGCGTTCGGCGGGTCCGCCGCGAAGCCCGCTTCGTCCCACCCGGAGACGAAGCGCCGCAGCGGCACGCTGGACGAGGTACGTGCCGGACGGTCGGTGAACGCGGTCAGCTCCGCGGCGGGATCGCGCAGCGTGAGGCGGTAGGTGTCGTGGCCGGTGGGCGTCAGCGCGCCCGCGCCGGCGGTCGCGAGGTAGAGGTCGCCGCCCGGGGTGGTGGCGGCATGCGCCGCGGGAGCGGTCAGGGCGCCGGCGAAGGCCAGCGCGGTGGCGGCCGTCGCGACGCGACGGAAGGAGGACATGACGATCTCCTGGTGGTGGTTGGCAGAGGGGAGGTCAGGCGGCCGGCTTGACCTGGAAGCGGGCACCGGCGGCCGTCGAGAAGGTGCCGGTCTGCGCGTTCAGGGACCACGGGGCGGGCAGCGTGCTGCCCGGACGGGCGAGCAGGCGGCGGAACGAGCTCATGTTCGTCGAGCAGGTGCTGCGCAGGCTGGTGAACTGGTACGCCCCGGCCGGGAAGGCGATGCCCGCGATGCGGTCGTCGTGCTCGACCTGGAAGACGCCGGGGCAGCGGCGGCCGGGCGTGGTCGCCGAGGCGGGGGTGCCGGGCGCGGCCGGCGCGATCGTGAATCCGAGCGTGCCGGCGGAGAACGTCATGGTCGCCGGATCGAGCGTCCAGGGAGCGGGCAGCACGCCGTCGTAGTCCTGCAGGAAGCGGCTGAAGCGCTGCGTCGCCTGCGTGCTGGTGAGGCCACCGAACGGCGTCAGCGTGTAGGCGCCGGCGGGCACGCCGACCGCTCCGATGTGGTCGTTGTGCAGCACCTGGAACGTCGGGGCCGGCGGGGAGGCGACGGGGGCGGCCAGCGCGCGCGGCGCCAGCACGACCATCGAGGTGAACGCGGCGATCGCGGCGACGCGGGCCGTGGCGAGGAGGAGGCTGGTGCGGAACATGGTCACCACGATCGCGGCGATCGGCCGACCGGTCTTCAGTACGCGACTACGCATCTCGCTCGCGTCACGTACGCAGGATCGAGCTCGTCGTCGCGGTTGCAGCGTTCGCCCGGCGGCTGGTCCGCTCCGGCCGGTCGCCGCCACGCAGTACGGGCGACCGCGAGTGCAGTACCGAGCTACTGAAGATCCGCGCCCGGAACGCGTCGATGCTCCATGTCGACCTGATCCTTCCTCCCCAAGGAGCCCCGATGCGCACCAGAGCCGTCACCGCCCCGCCGCCGCCGCTCTTGGCCTGTAGCGGCGCCTTCGTCCTCCCCCTGAAGCCGGTGCGATGCCCGCGCTGATCACACCCACCGACCCCGGCTACGACCAGGCCCGGCAGGCGTGGAACCGGAGCGCCGACCAGCGCCCCGCGCTGATCGCCGAGGCCGAGTCCGAAGCCGACGTGGCGGAGGCGTTCCGCGTCGCCCGCGCGGCCGGTCTGCGGGTCGTGCCCCAGGGCACGGGCCACGGTGTCGCCGCGCTGCCGGACCTCAGCGACGCGCTGCTCCTGCGCACGGCTCGGATGGACGCCGTCAGCGTCGATCCGCCGACCCGGCTCGCGCGCGTCGGAGCGGGCGCGGTGTGGCGCGACGTGATCGCGGCCGCCGCTCCGCACGGCCTCGCCGCGCCGCACGGGTTCGCCGCCGGCGTGGGCGTGACCGGCTACCTGCTCGGCGGCGGCCTCGGATGGCTCGCGCGCAGCCATGGCTTCGGCTCCTCCCGCGTACGGGCCTTCGACGTCGTGACCGATGACGGCGAGCGCCAGCGGGTCGATGCCGAGCAGCGTCCGGAGCGGTTCCGGGCGATGCGCGGCGGCGGCCCGGACGGGGTCGTCGTGACCGCGATCGAGCTCGAGCTGATCGCACTGCGCGAGCTGTACGCCGGGACGCTGCTGTGGCCGTTCACGCAGGCCATGGACGTGTTCGAGGCGTACCGCGCCTGGATCGCCACCGTGCCCGACACGGTCACGTCCTCGCTGCGGCTCCTGCACCTGCCGGACGGGCGGGCGCTGGTGCAGATCACGCTCGCCTACCAAGGCGCGGACGGTGACGCGCTCGTCGCTCCGCTGCGGGCCGTCGCGCCGCGCCTGGCCGACACAGCGGCGATCGTCCCGGCGTGCACGCTGGGGACGATCGCGGGCGACCCCGAGGCCCCGATGCCGGCCGCGAGCCAGAGCCTGCTGGTGCGCGAGATCCCGCCCGCCGAGGCGTTCGTCGCCCTGGCCGGGCCGACGGTCGGCATGCTCGAGCTGCGCCACCTCGGCGGGGCTCTGCGCGAGCAGCCCGGCGCGATCGGCGGCGTGGACGCAGCCGGGCTCGTGTTCGCCTCAGCAAGCCCGGGGACGGCCGCGTTGGACGCCGTCCGGCCCGCACTGGTCCCGTGGGCGCACGCGCGCGAGACCCTGCCGACGTTCGACGAGCGGGTCGGGGCGGCACTGACCGCCGCCTAGCGCTCGTCACCGCAACCTCAGTCCCGGAGCACCGCACGGCGGCTGCTCCCCTCTCCCCTCCAAGCCCCCGCGAAGGAGCTCCTCCATGTTCCGCAAGACCGCCATCGTCGCCGCGCTCGCCGCGCTCGCCATCCCCGCCACGGCCAACGCCGCCACCCCGCCGATCCAGAGCCACACGTACCACGTGTCGGTCAAGCCCGGCACCCTCGCCAACGGCCAGGACACGGTCACCGCCAACGTCAAGGTCACGAACCCGGAGAACAGCGTGCGTCGCTTCTGGAGCCGCTCGACGATCCAGTCGATGGTGCGCGAGGGCATCGACAACGGCTACGAGATGCCGTACATGAGCCAGGGCTTCCGCTGCACCCCGGTGCTCGACGGCAGCATGAACGCCAGCACGGCGCACTTCACCTGCAAGCTGCAGGGCGCCGACGTCCCGACCGGGGTGACCGTGACGTTCACGGCTCCGTACCTCCCGCCCACGGCCGGCTGAGCACCCACCCGCTCGCGCACGCGCCGGCGCCATGAAGTCACGGAGAGGCCCCGCCCCGGCGGGGCCTCTCGTCGTTCTACGTAGCTGCGTCGGTGGCGAATGCAGTAGCGCGTTACTGACGAACGGGGGCGCCGCAGCGTCGATCGTTGCCCTATGCCAACGACCACCATCGAAGCCCCGCTGCGCTCGGCTCTGCACGAGCTGCAGCTGCGGCGGCTGCGCACGGCGCTCGCCCGGCGTGAAGTCGCCGTCCCCGTCGAGACGCTCGCCGACCTGCGCCGGGTCCCCTTCACCACGAAGGACGACCTGCGCGCCCAGTACCCGCTCGGGATGATGACCGTGCCCACCGACGAGCTCGCGCGGCTGCACTCCTCCAGCGGGACGAGCGGCCGGCCGACGATCGTCGGCCACACCTACCGAGACCTCGAGATCTGGGCCGACCTGATGGCCCGCAGCCTCGAAGCCGCCGGTGTGCGTCCCGGGACGATCGTGCACAACGCCTATCCCTACGGGCTCACGACCGGCGGCTTCGGCTTCCAGCAGGGCGCCGAGCGCCTGGGCGCGACGGTCGTGCCCGCCGCGGGCGCGCCGCTCGAGGTGCAGGCCGCGCTCATCCGCGACCTGGGCGCGCAGGTGCTCTGCTGCTCGCCGTCGTTCGCCGCCCAGCTCGCCGACGTGCTCGGCGACAGTGCGCTGGAGATCGGCCTGTTCGGCGGCGAGATGTGGACGCCGAGGCTGGGCCGGCGGCTCGAAGCGGCGCTCGGCCTCAAAGCGCTCAACACCTACGGGCTGAGCGAGGTCATCGGGCCGGGCGTGGCGAGCGAGTGCCACCTCGGTTGCGGCATGCACGTCAACGAGGACCACTTCCTCGTCGAGGTCGTCGATCCGGCGACGCTCGAGCCGCTCGGCGACGACGCGCTCGGCGAGCTCGTCATCACGACGCTCACGCGCGAGGCGATGCCCCTGATCCGCTACCGGACGGGCGACCTCACCTCGCTCACGACGCAACCGTGCGCGTGCGGCCGGGTGACGGCTCGCCTGCACTCGTTGCTCGGCCGCCGCGCCGACTCGCTCGGCGGGCTGTTCCCCTCGCAGATCGAGGAGGTCCTGCTCGCGGAGCCCGGCGCCGGGCTGACCTACCAGATCGTCGTCGGTCCCTCGCAGCTCGAGCTGCGCTGCGAGCCCGTCGACCGCTCCGTCGACCCCTCGGCGCTCGCCGACCGCATCGCGGCGGCGCTGCGCAAGCAGCTCGGCCTGGACCCGGTCGTCTTCGTCGCACCCCCGGGCTCGCTCCCCCGCTCGCCCGGCAAGGCCGTCCGCGTCGTCCACGCGTAGTTCCTCCCCAACCCCACCAAGGAGTCCCTCATGAACCGCAACACCGCCCTCGCCGGCCTGGCCGCCACGGTGGCCGCCGTCGCCATCACCGCGCCCGCCGCCCAGGCCCAAGAGATCATCGCGCCGGACCCGACCCCGACGCCCACGCCGGTCCCGTTCATCTCGCCGGCCAACCCGGCCGTGCCGAACGCCGGCCCGGCCGTCCGCTTCGGCCAGTGCAAGGTCGCGCGCAGCGCGCACGGGTACACGTACGCGGTCTGCTCGATCAGCGCCGATGACGTGCCCTACCTGCAGACGGTCGGCGTCGGCTACGCGTCCAGCTTGAAGACGTTCACTCCGCGCACGAAGGCCAAGTGGGCGACGCAGCGCGGCACGCTCTCGCTGACGAACGACATGGACGGCGAGGCACCGGGCCCCGGCACCATCACGGGCACCGTCAAGCTCGCGTTCAAGGGCCTGTCCGCGGCGCAGGTGCGCTCGTCACTCGTCCTCGCGTCGACGGGCGCCACCGGCGCCGCGGTGCTCCAGCCGATCGCCACGACCGTCTGAACGAGCATGCGGTCGCCGATCTCCTCATTGGTCGCCGTCGATCCGTTCGGCGACCGCCTGCATCCCGGCCCAGGGGCGGCGTTCGTCGTCCTCGCGGCCTTCCTCGTCTCCTTCCTGGTCATCCGCACCAGCGCCCGCATGACGCGCAGCGTGTCGTGGTGGCCGGGCGGGATCGAGACGCGCGGCGTGCACGTCCACCACCTCGTCTGGGGGATCGGGCTGCTGCTGCTGACGGGCTTCCTGTCGTTCGCCGCGCCGCTGGAGGCGCCCTGGTGGCATCTCGTCGCGATCGGCTTCGGCGTCGGCGCCGGCCTCACGCTCGACGAGTTCGCGCTGTGGGTGCACCTGGACGACGTCTACTGGCAGGAGCAGGGCCGCACGTCGTTCGACGCCGTGGCGTGCTCACTGGCCTTCGGGGCGCTCGTCGTGCTGGGCACGCGCCCGTTCGGGCTGGACGAGCCCCTGTCGCTCTGGGGCACCTGCGCCGTCGTCGCGGGCGTCGTCGCCCTCTCCGGCGTGGCGTTCGCGAAGGGGCGCGTGCTGCTCGGCGTGATCGGGCTCTTCGCACCGATCGCCGCGCTGTACGGCGCCGCGCGCCTGGCGCGGCCGGCGTCGCCCTGGGCGCTGTGGCGCTATGACGCCGACCAGCGGGCGCGGGCCGCGGCGCGCTTCGACGCCTCGCGGCCGATCGAACGTCTACGGATTCGTCTCGGGGACCTGATCGCGGGGCGCCCATCCGAGGTGCGGTCATGACCGCTCTCGGGACACCCACGCGCTATGAGCGCGACCACACCGCAGCCGATCTGCACGGCCGCTTCGCCGGCCTGGAACCGGACGCGTGCACGAACGTCTCCGTCCGGGTCGCCGGCCGGCTGATGCTGATCCGGCGCCACGGCGGCCTGGTGTTCGCCACCCTGCACGACCAGACCGGCGACGTCCAGGTCATGGTCTCGCGCGCGATGGACGCGTTCGCGGACGCCGAAGGGCTCGACCGCGGCGACTGGATCGGCGTCGCGGGCACCGTGATCACCACGCACACGGGCGAGCTGACCGTGCAGGCGGACGAGATCCGCCTGCTCGCCAAGGCACACCGGGCGCTGCCGGACAAGCACCGTGGCCTGGTCGACCCCGAGCTGCGGCTGCGCGAGCGTCACCTCGACCTGATCGCCAACCCCGCGACGCGACACGTCTTCGACGTGCGCTCGGCCGTCGTCTCCTCGGTGCGCTCGACGCTCATCGAGCGCGGCTTCACCGAGGTCGAGACGCCGGTGCTGGAGGCGTCGGCCGGCGGGGCGACCGCCCGGCCGTTCACGACCCACCACAACGCCCTCGACACCGACTTCTACCTGCGGATCGCCCTGGAGCTGCCGCTGAAGCGCCTGGTGGTCGGCGGCTTCGAGCGCGTGTTCGAGATCGGCCGGGTCTTCCGCAACGAAGGCATCGATACCTCGCACAACCCCGAGTTCACGCTGCTGGAGGCCTACCAGGCCTTCGCGGACTACGAGGACATGATGGAGCTGGTCGAGACGATCGTCGCCCGCGCCGCGCTGGCCGCCACCGGCAGCACCCGCGTGGGCGGCATCGACCTCGCCCCGCCCTGGCGACGGGTGACGATGGCCGAGCTCGTGGCCGAGCACGCCGGCGTGGCGATGCACCCGTCGATGCCGCTGGCGGAGGCGCGCGCGATCTGCGACGAGCTCGGGATCCTGTACGAGACCGGGTGGGGGGCCGGCAAGCTGATGGCCGAGGTCTTCGAGGCCACGGCCGAGCACACGCTGATCGAGCCGACGTTCGTGCTCGACCACCCGCGGGAGATCTCCCCGCTGGCCCGTGCCCACCGAGACGATCCGCACCTGACCGAGCGCTTCGAGGCCTTCGTCGGCGGTCGCGAGCTCGCCAACGCCTACAGCGAGCTCAACGACCCCGTCGATCAGCGCGCGCGCTTCGAGGCCGAGGGCTTCGTGGACGAGAGCTACGTGCGCGCGCTCGAGTGCGGGCTGCCGCCGACGGGTGGGCTCGGGATCGGCATCGATCGGCTCGTGATGCTGATCGCGGACGTGCCGAGCATCCGCGACGTGATCCTGTTCCCGGCCCTGCGGCCGGAGCGGGGCGAGGTGCAGGGGGAGCCCGAGCCGGCAACGGCTCTCGAGGTCGACGCCGAGCCGCCGATCCGTCGCCCGCGGCTGCCACGCGTCCTCGGCGCGGTCACCGGCCTGGCGGGCGCGAGCCTCGTGGCCGAGCATGCCTTCGGCTCCGTCGACCACGTCCCGACGGCGGTCATCGGCGTGCTGCTCGTCGTCCTCGCCACCGGCCTGTGGGCCGCGCGTCGGCGGGCGTGGACAGCCGCGGTGATCCTCACGGCCATGATCGCGGCACTGCGGTCCTCGGATCCGCAGGTCCTGTTCCCGGCCGTGGCGCTGCTCGTGACGCTCGTCTGGCACCGCCGCGCGTTCGACGTCCGCCGACGGCGCCGAGCGGGGGCGACGACCGACGCCGATCGCGAGCGCGCCCGCGCGCTGGTGCTCGCGCACGGCACCGGCACGCTGGACTACTTCGCGCTGCGCCCGGACAAGCAGTACTTCTTCACGCGCGCCGGGGACGCGATGCTCGCCTACCGGACCATGGCCGGGCACGCGTTGGTCTCCGGTGACCCCGTCGGGCCGCCCGAGGCGCACGAACGGCTGCTGGGCGAGTTCCTCGACCACTGCCGCCGGCATGGACGGCGCGCGGCGTTCCTCGGCGCGCGTGAGGCGGACCTGCCGCTGTACCGGCGCCACGGGCTGCGCTCGGTGTACCTGGGCGACGAGGCCGTGGTGCGCTGCGACGCCTTCACGTTGGAGAACAAGAGCGTGCGGACGGCGGTCAACCGCGTCGGCCGCCAGTGCAGCTTCCGCCTGATGCGCGAGGTCGATGCGCCCGAGCCGTTGCGTGACGCGCTGAACGCGCTGCGCGAGCGGTGGCGCGACGGCGCGCAGGAGCGCGGCTTCACGATGGAGCTGGGCGGCGGCGTGCGCGGCGAGGACCCGGAGCTGCTGCTCGCGGTCGCGTTCGCCACCAACGGACGCCCGCTCGGGTTCCTGCGGCTCGTGCCGTGCTGTGGGAGCGAGCCCGGCTGGTCGCTGGACCTCATGCAGCACGACCCGGACGCGCCGAACGGGATGACCGAGTACCTGATCGCCATGACGGCGACCGAGCTGCACGGACGCGGCGACAAGCGCCTGTCCCTGAACTTCGCCACCTGGGGCCGCCTGTTCGCGCAGGACGCGCGGCTGAGCGTGCCCGAGCGGGCGCAGCGCCGGCTCGCGCACGTGCTCAACCCGTACTTCCAGATCGAGTCGCTGCGCGACTTCAACGCGAAGTTCGACCCGGAGTGGGTGCCGCGCTCGATCGTCGTCCAGGACCCCGAGGACCTTCCGTGGGTCGGCGTGCTCTACGCCGCCGTCGAAGGGTTCATCGCGTTGCCGCGGCGCGGGCGCTGAGCGCGCCGAGCACGACCGCCAGCGGGTGCTCGATCCCGAGCCAGCTGAGCGACACCGGCAGCAACGCCACCGCGCCGACCACGCCGACCGCCCGTCCGAGGCGGTCGTGCGTGGTCATCAGCGCGCCGAGGGTCGCCCCGAGCACGCACGAGACGCCGTAGTCCGGCTCGCGCGTCGCCGCCTCGGCGCCCGCCAGCAGCATCAACGCGTAGGCGACGAGCGCCGAGCCGACGTGGCCGACGAGCGCGGCGCGCCACCAGGCGCCCGCTCCGACACGGCGGATCGCGAGGGCGGCGACCGCCGCGGTCAGCCCGACCTGTGCGAGCGGCAGCGGCGGCTGCGCGGCCAGCGCGCTCGTGAGCAGCAGCCACACGCGCCCGTGCGCGACCGCCTCCGCGGTCGCGGGCGCCACGACGCCCACCGCGGCGACCGCGAAGTAGCCGCCGGCGAGCGCGACGAGCACGCGGTCGCGCCTCACGCGAGGCCGGTGATGCCGGACGGCCACGAGTACGCCGTCCCGGCGCGTCACGTGGCCCTCGCGAGGCCGAGGATGCCGCCCAGCGCGACGCCCAGCGCGACGAGCGCCGCGACGACCAGCGGCGGGCTCGTGTGCAGGCGCTCGCCGAAGGCGAGCACGCCGATCAGCACGCTCGTCAGCGCGTCGAAGGCCATCTGGGCGCCGACCGCGATGCCGAGCGAACCGGCGCGCAGCGAGGCCTGCGAGCGCTCGAGGCTCGCGGCGCCGACGACCGCCAGCGCGACCAGGTGCCAATCGAGGAGTGTGTGGTCGGCGACGACCACCTTGGTCAGCGCGGCGCTGACGCCGAACAGGACGCCGGTCGCGCAGCCGATCCTGACGGCGCCGCCGCGCAGGCCGAGGACGGCGACGGCGCACGCCCCGAAGATCGCCACCCACGCGGCCGGCGCAGCGTCGCGGTGCCCGCCCGCCGGGTCGGCCAGCGTGACGAACACCGCCAACCCGGCCAGGACGGCGACCGCCGCCAGCGCCTCGCGGCGTGCCACCCGCCGGCGCTCGAGTGGGAGCGCGAACACGACCGTCGACACCAGCAGCGGCTGCACCACGGCGAGCCGGCCGACGGTCAGCGCCGCGGCCTGCGCGAGGAACCCGAACACGTCGGCGGCGATCCCGGCGAGCCAGCGCGGCCGCCGCAGCAGGCCGAGCGTCGAGGTGTGCTCGACCGCCACGCGCTGCTGCAGCGCGGAGCCGACGGCGTAGAGCAGCGCGGCGCCGAGCGCGAGCGAGATGGAGAGCATGCCCGGAGCTTGGGCCCGGGCCCGCCCGCCGTCATCAGTACTGCGCTACGGCACTTGCGAATGCAGTAGTCCACTACCGATGCCGTACGGCCGCGGCGACGCGATCGTGATGGCATGGACTTCACCACCGACACCTTCCGGGAGGGCTTCGACGCGCTCCTGGCAGCCGCTGCCGCGGGCGCCGCGGATCTCGGGGAGGTGTTGGAGACCTCCGCCCGTGTCGAGGACGGTGACGCGGACTCGTGGCTGCGCGAGTGGACCGCCGCCGGCGGCGTCGCGTGGGCCGAGGCGAACCGCCGCCAGGACGCCCGCCGCTACCTGCACGCGGCCACGTACTACGCGGCGCCGCTGCCACTGATCGGCGACACCGACGGCTCGGTCTCCGAGACGGCGCTGTGGCGCCGTCAGCGCACCTGCTGGGAACGCGCCGTCGAGCTGTTCGGCGGCGAGCGGATCGCGCTGCCGTACGAGCGCGCGACGCTGCCCGGCTTTTTCTTCCGCGCGGCGGGCGCGGGCCGCCGGCCGCTCGTGATCGTCGATCACGGCGGACGCGAAGCGACGTCGCAGGCCTGGGCTCGCGAAGGCGCCGCTGCACACGCCCGCGGCTACCACTGGATGACCTTCGACGGCCCGGGGCGCCAGGCGGCGCTCGTCGAGCAGGGGCTCGTGCTGCGGCCCGACTGGGAGGCCGTCATGACGCCGGTGCTCGACGCGCTGATCGCCCGCGACGACGTCGACAGCACGCGCATCGCGGCCGTCGGGGTCGAGCACGCCGGCTACGGCGTCGCCCGCGCCCTCGCGTTCGAACACCGGTTCGTCGCGGCGGTCGCCGATCCCGGCGTCCTCGACGTCTCGACGCTCTGGACGGATGCTCTGCCGGCGCGCGCCCACGAGGCGCTGGTCGCGGGCGCCCGCGAGCACTTCAACCGCGAGATGCACCTCGCGGGTCTGTTCGACCCGGCCGCGAACGCCCTGCTCCGCGGTCGCGGCCGTTGGTACGGGCTGGTCGGGCGGACGCCGTTCGACCTCTACTCGCGCGTCCGCGAGTTCCGGCTCGACGACGAGCTGGAACGCATCACCACCCCCATCCTCGTCCGCGAGGACCCCGACGAACGCCGCTGGCCTGGCCAGGCACGCACGCTCTTCGACCGCCTGCCGACCGGTGGGCATCTGCTTGGCGCCGTCGACCCCTTCGACTGGCTCGACCGCATCCTCACCCCGTAAGGAGCCCCATGACCGTTCTGCCGATCCTCCTCTTCGTCATTCCCTGGTCGATCTGGCGTCAGATGCACGCTCGACCCGTGACGGTGGAAGCCCTCGTGAAGCTGCCGTTGATCTTCGGCGTGGTGGCGACCGTGGTCGCGCTCACCGCTCACACGCACACGGTCACCGTCGCCGCGGTCGTCTACAACGCCGCCTGCGCCGTGCTGGCGATCGCGTTCGGCGCCTGGCGCGGCACCCGCGTGTCGATCTGGCACGAGCAGGACACGCCCATGCAGCGCGGCAACCGCACCACGCTGACGCTGTGGATCGTGATGATCGCGCTCAAGATCGGGCTCGGGACGCTGGCCGCCGTCACGGGCTGGATCCCGGCGGAGGGCGCGGCCGCGATCCTCGCCTTCTTCGCGCTGACGATGGCGATCCAGAACGTCGCCGTCGCCCGCCGCACTCTGTGGGCGCCACGTACGCCGGTGGGAGCCGCCGCGTGAGCCGGTAGGGGTTCACAGGGGCAACACCGGCCCGTAGAGTCCGGTCTGTGCGTGAGGCACTGGTGAGCCCCGATTGGCCGCTCGTCGGTCGCGACCAGGAGCTGACGGCGATCGCTCGGGCGCGCTCAGAAGGGCATTGGGGCGTCGTCGTCAGTGCCGACGCCGGGACCGGCAAGTCGCGGCTCGGCCGCGAGGCGCTGGCCGCGTTCGAACGCGACGGAGCGATGACGGAGTGGGTGCAGGCCACGCGCAGCGCGGCGATGATCCCGCTCGGCGCGTTCGCGCGCCTGCTCCCGGACTCCGTGCGCTCCGACCAGGCGTTCAACCTGCTGCGCGACTCCGCGCGCGCCCTCGAGGAGCAGGCGGCAGGGCGGCCGATCGTCCTCGGCGTCGACGACGCCCAGCGCCTGGATCCCGCGTCGGCCGCGCTGGTCCTGCACCTGGCCTCGCGCGCCGGCGTGTTCGTCGTCGCCACGATCCGGACGGGTGAGCCGTGTCCGGACGCGATCGTCGCGCTGCACAAGGACGGTCACGCGCTCCGCCTGGAGCTCGCACCGCTCGGCGACGCCGCCCTCCGGTCCATGGTGGAGACGGCGCTCGACGGCCCGGTGGAGGAAGCGGCGTACCGCTGGATCGTCGACCGCAGCCAGGGGAACCCGCTGTACGCGCGCGAGCTGGTGACCGGCGCGCTGGCCGGCGGCCAGCTGGTCGACGACCGCGGTCTCTGGCGGCTCGCCGGCCGCCCGGCCGTCGCGGCCTCGCTGATCGAGCTCGTGGGCCACCGGATGGACGAGCTCAGCGGCGAGCAGCGCGCGCCGGCCGAGCTGCTCGCGCTGGCGGAGCCGTTGCGGCTGACCGAGATCGAGGGCCTCACGTCCTACGACGCGCTCGCCGACGCCGAGGCCCGTGGCCTGATCGCGCTCGACACGGGCGGCGACGTCCGGCTCGCGCACCCGCTCTACGGCGACATCCTGCGCGCCGCGATGCCGACGCTCCGCTGCCGCGCGCTGCGGCTGCGCCTGGCGGCCGCGCTGCAGGAACGCCGCCCGATGGCCCCCGACGACGCGTTGCGCGTCGTTCGGCTGCTGCTGGACGCCGGTGCGCCGATCCCGCCGCAGCTGCTGGTGGACGCGGCGCGTGCGGCCAACCTCGCCGGCGACCCCGAGCTCGGTGCGCAGCTCGGCGAGCTGGCCGTGGCCGACGGCGGCGGCTTGGACGCCGTCCTCGCACTCGCCCGCGCGAACGCGATCCGCGGTCGCTTCGACGAGGCCGAGGCCGCGCTGGATGCGGTCGAGGCCGAGGTGCCCGGCCACCCCGCGGCGGTGGCCTACCTCGAGCAGCGGGTGCGGATCCTGTACTGGGGGATCGGCGACCGCGGCGCGACGGAAGCGCTGCTCACGCGCGCCGCCGCATGGGTGGACCGGCCTTGGCGGCTCGCGCTGCGGATGCCGATCGCCGTCGCCGCCGACCTGGCCGGGACGATCGCCGAGGCGGAGGCCACGCTGGCCGGCGACCTGGAGCCCGAGAGCCGCCGGGTGCTGGAGACGCGGCTCGCGATGGCGCTGTTCTACGCCGGCCGCTGGACCGACGCGCGCAGGCTCGCCCACCGGCACCGGCCGCCGATCCCCCTCCAGGACTACACGGCCCTGATGACGCTGCCGGCCTACCGGATGGTCGGTGCCGAGTCCGGGATCGACTGGCCCGACCTGGCCGCCGATCTCAAGCGCGCGCTGGCCGAGAGCATTCGCTGCCATGACCACGAGGCCGCGGCGCAGGCGGCGGTGGGCCTCGCCCACCTGGACTTCTTCGCCGCGCGCTTCTGCGACGCCGAGCGCTGGCTCGCCGAGGCCGAGCTGCACTTCGAGCGCGAGGACGCGTTCGGGCTGATCGCCGACGTCCACATGCTGCGCATCGGGATCGCCGCCGCCACGCGCGACGCCGCCGGCGTCGAGGAGCCGTTGCGGCGGCTGCGCGCGCACGCGGGACGGGACCGTCCGCAGCCGCTGGCGCGTGCCGCCTACGTCGCGCGGGCCGAAGGGTGGGCGGCCTGGGTGCGCAACCCGCAGCTGGGCGCGGCGCAGCTGCTCGAGGGCGCGCAGGCCTTCGCCGCCGACATGCCGGGCTTCACGCTGCTGATCGGCCACGACGCGCTGGTCGCCGGCGCGTCCGCATCGCGCGTCGCCGCGCTGCTCACGGAGGCCCGGCCCGGCTGCGCCGCGCCGCTGCTGGACGCGTACGCCGCGCACGCCGAAGCGGCGGCCGCGCGCGACGGGGACGCCGTGCTCGCCGTTGCCGACACGTTCGCGCGGATCGGCGCGACGTTCTACGCGCTGCAGGCGGCCACGCGCGCGGCGGCCTGCTTCGTCGAGGACGGCCGGCAGGACTCCGCGCGCCGCGCCGCCGCCCGGGTACGTGAGCTGCACGTCGCCGGGCAGGGCACCGAGCCGCCGGTGATCGACGGCCTCGACGGCTCCGCGGTGTCGCTGACCGCTCGCGAGGCCCAGCTCGTCGACCTCGCCCGCCAGGGCCTGTCGAACGCCGACATCGCCGACCGGCTCGTGCTCTCGGTCCGCACGGTCGAGTCGCACCTGTACCGCGCGATGCAGAAGCTCGGCGTCCGCGACCGCCGCGACCTGTGACCGCGGCGGGCGCATGGCCCCTCGTCGGCCGCGACGCCGAGCTCGAGCGGATCGCCGGCGCGCGGCGCCGCGGCGACTGCCCCGGTGTCGTCGTGCACGCCCCGGCGGGCGCAGGCAAGTCGCGGCTGGCGCGGGAGGCGCAGTCCGCGGCCGCCGACGAGGGCCTGCCCGTGTACTGGGTCCAAGCGACGCGTAGCGCGTCGACGATCCCGCTCGGCGCGTTCGCGGGCGTCGTCCCGGAGGACGTGCGCTCCGACGACACGCTCGAGCTGCTGCGGCGCAGCGCCGACGCGTTGCGCCGCCGTGCGCGTGACCGGCGCGTCGTGCTGGGCGTCGACGACGCCCAGCTGCTCGACCCGGTGTCCGCCGCGCTCGTCCTGCACCTGGCCTCCAGCGAGGCGGCGTTCATCGTCGCGACGGTTCGCGCCGGCGAGCCGGTGCCCGACGCGATCCAGTCGCTGTGGAAGGACGCCGGCGCGCCGCGACTGGAGCTCGGGCGGCTCGACGACGACGCCATCGCCGTGCTGGTCGAGGCCGGTCTCGGAGGGCCGGTGGAGCGGCAGGCGATCGAGTGGGTGATCGGCGCCGGCGAGGGCAACCCGCTGTTCGCGCGCGAGCTCGTGCTCGGCGCCCTGGAGGCGGGCACGCTCGTCAACACCGGCGGCCTGTGGCGTCTGCGCCGGCGTCCGCCGGTGAGCGACTCGCTGCGCGAGCTGATCGGAACGCGGATGGCCGGCCTCGCGGACGACGAGCGGCTCCCCGTGGAGCTGCTCGCGCTCACCGAGCCGCTGCGGATCGAGGAGCTCACCGAGTTGGCCGGGCTCGAGCCGTCCGTACGAGCCGAGATGCTCGGGCTGATCGCGATCGACACCAGCGCGGACGCCGCCCGGCTCGCCCACCCCCTGTACGGCGAGACGGTGCGCGCCGAGCTCCCCGCGCTGTACGCGCAGAGCCTGCGGCGCCGCCTCGCTGACAGGCTTCTCGCGCGTGACCCGGTGACACCCGAGACGGCGATGCGGGTCGCGCGGCTGCTGCTCGACGCGCAGCAGCCCGTGCCGGCCCCGCTCCTGGTCGACGCCGCCCGCGCCGCCAACGAAGCCGGCGATCCCGACTTCGGCGCGCGCCTTGCCGAGCTGGCGCTGCCGGGCTTCGAGGCGACGCTGCTGCTCGCGCGCGCCCACTTCGCGCGCAAGCGGTTCGCGGAGGCCGACGCGCTGCTGGCCACGGTCGACGCGGAGGCGGAGGCCGCCGTCTCGGGCGACTACGTCCAGCAGCGCGTCCACACGCTCTACTGGGGCCTGCGCGACGCCGACGCGGCCCGAGCCTTCATCGCGCGTGCCGGCGCGTGGGCGCACGACGGCGCGTGGGAACGGCGGCTTGCCCCGCTGCAGGACCTGCTGGCGGATCGCCGGGGCGACTTCGCCGATACCGTGCGCGTGACCCAGGCGGCGATCGACGGGCCCGAGACGGACCCGGCCACCCGGCGCGGCGACGAGGCGCGGCAGGCACTCGCCTACCTGTACACGGGCGAGGGCACGCGCGCCTACGAGCTCATGCGGCGCCTGCGGCCGAGCGTGCCGTTCGGCTACGCGGAGACGCTGGCGGCCGGCGGCTTCAACCTGATCGCGATCGAGACCGGCGAGGACCTCGAGGACGCCGACGCCTACGCGGCCGGCCTGTTGCGCGACGCCGTCCGGGTCGAGGACCACGCGGCCGCCGCGACCGCCGCCTTCGGGCTGGCGACGACCGAGTTCCTGCGTGGCCGCTACCGCTCGTCCGCGCGCTGGTTCGACGAAGCGGAGCTGCACTACGACCACCAGGACACGTTCGCCGGCATGACCGTGGTCCACGCCTTCCGCGTCGGCATCGCCGCCGCCACCGGTGGGGACGTCACGACGCCGCTGGAGCGGATGCGCGAGCAGTTCGGGCCGGCGGGCGCCTGGCGCCACCAGGTCCCGTACGTCGAGCGCGCCGAGGGTTGGGCGGCCGTCGCCCGCGGCGAGCCGGATGCAGCCGAGCGGTTCGTGCACGCCGCCGACCGCAGCGCGAAGCTTCCGATCTTCGCGGTCCAGCTGCTGTATGAGGCGTTTCGCGCAGGGCTCGACGTCCGCGAGCGCATGCGGGCGGTCGCGCCGCGTGCCGACTCGCGGCTGGCGCGCGCCTGCGCCCGCCATGTCGCCGCGCGGTCGGGCGCCGAGCGGCTCGCGGTGGCCGCCGAGCTGGCGGCGATGGGCGCGCTGCAGTACGCGTTGGAGGCGACGGTCGGCGCCGCGGACGCCTTCCAGCGTGCGGGCGACGCGAGCGGCGTGCGCCGCGCCGCGGCCCGCGCCCGTGAGCTCCACCAGCCTGACCAGGGCACCCCGGAGCCGGCCATCGAGGGACTGCCCGACGGCGGCGCCGACCTGACCCGCCGCGAGGCGCAACTCGTCGGCCTCGCGCGCGAGGGGCTCTCGAACGCGGAGATCGCGGACCGTTTGGTCGTCTCCGTGCGTACGGTCGAGAGCCACCTCTACCGCGCGATGCACAAGCTCGGCGTCGGCGACCGCCGCGACCTCTAAGTAGCGCTCACCCGAAGACTGCAGTACGGCACTACGGTCGAGCGGTCGCTGGACCGCTGGAAGGCTCCTGACTCCCTCTCCAGGAGCCTCCGAATGAGCACACTCGACCTCCCCGACACGCACGCGCCGACCCCTCGACCGCCGCGCGCGACCCTCGTCGACGTCTTCGACGCGACCGTGGCCGCCCACGGTGAGCGCCTCGCGCTCGACACGCCCGGCGCGCAGCTGACGTACACGGCGCTCGCCGAGCGCGTGCACGTGGTTGCCGACCGTTTGCGCGACGGCGGCGTCGGCCCGGGCGACCGCGTCGGCGTGCGCGTCGCCAGCGGCACCCACGAGCTCTACATCGCGATCCTCGGCGTGCTCGCCGCCGGCGCGGCCTACGTCCCGGTCGACGCCGACGACCGCGCCGCCCGCGCCGAGCAGATCTTCACCGACGCGGGCGCTTGCGCCGCGGTGGGCGACGGGCTCGAGCTGCACTGGCGCAATGCCCCGAGTGGCCGTGCCGGACGGCCTGGCCCCGACGACGACGCCTGGATCATCTTCACGTCGGGCTCGACGGGCGCGCCGAAGGGCGTCGCCGTCAGCCACCGGTCCGCGGTGGCCTTCCTCGACGGCGAGGCGGAGCTGTGGCGGGTGCACCCGGAGGACCGCGTCCTGGCCGGGCTGTCGGTCGCCTTCGACGCGAGCTGCGAGGAGATGTGGCTCGCCTGGGCCAACGGCGCGGCGCTCGTGCCCGCGCCGCGCGCGCTCGTGCGCTCTGGTGTCGAGCTCGGCCCGTGGCTGGCGGAGCGCCGCGTGAGCGTCATCTCCACCGTGCCGACGCTCGCGGCGATCTGGGACGACACGGCGCTCGCCTCGGTGCGGCTCCTGATCCTCGGCGGTGAAGCCTGCCCGGAGTCGCTGGTGCAGCGCTTGGCCGGCGACCGCGAGCTGTGGAACACCTACGGGCCGACGGAGGCCACCGTCGTCTCCACCGCGACGCGGCTGATGCCGGGTGCGCCGGTCACGATCGGCGAGCCCTTGCGCGGTTGGGAGCTTGCCATCGTCGACGAGCGCGAGCAGCCCGCCGAGGAGGGCGAGCTGGTGATCGGCGGCGTCGGCCTCGGGCGCTACCTGCGCGCCGACCTCGACGCCGAGCGCTACCGCGCGCTGCCCGTCCTGGGATGGGAACGCGCCTACCGCACCGGTGACATCGTCCGCCGCACGGACCACGGGCTCGAGTTCGTCGGCCGTCGCGACCACCAGGTCAAGATCGGCGGACGCCGGATCGAGTTGGGGGAGATCGACGACGCGCTCAGCGCGGTGCCCGGCGTCCGCGCCGCGGCCACGGTCGTGCAGTCGTCGGCGGCCGGCAACAAGCTGCTCGTCGGCTACGTCGCCGGAACGCTCACGCCCGAGGCGGTCCGCGCCGACGTCGCCGCGCGCCTGCCGGCGAGCCTCGTGCCGCAGATCGTCGTCCTGGACGAGCTGCCGCTCGCCACGTCGGGCAAGGTCGACCGCAAGGCGCTGCCGTGGCCGCCGCCCGGCGCGGGCGAGAGCCACGGGCTCACGGCCGCCGAGGAGCGGCTGGCGGAGCACTGGCGCGAGCAGCTCGGCCCGGTCACAGTTGGTCCCGACAGCGACTTCTTCGCCCTCGGCGGGACTTCGCTGGCCGCCGCCAAGCTCGTCTCGGTGCTGCGCGTCGAGCACCCGTCCGTGGCCGTCGCGGACGTCTACGAGCAGCGCACGCTGCGCGCGTTCTCGGCCCGGCTCGAGCAGATCGCGGGGCCCGGGACGGACGCCGTGCCTGAAGTCTCTCTGCGCGGCGCGCGCCGGCTGCAGCTGCTGCAGCTCGTCGGCGTCGTCGTGCTGTTCGCGATCCAGGCCGTTCCGTGGCTGCTCGGCACGCTCGTCTACGGCAACGTCGTCGACATCGGCACCCCGCACGTCGGCTGGCTGTGGCTGGGCGCGGCGTGGATGCTGCTCGCGAGCCCGCCCGCCCACGTGGCGCTGCAGTTCGTCTGCACCCGCGTGCTCCTGCGCGGGGTGCAGCCCGGCCGCTACTCGCGCTACTCCGGCTTGGCCGCACGGCTGTGGTTCATCGACCGCTTGGCCGAGGTCACCCGTTACGAGCGTCTCGGTGGCACGCCTTGGGCGGCGAAGTACGCCCGCCTGGTCGGCGCCGAGGTCGGCGACGGCGCGCGCCTCGCGACCGTCCCGCCCGCCGGCGCGCTGCTGCGGATCGGCGCCGGCGCGACCGTCGAAGGCAACGTCGACCTGCGCGGCTGGTGGATCGACGGCCAGGAGCTCGTGGTCGGCGCGATCGAGGTTGGCCCGCAGGCGCGGATCGGCTCCCGGTCGCTGCTGAACCCGGGCACGGTCGTCGGCGCGGGTGCCGAGATCGAGCCCGGAACCGTCGTCGAGGGCGAGGTCCCCGCCGGCGAGCGCTGGGGCGGCGCGCCCGGACGCCGGATCGGCGTCGCCGGCGAGCACTGGCCCGCAGAGCCACCGGCGCCCACACGAGCCGGGCTGTGGCCGTTGGCGTTCGCCGCGAGCCTCGGCCTGGAGCTGACGCTCGGCCTCGCGGCCTTCGCACCGGCGGTCGGCCTGCTCGCGCTGCTGGGCTCCGACCTGCCGACCCTCGGCAGCTCGACGGGCGAGCTGGCCTTCGAGGTCGCAGTCATCACCGCGATCTCGGTCCCGCTGACCGCGCTGATCGTCGCCCTCACGTTGCGGCTGGTGTGGCGGCTCGTGCGCCCGGGATGGCACGACGAGCACGGCCCGACCGGATGGGCGCTGTGGTTCGGCGAGGAGCTCAAGAAGAGCTCGATCACGCTGCTGTTCCCGCTCTACGCGTCGACCTTCACGCGCCCGTGGTACCGCCTGATGGGCGTCACGGTCGGCCGCGGGACGGAGCTGTCGGTGTCCACCGGCCTGAACCCGCTCGTCTCGTTCGGCACGCTGAGCCAGGGCACCGACGACATCGGCTTCTGCACGTCCCGGTCGCGCGACGGCTGGATGCGCGTCGAGCCGATCACCGTCGGCGACCGCACCTTCCTCGGCCCGGGATCGATCCTGCGCGGCGGAACGACGCTCGGCGACGACAGTCTGCTGGGCGTCATGACCCTCTCGCCGGAGCACCCGGCGCAGGGCACGTCCTGGCTCGGCGTTCCCGCGCTCGAGCTGCCGCGCCACCCCGACGCCGCCGACCCCTCCCGGACCGTGGACCCGCCGCGCCGGCTGCGGATCGGCCGCGCCGTGATGGACGTGGTGCGGCTGCTCGGGCCCAACGCCATCGCGCTGTTCGTCGAAGTGCTGGAGCTGACCGCGATGGTCGCGATCTGCGCGCGGTACGGCGTGCTCGCGGCCGCGCTCACGGCGCCGTTCGTGCTGATCGCCGGCGGCGTCGTGTGCACGGCGGTGACGATCGCGATGAAGTGGGTGCTGATCGGCCGCTACCGGCGCAGCGTGCACCCGCTGTGGAGCGGGTTCGTGTGGCGCGACGAGCTGATGAACGCCGCGCAGGAGCAGCTGGCCGACGAGAAGCTGCTGCGCCTGACGATCGGCACGCCGATCATGTCGCTCTACCTGCGCGCGATGGGCGCGCGGATCGGGCGCGGCGTGTGGTGCGAGACGACCGCCGTCACCGAGCACGACATGATCACGCTCGACGACGGGGCCGCGGTCAACCGCGGTGCGTGCCTGATGACGCACCTGTTCCATGACCGTCTGCTGCGGATCGGCCCGACGCATCTCGATCCCGGTGCGACGCTCGGCCCGACCGCGGTCGTCCTGCCGGACACGCACGTCGGCGCCGGCACCGTCCTCGAAGGCCACTCGGTGGTGCTGCGCGGCGAGGAGCTGCCCGACGGCACGCGCTGGCACGGGACCCCGGTGATCGCGCGATGAACGTCCTGCTGATCGAGGGGCCGGACCCGGCCGCGCTGCGCGCGCGGGCCCGCACCCTTGGGGGCCAGTCGCGCTCTTACTGCGCGCCGTACGCGGTCGTGGCCTTCCACGACGGGCCGGTCGGCGTCGACATCGAGCGCGTCGTCGACTGCGACGACCGGTTCGCGGCGTCGATCACGACGCCGTCCGAGCGGGTGCCGCGCGACGCCGCGGAGATCATCTCGCTCTGGTCGAGCAAGGAGGCGCTGGCGAAGGCGCTCGGCGACGCCGTCGCCTACGACCCGCGGCGGCTCGAGTCGCCCGCCGCGTGGCGCAACGGCGTCAACGGCGCCTGGCACGCCCAGGCGCTGACCCTGCCCGACGGCTTCCGGGGCTGGGTGTGCTGGCGATGACCGACTCCACCCTCAAGCGCAACGTGGGCTTCTGGGGCCTGCTGTGGGCCTCGGAAGGCTCGATCATCGGCTCCGGCTGGCTGTTCGGCGCCCTTGTTGCGGCCACGACCGCCGGTCCCTCCGCCCTGATCGGCTGGGTGCTGGCGTCGGCGATCGTGATCGTCCTCGCGCTGGTGCACGCCGAGCTGGCGGGTATGTTCCCCGAGAGCGGCGGCACGAGCCGCTTCCCGCACCACGCGTTCGGCAACCTCGCCGGCATGACGTTCGGCTGGGCGTCGTACCTGCAGGCGGCGGCCACCGCTCCGATCGAGGTGCTCGCCGCGATCCAGTACCTCTCGACCACCGACTGGGGCCACGGGCTCTACCGCTCGAGCGGCACCCTGAGCGGCACCGGGATCCTGGTGGCCGTCGTCCTGATGGCGTGCTTCGTCGTGCTGAACCTGATCGGCATCCGCTGGCTCACCCGCGCCAACAACACGATCACGGCGTGGAAGGTCGCGATCCCCGTCCTGACGATCGTCGTGCTGCTCGTCACCCACTTCCACGCGAGCAACTTCACGGCCGGCGGTGGCTTCTTCGTGCACGGCTCGGCCATCCACTCGATCCTCGTCTCACTGCCCTCCGGTGGGATCGTGTTCGCGCTGCTCGGCTTCGAGCAGGCGACCCAGCTCGGCGGCGAGGCCCGCAACCCGGGCCGCGACCTGCCACGTGCGGTGATCCTGTCGATCCTGATCGGCGCGGGCATCTACACGCTGCTGCAGCTCGCGTTCATCGGCTCGCTCGATCCCAAGCTGCTGCTCACCCACGACTGGACCGCTCTCGGCGCCGGCAGCGCCGACCCGGCGATCGTCGCGCTGAACGCGGGGCCGTTCTACGCCATCGCCTCGGTGGCCGGCCTCGCCTGGCTCGCGTTCCTGCTGCGGCTGGACGCGGTCGTGTCGCCGTTCGGCAGCGGCCTCATCTACCTCACGACGTCCGCCCGGATCAGCCACGCGCTGTCCCGGAACGGCTACATCCCGGAGCCGTTCGAGCGCACCCACCGGCGCACGCTCGTGCCGGTCTTCGGCGTGCTGTTCAGCACGGCCGTCGGCCTGCTGTTCCTGCTCCCGTTCCCGAGCTGGAGCAAGCTCGTCGGGATCGTCACCAGCGCGTCGGTGCTGATGTACGCCTCGGCGCCGCTCGCCCTGGGCGCGCTGCGCAAGAGCCGCCCGGAGCTGCCCCGCGTGTACCGGCTCCCGGCCGCCCGGGTGCTCGCGCCGATGGCGTTCGTCTGCGCGACCTGGATCATCTACTGGTCGGGCTGGCAGACGCTGACCACGCTGATGGTGGCCATGCTCGTCGGCTATGCGCTGATCGCGGCGTCGTACGCCTTCAAGCTCAACCCCGCGGCAACGCCGGTCGAGTGGCGCGCCGCGGCGTGGATCGCGCCGTACCTGCTCGGCATGCTCGTGATCTCCTACTTCGGCGACTTCGGGCCGGGAGGGATCATCGGAGGCATCGGCGTCTTCGCGCATGTCCTCGATCACGGCGGCACCGGTGGCCTCGGCCTGGTCGGAGGGCTGATCGCCTCCGCCGGCTGGAGCCTGGTGATCTATCACCTGGCCGTCGCGCTGCGCCTGCCGTCCCCGGCCTCGACGCCGGCGACGCACCGCGCGAACGCCGCACGGACGGACAGCCGCCGGGGCTACCTGGCGGCGGGAAGTTCCACGTAGCGGCGCGTCGCCTCGACGACGGTGGATAGCGGGTTCGCCCGCGTCACGGCCACGAACGTCGGCATCCAGCCGGCGTTCGGTGCCGTGCTCACGAGCACGCGCCCGGCCAGACCGAGTACGGGTCGGCCGGCGCGCCCGGCGCGCCATCCTCGCCGCGCTCAGTACGAACGGCACGCGAATGCCGTAGCGCACTACGCAAGACGGATCGTGCGGCACGACGGAAGCTGAAGGCATCACCGATCCACTGCCACCCGAAAGGAAGCAGATGCCTGACATCCGCAAGGCGGCCGCAGCCGCCGCCGTCATCGCCGGCCTGGGCGCCGTCGCCGCGCCGGCCACCGCCGGGGCCGCCACGATCCCGACCCAGAGCCACACGTACCACATCGCCGTCAAGCCCGGGGTCCTCGCCGGCGGCCAGAACCAGATCACGGCGAACGTGAAGGTCGCCAACCCGCAGGCGAACGTGCGGCGCTTCTGGAGCCGCAGCACGGTCCAGCAGGTCGTGCGCGACGGCGTCGACAACAACCTCCAGAAGCCCTACATGAGCCAGGGCTTCCGCTGCACGCCCACGCTCGACGGCGCGATGAACGCGAGCACCGCCCGCTTCACCTGCAAGCTGCAGGGCGCGGACACGCCGACCACGGTCACCGTGACGTTCACGGCGCCGTACCTGCCGCCCACCGCCAACTGAGCGCACGGCGAGCAGTGCCTCCGAACCCCCGTGCGGCGTCGCGACGACGCCGCACGGGGACGTGAGCCGGCGACGACTGCGCACGGCGCCGCGGTCAACGCGCGTTGAGTAATCCCGGCGGGGTGAGGCGCGTTCATCCCCGCACCGTGGACGCTGCGCTCGAGCACTTCCGATGACGCCGCAATTCGACGCACCGGACAGCCGTGAGCGAGCGCGCGACGGCGGCAGCATGACTCCGGTCAGGCGCGACGACCTGAGGAGAACCGCGTGAGCGCTGTCGACACCGACGTGACCACTCCTGGCCCCGCCAAGATGAGTCTTCCCACCCTCACCGGGCTCGTGGTGGGCGGCATGGTCGGGGCCGGCGTGTTCTCCCTCCCGGCGCGGTTCGGGGTTGCGACCGGCATCCTCGGCTCGCTGATCGCGTGGGCCGTGGCCGGCGCCGGAATGCTGATGCTGGCGTTCGTCTTCCAGAACCTCGCGATCCGCAAGCCCGAGTTGGACTCGGGCGTCTTCATCTACGCCAAGGCGGGCTTCGGCGACTACGCCGGCTTCAACTCCGCGATCGGGTTCTGGGCCAGCGCCGTGGCCGGCAACACGTTCTACTGGGTCTTCATCAGCGCGACGCTCGGCAACTTCTCCGACGCCTTCGGCGACGGCGACACCGTGCTGGCCGTCGCGCTGTCGTCGGTCGCGATCTGGCTCTTCCACTACCTGATCGCCCGCGGCGTCCGCGACGCCGCCGTGGTGAACCGGATCGTGACGGTCCTGAAGATCATCCCGATCCTCGTCTTCATCGTCGTGCTGCTGTTCTCGTTCAACGCTGGCGTCTTCTCGGACAACTGGACCGCCACCGGGTACGGCGATCTGGGCAACCTCGACGAGCAGGTCCGCAACACGATGCTGATCACGACCTTCGTGTTCATCGGCATCGAAGGCGCGAGCGTCTACTCGCGCTACGCGAAGCGCCGGGCGGACGTCGGCCGGGCGACGGTGCTGGGCTTCCTGAGCGTGCTGTGCATCTTCGCGCTGGTGACGCTGTCGAGCTACGCCGTCATGCCCCAGCCCGAGCTCGCGGAGGCACGGCAACCGTCGATGATCCCGGTCTTCGAGAGCGTCGTCGGCGACTGGGGTCGGTGGTTCATCAGCGCCGGCGTGATCGTCTCGGTGCTCGGCGCCTACCTGGCCTGGACGCTGATGGCCGCGGAGGTCATGTTCATCCCGGCCCGCAACGAGGACTTCCCCGAGTTCCTCGGGCAGGAGAACGAGCACGGCACGCCCATCACGTCCCTCGTGGTGACCTCGCTTGCGATCCAGGGTCTGCTCGCCCTGACGCTCGCGGTCACCGACGCGCTCAACTTCATGCTGGACCTGGCAACCAGTCTCGCCTTGCTGCCGTACTTCCTCGCGGCCGCCTACGCACTCAAACTCGGGCTCACGGGCGAGTCCTACGAGCGGGTCGACCGGCGGGTCAGGACCAGGGAGACCATCTTCGCCGGAGTCGCCACGGCCTACACGGCATTCCTCTTCGACGCCGCGGGCCCCAAGTTCATCCTCCTCATGACCGTGCTCCTCGCTCCTGCGTCCCTGCTCTACATCAAGGCCCGCAGCGAGCACGGCCGACGCCTGTTCTCCCCGACCGAGCTCGGGCTGTTCGTCCTGATCGTCGCCGGCGGCGTCGTCGGCGCGATCGGCCTATGGACCGGCCGGATCAGCCTGTGAGCCATCGCCCCTCTCTCGACAGGAAAGGCAGAAGCGCATGACCGCCGACACGACAGGACGCGTCGCCTCCGCCCACGGCGTGCACTCCGAGGTCGGGCGGCTTCGCAAGGTGCTCGTCTGCGCGCCCGGGCTGGCGCACCGCCGGCTCACCCCGAGCAACAGCGACGAGCTCCTGTTCGACGACGTGCTCTGGGTGGAGAACGCCCAGCGCGATCACGCCGACTTCGTCAACAAGATGGTCCAACGCGGCATCGAGGTCGTCGAGCTGCACGCCCTGCTGGCCGAGACCCTCGATGTGCCCGGAGCCCGCGACTGGCTCCTCGATCGCAAGATCGAGCCCAACCACGTCGGCGTCGGCCTGATCGACGGAACCCGTGCGTTCCTGGAGACCTTGAGCAGCAAGCCGCTCGCGGAGCTCCTGATCGGCGGCATGGCGACGAGCGACCTGCCCGAGGAGTACCGATCCAGTTATGTGACGCTGGCTCGTGAGGCGACCGGAGCGCGTGAGTACCTGATGGCTCCGCTGCCGAACACGATCTACACCCGTGATACGACCTGCTGGCTCTACGGCGGGCTGACCATGAACGCGCTCTACTGGCCGGCGCGCCAGGACGAGACGCTCATCTACAAGGCGATCTACACGTTCCACCCCGACTACGTCGACTCGACGGTGTGGTGGGGTGACGCTGAGAAGGACTGGGGCATGGCCACCTTCGAGGGCGGCGACATCATGCCCGTCGGCAACGGCGTCGTGCTGATGGGCATGAGTGAGCGCACCTCGCGCCAGGCGATCACCCAGGTCGCGCACGCGCTCTTCGAGCGCGGTGCCGCCGAGAAGGTCGTCGTCGCCGGGATGCCGAAGCTGCGCGCTGCCATGCACCTGGACACGGTCATGACCTTCGTCGACCGCGACACGGTGACCATCTATCCGAGCATCGTCGATCACATCCACGCCTTCACGCTGCTGCCCAGCGACAAGGCGCCCGGGATCGACGTGATCGACCACGGCGGCACCAGGTTCCTCGAGGTCGTGGCAACGGCTCTCGGCCTCCCCGAGCTCCGCACGATCGCCACCGGCGGCGACGTCTACCACTCCGAACGGCAGCAGTGGGACAGCGGCAACAACGCGGTCGCCCTCGAGCCAGGAGTCGTGGTCACCTACGACCGCAACACCCTCACGAACACGCTGCTCCGCAAGGCGGGCATCGAGGTCGTCACCATCGTCGGCGCCGAGCTCGGCCGCGGTCGCGGCGGCGGACACTGCATGACCTGCCCGATCAGCCGAGAGCCCGTCGAGTTCTGAGGCGCCGGCGGCGGGGCCCGCGTCGAGCATCGACGTCATCCGTCTGTGGAGAGGTCCAGATCGGTTGACGTGCCCGTAGCGGAGTGAGAATGTCGGTGGGTGGAAGGCTCGACGGCCACTCCGAGGCGCGATGACGTCGGGGCGTGGATCCAGCCCGTGGCCACCGCGGCCGGCGCGCTGGCGGGGCTCGTGATCTTCGTCCACTTCCTCGGCGGCACCGTGATGTGGCTGCGCTTTCGCAAAGCCGATCTGCCCGCCGACCAAGCCGTCGCGCTGATGACGCGCGAGCAGATGCTCACCGTCGGGTTGCGCTTGATGGTCCTGCCGATGATCGTCAGCGGGCTGCTGGCGATCACGCTCGTGTGGATGGGGAAGCGCCATCGCACGCCGCGGCGCCTGGCCGAGCGGCGTGCGACCGAGCGGCGCGCGGCTGTGCCCGCGGCGGGCGCCCCGCACTCGCCGGAACGGCGAGTGCGCGACCGGCGCACGCGTGCGCGGCGCTCCGGGGACGAACGTCGCTCCGCCGAGCGCAGCTCCGGAACGACGCTCAACCGCGTCTTGCTCGGGATCAGCGCGGTGGTCGTCGTCGTGCTGGTGCTCACGCTGCCGGGCTCGTGGGCAAGCCTCACGTGGCTCGCGCTCCTGCTCGTGATCGTGTACTGGTGGCGTGGCTTCGGCGCCCGCCAGCGCCGCGCGGGCGAGGAGCCGTCGCCGTGGCGGCTCGCGGCCGTGGCCGTCGTGGCAGCGGCGATCGTCTCGCTCGGGCGTCAGATCGACCAGCCGGTGCAGCTGCTGCAGACGACGGCGATGGTGGGCTCCGGGGCGCACGCGAAGCGGATGACGGGCGTCTTCATCACGGCCAGCGACAGCGCCGTCTACCTCGGCGACACGACGACGCACCGGATCTCCGCGATCCCGCGCGACACGGTGTCCTTGATCACGCTCGGGCCGCCGTTGGAGCGCGCGCCGAACCGGTCCGTGCTCAGCAAGCTGCTCTTCCGGGACCGGTGGTCGTTGACACCGCTGCGGTGGTGGTGCAACGGCAAGGACTACGCGCTGCACGACTTCGACCTCCTCTGCAAGGACCAGCCGAAGCCGGCGCCCGACCAGCGCCATCAACTCGATGTCCGCTGGATTCCCGTCCGCATCGAGTGCCCGAAGACCGCCAAGGACGACTGCGAGGGCTACGTGCGGCTGCGGACCCGCGACACCTACTCCAAGGCGCTCGGCCGCTACGCCTTGCCACGACCCGTCGTGTTCCCCAACGAGCACGTCGACGGCGTCCATTTCACGTTGCGACGCGGGCGGACGGGCGAGGTGTGCGTGCCGACCAACGGGAACGAGCAGAAGCTGCTGCGCGCCAAGTCCGACGTGAAGCGTGCGAAGGGCCGTCCGGTGCCGCTGGACATCGTCGTCACGAGCGATCCGGCCGGCGCCTCGCAGATGAGCACGGCCCCGATGGAGCTCGACGTCGGGCCGGCCGATGCCGACCCCTCGATGATCGTCGCGAGCGATTGCGGGAAGCCGTTGCGGACGGCGCTCGCCAAGCGACCACCGCGGGTGACGACGGTCACGGCGGTGCGCGTTCCGGACGCCCACCAGCTCGTGGTCGACGATCACGGGACAAAGAAGCTCGTCCGTCTGCTCGGCATCGAGAGCCCTTCGTCATTGTCGTGGGAGCCTGCGGCCTGCGGCGAGCCGCAGGGCACCGCGGCCTTGCTGCGGCTCGTCTTCACGCGAGCGCGCGATACGAACGGCGACGGGCTCGTGGACACGCCCGGGGGCCGCGCGCGCACGCTGCGGCTCGAGCCCGACGAGCACCAGCTCGACCGCGATCCACGGCGCAGCTACCTGCTCCGCTACGTCCGCGTCGCCGGGGAGGCGCACACGCTGCAGGAGGCGGCGCTGCGCTCGGGGTGGGCGAGGCTCGGGCGCCCCCACGGCGAGCCGGTCGAGCTGCTCCCGGCGCTGAAGCGGGCGGCGCGAGCCGGGAGCCGGGTGACGCCGAACCTGCGCACGAAGTGCTGATCAGGAGGACCCGTATCAGGACTTGATCCTGTTTATAGCGAGCGGCTAACCGAGTGAGTCGTTTCCGAGTCCAACAATTACGAGATTGAATCTCATATATGCTGGCCACATGTCTGCATTGCCAACGCGTCTCCTCGGCACGGGTCTCGCCGCGCTGTTGCTTGCCTCGCCGGCGCTCGCCGCGCCCGGGGAACTGACCACGATCGCCGGTGGACCAGGAGGCGGATTGGCCACCGGGCTCGGCCTCGTCCCGTCCGCACTCGCCGTCGACGGGGGTGAGCTGATCGTCGGCGATCAGCAGAACGGCGCCATCCGGTCGGTGACGTTGTCGACCGGAGGCGTCACCACGCTGGCCGGCACCGGGGCCGCCGGGTCCAGCGCCGCCAACACGACGTCAGAGCGCGCGGGCGTGCTCACCCAGCTCCCGGGCTACGGCGCGAGCGTGGCCGGTCCGCTGGCCGTGGCCGTGGCGGCTGACGGGGACGTCGTGTTCAGCGTGGGTAGCGGCGGGACGCTTCGCCGCCTGGACCGCACGACGGGCACGCTCACGCGGATCGCGGGCACCGGTGCGTTCTCCTCGACCGGCGCCGGTGACGGCGGCCCGGCGTTGCAGGCGGGGCTGAGCCTCGTACGCGGCCTCGCCGTCGACGCGGACGGCGCGATCCTGCTGGCCGACGGCGGTGCGGGGAAGATCCGGCGCATCGACCCGGCGACGAACGTCATCACCACCGTCGCCGGTGGCGGGAGCAGCGTGGGCGACGGCGGCGCGGCGGGCGGGGCACGGTTGAGCGATCCGCGGCAGATCGCGCTCGATCCCGGGACGGGCGACCTGCTGGTGGCCGAGTTCGGTGGGCACCGGGTGCGCCGCGTCGCCGCCGGCGCCGACGGCCGCGTCGGTGCCACCGACACCATCACGACGATCGCCGGCGACGGCACCGCCGCCACGGCCGACACGCTGGGTGACGGCGGCCCGGCGTCCGCCGCGCGCTTGAACGCGCCGAGCGCCGTCGCCGTGCTGCCGAACGGGGCCGTCGCGATCGCCGAGGCAGCGAGCAACCGGCTCCGGCTCGTCCGGCCGGACGCGACGATCACCACCGTCCCGACCGCGGCGCTCGGCACGCCAGCCGCGCTCGCCGTGCGGGGCGCGGACCGGCTGTTCGTCGCCGAGACGAGCGCGACGACGCGCCGCGTGCAGGAGCTCACCATCGATCCCGCCACCGGTGCGCTGACCACGATGCGGACGGTCGCCGGCAACGGCAGCAATGGCTTCTCCGGCCACACGACGCCCGCGGTCGAGGCGCAGCTCGCCGACCCGCGCGCCATCACCGTCGCTCCCGACGGCAGCTACTACATCGCCGACAACGCCAACGCTCGTGTGCGTCGGGTCGATCCGGCGACGGGCAAGATCACGACCGTGATCGGCAGCGGCATGACGTGCCCGAACCCGACGGACACGACGTGCGTGGAGAACGTGCCGGCGCTGGAAGCCAAGCTCACGCGGCCGTGGGACGTCGCGGTCGCAGCCGACGGCACCGTGTACGTGCTCGAGAGCAACGCGTTGATCTCGCGGATCAGCCGATTCGATCCGCGGACGGGCCGCCTGGTCCGCCTCGCGGGCGGCGCGATCGGCTTCGCCGGGGACGGCGGCCCGGCGCGCGACGCGCGCTTCAACGAGGCACAGGGCATCGTGCTCGACGCCGCCGGGCGGTACCTGTACGTCGCCGACACCAACAACCGCCGCGTCCGGCGAATCGACCTCCAGCAGGACTCGGTCACGACGATCGCCGGCACCGGCGTGCTCGGGGCCACCGGCAACGGCGGACCCGCGGCCGCGGCCACGCTGCAAGGACTGCTCGGCATCTCGCTCGGGCTCGACGGGGATCTGCTCGTCCCGGACAACACGGCCCGCTCCGTCCGGCGCATCGACCTGGCCACCGGCGGCATCGACGAGGAGGTCGAGGCGCTCGGCGAGCATGAGCACGACCACGGCAGCGAGGCGGACGCCGAGCCGCAGAGCATCGTGCGCGTCGCGGAGCGCGCCGTCGGGCACATCGTGCTCGTGGACGGCACCGGGCACGCGGTCTACGAGGCCGAGCGCCATGGCGACCACCACCACGTGAACCGGATCGCCGGCACGGGCACGCGGGACTTCACCGGCGAGTCCGGCCGGTCGCTGACGACAGCGCTGGCCGCCCCCTACGACGCGGCCATCACACCCGCTGGGCACGTGCTCATCGCCGACGGCGGGAACAACCGGATCCGCCTCGTCGAGCTCGCTCCGGTGGAGGAGCCGACGCCCACACCCACACCGACGGCTGAGGCGACTCCCGACGCCGATACCCCGCAGCCTGCGGCGCCGGAGCCGGCCGAGCGGCGGCCCGCGAGCCCGGCGGCACCTGCGGTCAGGGTGACCGTGGGCAAGCCGACCGTGAAGCGCGCCGACCGCAGGGTCGCGCGCCTGCGCGCAGGATTGACGGTCCGGACCGCGGTCCATGGCGCGACGCGGCTGCGCGCCGAGATCCGCGTCTCGGCGGCGACCGCGAAGCGCCTGCGCACCCGGACACGGCTCGCGGTCCTCACGCGCTCCGTCGCCGACGGCACCGTGAGCCTGCGCCTCCGCCCGGGCGCCGCGGTCCGCGAGCGGCTCGCGCAGTCGCGGCGGAACCTGCGCGTGACCATTCGCGTCGTCGCCACCGCTCCGGGAGCCGAGGAGGCCGTCACCTCGGCGACGCTCAGCCTGCGCGGGTGAAGCGATGATCGCCTCGGCGACGGCGGCGCGTCGTGCTCCTCGGCTCCTTAGTCGTGTCCCATCCGGTCGATGCACACGGTGATGGCCAGGATCAGCGCGTCGTCCTGCCCCGGGGCGATCTCGATCCCGTAGGTGTCGCGAACGCGCAACCAGCGCTTGGAGACCTCGGCGACCTTGTCGCCACCGCGTTCGATCTCGTACTCGTGGTCGACCACGTTGCCCTTCGCCGACAGGTCGTCGCCGCCCGCGACCTCGATCGAGTAGCGGTCGCGGATTCCGATCAGCGCCTTCTTGACGGTCGCGACGGTCTTGCCGTCGCGCTCGATCGCCATCCGGTCACGGACGCTGAGCTTCTTCTCCTGGATCGTGAGCAGCTCCTCCCCGGAACGGCCCTCCAGCACGAGCGTCTCGCGCAGGCGCAACGCCTTGCCGTCGACCTTGAACGCCCGCTCGCCGCCGTCGGTCTCGATCCAGAAGTCGTCACCGACCGAGAACACCTTCTCACGCATCGTGTAGCGCGTGCCCTCGGGGCCGCGTCGATCACGCAGTCGTCGCATCCTCGTCACTCCCTTCGCCGTGGTGCGTGCAGGGAGCGTCGCGGACCGGTCGCCGCGTCGGCGTCATCCGGATCGGACGATGTCGACGGCGTCCACGGCCGAGATGATCGCCAGGATGGTCACGGGCACTCGGGACACCTTGGACGTCGTCGTGCTGGGCGCTGGGCCCGCGGGCGTCATCGCGGCGCTGCGCGCCGCTCGCCTGGGTGCGAACACCGCGCTGCTCTCCGACGGCGCGTTCGGCGGCATGGCGGCCAACGATGGCCCAGTGCCGGTGCGGACGCTCGCGCACGCGGCGCGGCTGATGCGTGAGGCGCAGCAGATGCCGGACTACGGCGTCCCCACCGCCGGCGGTGGGGTGGACTACCTGAAGCTGCTGGCGCGGGTCCAGGACGTCACCGCGGCGGTGCGCCGCGGGTCGCTGCTGCGCACCGAGCTCGAGGCGGCCGGGGTCAGCGTGCGCGAGCACAGCGGCGCCGCGCGCTTCGTCGACGGCGGTACGATCGAGCACGACGGCGGACGCCTGCGGGCCGGCAAGGTGATCGTGTGCACCGGCGGTGCACCGCGCCGGCCGTCGATCCCGGGCATCGAGCTGACCGCCACCCACAGCGACGCGTGGGCGTTGCGGGAGGTGCCGGAGTCGATGGTGGTACTCGGCACGGGGGCGACCGGCGTCCAGGTCGCGTCCATCTTCAACGCGCTCGGGTGCCGGGTCACGCTGGTCGATGCGGGCCCGCGCATCCTCAAGGGCGAGGATGTCGCGGTCTCGCACGGTGTGCGCGCGGGCTTCGAGGCGTCCGGGGTGCAGGTGGCGGTCGACGCCGGTCGGGTCGAGCGTTTCGAGGCCTGTCCGGCTGGGGTGCGCATGGTGCATGCCGGGAACGCGTTCGCAGCGGCGGTGATCGTCGTGGCTGCCGGGTGGGTCGCGAACACCCGCGGAACAGCGCTCGAGCATGCCGGCGTCGCACTCGACGAGCGCGGGTTCATCAGAGTCGACGCGCACCTGCGGACCACGGCGCCCGGCGTCTGGGCGGCCGGCGACGTGACCGGGCGCGGCATGGTCGTGCACGAGGCGGTACGGCAGGGCGTCCTGGCCGCGACCAACGCGGTGCTCGACGCTGACGCCGTCCTGCCCGAGCAGGTCAGCCCGACGGGAAGCTTCACCGATCCGGAGTACGCGTCGGTCGGCCTGACCGAAGAGCGCGCACGGCGCGCACACGACGTGCTGGTCGCGACGGTGCCGTTCGACAGCGTTCCCCGCCCGATCATCGACGGCCGGCCCGCGGGCTTCTGCAAGCTGATCGTGGACCGCGTGCACCGCCGCATCCTCGGCTGCCACATCGTCGGCGAGCGGGCGGTCGAGCTGGCGCAGGTCGCCGCCACGGCGATCGCCGGAGAGCTCACCGTCGAGCAACTCGCGCGGGTCCCGTTCTCGTTCCCCACGTACGCCAACGCCCTCGGCAGGGCCGCGATCACGGCGGCCGCCGAACTCGACGGCTCACACATGTGGGCCGTCGACCTCCTACACCCCGAGATCGCCTGAAGGAGACCCACCGTGACGACCACCGAAGCCGCCCGCCACGGCATCACCGTCGGCCCGACCAGCGAGTTCAGCCTGTTCTTCCGCGTGCGGTCGGGCGAGGAGCAGGCGATGCGCGAGGCGATCGAGGAGCTCCAGCGCAGCCCCGGCTACCGGCCGGGCGACTACGAGCTGCCGATCGCGGTCATCCACGAGGCGCGGTTCGTGCTCTTCGACGACGACACGCGGCTGCTGTTCGCCACGAGCTTCGACGGCACGTGGGACTCCTACATGGAGGACTTCGCGTCCAAGCCGCTCAAGCTGTTCGACGCGATCTTCCGGCACGTCGAGGGCTACGAGGGCTTGCCCGACCTGGCCGCGGTCAAGGCCTTCATCCTCGGCGCGCAGCGGAGCGCGTCCGGCTACGCCCGCAACGTCGGTGGCACCGTCAAGGAGATCCGCAAGGCGCAGCGGGTCAACGCCGCCTTCCAGCGCGTGCTCGACGACCCGGCGGCCGAGGAGGCGCTGAGCCACCCGGCACTCGCTCCGCTGCTCGAAGAAGCGGCCGACGCCTGATGTCGCACCACATCTCCGGCCCGCGGGCGGTCGCCGAGCCCATCGCGGACATCACCGACGTCTACGCGTTCCCGAGTCCGGAACGGCCCGGGTCCCTCGTCCTGGTGCTGAACACCCTGCCGTTCGCCGAGCCGACCGACCGGTTCTCGGACGCGTTGATCTACCGCTTCCGCCTTCGCCGGCTGGCTCGCAACGGCGCCGCGGTGCCGTTCAGCCCCGTCGACGAGCAGGACTTCACGATCGACTGCGTCTTCGACGGCGAGGGCGACGAGCAGGTCTGCGTGTGCACGTTGCCCGGCGGTGAGACGGTCACCGTCGACGTCAACGACGAGCGTGGCGCGGCGGGGACCCGGGTGTTCGCGGGCCCGCGCTGGGACCCGTTCATCCTCGACGCGCCGGCGATGCTCAAGACGATCGCCACGGGCGAGCTCGCGTTCACCGATCCGGGCGCGATCTACCTCGACGGCAAGAACGTGCTCGGCCTGGTCATCGAGCTCGACGCCTCGGAGCTCGGCGACTTCATCGGCGTCGCCGCCGAGACGCTGACCCGCGGCAAGCTCAACGTGCGGCTCGAGAGCGCGGGCCGGCCCGAGGTGCCGAACATGATGCTCGGACCGACGCAGTTCGATCAGGTCAACCGCGATCTGGAGATCCGCGACCTCTACAACATGGACGACCAGTTCCATCCGGCGCACGTCTACGAAGGGGCGTATCGCGCGCGGCTGAACGCGAACCTCGCGTTCTGGGACGGGCTCGACGGCAAGGTCGACTGGCCGCTGGACGAGGACGGCGCGCACCCGTTGACCGAGCTGGTGCTGGCCGACTACCTCGTGCTCGACCTCACGAAGCCGTACGCGGCGAACGGCTCCTACCTCGAGCCCGAGCTCGCCGCGTTGCGCGGCGAGCAGCACCGGACGTGCGGCGGCCGCGCGATCAACGACGACGTGATGGACACGATCTTCACGTTGCTCATCACGGGTGGCAACGGCCCCGCGGTGCGTGACGGGGTGGACCGCTCGAGCCGGCCCGCGAGCGACCGGTTCCCGTACCTCTCGGCGCCCAACCCGGATCCCCCGCGGCCACCCGCACGGCCATGACCGTCGTGCGCGGCACGAGCCTCGAGCTCGGGGACATCCAGCGCGGCGTGCTGCAGAGCCGTCCATCGCCGTACGCGGGCACCTACCTGCTGCTGCGCATCCGGGACCGCGACGCGGGCCGCACGCTGATCGAGCGACTGCTGCCGCACGTGGCGTCCGCGGCGGGGCCGGCGCCCGGCGACGCCTCGCTCTCGGTCGCGTTCACCTACGCGGGCCTGCGCGCGCTCGGGGTCGGCGAGGACAGCCTGGCGAGCTTCGCCCCGGAGTTCCGCGAAGGCATGGCCGCCCGCGCCGCGCACCTGGGCGACCGGGGAGACAGCGCGCCCGAGCACTGGGAGGCGCCGCTGGGGACGTCCGCCGTGCACGTGGCGCTGGCCGTCCTCGCCCGTGACGAGCAGCACCTGGACGAGCTGCGCGTCCGGGCCCGCCGGGCGCACGAGCAGCTGCCCGGCGTCGAGGTCGTCTGGCGCCAGGACTGCTACCAGCTGCCCAACGAGCGGACGTCGTTCGGCTTCAAGGACGGCATCGGGCAACCGGCGATCGAAGGCAGCGGCATCCCGTCCACCAATCCGCACGAGCCGCCGATCAAGGCGGGTGAGTTCGTGCTCGGCTACCCGGACGAGAGCGGCGGCTTCGCGCCGATGCCGACGCCCGAGCTCCTGGGCCGCAACGGCACCTACATGGTCTTCCGCAAGCTGCGGACGCGCGTCGCGGCCTACCGGCAGTACTTGCGCGCGAAGGCCCGCACGCGCGAGGAAGAGGCGGCGCTGGGCGCGAAGATCGTCGGCCGCTGGCCGAGCGGCGCGCCGCTGAGCCTGGCGCCCGATCGCGACGATCCCGCGCTCGGCCAGGACGACGCCCGCAACAACGCCTTCGGCTACGGCGACGACCTGCGCGGCTTCAAGTGCCCGGCCGGCGCGCACGCCCGCCGCGCGAACCCGCGGGACGCCCTGGACGGCGAAGGGCTCGTCGACGTCCGGCTGCACCGCATGATCCGGCGCGGGACGAGCTACGGCCCGATGCTCGGAGCCGGCGAGCTGGAGGACGACGGCATCGAGCGCGGGATCGTCTTCGTCTTCCTCGGCACCCGCATCGACCGTCAGTTCGAGTTCGTCAAGACGCAGTGGCTCAACGACGGCGTGTTCATCGGCGCGCCGGAGGAGCGCGACCCGCTCACCGGCCCCAACCAGGGCTGGGAGCGCTTCACCATCCCGCACCGCCCGATCCGCCGCCGCCTCGACGCGCTGCCGCCGTTCGTCGTCACGCGCGGCGGCGAGTACTGCTTCGTCCCCGGCCTGCGAGCACTCCACTGGCTCGCGGAAGGAGAACGCGCGTGAGCGTCACCGACGAGACCGATCGCTGGAAGGTGCTCGACTTCGGGCCACCGCCGGCCGACTTCACGGAGCCCGACAACCCGGTGCTGCTCGAGCATCGCTCCGAGGGCCGCGTCGCGGTCGTCACGCTCAACGCGCCCCCGGACAACGCGATCACGACGGCGATGGGCGCCAGGTTGACCGAGGTGCTCGAGACGATCGCCGTCACGACCACGGTGCGCGCCGTGGTGATCACCGGCGCCGGCGAGCGGGCCTTCTCGGTCGGCAGCGACCTGCGCCAGCGCAAGAACATGACGAAGGAGGACTGGCTGCGCCAGCGCCAGGACTTCGACCGCACGCTGTACACGCTGCGCCAGCTGCGCAAGCCGATCTTCGCCGCGGTCAACGGCATCGCGTACGGAGGTGGGTCCGAGATCGCCCAGAGCTGCGACTTCATCGTCGCTGCCGAGGGCGCGACCTTCGGCCAGCCCGAGGCGATGATCGGCCTGGCGGCGGGCGGCGGCTCGCCCGTGTTCCTTCCCCGGCTGCTGCCACCCGGCCGGGCGTTGCAGATGCTCATGACCGGCCAGCCGCTGAGCGCCGCCGAGGCGTATCGGCTCGGCATGGTCAACGAGCTCCATCCGCAGGGCGAGCTGATGACGGCGGCGCTGCGCATCGCCGACCAGATCGCCTCGAACTCCCCAACCGCCGTCCAGGCCGTCAAGCGCGCCGTGCGCATGGGCGAGAGCCAGCCGATCGAGCAGGCCGTGGCGATCATGATGGAGGCCCACTGGCGCTCGGCCGTCCACCCCGACCGCGCCGAGGGCATCGGCGCCTTCAACGACAACCGCGATCCGCACTTCGCGGACGCCGACTACTGATCGAGGCGAGATGACCGCGAGCGAGCGTGTCAGGGCGGCCCGCGGCGCCCTGACGATGGTGCAGGCCGAGCCGTTCAACGCCGAGGCACCGCCGGAGGCGTTGACCACCGACATCACCCCTACCGAGCTGCACTACGTGCGCAGCAACTTCGCGCTCCCGGAGCACGACGGGCTGCTGCACGTCGGCGGGACCGTGGCCAACCCGCTGACCCTGACCCTCGACGACCTGCGTGCGCTGCCCGCGGTCACCCGCGCGGTGACGCTCGAGTGCGCCGGCAACGGCCGGTTGGGGCAGACACCGCTGCCCGAGGGCGAGCCATGGGGCCGCTACGCGGTCTCGACCGCCCGCTGGACCGGCGCGCGGCTGTGCGAGGTGCTCGACCGGGCCGGGTGCAGCGCCGACGGCGTGGACGTCCGCTTCCAGGGCGCGGACCATGGTCCCTACCACCAGCACGAGGACCTGCGCTTCGTCCGCTCGTTGGATCTCGTCCACGCCGCCGACCCGTCCGCCGAGATCCTGATCGCCTACGACATGAACGGCGAGCCGCTCGACGCCGACCACGGCGCGCCCTTCCGCCTGATCGTGCCGCACTGGTACGGCGTCGCCTCGGTCAAGTGGCTCGAGCGCATCGACGTCATCACCACCGACTACGCGGGTGAGTTCCAGGTCGGCCACTACATGTACGAATGGCCTGACCGGCCACACGAGCCGGTCACCGCCATGCGCGTGCGCGCCCGCATCACCGACCCCGCCCCCGGCGCCGAGCTGCCCGCGGGCACATGCACGATCCGCGGCAAGGCCTGGTCGGGCACCGGGCCGGTCACCAAGGTGGAGCTGAGCTTCACCGGCGCCGGCGACTGGCACCCGGCACGCCTGGACATCCGCCAAGAGCCGTACGCGTGGCAGGACTGGTCCTTCGAGTGGACCGTCAGCCGGCCGGGCCGGTACAGCCTCCGCGCCCGCGCCACCGATGCGGCGGGCAACGTCCAGTCCGAGGTCCCGCCGTGGAACCGGCTCGGCTACGGCAACAACGCCGTCGAGGTGCAGCACGTCGACATCCGCTGACGGCAGCCGCTCAGTGGAGCGGGACCGTGCAGGTGACCCGGGTGCCGTGCGTGGGCTCGGAGTCGATGACGAGCGACCCTCCGATCGCCTCGATCCGGTCCCGCATGTTGCGCAGCCCACGTCCATCGGCCTCGCCGGTGGTGAATCCGGCTCCGTCGTCGCGGATCTCGCAGGACAACCACGTTCGTGACTGCGTGAGCGTGATCCAGACGCCCGTGGCCCCGTGCGCGTGCTTGAGCGCGTTCTGCATCGCCTCGACGCAGCTGAAGTAGACGGCGCTCTCGATCTCGATCGGGTGGCGCGTGACGCCGTGCGCGCGCACGTGGATCGGCACGGGAGCGTGCGCGGCCAGCGATCGCAGCGCCTCGCTGATGCCTCGGTCGGTCAGCAGCGACGGGTAGACGCCGTGGGCGACGGCGCGAAGCTCGTCCAGCGCGGCCTCGGCCTCGCTCCCGAGCTCACGGATCGCTTGCACGCCCACAGCCGGGTCGGTCCGGAGCAGATCCTCGGCCACGCCGAGCCGGATCCGCAGTGCGATCAGCCGCTGTTGCGCGCCGTCGTGCAAGTCCCGCTCGATCCGGACCCGCTCGAGGTCGGCGGCTTCGGCGATCCGGCGGCGAGAGTCCTGCAGCTCGGTCGTGGCGGCGCCGAGCGCGGACGTCAGCCGCTCGCGGTGCAACGCGGCGACCAGCACGCGCAACACGCCGTCCAACAGCTCGCGGTCGTCGAGCAGCGCTCGATCGTGGATCAGCGTCAGCCCTTCGACGCTGTCCGCGGTCGTCGCCTGGTCGGGTGCGAGCGGCGGCAGCGTCTCGCCCACGAGCAGCTGAGCCGTCGGGTCGCGCATCGCCCGGGACGTCGCGTCGCGTACCGCGCGGCGGTCGGTGCTGGAGTGGAGCGCGATCTCCAGCCCGGAAAGCGCCTGTGCGAGCAACGTCCGCCGCCAGATGAGGCCGCCCAAGAAGCCGGCGCACACCAGGACGATGCAGAACGTCCACAGCGAGGAGAGCGCGATCACCGTGTCGGCCGCCACGCCGAGCTGGCGCGCGGTGATGTGCGCGTAGTGGCTCAGGGCGAGCAGCGTCGCCGCGACGAACGCCGGTCCCATGGCGCGCCGTTGGAGCGGTGATGCGGCACGCCAACGGCGGAACATCGACCACAGGAGCCCGAGCCACAGCGCTTCGACCAGCCACTCGCGCACGTAGATGACGTCGATCAGCCAGCCGGGCTGCGCATCGAGGAGGAACACCGCGTTCTCCGGGCATTCGGCGGTGCACGTTCCCCACAACGTCTTGGCTGGGAACGCCTGCACGAGCGGCGCCGTGCCCAGGAACAGCACCACGAGCAGCACGATCGTGAACGTGAGCAGGGCGCGGTCGAAGCGCCCGGCGATCCGGCCGTCCGGGAACGCCAGCAGCAGATAGACCACGCAGGGGAAGATCAGCCACGTCGACAACCGCCCGATCGTGAAGAGCACGCTCACCGAGGACTCCGTCAGGGCGGTCAGCGACCAGGCGTAGCCGATGCCGAGCAGGGCGAACCCGAAGGAGGCGTTGATCGGTGCTCGCAGCGCGTAGAGCCCGACGGCGATCGGCACGCCGACGATCAACAACTCGAGCAGGCCTCTCCCGAAGGCGGCATCGCCAGGAGCGCTGGCGGTGGCCATGGCCACCGCCGCTGCGCACAGCAGCGCGCCGGACACCGCCAACGGCACGGACGAGCCCCGCGAGGCCACGCCGGCGCGAGCTCGGAACACGCGTTGTTCGACTTCGCCGACGACCATCGCTGATCGGGCCATCGTCAGCTCGTAGGGGGTGAGCGGACTTCACCCCGCCCGGGTGAGGATCACCAGCTCAGCTGGATCTCCAGCTCGGTCTCGTCGTCCTCGACCTCGAGCTCGACCTTCACCTCGATCTGGTCGGGCACCTTCAGCGTGAAGCGCGTGCCGCCGCGCTCGAACTCGACGGCGTTGTGCCGGCTCAGCGCGTCGGCCAACGCGTGCAACCGCTTCGCCGCCTCCTCGCGCCGGAGCGTCTCCTTGCGCTCGATCTCAAGCAGTTCCATGGCGCGCACGCTACCCCCGGGAGCGCGCGCGGCCGTCACCCGGAACGGATGACGAGCGAGCCGCTGGCGCGCGCGTCGAGGAGCCTTTCCGGGAGCTTGCGCGCCCTCGCTTTGGGGTGTGGGCATCCTCGACGGCGGGTGAGACGTGCGGTGCAATCCGCGTGTGCGCGAATCGGTGCATGCATCCCGTCGCCGGCTGCGCCATCCCTGCCTCGCCACGCAGCTGGTCGTGCCGCGGCTCCCCGCGGGGATGGTCGACCGGCCGAGGCTGACCGCACGGCTGGAACGCGGACGAGCGGAACCGGTCACGCTGGTCTGCGCCCCCGCCGGCAGCGGCAAGACATCGCTGGTGGCGAGCACCGTGCCCGCGTGGCCCGAGCGCGTGGCGTGGGTCTCCTTGGAGCCATCCGACAACGCACCTGAGCGCTTCTGGAACATCGTGCTGGTCGCACTCGAGCGGGCCGGCGTGGCCCCGCCCGGGTCAGCGCTGGCGGAGCTCGCCGCCCCCTTGGACCGCTCGGAAGGGGTGTTCGCGCCGCTGCTGGTCAACGCGTTGGCCGAGCTGCCGGAACCGGTGGCGCTCGTGTTCGACGACCTCCAGTACATCCGCTCACGCCCGTGCCTCGCGCAGCTGTCCTCCCTGCTCGTGCATCTGCCCGGGGCGGTTCGCCTGGTGCTGATCGGGCGCTCCGAGCCGCCGCTGCCACTGCACCGCCTTCGCCTCAGTGGGCGGCTGGTGGAGATCCGCGGCCGCGACCTCGCGTTCACGGAGGACGAGGCGGCGGCGCTGCTTCAGGCGCATGGGCTCGACCTGGGTCCGAAGCTGATCCGCGCGCTGCGCCTGCGCACGGAAGGGTGGTCGGCGGGCCTGCGGTTGGCGGCGCTCGGCCTGCGAGGGCACGCGGACCCCGAGGCGTTCGTGACGCAGTTCGCCGGAGACGATCGAACGGTGGCGGACTACCTGCTGGCCGAGGTCCTCGACCAGCAGCCTCCGCCGGTGCGGTCGTTCCTGCTGCGCACCTGCCTGCTCGACACCGTCTGCGGCGAGCTGGCCGACGCGCTCACCGGCGCCGGCGACGGCGCTGACACGCTCGCCGCGCTCGAGCGGTCGAACGCCTTCATCACCCCGTGCGACGGTCGCGGCGAGTGGTACCGCTTCCACACGCTGTTCGCGCGTGTCCTGCGAACCCGCGCGCACGCCGTGCTCGGCGACGAGGTGCGCACCTTGCGACGACGCGCCGCCGACTGGTACGCCGCCCACGCGCGCCCCGCCGAGGCGCTCAAGCACGCGGTGCTCGCGGAGGCGTGGGAAGTGGCCGCCGCGATCGTGGCGACCAACTGGTTCGAGCTGTACACGAGTCCGTACGCTGCCGAGGTCATCGCGTCGATCGCGGCGGTACCGGAGCCGTGGCGCAGCCAGGATCCCGTGCTGGCCGGCGCACTGGCGTGCGCGGCCCTCGACCGCGGCGACGGCACCGATGCGCACCGCCACCTCGCCGATGCTGAACGTGCGGCCGCGTCACTTCCCGACGATCACCGCGAGCGCTACCGGGCGACGCTCGCGCTGGCTCGCCTCGCGACCGCCCGGATGGAAGGTCGCTACGAGACCGCGCTGGAAGCGGCTGACGAGCTGTTGGCCGAGCCGCCCGGCCGCGGACGCGAGCCGAGCCGGGAGCGGCGGGCGCTGGTACGGGCGAGGCTCGGTGAGACGGCGGCATGGGCGGAGCGCTTCGACCGCGCCGAGGAGCAGCTGTCACGCGCCATCGCCGAAGCCGACGGCTCCGGCCTCGACCAGCTCGCGATCTCCGCGAGAGGCGACCTGGCGTACGCGCGCGTGCTCGCCGGCGGCCCCGCGAGTGACCTGCGCTGCGCCGACGACGCGCTCGCGCTGGCCGCTCGCCGCGGCTGGGTCAACGCCAGCGCCACGGCGTCCGCGCACATCGCGCTGGCCGTCGCCGCCCTGGACGCGTGCCGAGACGAGCCATGCCGTGCCCACCTGGACAACGCGACCGTGGCGATCGCCGTCGCCCGGCGTCCGCATCTGGACTTCGCGCTCGCGCACACACGCGCACGGCTGGCGGGCACGCGCGGCCATCCGGTCGAAGGGCTCCGCGAGCTCGAGGACTGGGAAGCCCGTCACACCGGAGGCTCGACCCTCGTGTCAGAGCGCGTCGGCGCAAGCTGCCTGCGAGCCCGGCTGCACCTCCTCGCCGGACGGTTGGACGACGCCCGAGCGGCGATCGACCCCGTCCTTCACCACACCACGCCGATCGTGCAGGTCGCCGAAGCATGCCTGCAGCTGGCGGAAGGGCGCCCGGCACGGGCGCTCGAGACCTTCGGTGCACACCATCAGCACGACGTCCGCCCACTCCCGGTCATCGAGCGCGGGATCCTCGAGGCGGTCGCTCACCGGCAGCTCAACGATGCGGGAGCCGCCCGGGTGGCGCTGGACCAGGCGCTCACGCTCTCGGCCCGAACGGGGTGTTGCCGGCCGTTCGTCGACTTCGCCGGCGTTCACCTGGAGGGACTGCTCCGTGATCAGATCCGCGCGCCGACGCCCCACCACAAGCACGTCATCGGGCTGCTCGGCCTGCTCGCGGGCAACGGGCGCGACACCACGCCCGTCGCTCCCGTGCTCGAGCCCTTGAGCGACCGGGAGCAGGTGGTCCTGCGCTACCTCCCGACCAACCTGTCGAACCGCGAGATCGCCGGCGAGCTGTTCCTGACGACCAACACCGTCAAGACGCATCTGCGAAGCATCTACCGCAAGCTGAACGTCGGGCACCGCGGCGAGGCGGTCGCCCGCGCCCGCGAGCTGCATCTGATCGGCGGCAGCTCGCACCCCGGCCCCCGCGAGCGGTCGGACCGCGTCACCCCGATCGGATGACGACCTCCCGTCGCCCGCGCCTAGATTCCGGGCACCGCGAACACGGAGTGGGACGCACACGTGGAAGATCCCGGTTCTCAGCCGCCGCGCGAACCTGACCGCGACCTCGCCGGCTCGACGAGCGACGATGCCGCGAGCGCTGCATCCGCCACGCCCAGGAAGCGCCGAAGCGCATGGATCTGGGTCAGCGCCGCGCTGGCGCTGCTCGCCGCCGGTGCGGTCGCCTGGGCGCTCGTGCTCCGGTCCGACCTCGACAGCGCCGAGCAGGACAACCAGCAGCTGCAGACCCAGGTGGACCAGGCCGCCCAGGCCGGCGCCACCGCGGCCGACCAGGCCGCGGCGTTGTACAGCGATGTCGCCCAGCAGCTGGACGCCACGAGCGAGGCGCTGACCACCGCCGAGCAGGACGTCGCCGAGGCCAAGAAGGTCGGCCGGGCCGCCGCCGCGGCCGCCACCGCCGCCACTGCCGCCGCCGTGCGGGCACGCAAGGCGGCCGAGGAGGCGGACGCGGACCTCGCCGAGGCGAATGAGGAAGCCGAGCAGGCCACCGGCGAAGCCGACCGGGCCCAAGCCGAGGTCGACCAGGCGGAGGCGAAGACCGGCAAAGCCGAAGCGGAGGCCGACGAGGCCCACGCCGAGCGCGACAAGGCGGTGGCCGACGCGGAGGTCGCCAAGTCGCGTGCGGCGATCGCCGGCGAGTGCGCGAAGGCGTACGTGTCCGCGCTCGCCCTGCTGCTCGAGGGAGACCGTGCCAGAGACCAGGTGGCGGCTGTCCGCGATCGCTTCCGCGCGATCACGGCCGACTGCAAGACCGCGCTGAGCGGGAGCTGAACCGCCGCTGCTCGTCCGGCGTTCCGGCCGTTCGTGACGCTGTTGCGTTGCGGACCCTCAGGCGCTGAACCCCGTGGCGGCGGAGCGGGACTCCCAGCGCCGGATGTCGTCGAGCAGCGCGGCCACGTTCGCGCGGCTGCGGGTGAGCGCGTCGCTGCCGATCACGAGGTGCCGCGGCGGCTGCGGGTCGTTGACCGCGTCGATGATCAGCTGGGCGACCTTGCGGGGATCGCCCTGCTCGGCGCCGGAGCGGCCGGTCATCGTCGACACGACCGCGCCGACGGTGTCGGCGTACGCCGCCGGCTGGGCGGACGTGAGGCGGATCGAGGCGTCGGAGAAGAAGTCGGTGCGCAGGGAGCCGGGCTCGACGCTCGTCACGCCCACGCCGAAGGGGGCGAGCTCGGCGGCGAGGGCTTCCGTGAGCGCGCTGAGGCCCGCCTTGGCGGCGGCGTAGACGCCCGAGCCGCCGAGCGGCGCCAGGCCGGCGATCGAGGACACGTTGACGATGTGGCCCGCGCCGCGCCCGCGAAGGTGCGGCGCGGCGGCGGCGATCACGCGCCACGGGCCGAGCAGGTTCGTCTGGAGGATCGCGAGGGCCTCGGCCTCGGACGTCGCCTCGATCGGGCCGAGGAGGCCGAAGCCCGCGTTGTTGACGACGACGTCCAGGCCGCCGGTCAGCTCGACGGCGCGTGCGACGGCGGCGGGCGTCGCCTCCGGGTCGGTGACGTCGAGCGGCAGGAGCCGGAGACGTTCGTGGGCGAGGTCGGCGGTGCCGGTGCGGGTGGTGCCGACGACGGTCGCGCCGGCCGCGAGCAGGGTCCGGGCGAGCTCGCGGCCCAGGCCGCGGGAGATGCCGGTGATCATCCAGGTCGAGTGCATGCTCAGCACCGTCGCCGCACCCGTTCCGGCCGTGAAGATCCGAGCCGAGGGTATGAGTCGCAGGGACACCGTCGCCGGTGCGCGAGGATCTAGCCTCGATGGCGATGGGCCCCCTCGCCGAGTTCCTCCGCGCGCGCCGTGAGCAGGTCCTGCCGCTCGAGGTCGGGTTGGCGGACAGCGGGCGCCGGCGCGTGCCGGGCCTGCGGCGGGAGGAGGTGGCGCTGCTCGCGGGGATCAGCGTCGCGTACTACGTGCGGCTGGAGCAGGGGCACGACCGGCGTCCGTCCGGGTCCGTGGTGGAAGCGCTGGCGTCGGCGCTCGCACTCGACGAGGAGGGACGGCATCACCTGCACGCGCTCGTCGCCGCCACGGTCCCGGCGGCACCGCCGCGAGGATCGGCCGCCGAACGGGTCCGGCCGGAGCTGGCGCGGCTGCTCGACCGGCACATCGACGCCCCCGCGCTGATCCTCGGGGCGCGCCAGGACGTGCTGGTGGCGAACACGCTCGCGCGCACGTTGCTGCCCTCGTTCGCCGTCGACCGCAACGTGGTCCGGGACGCGTTCCTGGATCCCGCCACGCGCGAGGTCTACTCGGACCTGGCCGAGGTGCAGCGCACGTTCGTGGCGGCGTTGCGCGCCGCGGCGGCGGCGCATCCACACGACGAGCGCTTCGCGGCGCTCGTCGGCGAGCTGTCCCTGGCCAGCCCGGCGTTCCAGAAGCTGTGGGCGAAGCACGAGGCGAGACGCAAGCGCGACGGCCGCAAGCGCTTCGCGCATCCGGACGTCGGCGAGCTCGTGCTCGACCACGACGCCTTCGTGGTCGAGGCCGCGCCGCACCAGCGGCTGATCGTGTTCCACGCCGACCCGGCGACCCGGGACGGCGAACGGCTCGCGCTGCTACGCGCGCTCGCCGCGACGGCGCTCGGAGCGCGCGGCGCGTCTCGCGTCGGCTGACGGCGATTCCACGCGGCGCACCGGCGCGGACTGCTCGAGCAGCCACTGGTTGATGACGGCCTGGTCGGAGCGCCGGCGCACGCGGGCGGACGCGGTCGGGCGGGAGGAGCGGCGGGGAGTGGGGGAGGAAAGAGCGGTCAAGCGGGTCCTTTGCAGAGTGGAGGTAGAACTCCGTTTATCTGGAGGCTTGCCTCCACTCTATCGGAGGCTATCCTCCACTTCAAGCGATCAACCCAGAGATGTCCGCACCGCAACCCCCGATCCTCGACATCGCCGCCCGGCGTCCGCACCGTGCCGACGCGCGCCGCAACTTCGACGCCGTGCTGGCCGCCGCGCGCGACGCGTTCGCCGCGCACGGCACGGACGCGTCGCTGGAGGACATCGCCCGCAAGGCGAACGTCGGCATCGGGACGCTGTACCGCAACTTCCCGACCCGGCAGGACCTGCTCGAGGCCGTCTACGCCGGCGAGGTCGAGGAGCTCTGCCTGGCCGCGCGAGACATCGCCGAGCTCGAGCCGTGGGACGCGTTCACCGCCTGGCTGGACCGCTTCGCCCGCTACGTCCCGACCAAGCTCGCGCTGCTGCAGGCGCTCAACACGGACTCCGAGGTGTTCCGGGCCTGCAAGGGAGCGATGCTGGCGTCCGCGCTCCCGATCTTCGAGCGCGCCCAGCAGGCCGGCGAGCTCCGTGAGGACGTCAACCTCGACGACGTCCTGCGGATGATCTCCGGGATGGTCGCATCGACCTACGCCGACGACGCGCAGCGCGAGCGCGTGCTGAACATCGCGCTCGACGGCCTGCGCGCGCGGTAGCCCGAGCTCGTCCCATGCCGGTCACCATCGGTGCGGCCGGACGCCCGTGCATCGCACGATGAGCGACCGCTCAGCGGCGCCGCAGCGCCGGCGCGAGGACCTGCTCGCCGTAGCTGGTGTCGGCGGGGTTGAGGTTCACGCCGGGCTTGACGATCTCGTCGATGCGGTCGAGCACGGCGGCGGTGAGCGTCACGTCGGCCGCGGGCAGTTGGCTCTCGAGCTGCTCCATGGTGCGCGGCCCGATGATCGCTGAGGTCACGGCCGGGTGGGTGATCGCGAACGCGATCGCCAGCTCGATCATCGTCAGGCCGGCGTCGTCGGCCACCTGCTGGAGCGCTTGGACGGCTTCGAGCTTGCGCTGGTTCTCGGGCAGGGACATGTCGAAGCGCGCCGCGAGGCGTTGGCGGGCGGGCGAGGTCGGCGAGGAGTCGGCGCTCCAACTGCCGGAGAGCCAGCCCCCGCCGAGCGGGCTGTAGGTGAGGATGCCCATGCCGTGGCGCCGGGCGGTCGGGAGGACGTCGAGCTCGATGCTGCGGGTGAGCAGCGAGAAGGGCGGCTGCTCGGTGCGGTAGCGCTCGAGGTTGCGGTCACGCGCGGTGACCTGCGCCTCGACGATCTGCGAACCCGAGAACGAGGAGGACCCGATGTACCGCACCTTGCCCTGGCGGACGAGGTCGGTGAGCGCGCCGAGCGTCTCCTCGTAGTCGACGGCCGGGTCGGGGCGGTGGACCTGGTAGAGGTCGATGTGATCGGTCTGCAGGCGTCGGAGGGAGTCCTCGACCGCGGTCATGATCCAGCGTCGCGAGGGCCCGCGCCGGTTGACGTCGTCGCCCATCGGCATGAAGAACTTGGTGGCGAGGACGACGTCGTCGCGGCGGCCCTTTGTTGCCCCACGCGCCGAACATCATCGTGCCGAGGCAGAGGCTGGAGACCTGGACGCCGGTGCGTCCGAGCGGGCGGTGGTCCATCGTTCAGGCCTCCGGGATGTCGCGGCCGAACGTCTCGAGGGTCACGTCCTCGGGCGCCGGGCCGCCGCGCTTGCCGGTCTCGAGGCCGTCGAGGGCGGACAGCTGCTCAGCGGAGAGCTCGAAGTCGAAGACGTCGAGGTTCTCGGCGATCCGGGCCGGGTTGGTGGACTTCGGGATCACCGAGCGGCCGTGTTGCAGGCCCCAGCGGAGCATGACCTGCGCCGGGGACTTGCCGTGCGCGCTCGCGATCTCGGTGATCACCGGATCTTCGAGCGCGTTGGCGTGCCCGCTGTCGCGGTAGAACGTGATGCCGCCGATCGGGGACCACGCCTGCGCCAGGATGCCGTGCCGCTCGCCGAACGCCTGCACCTCGGCCTGCTGGAAGTACGGGTGCTGCTCGATCTGGTTGACGGCCGGGACGACCGACGCATGGTCGAGCAGCCGGGTGAGGTGGTCGACCATGAAGTTGCTGACGCCGATCGCACGGACCCTGCCGTCGGCCAGCAGCGTCTCCAACGCGCGGTAGGCGTCGAGCGTGCGGTCGAAGTCCGAGGGCAGCGCCTGATGCAGGATCAGGAGGTCGATCTGCTCGACGCCGAGCTTGCCGGCGCTCTTCTCGAACCCGTGCAGGGTCTCGTCGTAGCCGTAGTCGGAGATCCAGATCTTGGTCTCCAGGAACACCTCGGATCGGTCCAGCCCCGAGGCGCGGACGGCGTCGCCGACCTCGCGCTCGTTGAAGTACGCGGCCGCCGTGTCGATGTGGCGGTAGCCGGCGCGCAGCGCGGCTTCGACGGCTGCCGTCGTCTCCTCGGGCGGGCTCTGGAAGACGCCGAGGCCGAGGGCGGGCATGGTGACGCCGTTGTTCAGCTGCAGCGTCGGAGCAGTGGTCGTACGGGCCATCGCCGGACGGCTCCTTTCGGTCGCGGTTCCGTCCACGTCGACCACACTAGGTCCGGCGAGCGGGAACGGGGGTGCCCTGTCACTACCCCTCTCGCCGGGCCTGCCGCGAGGGGACCGGGGTCCGCCGGCGGACGGTCACTTCGACGATGCGGCGTGCCAGGTGGCGCTCACGCGACTGCCCGCCACGGCCACGCCGGTGACGACCGCGAGCAGCAGCGCGGCGAGGGCGAGCGCGGCCTCGTTGCTGACTTCGAGCACCAGCAGCGCGCCGACGGCCGCGCCGGCGAACATCGCGAGCACCGCGAGCAGGCGACGGGCGATCGCGAAGCGGTCGTGCTGCCGCCAGTCGGCGGCGATGCCGGTCAGGGTCATCGTCAGCACGGTGGTCGTGAGGTCGAAGACCTTCAGGTCCCGCACCGCGGCGTTCTGCGCGCCCATGGCCAACGCCAGCAACGCGGCGATCGCCACCTTCTCGCCCGTGCCGAGGCTCGCGCCCGCCAGCGCGACCACGAGCAGCGCGACGACGACGAGCCCGAGCTCGGCCGCGGTGACGACGGCGAGCAACCGTCCTCGGTGGGTCCGGAGGCGCTCGACCGCGGCACCGCCCAGCGCGGCGCCGCAGAGGAAGCCGGCCAGCGCGGACAGCGACGCCGAGAGCGCGAACCCACTGGCACCGGCCACGGCGAAGCCGACGAACACGACGTTGCCGGTCATGTTGGCGACGAAGACCCGCCCCAGGCTGAGGATGCTGACGGCGTCGACCACGCCGGTGAGCACGGTCAACACGAGCATCAGGGCGGGGAGCGGTCCGTGGGCGGGGTCGGCGATCAGGCGCGCGAGGCCGGCGCCGCTGCGAGGCTCGGGCACGCCGTCAGGCTACGGGTCAGCGGCGACGGAGGGAGAGGTCGCTCCACGATTGGAAAGATGTGAGGCGTCAATGCGCGAAGCTCTCAAGGCAGCCGTGCCGCTCGTCGGTCGCGACCCGGAACGGCGGATGCTCGCGTCGCTGCTCGCCGCGGTGGACACGCGGGGCGACGCGCTGGTCCTCCGGGGCGAGCCGGGGATCGGGAAGTCGCGCGTGCTGGCGGAGGCGGTGCGGACGGCTCAGGAGCGCGAGCTGCGTGTGCTGACGACGGTCGGCGTGCAGTCCGAGACGCACCTGCCCTACGCCGGACTGCACCAGCTGCTGCGTCTGGTGCGCCGGCGCGTCACGACCTTGCCCGCGCTCCACCAGGCCGTGCTGGACGCGGCGTTCGGGCTCAGGGACGACGTCGAGCCGGAGCCGTTTCGCGTCGCGATGGCGACGCTCGACCTGCTTTCGGAGGTGGCCGAGGAGCGGCCCCTGCTGGTGGTCGTCGACGATGCGCAGTGGCTCGACCGGCCGACCGTGGACGTGCTCGCGTCCTGGCGCGGCGGATCGAGGCCGACCCGATCCTCCTGCTCGTCGCGATCCGCGACGGGTACGGCGCGGTGCTCGGCGACGTCGGGCTGCCCGAGCATCGCCTCGACCGGCTCGACGACGCCGCGGCCGCCGAGCTGCTCGACCGGTCGGCGCCGTCGCTCGACGCGGCGGTGCGGACGCAGGTGCTGCGCGAGGCGGCCGGCAACCCGCTCGCGGTGCTGGAGCTTCCGGCGGCACGGCGCGGGGTCGGCGGGGATGCCGCCACCCCGGACACGGTGCCGCTGACCGACCGCCTGGAGCGCGCCTTCGCCGGGCGCGTGGCGGAGCTGCCGGAGCCGACGCGCCTGCTGCTGCTGGTGGGCGCGTCGACGGAGGACGCCGCACTCGGGCCGATCCTGCACGCCGCGGGCGTGCTGTCGCGGAACGGGATGGGGCTCGACGCGATCGCTTCCGCGGTCGACGCGGGGATCGTCACCGTCGAGCACGCGCGCACGCTGGAGTTCCGGCATCCGCTCGTGCGCTCGGCCATCCTGCGGAGCGCGAGCCTGGCCGACCGTCAGCGGGCACATCAGGCGCTCGCCGACGTGCTGGCCGACGACCCGGATCGACGGGCCTGGCACCACGCGGCACTGCTGACGGGCGAGCACGAGGACGTCGCGGTCGAGCTCGAACAGGCGGCGGAGCGCGCTCGCCACCGGGGCGCGCTGGCCGTCGCGGTCGCGGCGCTCGACCGCGCGGCCGAGCTCGGCCGGCCGAGCGGACGCGCGCGGCGTCTGCTGACGGCGGCGACGCTGGCCGTGGAGCTCGGGCGCTGGGACCTGGTCCGCGAGGCCCTGGCCGAGGTCGAGCGGTGGCCGCTGAGCGAGTGGGAGCGGGCACGGGTGATCTACGTCGAGGAGATGGGGTTCTTCCATCCGTCCGGCGGCGACGGTCGTGACGCGGAGATCCTCGAGGCGGCGGAGTCCGCGCGGGGCGCCGGGGACACCGGCTTGTGGCTGCAGCTCCTGTGGCTGCTCGTCTCGCGCACGTGGTGGTTCGGCGCAGAGCCCGGTCAGGCGACCCGGCAGCGCATCGCCGCCTCGGTGCGCGAGCTCGGCGGGGCCGAGGCCGAGGACCCGCTGGTGTTCGCGATCTTCGCGTTCGCGGACCCGTTGGGGCACGCGGAGCTCGTCTTCGAACGCCTGCGACGACTGGGAGACGGACGCAAGCTTCAGCCTGATGCCGCCCAGTACTTCGGCCTGTCCGCGCTCGTCGTCGGTGCGTTCGACGTCGGCAGCGACCTGCTGGCCGTGGCGGCCGACGGGCTGCGCCGCGACGGACGGCCCGGGCGGCTGTGCCGCCCGCTGGTCAGCCGGGCGCAGATGGCCGCGCGGCTGGGTGAGTGCGACAACGCGCTCACGGCCGCCGAAGAGGGCCGGCGCATCGTGGAGGAGATGCGCGAGCCGGTGTGGGCGCTCGCGGCGGCCAACGCGTCGATGGCGCTCGTCGCCGCGATGCGCGACCGGGAGCGCACGACGGACGAGCTCGCGGCCCGCGCCGACGTCGCCGCGGAGGCGACCGGAGCGCGACACGCCGTGGCCTACGCGCAGAGCGGCAGAGCGTTGGCCGCGCTCGCCGCCGGACGGTTCGCCGACGCCTACCGCTACGCCGACTCGCTGTTCGACCCCGGCGATCCCGCCCATCACCCGGTGATGTCGATGTGGGTGATCGCGGACCTGGCCGAGGCGGCGCGGCACGTGGACGAGCTTCCCGCCGCGCGGCGACGCCTGGCCGAGGTCGAGGCGCGGGCCGGCGACCTCCCGGGGACCTGGGTCGCCCTGGCGCTCACGCACGCCCGGGCGCTCCTCAGCGAGCCCGAAGCGGCCGGGGCGCACTTCGAGCGAGCGCTCGCGGACGACCTGCGGCGCTGGCCGTTCCAGCGGGCGCGGGTGCAGCTCGCCTACGGCCGGTGGCTGCGACGGCAGCGGCGGGTCGCCGAGTCCCGACCGCTCCTGCGGGCCGCGCGGGACACCTTCGACGCGCTCGGCTGCGCGCCGTGGGGCGACCAGGCACGCGAGGAGCTGCGCGCGTCGGGCGAGCGGAGCCGCCTCCGGGTCCCCGCGGCACGCGATCAGCTCACCGCCCAGGAGCTGCAGATCGCGCAGCTCGCATCCGAAGGGCTTTCCAACCGCGAGATCGGTCAGCGGCTGTACCTCTCGCACCGCACGGTCAGCACGCACCTGTACCGGATCTTCCCCAAGCTGGGCATCCGCTCCCGGGGCGAGCTGAGCGCGGCACTGGCGCCGGCCGCGGAGCCGCGTACGTCATCGGCGGCCGGAGGTGCCGTCAGCTGACGTATGCGAGGCCGCGCCCGCCGCGCCAGATTCAGGAGCTTCCACACCGCCGACACCCCGTCGGCCCTGCGAAAGGCATCAATGTCGCTCCTCCCCGTGTCCCGCGTCTCCGGGACCGTCGTCGCCGTCACCGCCGCGCTGGCGACGCTGTTCGCCGTGTCCTCCGCGCAGGCCGCCCCGGCCAAGCCCAAGCCGACCGTCGTGCTGGTGCACGGCGCGTGGGCTGACGGCTCGAGCTGGGCGGGCGTCACCCGGACGCTCCAGGACGACGGCTACACCGTCGTCGCACCGCCCAACCCGTTGCGCGGCCTGCAGGCCGACGCCGCCTCCCTCTCCGCCTACCTGAAGACGGTGAAGGGGCCGATCGTGCTCGCGGGGCATTCGTACGGCGGAGCGGTCATCACCGAGGCGGCGACCGGGAACGCGAACGTCAAGGCGCTCGTGTACGTCGACGCCTTCATCCCGGACACGGGCGACAGCGTCCTGTCGCTGCTGACGCCGAAGGGCCAGCCCGGTCCCGACCCGAGCACGTTGTTCGACTCCGTCCCGTTCCCGGGCGCGCCCGAGGGGGTCAGCGACTGGTACTTCAAGCCCGCGGCGTTCCCGAGCGCGCTCGCCAACGACCTGCCGAAGCGTCAGGCGGCGGTGCTGGCCGCGACGCAGCGGCCGATCGCCGCGAACGCGTTCGTGGAGAAGACCGGCACGCCCGCCTGGCGGACGATCCCGTCCTGGTCGTTGATCGGCACGGAGGACCACATCCTCCCCGCGGCGCTGCAGACGTTCATGGCCACCCGCGCGAAGGCGCACATCATCAGGGTCAAGGCGTCGCACCTGTCGCTGATCTCGCAGCCGGCCGCCGTGGCCAAGGTGATCCGCGCGGCGGCTCACGCCAAGCGCTGACGGCGAGCGGCGGCGGCCGCGGGCCGAAGACGTCGACGGCATCTGCCCCACCTGCTCGGTCGCTGCCCAAGGAGGCAGCGTCCCGAGTCAGGGGTGCACTCGCTCAGGCCGTGCGCGGCGAGAGCGCGAGCAGCGCGTTGAGGATCTGGGCGAGCTGCGCGAGCGGGGTGTTCGCGACCGGCGTGCCGCCCGTCGCCGGGTTCAGCAGGCCGGTGATCCCGCACAGCAGGTTGCCGAGCAGGTTGCCGGGGCCCTGGACGGCGTCGACGCGGAGCTGGATCTGGTTCGTGCGCACCACGAGGCCGAGGACGTTCAGGTTGATCGGCCCGAGGTCGAGCGACAGGATCGAGCAGGCGTTGCCGGCCGGCAGCGGCGGCAGCGGCAGCGGCGGGACCTGGCTCGCCTGCGCGCCGGAGGCGGGGGCGGCGGCGTTGTTGGCGAGCGTCGCGGGCACGCGCACGTTCTCCTTGCTGATGCGCTTGTTGCGGACCTTGCCCTTGAGCGTGCCCACCGAGTAGAGCTTGCCGCCGCTCTGCACGAAGCGGTCGATCGTGTAGGTGCCGGTGAACTGCTTGCCCTTGAACGCCTTGCCGCCCTTGGTGACGGTTCCGGACATGGGCAGGACCTGCGTAAGACGGGGAGCGTCCTGCGCGCTCGCGATGCCGGCGCCGCCGACGAGCATGAGGGCGCACGAGAGCATGACCGCCGAAGCGGCCAATCTGACCTTGGACAAAGGGGCCTCCTAAGAGATGTGGCTGACGCCAGGGAGGTCCCCGCAACGCCGCCCCGGCAAAAAGCGCGCTGCGTCAGCGGGACAGGAACGAGACGCCACCGTCATGAGGGCTTGACGGTCCGCGAGCCGGCGCGGTGAGCCCGGTTCGACGGCCCACGGGCGATTGCGACGTGTCCCTGCCGCCGGCCACGCCCGCACGGTCGCTCACGGCGGGCGTCACATGGCATTGACGGCCGCTCAGCCCTGGCTGTGCAGGGTGATCTGGTAGCCGTCGGGATCGGCGAAGGTGAACGTGCGGCCGAACGGCCCGTCGAACGGCTCGGTCACGATCGTGGCCCCGTCCTCGGCGAGTGCGTCGTGGATCTCCTGCGCGTCCGGGGCGTGAAGCCACACCGCGATGCCGGCGCCCAGCGCCTCGACGGCGTCGAGGTCGACGCCGGGCAGCGCGTCACGGACGGCGAAGGCGATCGGCTGGGTGGCGAAGACGACGGCGTGCGGCGGGCCCGCGGGGTTGCGGGTCAGCCCGAGGTACCGCTCGTAGAACGCGGCGGAGCGGTCGAGGTCACGGACCTGGAGGGAGATGAAGTCGGGCCCGGTGGCGGGCATCAGGAGCTCCTCTGGAAGCGGGTCAACGCCGTCCAGTCTACGTCAAGAACTTGACAAATGTCAAGAACTTGACGAGAGGGCGATGCGGCATCGCTCCAAGTCGCCGAGAAGCCGCTGCCGCTCGGTGGCCTCCAACCCGGACAGCATCTGCTCCTCCACGCCGGCGACCGCCGCGGACGCGGCCTTGACGGCCCGTCGTCCTTCAGCGGTCAGCGAGTAGCGCTGGATGCGGCCCTGGCCGCCGGCGCTGACGAGGCCGGCGTCCTGGAGGCCACCGAGCAGCTGGTGCATCGCCTGGCGCGTCACGAACACGCCGCGGGCGAGGTCTGCGTTGGAGATCTCCGGCCGCGCGTCGAGGATCTCGAGGCACGAGTACTGCGGCACGCTCAGCCCGAGCGGGCGCAGCGAGGCTTCCATCGCGGTCCTCAGCGCCGTGGCGGTCTGCTTGAGCGCGTAGCCGATCGAGGTGTCGAGGTCGACGCGCGTCACGTCAAGAGCTTGACACAGCGAGCGCCGGCGGGGTCACGTGGTCGACGCCCACAGCTCGGCGGCCAGCGCGAGCCCGAGCGCGACGATCAGCAGCCGCAGCGCCCACGCCGGCACACGGCGCGCGACCCGGGGTCCGAGGTTGCTGCCGACGAGCATCCCCGCCGCGAGCGGTGCCACGTGCGACCAGGTGACCGGCGTCGACAGCGCGAGGACGACGGCCGAGCTGACCGAGGCGGCGCCGATCAGCATGTTCTTGAGGGCGTTGGCCGTGGGCAAGGAGCCGTCGACGAGCACCAGCATCAACGTCAGCGTCATCACGCCCGCGCCCGCTCCGAAGTAGCCGTTGTAGACCGAGACGACGGTCAGCACGGTGAGCAGGGTCCACGGCGCCTGGCGTGCTCCGCGGCGTTCGCGCCAGGCCGTGAGCCGCGGCTCGACCAGCAGCACCAGCGTGGCGCCGAGCACGAGCCACGGGGCGATGCGCGCGAACAGGCCCGGCGGGGTCGAGAACAGCAGCCCGGCGCCGAGCGCGCCGCTGGCCGCGGCGACCACGCACCACCGGCACAGCCAGCGCACGCGACCGCGCAGCTCCTCACCGGAGGCGAGCGCCGAGCCGGGCCAGCAGGCCACGAGGGCGACGTTGTTGGTCACGGCCGCATCGAGCGCCGGGACGCCCACCGCCAGCAGCGCCGGGAAGGAGACCAGCGAGGTGATCCCGCCTGCGCTTCCGACGAGCCCGGCGGCCACGCCGGCCGCGATCAGGATCGCTACTTGGGACGCTGAGGACATGAGGGCTCCTTCGATCGCCCGCGATGCGGGCAGGGGTGAACGAAGCCCTCGGGGTTTTTGTCCCGTGAGGTGTGGAGCCGGCGCTGCCGGCCCTGGCGCCGCTCGGTCCAGCCCGCCGGGTCCTCATTGTCACTGGCCAGTCGGCGCGGTCCCGGCGCGGAACCCTAGGCGCAACCACGTGCTTCCCGGACCGTAGCAAGTGGCGGTCAGCCGGAGCGCGCCTTCCGGACCGGCAGCCGCAGCAGCCCGCGGACGTCCGCGGACGGCAGGCGCTCCGGCTCGCCGGCGAGCTCCAGCGGCCCGAGATCCCGGAAGATCCGCTCGAACGCGACCCGCCCTTCCAGGCGGGCGAGCGCGGCCCCGAGGCAGAAGTGGATCCCGCCACCCAGGGCGACCGCGCCCCGGGCGCGGCGGCCGAGGTCGAGCGCGTCCGCGTGCACGAAGCGCCGCTCGTCCCGGTTCGCCGAGCCCAGCAGCAGGAGCACCGTCGCGTCGGCGGGGATGGTGGAGCCGCCGAGCGTGACCGGCACGGTGGTGCGCCGCGGGAGCACCTGCACCGGCGACTCGAACCGGAGCAGCTCCTCGACGGTCATCGCGGGCGTGACCGACCCGTCGCGCAGGCGCTGCCGCTGCCGCGGATGGCGGAGCAGGACGAGCGCGCCGTTGGCGATCAGGCAGGCGACGGTCGCCGTGCCCGCCAGCAGGAGTCCCATCACCAGGCCGGCGCCCTCCTCGCGCGTCAGCTCCCCGGCCGCGGACGCCGCCACGACGTCGGCGACGAGCCCTTCGTCCGTCGTCTCCATCGTCTCCTCCACGTAGCGCCGCAGGCGCCGCAGCTCGTCGAGCGCCACGCCGCCCGGCTGGTCGAGCGCGCGCACCAGGGCGGTCACGCGCGGGACGTCGGCCTCGGGCGCCCCGAGCAGGCGCAGCATCGTCCACACGGGGAGCGGCCAGGCGACGTCGGCCGCCAGGTCGCCCGCGCCCGCATCCGCCAGCGGGGCGACGAGGCGTTCCACCTGCGCCCGCAGCGCGCGCTCGAGCTCGGCCACCGCGGGTGGTGCGAACGGCGCGCGGACGATCCGGCGCAGGACGTCGTGCCGCGGTGGGTCGAGGTTCAGCAGGTCCCCGGCGCCGACGACCGCGACGACGGGGTCGGCGCGCGAGCCGGAGCCGTTCGAGAAGCGACGCTCGTCGCGCAGCGTCCGGTGCACGTCCTCGTGGCGGGCCACCAACCAGGCGTCCGACGGCTCGTGATAGGTCACCGGGGCCGCGTCGCGCAGGTGGCGGTAGACCGGGTACGGATCGGCGCGGAAGCCGGCATCCGCGAAGTCGAGCGCCGATGCCTGAGAGATTGGATCACTCATTCACCGAACGCTACGGGACCGCACCGTCGGCCGAGCGATCGCTCGGCCGACGGGATGGGCGGGCGCTACTGGGCGGAGATGTCCAGCACGCGGATGTTGCGGAACGAGACGACGTCCTGCGGGGCGCCGTGCGCCTGCAGGCCGAGGTAGCCGACCAGCCCGCGGGAGCTGGAGTCGGGGTCGTTCGGGCGGCCGGGGAACGGCACGCCGGGCTTGTTCTCGTACTCGTTGATCTTCACGCCGTTGCGGAAGACGGTGTAGGTCTGGCCGACGACCTTGATCTCGAGGTCGTTCCAGGTGCCGGCCGGCGTGACGCGCGCCTGGGTGGCGTTGAGGTCGGCGAAGCCGTAGATCGAGCCGGTCTTGCGCGGATCGTTGGTGCCGCCGTCGGGCGAGTCGTTGATCTGGATCTCGTGGCCGCAGTTGACGGCGATCCAGGCCGCCGGGTTCTCGGTCTGCGGGCTGCCGTCGAACGTCATCGGGCAGCCGGGGACGGGCGGCTTGGGCGCCGGGAAGCGCACCTGCACGCCGCTGTTGGCGCGCACGCCGGCGACCGGCGAGTCGTCACGGAACTGCAGCCGCAGCGAGAAGTCGCCGTACGGCCGCGCGGCGTACCAGAGCACGCCGAGGTTGGGCGCGCCCGGCGCGGCCCGCAGCGTCCCGTCACGCTGCAGCGTGACCTGTGAGCCGCCCGCGTACTTCCAGCGCTCGAAGCAGCGGCGCGTGCCGTCGAAGATGACCTCGTAGCCCGCGTCCGGCCCGCGGTTGATGGTCTTCCCGCACGGCGCTCCGGGCTTGTTGTGGCCCTTGCCGGCACCGGGATGGTGCTTGTCGGGCCGCTTGGACGGTCGCTCGGCGGCGACCGCGGGCAATGCCGCCACGGCCAGGGCTCCCGCGCCCAGGAATGCCGCGATGGTCTTGCGCATGATGCTCCTCCCTGCGTACGACAGATTCGCTCAGGCCGTACCCCGGGCCGCCGACCGCGACACCGCCGCCGTTCGCACGTCAACCGCGCAGGACCGGCCTGGGCACCAGGTAGCCCGCCTCGAGGTCGTCCGCCGACTGCGGCCGGGCGAAGTGGTACCCCTGGCCCAGCTCGCACTCGAGCGCGGCGAGCGCCGCGACCTGCTCGGGGCCCTCGATGCCCTCCGCGATCAGGCACAGGCCGAGGTTGTGCGCGAGGCCGACGATCGAGCGGACGATCGTGTGGCTCTCGGGTCGGGTGATCATGTCGGCGACGAACGCGCGGTCGATCTTGAGCGTGCCGCCGGGGAAGTTGTGCAGGACGGTGAGCGACGAGTAGCCGGTGCCGAAGTCGTCCAGGTGCAGGCTGACGCCGATCGCGAGCAGCTCCCGCAACACGGCGCTGACCAGCTCCGGGTTCTCCATCAGCGTGCTCTCGGTGATCTCGAGCACGAGGTTGGCGGCGGGGAGGCCCGCGTCGCCGAGCGCGGCCCGGACCTTCTCGACCAGGTTCCCCTCGGTGATCTGGCGCAGCGACACGTTCACGCTCACGGTCACGCCGGGCGCGACGGCACCGCGGGTACGCCAGCGGCTCAGCGTCTCGCAGGCGTTGCGCAGCATCAGCTCCCCGAGCGGCGCGATCAGGCCCGAGTCCTCCGCCACCGGGATGAACTCCGCGGGCGAGACGGACCGGTCGTCCTCGGGCCAGCGCGCGAGCGCCTCCAGGCCGTTCAGCTCGCCGGTGCGCAGGTCGACGATCGGCTGGAAGAACGTGCGCAGCCGGCCCTCGACGATCGCCTCGCGCAGCTGCGCCTCCAGCGACAGCCGCTCGAGCACGCGCCGGTGCATGCTGGCGTCGAACGTCCGCGCGCGGCCGCCGCCCTGCGCCTTCGCGTCGTACATCGCGATGTCCGCGTTGCGCATCAGCTCGTGGCCGTCCGCCTCCGCGTCGAACGTGTGCGCGATGCCGATGCTGGCGGAGATCGACAGCATCCGCCCGTCGACGTCGATCGGGACCGCCATCGCGTCGCCGACGCGACCCGCGACCTCCGCGGCCTGCTCCGGCCGGCTGATCTCCTCGAGCAGGATCGTGAACTCGTCGCCGCCGAGCCGGCCGACGGTGTCGCCGGGGCGCACGACCTGCTCGATGCGGCGGGCGAGCGCGACCAGCAGCCGGTCGCCGGTGGCGTGGCTGAGGCTGTCGTTGACGAGCTTGAACCGGTCGAGGTCGACGTAGAGCACCGCGCAGCCGAGGCTGGGCTGGCGCGCGTGCTGGCGCAGGCAGTGCTCGAGACGGTTCAGGAACAGGGTCCGGTTCGGCAGCCCCGTGAGGCTGTCGTGCAGCGCCTCGTGGATCAACCGCTGCTGGGCGTTGTGGCGTTCGGTGACGTCGGACAGCGAACCCGTGATGCGGACCGGCGCGCCGCCGTTGCGGGTCGCCAGCCCGCGCGTGAGGACCCAGCGCCAGCTGCCGTCGGCGTGCCGGATCCGGTGCTCGCTCTCGAAGTGCGGGCTGGCCCCGGCCAGGTGGTGATCGATCTCGTGGCGCAGGCGCTCGACGTCGTCGGGGTGCACCAGCTCGAACCACGCGTCGGGCCGGTGAGACGCGAACTGGTCGTAGCCGAGCAGCGTCTTCCAGCGCTCGGAGTAGTGCATCCGCGCGGTCTGCAGGTCCCAGTCCCAGATGCCGTCGTTGGTCGCGCGGACGGCGACCGCGTAGCGCTCCTCGCTGCGGCGCAGGTCCAGCGTCGTCTGGTGCTGGCGCAGCGCGTAGCGGATCGTGCGCTCCAGGCTGAGCGCGTCCAGCGTCCCCTTCACGAGGTAGTCGGTGACGCCCAGCTCGGTCGCCTGCAGGTCGACCTCGTAGTCGTCCTGCCCCGTGAGCAGGATCACGGGCGCCGGCGGGTTGCGCTCCCACGCCTCGCGGACGAGCTGCAGGCCGGTGCGCTCGCCCAGCCGGAAGTCGACCAGGTAGAGGTCGTGCCGGGCTTCGCGGATCGCCCGCAGCGCCGTCTCGAAGCGCTGCTCCCAGTCGAGCTCGACGACCCGCGTCTGCCCCTGGGCGCCGAGCATGCTGCGGGTCAGCACGAAGTCGTCCTCGTCGTCTTCGACGAGGAGGATCCGCAGCGCCTCAGCCACGGGCATGGCCCTGCTCGGGAAGTTCGACGAGCTCGAACCAGTAGCCGGCGAGCGTCTGCATCACCTGTGCGAGCTCCTCGAACGAGACCGGCTTGCTCACGAACGAGTTCACGCCGAGCTCGTAGGTGCGGGCGATGTCCTCCTCGCCCTTGGACGTCGTCAGCACCACGACGGGGATCCCGCGCAGCGCCGGGTCGCTCTTGATCTCGGCCAGCGCCTCGCGTCCGTCCTTCTTGGGCATGTTGAGGTCGAGCAGGATCAGGCCCGGACGCGGCGCCGGCTGGCCGCCCGGGGCGTAGACCCCCGTGCGCCGCAGGTACTGCATGAGGTCGTCGCCGTCGACGACGAAGCGGACGTCGTTGATCAGGCGCGAGCGCTTCAGGGCGCCGGCCGTCAGCAGCCGGTCGTCTTCGTCGTCGTCGGCCATCAGGATCGTGACCGGGCTGCGATCGGCGGGCGCGCTAGATGAGTGCATGGGGGGTCTCCTCGTCGACCGGGTCGGGCAGGAGCGGCATCGTCGGCGCCGCGTCGGCGGGCTGCTCGACCGGCAGCCGGATCGTGAAGGTCGCGCCCTCGCCCAAGACGCTCGTCGCGGCGATCGTGCCGTTGTGGCGATCGACGATCTTGCGGCAGAGCGCGAGCCCGATCCCGGTGCCGGGGTAGGCGCTGGCGCCGTGCAGCCGCTCGAAGGCGCGGAAGATGCGCGTGGCGTACTGGGGCTCGAAGCCGAGGCCGTTGTCGGTGATCTCCAGGTCGGCGATGCCGTCGGTCACGGTCGCGCGAAGCGTGATCTCGGGGGGCACGTCCGGGCGGCGGAACTTGAGCGCGTTGCCGAGGAGGTTCTGCAGCAGCTGGCGCATCTGCACCGGGTCCGCGGCGACGGTCGGCAGGGGACCGATCGTGAGCTTCGCGCCGCTCTCCTGGATGCTGATCTCGAGGTCCAGCAGCACCTGCGCGACGACGTCACCGAGGTCGACCGGGACGAACGGCCGCCCCTTGGTCGAGACGCGGGAGAACATCAGCAGGTCGTCGATCAGCGTCCGCATCCGCCCCGCGGCCGTGTTCATCCGCTGCAGGAAGTCCTGGCCCTCCTCCGAGAGCCGGTCCTTCTCCGTCGCCGACAGGTGCGCGGCGAACGTCTGCACCTTCCGCAGCGGCTCCTGGAGGTCGTGGGAGGCGATCGAGGCGAACTGCTCGAGCTCGGCGTTCGACCGGGCCAGCTCTGCCGCGTGCCGGAGCATCGTGTTCGCGTTCGCCAGCCGCGCGTTCGTGGCCGCGAGCTGCTGGTTCGAGGACGACAGCGCGGCGCTGCGGGACACGAGCTGCCGCAGCAGCGCCAGGAACGCGAACGCCAGGACCGCGAGCGCGCCGTAGATCAACCACGGCAGCCACTTGCGCTGACCGGAGATCGACTCGAGCAGCGCTCCGTCGGGCGCGGTCAGCACGGTCTTCCAGGCGCTGCTTTGGATCGGCGCCGTCGTGAAGCGGCGGTCGCCGGTGAACATCCCGCTCTCGCCCATCCGGAACGCGGCGATGAGCCCGGGCTCCGCGACCGGCTCGCCGACCCGCGTGCGGGGGTCGCGCGTGGCCACCACGACGCCGCGGCTGTCGACGACGTACGCGGAGCCGCGTCTTCCGGGGACGCGCTGGAGGTAGCTGCCGAGGAAGGCGCTGAAGAGCGTCGTCGGCAGGCCGGTGATCAGCACGCGGCGGCCGGACGGGGTGTCGAAGGCGACGGCGAGGTCGATCACGACGGGGCTGCCGGGGCCGTCGGCGGCCTCGATGTCCGAGAGCCACACCGGCGCGCCGCGCAGCGTGGTCCGCGCGCCGTGCGACGCCAGCAGGCGCGACCGCGTCGTCGCGGCGAGCGTGCGGGACCGGGCGATCTCGCCGTCACGGTCGAGCAGGAGGGCGTACGCGAGCCGGCCCTCGGCCACCGCGCGGTCGAGCGCGACGCCGTCGACGTCGGCGGCGCCGTAGCGCTGGGTCAGCTCGGACGAGGCGGCCGCCGACGAGATGACCGCTTGCATCAGCGCGGAGACGACCTCCGCGCGATCGTGGAAGCGCTCGAGCAGCTGCGCGCGGCTGCTGGTCTGCGTGTCCCGCAGCTGCATCCCGACCAGCACCAGGGCGCCGATGACCACCGCCGCGGCGATGCCGACGACCACGTTCGCGCGGGTCCTTCCGAGCTTCCAACCTGCCGTGCCTGGCAATGACGCTCCCTCGAGTCCGGTCCCGGGCGCCGGACTCCGGCGCCCGCTGGGCGGCGACTATATGCGCGTCTACGCGCCAGAAAAGCCGACGGACCGGTAGGTCCGGTACGTGGTGCGCACGGGTTTTGATGCCGCGCCCCGTCGCTCTGCCTCTTGGCCGTACTTACCTGAAGGTGCGCCGGAGGTTTCCTCGCGTCAGCGCGGAAACACGGCAACGCGCCCGACTGCGCTCGCGCCCGAATGCAGTGCGGGCCCCATGGTCCGCGGGCGGTCGGCGATCGAGGATGGACGGCGTGATCGCATCCACTGACCCACCACGGGCTGCCGCCGGCCGGGACGAGGCGAGTAGTGATCACCTCGATCCGGCCCATGCGCTCTACCACCACGCCGCCGGCGTCCTGGCCTCGGCCCAGGCCGTCGACGCGGCTTCGCACGCCGCCGGCGCCGTCGCCGCCGTCGCGCCGACGCTGGCGTGCCTGGACACCGGGCTGGCGGCGCTCGCCGCCGCGACCGAGCGACTGCGCGCACAGGCGCTGACGCGCCTCGCCGAGCCGCTGTTCGAGGCCGACGAGCGACGCCGGGAGCGGGCGGAGCTGTCCGCGAGCTTCGAGCGCCTCGCCGGTGTGCTCGCGCAGGCGTCGATCGCCGCCGAGCAGGCGCTCGCGGCGACCGATCCGGTGCTCGACGAGCTGACGGTCTGAGCGAGGCACCGGGATGATCCGCGTCGCGCTGCTGGACCATGACGAGGCCGCGCTGCGGCGGCGGATCGAGCAGGACCGCGGGCTGGAGGTCGTCGCCGCCGCGCCGGACCCGGCGTCGCTCGCGCGCCGGTTGGGCGGGCGACGCCCGGACGTGCTCGTGCTCGGCTACGACGTGCGCGCCGACGACGCCCTGCCACTGTGCTGGCGCGCGAAGTGCCGCTCCGACGCGCCGCGGGTGCTCATCCACGCCGTCGGCGCGGGTCCGGCGCTGGCGATCGCGGCGCGCGTCGCCAAGGCCGACGGGGTGGTCGACGCGGCGGCGTCCGGGCCGGTCCTCGCGGCCGCGATCCGGGCGGTCGCGGCCGGGGAGCCGGTGCTGCCGACGGTGGCGCGCGCGGACTTCGAAGCGGCCGTCAAGCGCCTGGCCGACGAGGACCTGCCGACGTTCGCCCTCCTGCTCGACGACGTCGACGCCGCGGACGTCGCCGACCACGTGGTCGACGCGGAGCGCCGCGTGCTGCGCATCGTGGACCGCATCCGCCCGCGCCCGGCATCACGCCCGCCCGTACGGGCAGCGGACGCCCGCGGTCTCGCGCGCGCACGCGCGCGCACGCGCCTCACGCAGCGACGCGACGCGGCGGTGCAACACGCGCGCATCCTCGGCCGGCGCGCGCTCGACGACGTCGTAGGTGAGCGTGAGCTCGTCGAGGCGCGCGAAGCAGCGGGTGTCGTCGAAGCCGGCCGTGCAGTCGCAGAGCAGGATCTCGGTCTCCAAGGGCATGGGCACCGAGCCTGGCCCAGGAGCGGCCGTCCGGCCATGGGGCCAAGGCTGTACCGCGGCCGCTGGAGTGCGAAGCTGGTCAGGGTGGTCCGCCGGATCTCGTCGCTACCGCTGTTCTGGCGCGTGTTCGCCGCGAACGCGAGCGTGCTCGTGCTGGCCTTCGCCGGCCTGGTGTTCGCGCCGATCACCGTCTCGGTGCCGGTCGGGGCCAGTGAGCTGCTCGTGCTCGCGCTCGGGCTGGTCGCGCTGCTGGCGGCGAACCTCGTGCTGCTGCGCCCGGCCTTCAGCCCGCTCGACGAGCTCGCGGAGACGATGCGCAAGCACGACCCGCTCGCGCCCGGCGCGCGAGCCGGCACGTCGGGGGACCCGGACGTCGCGGCGCTGGCGCGGACGTTCAACGACATGCTCGACCGGCTCGAGTCCGAGCGGCGCGAGAGCGCGCGCCAGGCGCTGCTCGTGCAGGAGGCCGAGCGGCAGCGGGTGGCGCGCGAGCTGCACGACGAGGTGGGGCAGACGCTCACGGGCGTGATGCTGCAGATCGAAGGCCTCGCGCTGAACATCCCCGACGAGCTGCGCGGCCAGCTCGAGCAGCTGCGCGAGACGGCACGCCACGGCACCGAGGAGGTGCGCAACATCGCGCGCCGCCTGCGCCCGGACGCGCTCGAGGAGCTCGGGCTGTCGCCCGCGATCGTCGCGCTCGCCGGCGCGTTCGAGCGCCAGACGCGGGTGCCCGTGACCCGCACCGTCGAGCCGATGGCGGACCTGGCGCCGGAGGAGGAGCTGGTGATCTACCGCGTCGCGCAGGAGGCGCTGACGAACATCGCGCGCCACGCCGAGGCCGGCGCGGTGACGATCGACCTGCGCCGCCTGGACGCGGGCATCGTCCTGGAAGTGCGCGACGACGGCCGCGGGCTGCCCGACGGCGCCGAGCGCTCCTCGCAGGGCATCCGCGGCATGCGCGAGCGTGCGATGCTGATCGGGGCCGGGCTGGCGATCGAGAGCCGGCCGGGACACGGCACCACGGTCCGGCTCGCGATCCCGCCGCACACCGATGACCCCGCTTAAGACGAGCATCCTCATCGCCGACGATCATCCGATCGTCCTCAACGGCCTGCGGACGGTGCTCAACGCGCAGCCCGACTTCGAGGTCGTGGCCGAGGCGACCGACGGCGAGCAGGCGGTCGAGCGGGCGCTCGCCGAGGAGGTCCAGCTCGCGATCCTCGACATCTCGATGCCGCGCAAGACCGGCCTGCAGGCGGCGCGCGAGATCGCGCAGCGGCGGCCGGACGTGCGGGTGCTGATGCTGTCGATGCACGACAACGAGCAGTTCCTGTTCGAGGCGATCCGCGCGGGCGCCTCCGGCTACGTGCTCAAGAGCTCCGTCGACCGCGACCTGGTGGAGGCGTGCCGCGCGACGATGCGCGGCCAGCCGTTCCTGTATCCGGGGGGTGTGCAGGCCCTGATGCGCGAGTACCTGGAGCGCGCGCAGGCCGGCGAGACGCTGCACAAGGAGCTGCTGACCGCCCGCGAGGAGGAGGTCGTCAAGCTCGTCGCGGAGGCGTACACGAACGAGGAGATCGGCGAGCTGCTGCACATCTCCAAGAAGACCGTGGAGCGCCACCGCGCGAACATCCTCGAGAAGCTCGGGATGCGCGACCGCGTTGAGCTGACGCGCTACGCGATCCGGCGCGGGCTCATCGAGCCGTGAACGGTGCGGCACGGACCGCGACCACGGTGAGCGGGCGGAGGCGTCCGCCGGGCAGCTCGACGTGCACCGCGTCGCCGGCGCGGGCGCCGCGCAGCGCGGCGCCGACCGGCGAGGCGAGCGTCACCTTCGTCGGCGGGGCGTCGCTGGCGCGGCGGCCGACGAGCTCGTAGTCGATCTCGCGGCCGGCGGCGTCGCGGACTCGCACGTGGGAGCCGAGCCCGGCCGCGCCGTCCCCGGCGGCGGTCTCGACCACCGTCGCGGAGGCGAGCAGCCGCTCCAGGTGGGCGATCCGGAGCCCGGTGACGCCCGCCTCCTCGAGCAGCGCGGGCTCCGCGCGCTGCTCGTCGCGCAGGGCTTGCAGCTCACGCGTGGCCTCCGCGAGGTCCGTCGCGCTCAGCATGACCGCGCCGGCGGCGACCGGCGATGGGCGGGAACGAGGTTGATCGATCATGCAGCGAGACCATCGCGGGCGCGCGGTGCGGTCGCCATGGAGTCGCGGCCTCATCCGGTGGGCATGGGGCCCCGCCCGCACCGACATGCGGTCACGACCGCATGGTGGATGGCCCGCCCGCCTCCCATGGTGTGGAGCCTGAAGATGACGCCGCTGAAGACCCGCATCCTGATCGCCGACGACCACCCGATCGTGCTCCGCGGCCTGCGCATGTTGCTCGACGCCCAAGCCGACTTCGAGGTGGTCACGGCCGCCACCGACGGTGAGGCGGCGGTGCGGCTCGCGCTCGACGCGGACATCCACCTCGCCATCCTCGACATCTCCATGCCGCGCAAGACCGGGCTGCAGGCCGCGCGGGAGATCACGCAGCGGCGGCCGGACGTGCGGGTGCTGATGCTGTCGATGCACGACAACGAGCAGTTCCTGTTCGAAGCGATCCGCGCCGGCGTGTCCGGCTATGTGCTCAAGAGCTCGGTCGACCGCGACCTGGTGGAGGCGTGCCGGGCGACGATGCGCGGCCAGCCGTTCCTGTACCCCGATGGGGTGCGCGCGTTGATGCGCGACCACCTCGAGCGGGTGCGCAGCGGCGACGTCGATCGTGACCTGCTGACGCCGCGCGAGGAGGAGATCCTCAAGCTGGTGGCCGAGGCGCACACCAACGACGAGATCGCCGCGCTGCTGGTCATCTCCAAGAAGACGGTCGAGCGCCATCGAGCGAACATCCTCGAGAAGCTGGGCATGCGCGACCGCGTCGAGCTGACCCGCTACGCGATCCGCCGCGGGCTGGTGGCGGCATGAGCTTCGACGTCGCCATCGTCGGCGGAGGCGTGATCGGCGCGATGACCGCCCTCGAGCTCGCCGAGCAGGGCGCGTCGGTGGTCGTCCTCGAACGCGGAGCCGAGCTCGCCTGGGGCTGCTCGGCCGGCAACGCCGGGATCGTCGGCGCGAGCCACGTCCTGCCGCTCGCCACCCCGGCCGCGGTCCGGGACGGGCTGCGCTGGATGCTCCGTCCCGACAGCCCGTTCTTCGTCCGCCCGCGCCTCGGCGTCGTCCCGTGGCTGACGCGCTTCGTCGCGGCCGCGACGCCGGCGCAGGTGGAGCGCTCGACGCAGACGCTGCAGGCGATGGCCACGCGCAGCGCGGCGCGGCACGCGGAGCTGGCCCGGGCCGGGCTCGACGCCGGGTACCGCCAGGGCGGCCTGCTGGACGTCTTCCGCAGCCGGCCCGCGTTCGACGCGGCACGCGCCGGCGCGGGCGAGGCGCTCACGCCCCGCGAGGTCGCGGCGCTCGCGCCGCAGCTCGGGCCCGGGATCGCCGGTGGCCTCTACCACCGTGAGGAGGCGCACTGCGACCCGCTGCGCTTCGTGCTCGCCCTGGGCGCGTGGGCGGCGGCGCTCGGCGTCTCGATCCGCACCCGGACCGAGGTCCTCGGTGTGCGGCGTGAGGGGCGGCGCGTCCTGGCCCTGCAGACCACGCAGGGCGAGCTGGCGGTCGACGAGGTGGTCGTCGCGGCCGGCGTCTGGACCGGTCGGCTCGCGCGCGAGCTCGATCTGGCGCTGCCGCTCGAGGGCGGCAAGGGGTATCACGTCGACGTCGAGGCGCAGCCGGGCGATCCGAGCCTCCCGATCTGGCTGCACGAGCACCGCGTGGTGGTCACGCCCTACGGCTCGCGCGTCCGCCTCGCGGGGACGATGGAGCTCACCGGCACCGATCAGCGCATCGACCAGCGGCGCGTCGACGCGATCGTGCAGGCCGCCACCCGCGCGCTGCCGGCCCTCGCGACGCGCCCGCCGGTGCACGTCTGGCGCGGGCTGCGGCCGTGCACGCCGGACGGCTTGCCGGTGATCGGCCGCGTGCCCGGGGTGGACAACGTCACGCTCGCCACCGGGCACGGGATGTGGGGCCTGCAGCTCGCGCCGGTGACGGCGGAGCTCGTGGCCGCGATCATCCGCGCGCAGCCGCCCGAGCTCCCGCTCGCGCCGCTGCGCGCGGACCGCTTCGACCCGCCGTGGCGCGCGGTCACAGCACGCGAGCGAGGAACTCCCGCGTCCGCGGGTGCGCCGGGTGCTCCAGCACCTCCTCCGGCGGCCCGGACTCGATGACGCGGCCCTCGTCCATGAACACGACGGTGCCGGCGACCTCGCGGGCGAAGCCCATCTCGTGCGTGACGACGAGCATCGTCATGCCGTCGGCGGCGAGGGCGCGCATCACGTCCAGGACCTCGCCGACGGTCTCGGGGTCGAGCGCGGAGGTCGGCTCGTCGAACAGCATCAGCTTCGGCTCCATCGCGAGCGCGCGGGCGATCGCGACGCGCTGCTGCTGGCCGCCCGAGAGCTGCGCCGGGTAGCTGTCGAGCTTGTCCTCGAGCCCGACGCGGGCGAGCAGCTCGCTGCCGCGCGCGACGGCGTCCGCACGCTTGAGCTTGCGCACCCGGATCGGCGCCTCGATCACGTTCTCGAGCGCGGTCATGTGCGCGAACAGGTGGAAGTGCTGGAAGACCATGCCGATCTGCGCGCGCTGGGCGGCGATCTCACGTTCGCGCAGCTCGTGCAGCCGGCCGCGCTTGGTCTTGTAGCCCATGAGCTCGCCGTCGACGGTGAGCTTGCCGCCCTCGATCCGCTCGAGGCGGTTCACGCAGCGCAGGAACGTCGACTTGCCCGAGCCCGAGGGGCCGATCAGGCAGGCCACCTCGCCGCGCTCGACGGTCAGGTCGATGCCGCGCAGCACCTCGAGGTCGCCGTAGCGCTTGTGGACTCCGTTGGCGACGATCATCGTGCCGGCACCGGCTTGAGCAGCAGTCGCATGGGCTTGCGGGCCTCCTTGCGCGCGCGGCTCACGCCGCGGCCGTAGCGCCGCTCGAGCATCGCCTGGCCGAGCGAGAGCAGCGTCGTGATCGCCAGGTACCAGATGCAGACCACGATCAGCAGCGGGATCTGCTGGAAGCTCTGCGAGTAGATCAGCTGGGCGCTGTAGAGCAGGTCGCTCGAGGCGATCACGCTCACCAGCGACGTCGTCTTGAGCATCGAGATCGTCTCGTTGCCGGTCGGCGGGACGATCACGCGCATCGCCTGCGGCAACACGATCCGGCGCAGCTGCTGCGAGCGGGACATGCCGAGCGCGGACGCCGCCTCGGACTGCCCCTCGGGGACGGACACGATGCCGGCACGCACGATCTCCGCCATGTAGGCCGCCTCGTTCAGCGCGAGGCCGAGGATCGCCGCCATGAAGGGGGTGATCAGGACGTTGGCGTCGGCCGAGATCGGGCCGATCTCGATCGTCGGGTACAGCGCGGAGATGAAGCTCCAGAACAGCAGCTGGACAAGCACGGGCGTCCCGCGGAACAGCCACACGTAGAACGCGCCCGCGCCGGACAGCAGCCTGTTCGGCGACATCCGCGCGACGGCGACGAGGACGCCGAGCACGACGCCCGCGACCATCGCGATCGCGGTCAGCTCCAGCGTGAGGAGCAGGCCGTGCAGGATGCGGTCCGAGAACAGCATCTCCCCGACCACGTCCCACTGGAAGCGCGGGTTGGTGGCGACCGACCGGACCACCGCCGCCGCCACGAGGGCGACGGCGATGGCGGCGATCCAGCGCCCCGGCCTGCGGACCGGGACGGCGTCGATCGGCTGCATGGGGCTACTCGGCCGCCTGGTTGATGCCGGGCTCGGTGATCGCGCCGGCCTCGACGCCGTACTTGGCGAGGATCTTGCCGTACGTGCCGTCGGCGATCAGGGCCTTCATCGCGGCCTGCATCGGCTTGACGAGCGGGCTGCCCTTCGGCAGCGCGATGCCGTAGGGGGCGGTGCCGTAGGGCTGGCCGACGACCTTCAGCTGGCCGCCGGACTGCTTGGCCTGGTAGGCGGCGACCGGCGAGTCGGTCATGCCGAGGTCGGCGCGGCCGCTGATGACCGCCAGGTTCGCGCCCGGCTGGTCGGGGAACGTCATCACGTCGATCGCGGGCTTGCCGGCGGCGGCGCACTCCTTCTGCTGCGCCTCGGCGTCCTCGACCTGCGCGGTGCCCTTCTGCAGGGCGAGCTTGCGGCCGCACAGGTCATCGAGCGTGTTGACCGCCGGACCGCCCTGGGCCTTGACGAAGAACGCCGTGCCGGCGGTGAAATAGGTGACGAAGTCGACGGTCGCCTCGCGCTCCTTCGTGTCCGTGAAGCCCGACATGCCGACGTCGTACTTCTTCGTGGTCAGGCCCGGCAGGATGCTGTCGAACGTCGCGTGCTTGACCTCGGCCTCCAGGCCCATCGCGCCGGCCAGCGCCTCCGCCAGGTCGGCGTCCAGGCCCTCGACGGTCTTGCCGTCGGCGCCCATGAACTCGATCGGCGGGTAGCTCGCGTCGGTGCCGACGGTGAGCGTGCCCTTGGCCTTGATGTCGTCGGGCACGATGATCTTGGCGACCGGCTTGGTGGCGATCGTCGGCGCCTCGGTCTTGTCGGATCCACCGCACGCGGCGACGAGGACGGTGGCGGCGACGAGCGGGGTCAGGAGGACTCTCGGGTTCATGGCGAGCAGCCTTCCAGCCGCGCCCAGGCGCTCCCAACGGGTTGTCCAGCGAGCGGTTGGCGGTCAGCCGCCGTCGCCGGTGCGGGCACCAGTCCCGATTACGCGAGGCGCCTCCCGTAACGCGCGGGTCAGCCGATCCGCTCGTCGATGACGACGTGCACGCTCGCTCCCGCCTCCTTGCCGATGGCCTTGCGCAGGGCCGCGCGGACCGGCAGCCGGTGGGTGCCGTCGCCCTGCGCCATCAGGGCGCCGTCGAAGGCGACGCCGTCGATCGAGCCGCGGATCTTGACGAGGCCGCGCGTGCCGAACAGCTGGTGGACGTCGTCGAGCACGACGCACGTCCAGGTACCGGGGTCGTCGCCCTTGTGCAGCTCGGCGTCGAACGTCTTGACGGGCATGGGATCACCCTTCCAGGAACGGGAGGACGGTGGCCAGGACGAGGTCGGTGCGGGCGAGGCCGTTGAAGTGGGTCGTACCCGGGAAGACCGCGAGTTGGGAGGCGGGGACGCCGACGAAGTCGCCGTTGACGTCGCCGCCGCGCAGCCGCAGGAACCTGGCGGCGTGCTCGATCTTGACCATGTCGCAGTCGCCGATGGTGATCAGCGTCGGCGCGGTCATGCCGCGGATCTCGTCGTCGGTCCAGCCCGTGGTGTGCTCCATGATCCCGCCGAGCTTGTCGAGCAGCGTCTGCAGGTGCGCGTGGTCCGGATGGGGCGACTTGGCCAGGTAGGCCTGCTCCATCGGCGTGCCGGCGATCATCTCCACCTTCATCTCGATCACGGCGTCGGTGTTCTCGCCGCGCTCGCCGTCGCGCGAGATCGACACGGACGACGCGATCAGCTTGCGCACCAGCTCGGGATGGCGGACGCCGAGCTCGACGCCCACCGCGCCGCCGACGCTGAACCCGAACACGTCCACCTGCGCCACGCCCAGGTGCCGCAGGACCGCGACGACGTCGGTCCCGAGCGCGGGGATGCCGAGCGGCCGGTCGATGTCGTTGGTGCGGCCGTGGGCCTGGAAGTCCAGCGCGATCACGCGGCGGTCGGCGGCCAGCGCGGGCAGCAGCGCCCCGAACTGCTGGTCGATGTCGAACAGCCCGCCGTGCAGGAGCAGCAGCGGCGTGCCGTCGCCGGCGCCGTGCAGCTCGTAGTACACGTTCAGGTCGCCGACGGGGACGTATCCGGTCTCGTTCGCAGTGCTCATGTCCCCCAAGACCGGGCGTCCCGGAGAAACTCATCGGCCGCCGTCACAAATCTCGCTCTGCGTGTAAGTACGGGCCAGATGCGCACCGACACCGACCTGCTGAGAGGGGACGCGCGGGGCTTCGCCGCGTTCTACCGCCGGCATGAGGACGCGGTGCTCGGGTTCCACCTGAAGCGGACCGGCTCGGCGGAGCTGGCGGCGGACCTGGCCGCCGAGACGTTCGCGCGGGCGCTCGAGGGCCGCAAGCGGTTCGATCCGCGGCGGGGCGACGCGGGCGCGTGGCTGTTCGGGATCGCCCGCAACGTCCTCGGCCGCAGCCTGGAGCAGGGGCGCGTGGAGAACGAGGTCCGGCGCCGGCTGGCAATGCAGCCGCTCGAGCTCGACGACCACGCCCTCGCGCGCATCCACGAGCTGAGCGACGAGCCGGCGCAGCACGCGCTGGGCGGGCTGCCCGACGACCAGGCGCGCGCGGTCAGGGGCCGCGTGATCGACGAGCACGGCTACGACGAGCTCGCCCGCGAGCTGCGCTGCTCGGAGAGCGTGGTGCGTCAGCGGGTGAGCCGCGGGCTGCGCGCGCTGCGAGCGGAGCTGGGGAGGGACGAATGACCCGACTGCCCGAGTTGGAGCGCGAGCTGTTGCGCGCGGCGCAGGTCCTCGAGCGGCGGCGCCGGCCGTGGTGGCGGATCTCGCTCCTCGGCGGCGGTGCGACGCTCGCGCTCGCCGCGACGGCCTACGCGACGGCGCAGCTCCTGCTCCCCGAGGGCGACCCGGTGCCGAAGGCGCCGCCCGCGCAGCGGGCGTCGCTGCCGCAGCTGGATCCGGGGTCGTCGCGGCTCACGAGCCTGCGGGCCGACGACCCCGAGGGCGGGCTGCCGTGGGGCCTGTCCGTCTCGCGCTCGAAGGACGGGCACCTGGTCTGCGCGCAGGTCGGCCGCGTCCAGGGCGGCAAGCTCGGCGTCGTCGGCCGTGACGGGACCTTCGACGACGACGGCGCGTTCCATCCGCTCGCTCCGGACGCGAACCAGGGCGGCAGCTGCGGCGGGATGCCGCCCGACGGGAACCTCGTGCTGGGCACCGACGGGCCGCCGATCCCGGCCAGCGGGTTCACCGGCAGCTTCCTCAGCCCCGCCGGCGGCTGCCGGGAGGACGTCCCGGCGTCCACGATGTCGCCGCAGACCCGGCGCAAGCTGCGCAACGTGCCGGTGTGCAGGGCGAGCAGCCTGCGCGTCGTCAAGTACGGGTTCGCCGGCCGTGACGCCGTCACGGTCGAGTACGGCGGTCGGCGCATCACGGCCAACCCCGACGAGAGCGGCGCCTACCTGTTCGTCCTCGAGCCGCGCAAGACGCCGCTCACCCTCACCGTCACCTACAAGGACGGGCGGGTCTGCCGGTCGTCGTTCCCGCGGCCCCCGGCGGACCTCCCGCCGGACTGCTAGGCCGCGATCCCGCCCTGGATCACGCGGTCCACGGCCTCTGGCGACAGGATGTGCTCGATGACCATGATCCCGGTGCCGACGACGCCCGCGCGGTCGCCCAGACGCGACGGGACGATCCGCAGGTCCCCCGTCGCCAGGGGCAGCGAACGCTGGAAGATCACCTCGCGCACGCCCGCGAGCAGCTGCTGGTGGGCTTCGGCGATGTCGCCGCCGATCACGATCGCGCCGGGGTTGAAGAAGTTCACCGCGCCCGCCAGGACCTCGCCGAGGCAGCGGCCGGCGTCGCGCACGGCCTGGATGGCCTGCGGCTCGCCCGCGCGCACCAGCGTGACGACGTCCCGCGAGGACTCGGCCGGCAGGCCCAGCTCGGTCAGCTTGGTGGCGAGCGCGCGTCCGCCCGCGACGGCCTCGAGGCAGCCGATGTTGCCGCAGCGGCAGATGACGTCGTCGTGGCCGGCGAGCCGGACGTGGCCGATGTCGCCCGCCGCGCCCTGGGCGCCGCGGTGGATGCGCCGGCCGGCGACGATGCCGCAGCCGATGCCGGTGCCGATCTTCACGTAGAGCAGGTGCTCGTGCTCGCGCCAGTGGGTCCAGTGCTCGCCGAGCGCCATCGTGTTCACGTCGTTGTCGACGAGCACGGGGCCGTCGAAGTGCTGCGAGAACCACTTCGGGATCGAGAAGCTGTCCCAGCCGGGCATGATCGGCGGCGCGACGGGCTCGCCGGTCGAGAACGCGACCGGCCCGGGCACGCCGACGCCGACGCCGCGCACGTCGGCCGCCGAGCGGTCGATACCCGCCAGCAGCTCGAGGAAGTGGCGATGGACCGTGTCCAGGACCGGCTCCGGCCCTTCGCCGATGTCCATGTCGAAGGTCGTCTCCGCGAGCTGCTGGCCCGCGAGGTCCGAGACGACGAGTCGCGAGTGCGTGGCGCCGAGGTCGGCGACCAGGACGACGCCGGCGCCCTGGTTGAACATCAGCACGGTCGGCGGGCGGCCGCCGGTCGAGGCGCTCGCGTGCGCCTCGTAGACCAGCTCGTGCTCGCGCAGCGCGTCGAGGCGCTGCGCGACGGTCGACCGCGCGAGGCCGGTCTGCTTGACCAGGTCCGCCCGCGTCACGGCATCGCCGTTCCTGATCAGCCGGAGTAGCGTCCCTGCTCCCGTCACGACTTCGCTCCCTTCAGACCCAGCGCCATTTCGCTCAGTTAACCAGGGATTAGCCCGACTTACCTAAGGATTTGGACCAAAGTTTCACATGATTGGACGGAAGGTCGAATCCCTTTTCTCATCTTCCGGACGAAGTGAGCGTCAGGCGACTGACCACTGACGGCCGCGCACGACCTCGGCCTGCACGATCCGGTCGATGACCCCGGGGTCGAGCACGTGCTCGATCACCATGATCGCCGCGCCGACGACGCCGGCCCGGTCACCCAGCTGGGAGTGGCCGAGGCGCAGGTCCCGCGTGGCCATCGGCAACGAGCGTCCGAAGGACATCTCGCGCATGCCCGCGAGGAGCTGCTGGTGCACCTCCGACAGGTCGCCGCCGATGATCACGGCGCCGGGGTTGAAGAAGTTGATGCACTCGGCGAGCACCTCGCCGATCGCGCGGCCCGCCTCGCGCACCGCCTGCGCGGCCTCGGGCTCGCCCTCGTGGACCAGCCGGACGACATCACGTGCGGTCGTGGCGTCCAGGCCCGCTCGCCGGAGCCGCGCCGCGAGCGCGCGCCCGCCGGCCACGGCCTCCAGGCAGCCCAGGTTCCCGCACCGGCAGACGACGTCGGTGTGGCCCGCGAGCCGCACGTGGCCGATGTCCCCCGCCGCGCCCTGGGCGCCGCGGTGGATCCGGTTGCCGGAGATGATCCCGCAGCCGATGCCGGTGCCGACCTTCACGTAGAGCAGGTGCTCGCAGCCGCGCCAGTGCGTCCAGTGCTCGCCCAGCGCCATGATGTTCACGTCGTTGTCGACGAGCACCGGCACCTCGTAGTGCTGGGAGAACCAGTCCGGGATCGAGAAGCCGTCCCAGCCCGGCATCATCGGCGGCGCGACCGCCTCCCCGCGCGAGAAGGCGACCGGCGCCGGGATCCCGACCCCGATGCCCCGCACGTCCTCGCCGCTGCGACCGGCCTCGGCGAGGAGCTCGGTGAAGCGCTCGTTGACCCAGAACAGGACCTGCTCGGGCAACCGCGCGATGTCCACGTCGTAGGCGCGCTCGGCGAGCGGCGCCCCGGACAGGTCGGTGACGGCGAGTCGCGCGTGGGTCGCGCCGAGCGCGGCCACGAGCACGACGCCCGCGGAGCGGTTGAAGGCGAGCACCGTCGGCGGCCTGCCGCCCGTGGACGCGCTCCCTCCCGCCTCATAGACCAGCCGATGAGCCATCAGGGCCTCCACCCGCTGGGCGACGGTCGAACGTGCCAGGCCTGTTCGCCGTGCGATGTCAGCGCGCGTGACCGCCTCCCCGTCCCGGATCAGCCCCAGCACACGCCCGGCCCCCACCGGCGCGCTGGGGCTTTGACTCTCTCCTGCGGTCAACATGAGCGCGAGTTAACCAGAGACGCAACACGAAATCGACACAACTCGCGAAGGTTTCCGCTTTAAGAGGGCGCTATCGCGAACTTAGGCGCGGTTCTTTTGCGTAGGGACAGGGGAAAGTGACACGTTTCAACGCTGACACTTTGCTCAATGACCGTTGTCGCGGCGGTGCACGAGCCGGTTCACGGAGGCCTCGGCCAGGACGTGCTCGATCGCCATCACGGCCGCGCCGGTCGTCTCCGCGGCCTCGCCCAGGCGCGTCGCGGTGACGATGAGGTCACGGGTCGCCATCGGGAGCGAGCGCGTGAAGGCGGTTCCCCGCAGGCCGGCCAGCAGCGGCTCGGAGGCGGCGGCGAGCTCCCCGCCGAGCACGATCGCGCCCGGGTTGTAGAAGTTCACGCACGCGGCGAGCACCTCGCCGACGGCGCGCCCCGCCTCCCGGACGGCGCGGACGGCCTCGGGATCGCCCGCGTGGACGAGCGCGACGACGCCCTCGGGGGTGGCGACCTCGCGCCCGGCCGCCTGCAGGCGCTCGACGAGCGCCCGCCCGCCCACGACCGCCTCCAGGCACCCCGTGTTCCCGCATGCGCACGGCACGTCCGCGTGCCCGGGGACGCCGATGTGGCCGAGTTCGCCCGCGGTGCCGCGCGCGCCGTGGTGCACGCGGCCGTCGGCGACGATCCCGCAGTCGATCGACGTCCCCACCGACACGTACAGCAGGTGGTCGACGGCCTGCCGGCGTGTCCACTGCTCGGCGAGCGCGCGGAGGTTCACACGCCGGTCGACGAGCACGGGGGCGTCGCCGAGGACGGGAAGGTCCTCGCGCAGCAGCGGCTCGTGCTCCGCGTCCACCCCGATGCCCACGGCCCACACCCGCTGCGCCGGCACCTGCGCGTGCTCGAGCGTGGCCCGCAGATATGTCTGAAGGACCCCGGGACCCATCATCGGGCCCTCATAGCTACGCTCCGCCACCGGCCTTGCGCCGAGGTCGGACACGACGACCCGGCAAAAGGTCGGTGAGACGGCCGCCGCGAGGACGACTCCGGCTGTAGGGTTGAACTCCAGCGTGGCCGGAGGGCGGCCACCGGTCGAGGGGCCGCTCACCTCGTTGACGAGGCCGAGCGTGAGGAGCGAGTGGACGCGTTCGGCGAGGGTCGAGCGTGAAAGCCCGGTGGTGAGCGTCAGTTGGGCTCTCGTCGTGGCGTGCGCATCGCGGATCAGCCGCAGCACGGCGCCCGCGCCCGCTTGGGCCTCGAACATGTCGCGAGTTAATCAGACTTGCGACGGACCTGGGCGGAAGTTCTGACGTTGTGTTCGGATTAAGTTGTGTCGTAAGCCAGAATCGGACATGCTTTTGCTTGACATCTGGGCTAAGCGGAATTAGCGTCCGCGCCCATGTCTGGAGGAGAGGCTCGCGTCGCCATCGCGGGGACGGGATTCATCGGTGCTGTCCACGCTCGGTCGGCGCGGCTCGCGGGTGCGCGCTTGGTCGGCGTCGCCGCGTCCTCGCCTGAGCGCAGCGCCCACGCCGCCGCCGTGCTCGGCGCCGAGCGGGCGTTCGGGTCCGCGGAGGAGCTGGTCGAGGCGCCCGACGTGGACATCGTCCACATCTGCACCCCGAACCACCTGCACCGGCCGCTGGCGGAAGCCGCGCTGGCCGCGGGCAAGCACGTGATCTGCGAGAAGCCGCTCGCGGTCGACGACCACGGCGCCGAGGAGATGCTCGAAGCCGCGAGCGCCGCCGGCCGGATGACCGCGGTGCCGTTCGTCTACCGCTTCTACCCCTGCGTCCGCGAGGCGCGCGAGCGCGTGCGCACGGGCGTGTCCGGTCCGGTCCGCCTGATCCACGGCGGCTACCTGCAGGACTGGCTGCTCAAGGCCACGGACGACAACTGGCGTGTCGACGAGCAGCTCGGGGGCGCTTCCCGCGCGTTCGCGGACATCGGCTCGCACTGGTGCGACCTGGCGGAGTTCGTCTCCGGCCACCGGATCACCCGGCTGTGCGCCCGCACGTACGCGGCGTACCCCGAGCGCGTGACCGAGGACGCCGTGATCCTCCAGTTCGAGACCGACCGCGGCGCGGTCGGCAGCGCGGTCATCAGCCAGATCTCGGCCGGCCGCAAGAACCAGCTCAAGCTCGAGATCGACGCCGCCGAGGAGGCGCTCGCGTTCGACCAGGAGGAGCCGGACGGCCTCTGGATCGGGCGACGCGAGCACGCGACGCTGCTCAAGCGCGACCCCGCGGTGCTCTCGCCCGCGGCCGCCCGCTACGCGACCGTGCCCGCCGGCCACCCGCAGGGCTACAACGACTGCTTCGACGCCTTCGTCGCCGACGCCTACGAGGCCGCCCGGACGGGCGAGGCCCCGGACGGGCTGCCGGACTTCCGTGACGGACTCCGCGCGGCCCGGATCACCGCGGCCGTGCTGACGTCCGCCGAGACCGAGACGTGGGTCGACGTGCCGAGCGCGACGGCCTTGACCGCGGAGACCGCTGATGTCTGATCAATCGCTCCTGCAGATGCAGGGCATCCGCAAGTCGTTCGTCGGCGTGGAAGTGCTCCACGGCGTCGACCTCGACCTGCGGGCCGGCGAGATCCACGCGATCGTGGGCGAGAACGGCGCCGGCAAGTCCACGCTGATGAAGACGCTCGCGGGCGTCCACGCGCCCGACGAGGGCACGATCCGGATCGACGGCGAGGAGGTGACGTTCCACCACCCCGCCGCGGCCCAGGCCGCCGGCGTCGGCATCGTGTACCAGGAGTTCAACCTCCTGCCCGACCGCAACGTCGCCGAGAACGTCTTCATCGGCCGCGAGCCGCGCAAGGCGGGCCTCGTCGACCGTCGCCGGATGGAGCGCGAGACCGCCGCGCTGCTCGAGGAGGTCGGCGAGAGCAGCTTCGGCCCGCGCACGCCGGTCCGCTGGCTCTCGGTCGCCCAGCAGCAGGTGGTCGAGATCGTCAAGGCGCGTTCCCTCAACGCGCGCATCCTGGTGCTCGACGAGCCGACCGCCGCGCTGGCCGAAGGCGAGGTCGAGCTGCTCTTCACGCTCGTGCGCCGGCTGCAGGAGCTGGGCGTCGGCATCCTCTACATCTCGCACCGCCTGCGCGAGGTGTTCGCGCTGTCGGACCGGATCACGGTCATCAAGGACGGCGGCGTCGTCAAGACGCTCGACACGTCCGCGACCAACCAGCGCGAGCTCGTGAATCTGATGGTCGGCCGCGAGCTCGACGGGTACTTCCCGCCGCGCGGCGACAAGGCCGACCTCGGCAACGTCCGCCTCGCGGTCAAGCAGCTCTCGACGCCGCTGCTGCGCGACGTGTCCTTCGAGGTGCGCGCCGGCGAGATCGTCGGCCTCGCGGGCCTGCAGGGCTCCGGTCGCACCCAGATCGCCCGCGCGGTCTTCGGCGCCGACCCGGTGACGGCCGGCACGGTCGAGGTGGACGGCAAGTCCGTGCGCTTCAAGCATCCGCGCCAGGCGGTCAAGGCGGGCCTCGGCTTCATCACCGAGGACCGCAAGGCCGAGGGTCTCGCGCTCGCGCAGTCGATCGCCGACAACATGATGCTCGCCGTCCGGACCGTGCTGCCCGCGCGTAAGCGCCGCTCCACGCCGGGCTTGATGTCCGTCAGGGAGCTCGCCGAGGTCACCGAGCTGCGCGCCCGCGGTCCCGAGCAGGAGGTGCGCTTCCTCTCGGGTGGCAACCAGCAGAAGGTCGTCCTCTCCAAGTGGCTGCAGACCCAGCCGCAGATCCTGATCTTCGACGAGCCGACGCGTGGCATCGACGTCGGCGCGAAGGCCGGCATCCACGATCTGATCCGCAAGCTCGCGAAGGACGGCGTCGCCGTGTTGATGATCTCGTCCGAGCTCCCCGAGCTGATCGGCATGAGCGACCGCATCCTCGTCATGCACGAGGGCCGCCTCGCGGGTGAGCTCCCCGGCGGCGCGAGCGAGCCGCAGATCATGGAACTCGCGACCGGGGCGCAGGACGAGGTGGCGGCATGACCGTGATCGATCCCTCCGAGCAGAGCCCGGGCACGCGCGCGGCCACGCGCAAGGAGCGCGTCGCCGGCTGGCGCGTGGGCGTGCTCGCCTCGCCCGCGGCGCCCGTCTACGGCGCGCTGCTGGGCATCATCATCATCGCCTGGATCGTCGTCACGATCGACGGCGGCGAGTTCCTGACGACGGGCAACATCGTCAACATGCTGCAGCGCTCGGTCGCGCTCGGCATCGTCTCGCTCGGCCAGACCGTCGTGATCCTGCTGGGCTCGCTGGACCTGTCGGTGGCGGCGCTCATCTCGCTGTCGTCGCTCGTCACCGCGCAGCAGATGGACGGCCAGTCCGGCAACGTCATCCCGGCCATCGTGATCGTCCTGCTGCTGGGCGCCGGCGTCGGCCTCGCCAACGGCCTGATCATCACCAAGCTGCGCGTGAACGCGTTCATCGCGACGCTCGGCATGGCGCTGATCCTCGGCGGCATCATCGAGAACGGCTGGAGCGGCCCGCAGGGCGGCGTGACCGACGGCTTCTCGCAGGACCTGGGCTACACGCGCTTCGGCGTGATCCCGATGTCCTTCATCCTCTTCGCCGTCGTCGCGGCGATCGTCTGGTTCGTCCTGCGCAGCACGCGGTTCGGCTACCGGGTCTACGCGGTCGGCGGCTCCGAGGACGTCTCGAAGCTGTCGGGCCTGCGCACGCACCGCACGATCATCGGCGCGCACATCCTCTGCTCGCTGACCGCGGTGATCACCGGCATCTTCCTGGCCTCGCGCCTGAAGGCGGGCACGCCGACGGTCGGCGCCGACGGCGGCTACGACCTCGAGTCGATCGCGGCCGTGGTGCTCGGCGGCACCGCGCTCACCGGCGGTCGCGGCGGCGTGATCGGCACGATCGGCGGCGTGTTCATCCTCGCCGTCCTCGACAACGTCTTCAACCAACTCGAGTTCAACTCGTTCGTCAGGGATGTCGTCCGAGGCATCGTCATCATCGCCGCCGTCGCCATCTACGCGCGGCGCCAGGAGAAGAAGGCATGAGCACCGAGAACGTCAGCGCCTCGGGCTTCGGCGCCGACGCGGGAGACCGCGGCAAGCGCATCCTGAGCGCCCTGCTCAGCACCGGGACGATCTTCATCCTGCTGCTGATCCTGTGGGTCTGGATCACGATCCTGAACCCGACCTTCGCCGAGCCCGGGCCGTTCCTGGCCTACCTGAAGCGCTCGGCCCCGCTGGTGATCCTCGCGGCGGGCGCGTACTTCGTGCTCGTCAGCGGCAACTTCGACCTGTCGGTCGGCTCGCTCGTGACCGTGATGGTCGTGGTCGCGGCGCGCCTGATCGAAGGCGAGCCGAGCCGCACGTGGCCCGTGATCCTGCTGCTGCTGGTGATCGGCGCCGTCGTCGGCTTCGCGAACGGCTTCATCTCGACGATCCTGCGCGTGCCGTCGTTCATCACGACGTTGGGCATGCTGCTGATCCTCAACGGGGCCGTGTTCTGGTGGACGGGTGGCGCGCCACGCGGCGCGCTCTCGGAGAACTTCCGCTCGATCGGGCGTCAGGGGATCGAGGGGATCCCGTGGATCGAGCAGCTGCCGTGGTCCGTGATCCTGATGTTCGTGATCGGAGCCGCATCGGTGTTGCTGATGCGGGCCGACTTCGGACGCCAGCTGATCGCCACGGGTGACAACGAACGAGCCGCCCGCCTGTCGGGCGTGCGCGTGGACCGCGTGCGGATCCTGGCCTTCGTCCTCTCGGGCGTCCTGGCCGCCGTCGCGGGGATTCTGCTCGGAGGCTTCGGCGGGGTCTCGGCCCAGGTCGGCAAGGGCCTCGAGTTCGACGCGATCACCGCCTGCGTGCTGGGTGGGGTCGTGCTCGGGGGCGGCCGTGGATCGGTCGTCGCCGCGATGGCCGGTGCTCTCACCCTCGAGGCGCTGTTCACGTGGCTCAACCTGCAGGGCATCTCCGGCGCGCTCGAGGACACCGTCCAGGGCGTGATCATCATCGGCGCCGTCGGCTTCGCCGCCTACCGGCTCCGCGGCGCCCGATGAAGCAGATGCACAACCAACGAGGAGGAACAGGGATGATCTGGAGGAGACTGGCGGGGCCCGCGGCCCTGCTGGCGTGTTGTGCGACGTTCGCCGCTTGCGGCACCACGGATGACGGCGGCGGCGAGACCGCCGGCGGCGACTCGACCCCGGCCGCCACGGCGACCGAGGGTCCGAAGACCGATCTCGGCGCGAACTCGGAGTTCTTCAACCAGGAGGACTACGACAAGCAGCTCGCTCAGCGCACGGCCACGCCCGAGGGCCCGGCCGACAAGCCGTGGGAGCAGATGATCGAGCCCGGCGAGATGGTCGACACGTCCAAGTACAAGGCCAAGAAGGCCGACAACTGGAACGTCTGCTTCTCGAACGCGGCCAACGACAACCCGTGGCGCCAGAACGGCGGCATCACGATGAAGGCCGAGGCCGACAACACGCCGGAGATCGGCAAGTTCACCGTCGTCGACGCCGAGGCGAAGGACGACAAGCAGATCTCCGACATCGAGGCGATGGTCTCGGGCGGCAAGTGCGACGCGATCATCATCGCGCCGAACACCACCGCGACCCTGACGCCCGCCGTCGAGAAGGCCTGCGAGTCCGACGTCCCGGTCATCGTGTTCGACCGTGGTGTCCAGACGGACTGCCCGGTCACGTTCATCCACCCGATCGGCGGCTACGCCTTCGGTGCTGACGCGGCCGAGTTCCTGCGCGACAACGTCAAGGAAGGCGGGAAGATCCTCGCCCTCCGCATCCTCCCGGGCGTGGACGTCCTCGAAACCCGCTGGTCGGGCGCCAAGGGCATCTTCGAGGAGGCCGGCCTGAACGTCGTCGGCGTCGAGTTCACCGACGGTGACGCGGCCAAGACGAAGTCGATCGTGTCCGACTACCTGCAGCGCGAGGGCTCCCTCGACGGCGTCTGGATGGACGCCGGCGCGACCGCCGTCGCCATGACGGAGGCGTTCGAGGACGCCGGCCAGGAGATCCCGTTCGTCACCGGCGAGGATCAGAACGACTTCCTGACGAAGTGGAAGGAAGACGGCCTGAAGGCGATCGCTCCGACGTACTCCAACTTCCAGTGGCGTACGGCGATCATCGCCACCACGAAGATCCTCAAGGGCGAGGAGGTCCCGAAGGAGTGGATCCTCCCGCAGCCGAAGATCACGCAGGAGAACCTGGACCAGTACGTCAAGCCGGACATGCCGCCGCTCTACTACGCGCTGTGCGGCTGCGAGGACCTGCCGGGCTTCCCGCAGAAGTGGGGCGGCAAGTAGTCGCATGAAGCTGGGCGCCAACACATGGATCTGGGTCTCCCCGCTCACCGATGAGCGGCTGACCCAGCTTGCGCCGCGGGTGCGCGATATGGGGTTCGACGTCGTCGAGCTCCCGATCGAGCAGCTAGGGGACTGGAGTCCTGAGCACGCTGCGGAGGTGCTGGCCGAGCACGGGCTCGGCGCCTCGATCGCAGTGGCGATGGCTCCGGGGCGTGAGTTGTGTGGCGCTGACGCGGAGACGGTCGCGACGACCCAGGCGTTCCTGCGGGACTGCCTGGACGTCGCGGCCACGGTTGGGGCCGGCGCGATCGCCGGCCCCATCTACACCTCGACCGGCCGCACGTGGCGGATCGGTCCGGAGGAGCGCGCTTCGCTCTACGCGGAGCTGCGCGAGCACTTGAAGCCCATCGCCGACTACGCCGGCGAGGTCGGCGTGAAGGTCGGCATCGAGCCGCTGGTGCGCTACGAGACGTCGCTGATCAACACGGTCGAGCAGGCCCTGGAGGCCATCGACCCGCTGCCGTCGTCCATCGGGCTGCTGCTGGACACCTACCACGCCAACGTGGAGGAGAAGGACTTCGCCGGCTCGTTCCGCCTCGGCGGGCCGCGCCTGGTGCACGTCCACGCGTCCGCGAACGATCGCGGCGCGCCGGGGTCCGACCACATCGACTGGCTCGGGTTCCGCGACGCGATCGTCGACACCGGCTACGACGGGCCCGTGGTCATCGAGTCGTTCACCGCCCAGAACGAGACGATCGCCACCGCCGCCTCGGTGTGGCGACCGCTCGAGGCGTCCCAGGACGCGATCGCCGTCGACGGCGTGGCGTTCCTGCGCGGGCTGTTCGCCACCTCTGCCGTCTGACGGCGTCCCCACGCTCGTCGTGCCTGAGAGCGTCGCTCGTTGCACGCGCGCACGCGCGCACGTGAGCAACCGGCGATTAGTAGGCAAAAGTCCGTCACATTGTCGGTCAGAAGTCATTGCGTCCTGCTGCTTCGCTTGCTAGCTTCGCGGCCGTGAGGATGAGGTGGCTGGTCGCCATCGCCTGCGTCGCCGTGCTCGCTGTCGCGAGCATCGCCGTCGCCGCGCGTGGAGGCGACGATCAAACGACGCCCAAGGGCGCCAACCTGAGCACGATCAGGTGCCCGCTGGAGCCGACCGGCAAGACGGGCCCGGACGGGCAACCGCAGTACGCGCCCGCGAAGGACGCCTTCGACACGGCCACGCTGATCGACCTGCCGCTGGCGGAGGCTCGCGCCAAGGCGGCGAAGAGTGGCTGCGACATCGTCGTGTCGATCCAGGACGGCGCCGGCCAGCCCGTGCCGATCGACCTCAACCCCAAGCTCATCTACGTCTACACCGAGAAGGGCCGCGTCACCCAGATCGAAGGCGTCGGCGGCGGCATCTAGGTGACGTCCCGCTGGGCCGTCATCGGCCTGTGGCTGCTGCTGGCGGCCGCGATGCTGCCGCTGCAAGGCCCGCTCCAGAGCCGCGCCGCGGACGAGAGCGACACGTTCCTGGCCCGCGGTTCGGAGTCCGCCGAGGCCAAGCGCGTGATCGAGGCGCACTTCCGCGCGGGCAGCGAGAGCGCCGCCGTGATCGCCTACTTCCGCGAGGGCGGGATCACGTCCGACGATCGCCTGCGGATCGCCGACGACATGAACCGCATCTGCGCCGCGGGGACGATCCCGACGCTCAAGAGCGTCGGCTCGCCGTACGGGCTCGCGTGCGGCGACGACGACCCGCTCGACCTGAGCCCGGGCGGCCCAGGGCTGCTGACCTCGTCGGACGCGAGCGTCGCGCTCGCGTCCGCGTCCCTCACCGACGACAGCACGCCGGTGGCCGAGGCCGCGGCGGCGACGATCCGCTCGATCGTCCCCTCGCCGGACGGCGACAAGAGCGGCCTCCGGGCCTGGGTCACGGGCGAGGTCGGATTCGAGGCCGACCGCAGCGAGGCCGTGAAGACGATCGACGAGACGCTCCTGCTCGTCACCTGCGGCGTGCTGATCCTCCTGCTGCTGGCCATCTACCGCTCGCCGCTGATGGCCCTGGTCCCGATCTTCGTCGTCGGCGTCGCCTACGTGGTCGCGGGCGGGAGCACCTACCTGCTCGTCCGCGCCGGGGTGACCACGGTCAGCGGGCAGTCGACGGCGATCCTGATCGTGCTCATGTTCGGGGCGGGCACGGACTACTGCCTGCTGCTCGTGGCGCGCTTCCGAGACGAGCTGCGCCGGACCGCGGACGTGGACGCCGCGATCCGGCGGGCGAGCGAGCGCACCGCGCCCGCGATCCTCTCGGCCGGGGCGATCGTCGTCGCGGCGATGCTCGTGCTCGTCGTCGCCGACTACAACGCCACGCGCGAGATGGGCCCGATCCTCGCGCTCGGCATCGCGGTGATGGTCGTGGCCGGGCTCACGCTGCTGCCGGCGCTGCTCGGCGTGCTCGGCCGGCGCGCGTTCTGGCCCGCGGTACCCCGCGTCGAGGAGCGTCCGCGCCCGGTCGCGCCGCTCTGGCGCCGCGTCGGGCAGCTGGTGCAGCGGCGGCCCGCGCTCGTGGCGGCCGGGGTCACGGCGCTGCTGGTCGCCGGCGCGCTCGGCAACCTCGGCGGGCGTGAGCCGCTCGACTTCTCCGAGTCCTTCCGCAGCCCGCCCGAGTCGGTCGGCGGCGAGCAGCTCATCAGCGAGCGCTTCATCCCCGGGCGTGCGGCGCCCGTCGAGCTCGTGATGCCCTACGGCGATCGCGAGGCCGTGCTCGGCGGCCTCACCAGCGGCGCCCGCACCGCGGTGGAGGAGGCCTACCTGTTCGCCGCGTCGGTCCCGAAGCGCGAGGGCGGGGAGTCCGAGCTCGCGCTCGCCCAGGCGTACCTGAAGCTGGAGCCGTTCTCGGACGCCGCGACCGACGCCATGCCCGAGCTGCGGCGGGTCGCGCGCGAGGCCGCGGGTGGCGAGCGCGTGCTGCTGGGCGGGGAAGTGCCTGAGGCCTACGACACGCGTGAGGCGCTCAAGCGGGACAACCGCATCGTCGTCCCGCTCGGGTTGCTGCTGATCCTCGTGATCCTCGGCGTGCTGCTGCGCGCCGTGGTCATGCCGCTGTACGTCATCGCGACCGTGATCCTGTCCTTCGGCTTCGCGCTCGGCGTCAGCTCGCTCATCTTCACGCACGTGATGGGCCAGCCGGCGAGCGACCAGACGCTCGAGCAGTTCGCGTTCATCTTCCTGGTCGCGCTGGGCGTCGACTACAACGTCTTCCTGCTCGCGCGCATCCGCGAGGAGCGCGTTCGCGCGTCATCCACGCGTGACGCCGTGGTCACCGCACTGGAGCGCACCGGCGGCGTGATCACGAGCGCCGGCCTGGTGCTCGCGGCGACCTTCAGCGTGCTGATGGCGCTACCGCTCGAATCGCTGTTCCAGGTGGGCTTCGTCGTCGCCCTCGGCCTGCTCGTCGACACCTTCCTGGTACGGGCCCTGCTGGTGCCCTCGCTGGCAGTTCTTTTGGGAGAACGCAATTGGTGGCCCGGCTCGCCGGTCACTTAGGTATTCCATGGTGCAAAAGGTCTTGACAGGTCAGATTGAAGTGAAGTAGCTTCGCCGCCAGGTATGCGCCGAACTCCGTAGGAGAACGGCGGAGTCCAATCGCCAGCAACGCACCGGGGGAGAGGGAATCGGGCCCCGGGGAGGAGGAGTTCTAGGGATGGCCGATCGACGGTCCTTCGGCATGCCCATGCGGCATGTCGTCTTGTGCGCGGCGCTGTTGACGCTGGTGGCGTCACTGCTGGTGCCCGCCATCGCGAACGCGCAGGGCAGCAAGCGCGTTCTGCTCTACACCGGCACCACCGGCTACCGCCACTCGGACGCGATCGACAACGGTCGTCAGCCGGTGCAGACGGCTGTCCAGGCCGCCGGATACACGGTGGACTGGGAAGACTGCACGAACAACGGCGGCGGCGCGAACAACTGCGACAACGCCAACAAGAACCCGCGCATCTTCACGGACGCCAACCTCGCCAAGTACGACGCGATCCTGCTGCTGAACGCGTCCTCGAACGGCGTGCTGTGGAACGACGCGCAGAAGGCCGCGATCATCAAGTTCGTCCAGAACGGCGGCGGCATCGCCGGCGTCCACAACGCCACGGACATGGGCACCAGCCAGGAGTCCTGGAACTGGTGGGACGGCAACAACGGCAACTCCGTGATCGGCGCGACGATGGCCGGCCACGCCGCGACCAGCCTCACCAACATCGGTCAGATCCAGGTCGCCGACCACAACCACCTCGCCACCCGCGACCTCCCGGACCAGTACGGGGTCGGTGACGAGCACTACAACTTCCGCCGCAACGTCCGCGGCACGCACCACGTGCTCGCCACGATCGACGAGCGGACCTACACCCCTGGCGGCAACGCCATGGGCCAGGACCACCCGATCACCTGGTGCAAGCTCTACGACGGCGACAACGTCAACGACAACACGGGCACCAACAAGTCGTACAGCGACGGCCGCACGTGGGTCACGTCGATGGGCCACTTCGGCGCGCAGTACACCGAGAACGGCGGCAACAACAACCTCATCAAGACGATCGTCGGCGGTCTCCGCTGGGTCGCCGGTGAAGGCCGCAAGTCCGACTGCTCGGGCACCGTCTGGTCGTCCTACACCCGCGAGGTCGTCGTCCCCGACGCCAACAACCCGATCGGGATCGACGTCGCCAAGGACGGCAAGGTCTACTGGTCCGAGATCGGCAACCCGATCTCGCTCGAGTCCACGGGCTACGTGAAGATGTACGACCCGGCCAAGCCGGCCGGCAACAAGGCCACGGTCATCTCGATCCCGACGCGCGCCGACCACGGCAACTCCGAGGACGGCGTCCTGGGCATGAGCCTGCAGCCCGGCTTCGACCTGAGCGATCCGACCAAGCGCAACCTCTTCGTCTACTACTCGCCGCGCAATCCCGACTGGCCCATGTCCGGCAACCAGCAGGTCGTCGGCTACAACCAGATCAGCCGGTTCACGCTGACCGCCGACGGCGCCTCCGCGGTGGCCGGCTCCGAGCGCGTCATCCTGCGCGTCCCCAAGGCCAAGATCAGCGGCTCGCCGTCCGGCTTCCCGGGCGGTCCGACCGACTCGGGCCCCGGCCACGTCGGTGGTGCCGGCCTGGACTTCGACTCCGCCGGCAACCTGTACCTGGGCGTCGGTGACGACGTGTCCCCGAACGCCACGGGCCACAACGGCTACGCCCCGATGGACTTCCGCGCCAAGGAGCGCTGGGACGCCCGCAAGACGGCCCAGAACTCCGCGGACCTGCGCGGCAAGATCCTGCGCATCACGCCGAAGCAGGGGGACATCCCTGCCGACGCCGCTCCCGGCGTCGACGCGACCTACGCGATCCCGGAGGGCAACCTCTTCCCGGTCGGCACGGCGAAGACCCGTCCCGAGATCTATGCGATGGGCTTCCGCCAGCCGTTCACGCTGCACACGGACCCGAAGAACCCGGGCGTCGTCGGCGCCGGCGAGTACTGCCACGACAACTCCTCCAACGCGGCCAACCGCTCCCCGGCGGGCACCTGCGAGTGGGACCTGCTCAACAAGCCGGGCAACCACGGCTGGCCGATGTGCGTCGGCAACAACTCCGCGGCGAACTCCATGTTCAAGTGGAACTACGCGACGGGCAGCTCGACCGGCCAGCAGTACGACTGCAACCAGACGAGCCTGCCGTCCGACATCCGCTGGGCGCCGTCGGGGCAGACCCCGGTCGAGCCGACCTTCGACGGCCTGGACACCCTCCCGGGGCCGGTCGAGAAGGCCACGATCTGGAAGAAGTACAGCGGCGCGGCCGATGGCCAGAGCACCGCTGACTTCGGCAATCTCGACGCCGGCGGCATGCAGCCGCTCGCCGGTCCGATCTACCGCTACCCCGAGGGCACCGCGACCCAGGGCGCGTTCCCGCGCTACTACGACGGCTCGTGGCTGATCGGCAACCGCGGCTCGGACAACGGCTTCTGGAAAGAAGTCAAGATGCGCCAGGACAACAACCAGATGCTGCGGGTCAGCGACTGGCTGCCCTACAACGGCGGCGTCAACCCGTCCAACGCGAACTCGAGCCTCGTCATCGGCACGCAGTTCGGCCCGGACGGCGCCCTGTACATGTCGCGCTTCTCCGTCGGCTGCTGCCGTGCGCAGACGGGCACCGGCAACCAGAACCAGATCGTGAAGATCTCGTTCAACGTCCAGGACGAGTGCCTCACGGACACGAACGCGCCGAGCGTCTCGGCCGACGTGACCGGCCAGGCCTACCCGGACCGTGCCAACACCTACGTCAACAGCGCCAAGCTCAAGCTGTCGGCCACCGACTCCGGCTGCGCCGGCGTCAAGGGCATCGAGTACCGCCAGCAGGGCTCGACCGAGTGGTTGCCCTACACGACGGACGTCACGTTCGAAGAGGGCAAGACGTACACGATCGAGTACCGCGCGACCGACCGCAAGGACAACGTGTCGGCGGTCAAGACGGCCTCGTTCGAGATCCTCAAGATCAACGACTCGACGGCTCCGGTCGTCAACGCCGCCACCAGCGGCAACAAGGACCAGCGCAGCTACTTCGTCGGCTCCGCCACGCTCACGCTGACGGCGACCGACAACGAGGTCGGGGGCTCCGGCGTCCAGAAGGTCGAGTACCGCGTCAACGGCGGCGCCTGGACCCCGTACCTGGCTCCGGTCGCGTTCAACACGGCCGGCAACTACGAGGTCGAGTACCGCGCCACCGACAAGGTCAACAACACGTCGGAGATCAAGAAGGAGACGTTCCGCCTCCTCGGCGGCGCGGGCTGCACGCAGGCCCGCTCGGATGAGTTCGACGGCACGGCGCTCGGCTCGCAGTGGGTGCGTCACACGCGCAACGGCGGCACGCCGCTCAGCGCGCTGACGTTCTCGAACGGCCAGCTGCACATGCCGACGGCCGACTTCGAGCTCGACGCCGCCGCGACGAACACGTCCGTCGGCCCGGTGAACTTCATCGGCCAGGACCTCAACTCGCTCGGCGACAACTGGCAGGTCGAGACCGAGTTCACCGTCAAGTACACCGGTGGTTGGCAGAACACCGGCCTGATCGTCTACAACGGCGACAACAACTTCTTCCGCTCGTCGATCACGCACAGCCTCTCGGCCGGCAACATCTACGTCGAGCAGTCGAAGGACAACCCCTCCAGCACGGAGGGCGCGCGTTCGCAGGCCGGCAGCAACATCACGGTCGCGCCGAACAAGAACGACGCGATCACGATCCGCATGCGCTACACGCGCACCGCCGGCTCGAACACGGTCGTGCCGCAGTACCGGATCATGGCCCCCGCCTCCGCCGCCATGGCGGACTGGGCGGCCTTCGGTGGCGCGGCCAACTTCCTGGACCTCAACCCGACGTCCGGCGCTCGCCGTGACGCCGTCGGGTCCCGGATCGGCATCATCACCCAGTCCAACTTCCCGGGCACCACGGGCGCCAACCCGTACACGGGCACGCCCGGCACGGTGGACGTCAACTACTTCCGGGTCACCCCGGATCCGCTGACCTGCGAGACGGACGCTCCGGCCACCACGGCCACCGTCGACCCGGCCGCTCCGGCCACGGGCGACACCTACGACCGCTCCGTCAAGGTCAACTTCTCCGCGACCGACACCGGCACCAACGCGGCGGGCGTCGAGAAGACCGAGTACCGCATCACCACCAACGGCGTCGCCGGCGAGTGGGTCACCAAGACCAACGCCGCCAACGAGAGCCCGTTCGTGAACCAGATCACGGTCGCCAACAGCGGCACGCACCTCGTCGAGTTCCGCTCGACGGACAAGGCCGCCAACACCGAAGCGACCAAGTCGGTCACCTTCAAGGTCCAGCTGCCGGTCTGCGACCGCTCGGACGAGTTCGACGGCACGGAGATCCTGCCGCGCTGGATCCGTCACACGCGCAACGGCGGCACGCCCACCACGGGCCCGCTCGCGCCGACGGTCTCCGGCGGCCAGCTGCACCTGCCGACGAACGACCTCGAGATCGACGCCGCCGACAGCAACACCTCGGTCGGCCCGATCAACTTCCTCGGCCAGGACCTGCCCGCCCTGGGCAACGCCTGGACCGCGGAGACGCAGTTCACCGTGCAGTTCCGCGGTGGCTGGCAGAACATCGGCCTGGTCGTCTGGAACGGGGACAACAACTTCTTCCGCTCCACGATCACCCACAACCTGGGCTCTTCGGCGATCTTCGTCGAGAGCTCCAAGGACGCTCCGTCCTCGACCGAAGGTGCCCGCACCGGCGGCTCGAGCGCGAACATCCTGCCCAGCAACACCGGTCCGGTGACGATCAAGATGCGCTACACGCGCGCCGCGAACGCCAACACCGTCACCGCGCAGTACCAGGTCGTCGCCCCGGCTTCGGCGGCCACCGCCGACTGGGTCAACTTCCCGACCATCACGGGCGGCCTGGACCTGAACCCGAGCAGCGGCGCGCGTCGTGACGCCACCGGCTCGCGGATCGGCCTGATCGCGCAGGACAACTGGCCGGCGGGCGGCACCTACCCGTCCAACGGCCAGCCGGCGATCGCGCACGTCGACTACTTCCGGGTCACCCCGGACAACTGCCCGACGGGCGCGGACCAGACGGCGCCGACGACGACCGCCACGGCGGCCCCGACGGCTCCGAACGGCACCAACGGCTGGTACACCTCGGACGTCAACGTGACCCTCGCGGGCAACGACGGCGCCAACGGCTCCGGCGTGGACAAGATCGAGTACAAGGTCGACGGCGGCGCCTTCGCCACCTACACCGCCCCGGTCGCGATCACGACCGCCGGCACCCACACGATCGAGTTCCGCTCGACCGACAAGGCCGGCAACGTCGAGGCCACCAAGTCGCTGACGGTCAAGGTCGACAAGGTCGCGCCGACGACCACGGCGTCGCTCGAGCCGGCCACCGGCCCGTACACGGGCCCGGTCACGCTCACGCTGACGGCGGCCGACCAGCCCAACGCCTCCGGCGTGGCCAAGACCGAGTACATGGTCAACACCACCAGCCCGTTCAGCACCGTTGCGGCGGCCAAGCTGGCCAGCGCGGCGGCCGAGTGGGTCACCTACAACCCGGCGAGCAAGCCGCAGTTCAGCGCGCCGGGCAGCTACTCCGTCGACTACCGCTCGACGGACGCGGCCGGCAACGTGGAGACCGCCAAGACGGTGACCTTCACGATCGCCGGGCAGAGCAACGACAAGACCGCTCCGGTCACGACCAACACGCTCGACCCGGCCTCGCCCGGCGCCGGCCAGACGTACGTCGGCCCGGTCAAGGTGAAGTTCTCCGCGACCGACCCGGCCGGCTCGGGCGGCGGCTCCGCGGCCAAGACCGTCAAGGTCGAGGCGAGCGGTGACCGCTGGGCTCCGGACGCCGTGTCGCTCAACAACGGCGACAAGGTCGAGTGGAGCTTCCCGGCCGAGACCGCGACGTTCCCGCACGACGTGTGGGTGGTCGCGCCGGGCGGCAGCCAGGCCAACCCGACCCAGGTCACGAGCTCGATCGTGTTCCCGGGCGGCGATCCGGTCAGCAAGACGCTCGACCAGAACGGGGCGTGGACCTTCATCTGCAAGATCCACTCCGTCTACAACGCGGCCAGCACCACCTGGACCGGCATGGTCGGCACGGCGACCGTCGCGGCGGCTCCGGCCGGCGAGACGCCGTCGGGCGTCGACTACACGGAGTACCGCGTGAAGACCGGCACGACCCAGGGTGACTGGGTCAAGGCCAACAACACGGCCGCGGCGAACCCGTTCGCGTCCGAGGTCACGGTCTCGGCGCTGGGCCAGCACACGGTCGAGTTCCGCTCGGTCGACAAGGCCGGCAACGTCGAGGCGACGAAGTCGGTCGGCTTCTCCATCAAGGAGGACACGGGCGACACCGTCACCGAGGACGCCGACGTCAACGCCACGGTGCCGCGCACGCTCGGCATCTCGGTCAGCGGCGCCGCGACCTTCGGCGCGATCGTGCCGGGCGTGGACAAGGTCTACGACGCCTCGACGAACGTGACCGTCACCTCGACGCTCACCGCCTCGAAGCTGACGATCCACGACTCCAGCGGGACCGCCCCCGGTCACCTGGTGTCCGGCACGTACGCGATGCCGCAGGCGCTGCAGGTGGGCGTCGGCACCGCGTACTCGGCGCTCAGCGCCACCCCGACGACGTTGGGGACCTGGACCACGGCGCTGGCTTCCGAGCCGGTCACGCTGAAGTTCCGGCAGGCCGTCGCCAAGACCGACAAGCTCGTCGAGGGCAACTACAGCAAGCGCGTGACCCTGACCCTGGGGGCCACGACGCCGTAGGGACGAGATGACCCGCTAGGCACGCAGCACCCGAGTCACGTGAAGGCGGCCGCCCCTGGTCAGGGCGGCCGCCTTCCGCGTTTTGGACGAGACACCGAACCGATGGTTGTGCGAGGGGAGAGGCATGGCACGGAGTTGGGTAGGGCTGGTGCTTGCGCTGGTCGCGTTCGGGGCGTTGGCCCCGGCGACGGCCGCGGCGCAAGGGGAGACGGCGAAGGTCCTCATCTACTCGGGGACGACGGGCTACCGGCACGCGAACGGTGGTGAGGCGATCCAGCCCGCGGTCGTGGACCTGATCCAGGCGAAGCTGCAGGCCGCGGGCATCGCCAGCGACTACCGGACCTGCAGCGGGCACGGCACCGGTGCCGGCACGCTCCCGGGCTGTCGCAACACGACCGTCGGCAACCCCGCGATCTTCACCGCGGACAACCTCGCGCAGTACGACGCGATCTTCTTCTGGCAGGCGTCCTCGCTCAACCGCGGCGACACCACCAGCCCGCAGCTGTTCACCACGGGCGAGCAGGCCGCGATCGAGGCGTTCGCGCGCGCCGGCGGCGGCATCGCCGCGATGCACGCCTCGGTCACGATGGGCGCCGGCGCGGTCACGTGGCCCTGGTGGGACGCGCCGGGCGACAGCGCGATCGGCGCGCTGATGCCGGGCCACTCCGCCACCGACTCCAGCAACCTCGCGACGGTCGAGGTGTCAGACCGCCATCACCCCTCCACCAAGGACCTCCCCGACTCGTACCGCTTCGGCGACGAGCACTACACGTTCTCCTCGAACGTCCGCGGCACGCACCACGTGCTGATGACGCTCGACGAGGAGAGCTACAACGTGGGCAGCGGCGTCACGCGCATGGGCGCGGACCACCCGATCGCCTGGTGCCGGATCTACGAGGGCGCGCGCATCTGGAGCTCGAGCCTCGGGCACTTCTCCGCCGCCTACCTGGAGAACGGCGGCGACAACCACCTCATCAAGCACCTGGTCGGCGGCGTCCGCTACGTCGCGGGCACGGCGGGCAAGGACTCCGACTGCGGCGCCACGGTGTGGACGAACTTCTCGCGCACCGTCCTCGCCGACGACCTGCGCGGCGCGATCGGCATGGACATCGCGCGCGACGGCAAGGTCTACTGGACCGAGATCGGCAACCAGGCCCTCAACTCCGAGGGCCGGCTGCGGATGTACGACCCGCAGGCCAAGGCGACGAGCACGCTGCTGACGCTGCCGACCCGCGCCGACCATGAGTCCTCCAACGACGGCGTGCTCGGCATGGCCCTGGACCCGGGCTTCGCCACCAACCGGCAGCTCTACATCTACTACTCGCCGCGCTTCGACCCGGGCTGCAACTCCTGCCTCGTCGTCGGCCACAACCTGATCAGCCGGTTCACGCTCAACGCGGCGGGGACCGCGGTCGTCACCGGCTCCGAGCAGGAGATCCTGCGCGTGCCCAAGGTCAAGGTCGGCAACGACAACAAGGACGGCGTCGCGGGCCAGAACACCTACAGCGCGCACGTCGGCGGGGGCACGCTGAGCTTCGACTCCGAGGGCAGCCTCTACATCGGCACCGGCGACGACGCCGATCCATTCGGCGCCGGCGGCAACGGCTACGCGCCGCTCGACCAGCGCTATCCGGAGCGCTACGACGCGCGCAACACCTCGGCCAACACGAACGACCTGCGCGGCAAGGTGCTGCGGATCAAGCCGCTCGCGAACGCCGCCGGCGCCGCGGGCGTCGGCACGACGTACTCGATCCCGCCGGGCAACATGTTCGCCCCGGGGACCGCGAAGACGAAGCCCGAGATCTTCGCCATGGGCTTCCGCAACCCGTTCACGGTCATGGCCGACCCGGCGCATCCGGGGACGGTCGTGGTGGGCGACTATGGCCCGGACGCCGCCACGAACTCCGCGACGCGGGGCCCCGCCGGCATCATCGAGTGGAACCGCGTGACCAAGCCCGGCTTCTACGGCTGGCCGCTGTGCGCGGGCGACAACTCGGCCGCGAACTCCTACTTCCGCTACACGTTCCCCAACGGCCCGTCCGGCGCGCGCTACGACTGCTCGACGGCTTCCATCCCGAACGAGTCGTCCTTCAACACCGGCCTGGCGGGCATCCCGGGCCCGGCGGTGGGCGCCGACGTCTGGCACAAGCGGACGGGCGATCACCCGGCGCGCTTCGCGATCCCGACCCGCTCGAGCCCGCAGGAGTCGATCACCGGCCCGATCTACCGGTACGATGCCGCGAACCCGTCGGACACCAAGTGGCCGGCGTACTACGACGGCGCCTGGTTCATCCTCGACCGTGCGCAGAACTGGTGGCGCGAGGCACGCGTGCGCGACGACGGCTCGGGCCTGCTGCGCGTGAACGGCCTGTTCGGCTCGACGCAGTTCGGCGGGCCCAGCCACTCGTACCCGATCCCGGTCAAGTTCGGGCCCGACGGCTCGCTCTACGTCGCGACCTGGGATCACGACTGCTGCCGCGCGCAGCTGCCGGCGAGCCAACCGGGCCGGCTGATGCGGATCGACTTCATCGGCGACCAGGTGGACACCACCGCGCCGGTGGTGACGCCCGCGCTGACCGGCGCGCAGAACCCGTCCGGGGCGTACCTGGGCCGGGCGACGCTCGCCCTGGGCGCGACCGACAGCTCCGGCGTCTCACGCGTGGAGTACTCGCTCGACGGCACCGAGTGGACCCGCTACACGGAGCCGGTCGCGTTCACGACGCGCGGCACGTTCACCGTGCGGTTCCGCGCGACCGACCGGGCGGGCAACACCTCCGACGTCCAGCAGTCGACGTTCACCGTCGTGGCGGGCGCGGCCTGCCTCCCGGCGCGGTCGGACGAGTTCAGCTCGACGCTGGACACGACGCGGTGGAGCTATCGCCACCCGACGACGCCCACCGGCGCGCGGGCGCCCAGCGTGTCCAACGGCAGCCTCGTGCTGCCGCTCGGCGCGTACTCACTCGACCTGACCCGCACCGGCCCGTCGGCCATCCTCGGCCAGCCGCTGCCCGACGGCGACTTCGAGGTCGTCACCAAGATCACCTCGCCCGGGTTGGGCGGTGACAACGGCGGCCAGGGCAGCACCTACGCCCAGGTCGGCTTCAAGGTCTTCCAGACCAACGACAACTGGATCAAGGTCGCGCACACGCGCAACGCCGACAACAACCCGACCGGCACCGTCGCGACGTACTTCGAGATGACGACGGAGACGGGCGGAACGCGCACGCTCGGCGCGCGCCAGGGCCTCGGCACCGGCAACCTGCCGACGTGGTGGATGCGCATCACGCGCGACGGCAACATCATCCGCGGTGCGTACTCGCTGACCGACCCCGACGGTGGTGGCGGCGGCGCGACGTGGATCGAGATGGGCGTCAACGCCAACCTCGACACGCTGCTGCCGGCGTCCGCCGGCCCGCGCTACCTGTCGCTCTACGGCGGCAACGGGTCGGGTTCGGCGAGCTTCGACTACGTGCGGTTCAACCCGGACGCGCCGACGGACCAGTCGGCGCCGGTGTCCACGCACACCGTGGCCGCCGCCGACGGCACGAGCGGCTGGCACCGCACGCCGGTCGACGTGACCGTGACCGCGGCCGACGACGGCGAGTGCGTCGCGGGTGTGGACAAGACCGAGTACCGGGTCGGCACCGGCGCGTTCGCCGCCTACACGGCGCCGATCCGCGTGGCCGACGACGGCACGCACGCGATCGAGTACCGCTCGATCGACAAGGCCGGCAACGCCGAGACGGCGAAGGCGCTCACCGTCAAGCTCGACGGCACGGCGCCGACGACGACCGCGAGCACCGACCCGTCCGGCGCCGGGCCGCACCCGGGTCCGGTCACGCTGACGCTGAACGCGGCTGACGCGACCTCCGGCGTGGCGCGGACCGAGTACCGCGTCGACGACGCCGGCGCGTTCGCGGGCGCAGCCGCCGCCGCGCTCGCGGCGCCCGCGGAGTGGCAGGTCTACTCCGCGGCGAGCAAGCCCACGTTCACCGCCGACGGCAGCTACGCGATCGAGTACCGCTCGACCGACGTCGCCGGGAACGCCGAGACCCCGAAGACCGTGACGTTCGCGGTCGGCACGCCGACGAGCGACGCCGGCGCCCCGGTCACCACGGCGGCGCTCGACCCCGCGCTGCCCGGCGCCGGGCAGGCGTACACCGGCCCGGTGACGGTGCGGTTCTCGGCGCGTGACGTCGCGCCGGCGGCCAACGTCGACGTCGACGCCAACGGCACCGCGTGGACGCCGTCGGCGGTGACCCTGACCGCGGGCGACACGGTCACGTGGCGCTTCGGCGCGACCGCGGGCAGCGCCCACGACGTGTGGCTCGTCCCGCCGGGCGGCGATCCGAGCCCGACGGGCCCGGATCTGACGAAGGTCTCCGACATCGTGTTCCCGGGCGGCGCACCCGTCTCGCGCGCGCTCACCCAGACCGGCACGTACACGTTCGTGTGCCGGCTGCACGCGGCGTTCACCGGCGGCGCGTGGACCGGCATGGTCGGCACGGCGGCGGTCGCCGCGGGTGGCGGCAGCGGCGTCGACTTCACCGAGCACCGCGTCGACGGCGGCGCGTGGGCGAAGGCGACCAACACGGCCGCGGCGAGCCCCTTCGCGTCCGAGGTGACGGTCGCGGCGCTGGGCCGGCACACGGTCGAGTTCCGCTCGGTCGACAAGGCCGGCAACGTCGAGGCGACGAAGTCGGTCGAGTTCTCGATCGAGGAGGACACGGGCGACGCCGTCACCGAGGACGGCGACGTCACCGCCACGGTCTCGCGCGCGCTGGGCCTCTCCGTGAGCGGCGCGGCGACCTTCGGCGCGATCGTGCCCGGCGTGGACAGGGTCTACGACGCGGAGACGCTGATCACCGTCACTTCGACGCTGCCGGCGACGAAGCTGACGGTCCACGATGCCGGCGCCACCGCCACCGCCGGCCATCTGGTCTCCGGCTCGCACGCGATGCCGCAGGCGCTGCAGGTCGGCGTCGGGACCGCGTTCTCGGCGCTCAGCGGCACACCGGCGACGCTCGCGACGTGGACGACGGCGCTCGGGTGGGAGCCCGTCACGCTCAAGTTCCGGCAGCCCGTCGCGAAGACCGACCGGCTGGTCGAGGGCAACTACAGCAAGCGCGTGACCCTGACCTTGGGGGCCACGACGCCGTAGCCGCACCGGCGGCGGGCTCAGCGGCCGCCCCTGGTCAGGGCGGCCGCTTTGCGTTCTGGGCCGGACCCGTTACATTGCCTCGTGGCAAACGCTTTCCGTGAGGAGAAAAGTGGGACAGCGCGTCGTCGGAATCATCATGAACGGGGTCACCGGCCGGATGGGGATGAACCAGCACCTCATCCGCTCGATCCTCGCCATCCGCGAGCAGGGCGGCCTGCCGATCGGCGGCGGGGACGTCATCTGGCCCGAGCCACTGCTCGTCGGGCGCAGCGAGGGCAAGCTCGCCGCGCTGGCGCGGCAGCACGGGCTGGAGCGCTGGTCGACGGACCTGGACGCGGCGCTCGCCGATCCGGCCTACGAGGTCTACTTCGACGCGCAGCTCACCTCGGCGCGGCCGCCGGCCGTGGAGAAGGCGATCGCCGCGGGCAAGCACATCTACTGCGAGAAGCCGGTCACGCCGGACGTCGAGACCGCGCTGGCGCTCGGCCGGGCCGCGCGGGACGCGGGCGTCAAGGCCGGCGTCGTCCAGGACAAGCTCTTCCTGCCGGGGCTGCTGAAGCTCCAGCGGCTCGTGCAGTCGGGCTACTTCGGGCGCATCATCGCCGCGCGCGGCGAGTTCGGCTACTGGGTCTATCCCGGGCCCGACCCGGCGCCGCAACGGCCCTCGTGGAACTACCGGCGCGAGGACGGCGGCGGGATCATCAGCGACATGTTCGCCCACTGGCGCTACGTGCTCGACAACGTGTTCGGGCCCGTGCGCTCGGTGCTGGCGACCGGCGCGACGCACATCCCGACGCGGATCGGCGAGGACGGGCAGCCCTACGAGGCCACGGCCGAGGACGCGGCCTACGCGATCTTCGAGTTCGACGGCGGCCTCGTCGTGCAGATGAACTCGTCCTGGTGCGTGCGCGTGAACCGCGACGAGCTGTTCGAGCTGCAGGTCGACGGCACCGAGGGCAGCGCCGTCGCCGGCCTGCGCGGGTGCAAGATCCAACCCGCGGTCGGCACGCCCAAGTCGGTCTGGAACCCGGACCTGCCCGACCCCGTCGCGCACCGCGAGTCGTGGCTCGAGGTGCCCGCCACCGAGCCGCCGGAGAACGGCTTCAAGCTCCAGTGGGAGGCGTTCCTGCGGCACGTCGTGCTCGACGAGCCGTTCCCGTGGGACTTCGTGGAGGGTGCGCGCGGCGTGCAGCTCTACGAGCTCGCCGAGCAGTCGTGGCGCGAGCGGCGCTGGATCGACGTGCCGGAGCTGACGTTGTGAGGCTGCCGCGCGCGGACGGGACGCTGGAGGAGTACACGCCGCAGCTGCGCGAGCCGCTTCCCGTGCTGGGCAGCGAGCCGCGGTCGCGCGTGTGCTTCGCCGCGGCGCACGTCGTCGCGGACCCGCTGGCCGGCGGCGACCCGACCGGTCCCGCGCAGGTCGACTGGGAGGCGACGCTCGCCTTCCGCCGGCACCTGTGGGCGCACGGCCTGCGGGTCGCGGAGGCGATGGACACGGCCCAGCGCGGCATGGGCCTCGACTGGGCGGCGACGCAGGAGCTGATCCGGCTGTCGGTGGCCGAGGCCAAGGCCGAGGGCGGCCGGCTCGCGTGCGGCGCGGGCACCGATCAGCTGACCGGCCCCGCGTCGCTGGACGCGGTGCGCGCGGCCTACGAGGAGCAGCTCGCCTTCATCGAGGGTGAGGGCGCGCCGGTGATCCTGATGGCCTCGCGCGCGCTCGCCGCGGCCGCATCGGGGCCGGACGACTACCGAGCCGTCTACGGGCATCTGCTCTCGCAGGCCGGCACGCCGGTGGTCCTGCACTGGCTCGGTGACATGTTCGACCCGCTGCTCGCGGGCTACTGGGGGTCGCACGACCTCGACGCGGCGGCGGACGTCGTGCTCGACATCATCGAAGCCCACGCCGACAAGGTCGACGGCATCAAGGTCTCCCTGCTCGACGACGCGCGCGAGATCGCGCTGCGGGAGCGGCTCCCGGCCGGCGTGCGGATGTACACGGGCGACGACTTCAACTACCCGGGCCTGATCAAGAGCGGCAGCGACGCGCTGCTCGGCATCTTCGACGCGATCGCGCCGGCCGCCGCGGCGGCGATGCACGCGCTCGACGCGGGCGACGAGGCGCGCTACGACGCGCTGCTGGCGCCGACGGTCCCGCTCTCGCGCCACATCTTCAAGGCGCCCACGCCCTACTACAAGACGGGCGTCGTCTTCCTCGCCTATCTCAACGGCCACCAGGACCACTTCCGGATGGTCGGCGGCCTCGAGAGCGGGCGCTCGGTCGTGCACCTGAGCGAGCTGTTCGTCCTCGCCGACCAGGCGGGGCTGTTGCGCGAGCCCGACCTGGCGACCGCGCGGATGCGGCTGGTGCTGGAGCTCGCGGGCGTGTCATGAATCGCCTGTCCTTCAACTCGATGACCGCGGACCGGTGGCCGCTGGCCGAGGTGATCGACGCGTGCGCGGAGCACGGCATCGGCTGGATCGGCCCGTGGCGCCACAAGCTCGCCGAGCTCGGCGTCGAGGAGGCGCGGCGGCGGATCGACGACGCCGGCCTGCGCGTCTCCAGCCTCTGCCGCGGCGGCTTCTTCGCGGCGGACGGCGCCGACGAGGACAACCGGCGCGCGGTGGAGGAGGCCGCGGCGCTGGGCACGGACGCGCTCGTGCTCGTCTGCGGCCCGCCGACCACCAAGGACCTGGCCGCGGCGCGCGACGTCATCGAGGCCGGCATCGAGCGCCTGCTCCCGCACGCGAACGAGCACGGCGTGCGGCTCGGGATCGAGCCGCTGCACCCGATGATGATCGGCGAGCGCTCCGCCATCAACACGCTCGCGAGCGCGCTGGACATCGCCGAGCGGATCGGCGATCCCGGCGTCGGCGTCGTGATCGACGTCTACCACACGTTCTGGGACCCGACCCTGCCCGAGCAGGTCGCGCGCGCGGCCGGCCGGATCGTCGGCTACCACGTCAACGACTGGCTCGCCGCCACGAAGGACACGGTCTTCGAGCGCGGCATGATGGGCGACGGGATCATCGACCTGCCCGCGTTCAGCGCGCTGATCGACGCGGCCGGCTACGACGGTCCGATCGAGGTCGAGATCCTCAACCCGGCCATCTGGGACCTCCCGCGCGAGACGCTGATGCGCACCACCGTCGAGCGGTTCGAGGCGTGCGTCTTCTAGGGGCCCGCCCCCTACGTGGTCGACCGCACGCGCAGCGCGTGCGGCAGCACGACGTCCTCGGCGTGCTGCTCGAGGACGGCCTGCGCCGCACGCCGGCCCATCTCGTGCAGCGGCACGGTGACGGTGGTGAGCCCGACGAAGTGCGCCGGCCGCGTGTCGTCGATGCCGGTGACGGCGACCTGCCCGGGCACGTCGACCCCCGCGTCACGCAGGCGCACGAGCAGCCCGATCGCCGCCTCGTCGTTGGCCGCGACCACCGCGTCGGGCAGCGTGTCGCGCGCGAGCAGGGCCTCGGCGGCGCGGACGCCGTCCTCGTAGGCGAAGCCGCCCGCGATCGCGTCGGTGCCACCGGCGCGGGTGAAGCCCGCGAGGCGCTGCGCGCTGGTGTGCAGCCCGGCGGGACCTTCGACGAACGTGATCCGCTCGTGCCCGAGGCCGCGCACGTACGTCGTGATGTCGTGGGCGGCGGCCTCGTTGTCGAACAGGATCGTGGGGGCCTCGAAGTCCCGCTGCGCGAGCGCGACGACCACCGCGCCGCGCGTGCGGGCGTCGGCGACCGCGACCGCGAGCTCCGCCGCCACCGGGTCGCCGGCGCGACCGCTGCCGGCGAACACGATGCCCGCGGCGTGGTAGTCGCGCAGCTGGCGCAGGTGGCCGAGCTCGGCCTCGCTGCCCAGCTCGGCGCTGCAGACCATGGTCAGGTACCCCAGCTCCGCCGCGACCGCCTCGACGCCGCGCGCGATCTCGGCGAAGTACGGGTCGACGATGTCCCCGACGATCACGCCGATGATCCGCGAGCTGCGGGTGACGAGCGCGCGGGCGAGCGCGGACGGCGCGTACCCGAGCTCCTCGGCGGCTTTGAGGACGCGGCTGCGCGTCGCCTCGGAGACGGGATGCGCGGAGCCGTTGAGCACGCGCGAGCAGGTTGCGATCGAGACGCCGGCGTGCCGGCTGATGTCGCTGAGCGACGCCACGGGTGGGACCTTAGTGAGGAGGAGAGCGCTGATGGAACATGACGTCCTGATCGTGGGGGCCGGGCCCTCGGGTGCGATCACGGCGAAGCGGTTGGCGGAGGAGGGCTTTCGCGTGCTCGTGCTCGAGCAGGGCGACTGGCCGGACTACTCGAAGGCCACCGTCCACCGCGAGGACTTCCCGCTCACCGCGGGCCGCGACTGGGGCTGGGACCCGAACCTGCGCCAGGCGCCGGGCGACTACCCGATCGACGACACCGAGTCCGACATCACGGCGCTGATGTGGAACGGGGTCGGCGGCGGCACGGTCGTGTACGCGGCGCAGTGGCAGCGGAACATGCCGTCGGACTTCCGCGTGAAGACGCTCGACGGCATCGCCGACGACTGGCCGATGACCTACGAGGACCTCGAGCCCTACTACGTCCGCGTCGAGCGCGACTTCGGGATCTCCGGGCTCGCCAACGACACCGCGTTCCCGCCGGGCGAAGGCCCGCCGCTGCCGCCCGTGCCGCTCGGCCCGGCCGGCCGACGCGTGGCCAAGGCCCACAACGACCTCGGCTGGCACTGGTGGCCGGCGCCGAACGCGATCGCCACGCGCGACTACGGCGGACTGCACGCGTGCCAGCAGGTCGGCACGTGCCTGCAGGCCTGCGCGTACGGGGCGAAGGGCACGGCCGACCTGACGCACTGGCCGCGCGCGCTGGAGCTCGGCGTCGAGCTGCGCACCCGGGCCCGCGTGCGCGAGCTGATCGTGCGGCCGGACGGCCTCGTCGGCGGTGCGCGCTACATCGACGCCGACGGGAACGAGCAGGAGGCCCGCGCGGGCGTCACCGTGCTGGCCGCCAACGGCGTCGGCACGCCGCGGCTGCTGCTGCTCTCCGGCGACTCGCCCGACGGGCTCGCGAACTCGTCGGGCATGGTCGGCAAGCGGCTGATGATGCACCCGTTCGGGACCGTCGTCGGCGTCTTCGACGAGGACTTCCGCGCCTGGCAGGGCCCGTGGGGCCAGTTCATCCACTCGCTCGAGTTCTACGAGACCGACGAGTCGCGCGGGTTCGTGCGCGGCGCGAAGTGGGGCCTGCAGCCGACCGGCGGCCCGTTCTCGATGACGAGCGCGTACCCGTGGGGCGCCGAGAACGAGATCTGGGGCGAGGGCTTCCAGGACGCCGTGCGTGGGCGGCTCGGGCACTCGACGATGTGGGGGATCATCGCCGAGGACCTGCCGGAGGAGTCCAACCGGGTCGTGATCGACCGCGTCAACCGCGACGCCGACGGCGTACCGGGCGCGAAGATCGAGTACCGCCTGTCGGAGAACTCGCGGCGGCTGGTGGAGTTCCACCAGGCGCGCGCGAAGGAGTCGCTGCTCGCGGCGGGCGCGCGGGACGTGGTCGTCGCGCCCTTCATCCGCTCCACGGGCTGGCACCTGCTCGGCACGACCGTGATGGGCACCGACCCGGCGACGTCCGTCGTCGACGCCCAGGGCCGCTGCCACGACGTGCCGAACCTGTATGTGTTCGACGGCAGCGTCTGGCCGACCAGCGCGGGCATGAACCCGACGGCGACGATCGCGGCGCTCGCGCTGCGCTTCGCCGAGCAGCTGATCGAGACCCGGCGCGAGCAGAAGGTGGCGGCCTGATGGCGCTGACCGACGCGCAGCGCGCGCAGCTCGGCGCGATCGCCGACCAGCTGATCCCGGCGGGCGGCGGCATGCCGAGCGCCTCCGAGGCCGGCGTCGCCGGCCAGTACCTGGACGAGGTGCTCACGTCGCTGCCCGACCTCGGCCCCGCGCTGGAGACGGCGCTGGCGGCCGTCGACGGCCTCGAGCCCGACGCCGCGCTGGCCGTCCTGCGCGAGGACCCGGCGGCCTGGGGCGTGCTCACCGCCGTCGTCCCGGGCGCCTACTTCATGAACCCCGCGATCCGCGCGGCGATCGGGTATCCCGGCCTCGAACGGCGCCCGATCGACGCGTCGGCGGAGCCGGACTACCTGCAGGACGGGCTGCTCGACTCGGTCATCGCCCGGGGACCCGTCTTCCGGCCCACGCCGACTGATTGACTGCCGCCCTATGCCAACCCTGACTGAAGGCCGCATCCGACACGGCGTCGTGTTCACCCTCAAGCACGCGGAGGGCTCGCCGGAGGAAGCCGACTTCCTGCGCGCGAACGCCGAGCTTGCGTCGATCCCCGGCGTGGAGGCCTTCGAGCTGATGCGCGAGGTCAGCCCGAAGAACCCGTACCGCTTCGCGCTGACGATGGAGTTCGCCGACCGCGCGGCGTACGACGCGTACAGCGCGCACGCCGACCACGTGGCGTTCGTCGAGGGCCGCTGGGTCCCCGAGGTCGCCGACTTCATGGAGATCGACTCCGAGGCGCTGTGAACCCGCCGCGGCGCGCGCTGGACGCCAACGCGCGCCGCAACGCCGCCGGCGGCCTCGGCCGGCTGTGGCGCTGGCGCGGCGCGCGGGCCGCGGCCTGGGCGCTCCTCGAGCGCCACGTCGCGCCGGGCGCGGCCGTCGCCGTGGTCGGTGCCGGCAACGGGCACGACCTGCCACTGCGGCGGCTCGGCCGGCGCGCCGGCCGGCTGGACCTGATCGACCTCGACGAGCGGGCACTGCGACGCACGCGCCGGCGGCTGCGCGTGAGCGGCGTCCGGGCCGAGGCGATCGCGCAGGACGTCACGCACGGCGCGGCCGACGCGCTGCTGCGGCACATCATCGGCGGCCGCCCGCGCGGCGCGGCCCCGACGGTGCGGGCGGTCGGGCGCCCGCCCTACGACGTCGTGATCGCCGATCAGCTCCTCAGCCAGCTGCTGTACCCGGCGCTGTCGGACTCGCCGCTGAGCCCGCGCGTCGTCAACGCCGCGTTGCGCACCCATGGACAGTCCCTCACCAACGCCGTCGTCGGCGGGTTCGCGGCGTCCGCGCCCGGTGGGCTGCTCGTCCTGGTCGAGGACGTGCTCGGCTGGTGGGCGGGCCACGACCAGCCGTTCGCGCTCGACGATGTCCTCGCGCTGACCAATCCCGACGAGGCGCTGGCGCTGGTGGAGCGCGGGCGTCCCGCCCGCGGCGCCGACGGCCGCCTCGCCCTGACGGTGGCGCGTGCGGAGGTGATCGACCGGGCGTTCTGGCGCTGGCCATTCGCCGCCGGCACGGACTACCTCGTGTGCGCGACGGTCGCCCGGTGTGCGCTCTGACAAGCTTGCGCCGATGGCCGAGGAGCCACCACCGCAGGAGCTCGACCAGGCGCGCCGCACGTCGATGGCCGCTGAGCGCACGTGGCTCGCGTGGTGGCGGTCCGCGCTCGCGGCGACCGCCGGCGCGCTCGGCGTCGGCCGGCTCGCGCCCGAGGTGCTCGACGTCGCCCCCTGGCCGTACGTGCTGCTCGGCTGCGCCTATGCGGTGCTCGCGATCGGGCTGCTCGTCGTCGGCGCGCAGCGTCAGCGCGACCTGGAGCGGGCGTTGCGCACGGGCAAGCACAGCCCGCTGACGTTCCGGACCGTGGCGATCTTCAGCGGCGGCGGCATCCTGCTCGCCGTGCTCACGGTCGTCCTCGTGATCGCCCAGATCTAGGAGCTAGGCGCACAGCCGCTCGCCAGGTAGGGAAGATGCGCAGGATGTCCCGTGCTGTGCTGGTCGTCGACGACCACCCAACGGTGGCGTTGGCCCTGCGGCTGTACTTCCGCCGGCAAGGCCGGTTCACCGTGGCCGCCGACGCCGGGACGGCGGCCGACGGCCTGCGGGCGCTCGCGCAGGGTCGCTTCGACGTCGTCCTGCTGGACCTGCACCTGCCCGACCTCAGCGGCGTCGAGCTGGTCCGGGCGTTTCGCGCCGCGGCTCCGGACACGCCGCTGATCCTGCACTCGGCCGCCGACGACACCGCGGAGGTGGAGGCCGTCCGTCCCCTCGTCGACGCCGTCACCCTCAAGTCGCAGATGCCCGAGGTGCTCGCGGCACTGGAACGCCTGACCGGCGAGGATGCGTATGGTGGGCCACGCTCGTGACCGACCGTCGTACCGCCGCATCCGAGACCGAGTTGCTCGCCGCCGTGATCGCGAGCGTGTCCGACGCCGTCGTGACCACCGACGAGAACGCCGGGATCACGTACATGAACGCGGCGGCCGAGGCGCTCTACGGCGTGCGCTGCGAGGACGTGTGCGGCCAGAGCACGATCCGCACGTTCCTCGCCGAGCACGAGCAGGAGCGCGGCCGTGACCTCGCGCGCCGCCTCTACGAGGGCGAGACGCTCCCGCGGGACCTGCAGCTGCGGATGCGTCGCGCCGACGCGACCGAGTTCGACGGCGAGCTGAACGCCTTCCTGGTGCGCGACCCCGACGGCTCCGTCCTGGGCCTGGCGGCGCTCGTCCGGGACGTGACCGCGCGGGTGGCCGCGGAGGCCGAGTCGCAGACGCTGCGCGCCGTGCTGGAGTCGGCGTCGGAGGGCATCATCTGCCTCGACGACGCCGGCGTGATCCACTTCTTCAGCCCCGCTGCGGAGCGGATCTACGGCTACCGCGCGGACGAGATCATCGGCGAGCCGGTCAGCGTCCTGGTCGCCGAGCACCGGCAGCAGTTCCTGGAGGCCTTCAAGGCGCGCGTCCGGGCGGGCGAGTCGGTGCGCCGCATGACGGTCGCGCGGCGCAAGGACGGCTCGCACGTCGACGTCATGATCAGCGCGGGCCCGATGCGCAGTCCGGCGGGGGCGGTTCAGGGCTTCGTGGTCACCACGCTCGACATCTCGGAGCGCCGCAGCACGCAGCGGCTCCTCGACCTCGTGATCGAGCACGCGCCGATGGTGGTCGCCGTCAAGGACCAGCACGGCCGCTACCGGATGTTCAACCGGATCGGGGCGGAGTCGCTGGGGCTCGACCAGCACGCCGTCGTCGGCAGCACGGACGAGGAGCTCTTCGGCTCCGAGCTCGCGGCGCGCTTCAGCGACCGCGACGAGGAGGTGATGGAGCGCGGCGAGCCCATCACCTACCAGGAGGACGTCCAGGTCCCGATCGGGATGCGCCACTTCGTCACCACCAAGTTCCCGCTGCGCGACGCCGCCGGGGTCGTCGACGGGATCGGCATCCTGGCCGCGGACGTCACCGAGATCCGGCAGGCCGAGTCCGACCGCGCGCGCCTCGCGGCGCTCGTGCAGTCCGCGCCCGACGCGATCATCGCCCAGGATCGCGACGGCCGGATCGCGACCTGGAACCCCGGCGCCGAGGTGATGTTCGGTCTGTCCGCCGAGGAGGCGATCGGTCGTGACGGCGCCGAGCTGATCGTCCCGGCCTGGGAGCGCGAGCGGTTCTGGGCGGACTTCGCGGAGGTCCGCAGCGGCCGCACGCTGACCAAGCGCTGCACGCGCGTGCGCGCCGACGGCTCGGTCTTCCCCGTGCGCGTGTCGGCGGCGCCCGTGCGGATGCTCGACGGCGCCTGGTCCGGCACGCTGTCGATGGTCCGCGACATCACCGACCTGGTCGCGGCGGAGGCCGAGCTGGAGGCGCGGGCCGCGCAGCTCGAGCGCTCGAACGCCGATCTCGAGCGCTTCGCCTACGCGGCGAGCCACGACCTGCAGGAGCCGCTGCAGTCGATCAAGCTGAGCGCCGGGGCCGTGATCGACGCCGCCGCCGAGCGGCTCGACGAGGACGAGCGTGAGCTGCTGACGCACATCGACACGGCCGCCAGCCGGTTGAGCGGCCAGATCCGCGGGCTCCTGCAGGTCGCGCGCGTCGCGCTCGGCGAGGCGCCGGAGGAGCGCGTGCCGGTCGAGGCGGCCGTCCAGGACGCGCTCGACGCGTTGCGCGCCGCGGCCCACAACGCGGGTGCCCGGATCGACGTGCACCGGCCGCTGCCGGACGCGCTCGTGCCACGCGCCGAGCTCGCCCTCGTGCTGCAGAACCTGATCGCCAACGCGATCAAGTACGCCCGGGAGGGCGAGCCGCCGCGGATCACCGTCTCCGGCATGGTGGGCGACGACGCGCTCGAGCTGCGCGTGGTCGACGACGGCATCGGCCTCAGCGACGCCGACCGCGCGCGCGTGTTCGACCTGTTCGAGCGGGCCCAGCCGGACGTGCCCGGCACCGGCCTCGGGCTCGCGACCGCGCAGCGGATCATCGAACGGCACGGCGGCACGATCACCGCCAGCTCGGCCGGGCCCGGTCAGGGCTCCGAGTTCACCGTGTGGCTGCCGCTCAAGCCTTGACCAGGTCGGCGGCGGCCTGGGCCGCCACGTGCAGGCCGGCGGCCTTCTCCACGTAGCGGTCGGCCCCGGCGGCCAGCGCGGCGGCCGCGGCGTGCTCGGCGTCGAACGCCGAGAGCACGAGGATCGCGCAATCCGGACGCGCGGCGCGCACCGCGCCCGCGACCTGCAGCCCGTCCATCCCGGGCATCGCCAGGTCGAGCACGACGAGGTCGGGCTCGAGCGTGCGCGCGAGCTCGACGGCTTCCGGGCCGTCGGCGGCCTCGCCCACGACCTCGAGGCCGGGACGGGTCGACAGCACCGTGCGCAGGAGCTTGCGCATCAGGTCGTGATCGTCGGCGAGGAGCACCCGTGCCACAGCGAGCCAGTATCCCTCAGGCGGGCGTCGTTCGACGCAGTGAGCCAGGCTGGACCTCACCGGGAACCAGCTCGCTCATCATCCGCTGGGCCTGCTGCAGCGTGCCGTCGAGGACGACGCGCGCCTCGTCGTCGCGGCCGAGCCCGTCCAGCTCGCGGGCGGCGAGCAGCCCTTGGACGATGTTGTCGTTGATCTCCAGGGCCCGCTGGCGCTGAAGCGCGCGGTCCGGGTACAGCGACGCCGGGCCGGTCTCCGCGTCCGCACGGCGGCGCAGCCCCAGGTAGAGCAGCCCGACGGCGGCCGCGACGAACGGCAGCGGCACCGACGCGAACGTGAGCGCCTCGCGCAGCGCGAGGCCCGCCTCGTTCTCGACGCCGATGCTCGGCAGCAGCATCTGCAGGCCGCCCCAGGCGCCACGGATCGCCACGGTCGCCATCACGAGGGTCATCGCCAGCCCGAGCGGGTTGGCGTGGAACGAGAGCTGCTCGGTGCGGTGCAAGCGGACGGCCATCAGCGTCGCGATCACGGCGTAGGTGAGCGCGGTCAGCAGGTTCCCAAAGGTGACGAGCTGCCAAACCATCCTCCAGAAGGATCGCCTTTCTGAGGCGACCAGGCACGCTCGGGTCCCCCGCACGGGGGTGCTTTGCTTTGACAGGTGAGCGAGCTGGACGCGTTCGAGCTGCGGTACGACGCCTTCGGGCGCTGCGCGGTCCGCGTGGGCGGCGGCGCGCGCGTCCTGGAGCGGCACGTCGAGCCCGCGCCGCCGGCCGCGCCGTGGAGCCTCGAGGCCCGCTGCGGAATCGCCGCCGGCTGGCTGCTCGCGGTCCGGGCACCGGACGACCCCGAGGAGGCCCGGGTGCTGCTCGAACGCGAGGTCCAGCGCCGCACCGCGCTCGCGCACGAACGGCGGCTCGCCGAGCTGAGCGCGTCACAGGGGGAGCTGCTGGAGCGACTCACGCACCGCCTGCGAACCGACGTGACGACGCTGCAGGCGGTGGTCGACGGCGCGCTGCTCGGCGCGTTCGGCGCCGCCGAGCAGGCCGAGATCGGCGCGCAGGTCGCGGCCACCGCGGCCGAGGCCCAGCGGCGCCTGACCGCGGCGCGCGAAGTGATGGGCGTGCTCGCCCCGGCGGCGCCCCGGGACCCGGAGCCGATCGCGGCGACGCTGCGGGCGGAGCTCGAGGGCGCGGGGCGCGAGGCGACCGTCACGGTCCACGCGGAGGAGGAGCCGTTCACGTTCCTGCCCGGCCCCGGCTGGGCGGCGTGCGCCCGGCGGCTCGCCGCCGATGAGCGCCTCGCGGCGTTCACCGTCACCGCCGACGAGCACGGCTGGCGGGTGGCGGCGGACGGAACGCTGACCCATGCGGCCCAACTCGTCGTCGCGGCCGGTGGCTTTGCTGACACGGAGCTCGTCCTTCCCGCTGCCGCACCGGCATTCTGACCATCGGGAAGCCCCGTTCACTTCACTAGGATTGACCGCCGGAGGCCCAGTTGTCAGCGCTGTCTGTTCCCGTGGTGCTCGTCGACGACCATCGGATGGTCCTGCTCGGCCTACGCACCCTCTTTCACAATCGACCCGAGGTGGACGTCGTCGCCGTCGCGCATGATGCGGACGAGGCGATCGAGGCGTGCCGCACCCAGCAACCGCGGGTCGCGGTCGTCGACGTGTCGCTCGACGGCAGCAACGCCGACGGCTTCGAGCTCTGCCGCCGGCTGCGTGCCGAGCTGCCCGAGGTCGAGGTCGTCTTCTACACCGGCATGGACGACATCGGCATCGCCGAGCGGGCGTTCGCGTCGGGGGCCCAGGGCATCGTCTCCAAGGGCGACTCGGCGGGGGACCTGCTGCGCGCCGTGCTGCTCGCGTCGCGCGGGCGGACCTACACGTCGCCGGTGTTCGCCGCGCAGGCCGACGGGCGGGACTTCGAGGAGCTCTCGCCGAAGCAGCTGACGGCGCTGCGGCTGCTGGCCGCCGGGCTCGAGCGCAAGCAGATCGCGGAGCGGATGAACATCGGCGAGGAGACCGTCAAGTCGCACCTCAGCGAGGTGCGTCGCAAGCTCGGCGCCCGCACCTCCGCGCAGGCCGTCGCGATCGGCCTGATCAACTCGCTGTTCGACTACGGCGAGTAGCCCGAAGCGCCTCGCGCGCTGATTGCTGAGCGGCCTTGCGCGCGGTGATCTGACAACGCTCAGGGCAGGCTCCCCGCTTCGGGGGACCCGTCGCTGGGCAGGTCGCGGACGCGCCACAAGACTGCGCCGCCTGATGACCACCGCCCGCCCCGCGGTGGCCGGCTTCGCGCTGTCCGCCGTCCTCCTGATGCTCTTCGCCACGCCGTCGTTCGCCGCCTGCTCCGGGGCGGACGCACACGGTGGATCCGCCTCGGCTCGTGCCGCGGCGATGCGCTGCCTCGTCGCCGAGACCAGGGCCGCCGCCGGCCGCCCCGCGCTGCGGTCGGCCGCCTCGCTCGGGCGCTCCGCCGCCATCAAGGCCGCCACGCTCGGCCGCTGCGGCACCTTCAGCCACACGCCGTGCGGGCAGTCGATGACGGCGCCGATGCGCAAGTCCGGGTACGCCGGCCGCTGCTTCTCCGTCGGCGAGAACCTCGCCTGGACGACCCGCGGCGCGACGCCCCGCGAGGTGCTGCAGAGCTGGCTGGAGTCGCCGCCGCACCGCGAGACGCTGCTCGACGCCCGCTACCGCGACACGGGCGTCGCCCGGCGCGTCGTCACCCTCAACGGCGCGGGCCGCGTCGAGGTGTGGGTGCAGCACTTCGGCCGCCGCTGCTAGGCGCGGCGGCGGGCGAGCGCACGGGCGCCGCTCAGGTGCTGGCGCAGCAGCTCGGAGGCCCGCTCGGCCTCGCCGGCCGCGAGCGCGGCCGTGATCTCACGGTGCTCGGCGATGAAGCGCTCGATCCGGGACGGGTCGCGCGCGACCGTGGTGGCGGCGATCCGTTGGTGGCGGTCGGCGCGCGCGTCGTAGGAGCGGGCGAGCAGCGCGTTGCCGGCGGCGGCGACGATCGCGCGGTGGAAGGCGCGGTCGGCGCGCGCGAAGCCGGCGCCGGCGGAGCTCAGCGCGCGCTCCTGCGCCTCGATCGCCTCTTCGAGCTGCGCGGTCAGGTCCGTGCCGGCCTCGGCGGCGCGGCGCGCGCAGTGGCACTCGATCAGCTCACGCGCCTCGTGCACGTCGTCGGCCTCGGACGCGCTGATCGGGACGACGAGCGCGCCACGGCGTGGGTAGAGCTCCACGAGCCCTTCCGCCTCGAGCTGGCCGAACGCCTGGCGCAGCGGTGTGCGGCTGATTCCGAGCTCGCGCGCGAGCGCGTTCTCGCTCAGGAGGGTGCCGCCCGGGAAGCGCCCGTCGAGCAGCCGTTCCTTGACGTGCGCGTACGCGCGCTGAGCGGCGCTTTGGACGCTCGGTCGATCCGGACTGGACGAAGGGACGACAGGCACGGCTGAATCGACCAGCTATGGTAGGAGACATCTTGGATGCAAGTTGGCTCCAAGTCTCTCCTCCCCAACTCCCTGTGCGTCCGTGGCCACTCCCCTATAGGCCGCGGGCGCACGCTCTCCACAACAGAAAGGACGCCACCATGACCGGTGTTGTCTTCCTCGTCTGCGTCAGCGCCCTCCTGATCGGGTCGCTCGTCATCAGCAGCGACGCGTAGCCACGACCGCGAGCACGGGTAGCGCGACGACGGCCAGCAGGCCAGTGGTCTGCGCGACCGCGTCACCCGTGCTGAAGCCGTCCAGGTGCGTGATGTGGAAGATCGCGTGCGCCACCGCCGCGACCGACCACGCCACGCACAGGGGCACGATCAGCGCGCTCGCGAGCGTGACCGCCGCCCAGGCGAACAGGATCGCGAACGCGAGGTAGAAGCCGCCGACGTCGCGGACCAGGTGCTCGTTGTACGGCGGCAGCAGCTCCACCCAGCCGCGGCCGAGCGGGAACTGCGCGTAGAACGAGCCTGGGCCCAGCGTGCCTTCCAGCCCGGGCAACAGCGCCGACAGCGCGACGAGCGCGAGGGACACGCGCAGGACGAGCCTCATGCCTGCCGTCCCAGCTTCTCGGGGTTGCGCTGGATGTCGATCGCGGTGATCCGCCCGTCGTCGACCGTGAAGCTGATGACGGACAGGACGCCGTCGCGCCCGGCGCCGGCGAGCCCGGGCATGCCGTTGACGTCGACGAGGTCGAAGGTCACGCCCGCGCCGCCGCTCTTGGCCAGCGCCTTGACGGTCTTGGCCACGCGCTCGGCACCGTGCAGCGGCTTGCGCGAGGCGGTGACGACGCCGCCGCCGTCCGCCGTGAAGACGACGTCCGGGTGCAGCACGCCCAGCAGCGCGTCCATGTCGCCCTCGAGCGCGGCGGCGGCGAACGCGCCGATGATCTCGCGCTGCTGCTGCGGGGTGGCGGGGAAGCGCGGCCGCCGCGCCTCGACCGCCTTGCGGGCGCGCGAGGCCTGCTGACGGGCGGCCGCGGGGCTCGTGCCCAGCGTGGCCGCGACCTCGTCGAACGAGTACCCGAACACGTCGTGCAGGACGAACGCCGTCCGCTCGGCCGCCGACAGCGACTCGAGCACGACGAGCAGGGCCAGCGACACGTCATCGGCGCGCACGGCCGCCTCCTCGGGGCTCGGCTCGGACACCAGCGGCTCGGGCAGCCACGGCCCGACGTACGCCTCGCGCCGCACGCGCGCGGACTTCAGCGTGTCCAGGGCGAGCCGCGACACGGTGGTGATGAGCCAGCCCTCGAGGTCACGGATCGCGCCGCTGTCGGTGCGCTGGAGCCGCAGCCACGCGTCCTGCAGGACGTCCTCCGCCTCCGCGAGGCTGCCGAGCTGCCCGTAGGCGATCCGCAGCAGCCGCGGTCGCAGCGCCTCGAACCGCTCGGCGAGCGTGGCGGTCACTGCGCCAGCCAGGCGTCGAACGTCACCTGGCCCTTCCACGCGCCCGGGTTCGTCAGCCCACCGTCCCGGAGGGCGCGCGTGGCCGGCAGCCGCACCGGCACCGCGTGCGAGCCGGTCGCGGCGCGCCAGCGGCGGGCGAGCTCCCGGGCCGACACCACCTCGGGCCCGGCGAACTGCGTGATGCTCAGCGACGGGGCCGCCTCGGCGGTCTCGGCCAGCGCGCGGCCGACCTCACGCGGGTCGACGGGCTGCAGCGGCGCGGATACCGACGGCAGGACGCCGAGCTTCGCCGTCTTGGCGAACGCCTGCGCCACCAGCGTGTGGAACTGCGTCGCGCGCACGATCGTCCAGGGCACGCCACCGGCCCGGATCGCCGCCTCCTGGGCGAGCTTGAGCTTGTAGTACGGCCCGCCGACGCGGTCGATGCCGACGATCGACACGCCCACGTGGTGCTTGACGCCTGCCTCGGCCTCGGCGCGCAGCAGCTGCTCCGTCCCCTCGACGAGGACCTTCCGGCTGCCGTTGGCGGCGTCGATGACGACGTCCACGCCGGCCAGCGCCCGGGCGAGCCCTTCGCCCGTCGTCAGGTCCACGGGGAACTCCGGCGCGTGCCGCGACAGCACCCGCACCTCGTGCCCGCGCACGCCCAGCTCACGCGCCGCCTCGGCGCCCACCGTTCCGGTTCCACCCACGATCGCGATCTTCATGTGCAGTGGACGAGCCGGCCCCCGCGAGTGTGACGTCAATCGCCGATCGGGAGCGGGATCGCCGGATCCAGCGCCTTCTCCTGGTCGGCGTTCGCGTGGTCGAACACGCGGTCGCGGATCTTCGAGTCGGCGGAGAAGAGCTCGTCGTTGGCGTCACGGAGCTCGGTCTGCTTGCGCAGGACCGCGGTGCGGTCGTCGGGCTTGGTGCGCAGCTGGGCGACGAAGGCGTCGAAGGCCGTGATCGTCCGGCGCGTGATCCGCATGTAGTCGGCGAGCGTCGCGCGCAGGTCCGCCGTCTGCAGCGCGCGGACCTCCCGCTCGGCGGCCGCGAGCTTGGGCGGCACCCGGTCGAGCGCGGTCTGCGCCGCTGCGAGCTGATCCTTGTCGAGCGCCTCGGCTGCGGCGACCATGTCCGCGGCGACCGGCTTGTACGCGGCCGCCCAGCGCGTGACCGTGCCGACCTCCGCGTCGGTCATCGGCGTCTTGTCACCGCACCCCGTCAGCAGCGCGACCGCCATCGCCGTGACCAGAACGAGTCCCCTCCTCATGACGGGCATTGTTGCCGGATAGCCTCGTGACCATGAGCCAGTTCCGTGTCGGTGTCCAGGTCCAGCCGCAGCACGCCAGCTTCGACGCCATGCGTCGGGCGTGGCAGGAGGCCGACGCGCTCGGCGTCGACTCGATCTTCACGTGGGACCACTTCTTCCCGCTCTACGGCGACGCGGACGGCGCGCACTTCGAGGGCATCACGACGCTGACGGCCTTGGCCGCGTCCACCGAGCACGCGCAGGTCGGCGCGCTCGTGATCTGCAACTCGTACCGCAACCCCGAGCTGCTGGCCGACGCGCACCGGACGATCGACCACGTGTCGGGCGGGCGCGCGATCCTCGGCATCGGCGCCGGCTGGTTCCAGCGCGACTACGACGAGTACGGCTACGAGTTCGGCGAGGCCAAGGACCGCCTGCGGGACCTGCGCCAGGCGATGCCGCGGATCAAGGACCGGATCGGCAAGCTCAACCCCCAGCCGCTGGGCACGCTCCCGATCCTGATCGGCGGCAGCGGCCCGAAGGTCACGCTCAAGCTCGTCGCTCAGTACGCGGACATGTGGCACTCGTTCGGTGACGCCGAGGACTACAAGCGCAAGAACGGCATCCTCCTCGAGCACTGCGAGGCCGAGGGCCGCGACCCGGGCGAGATCGAGCGCACGTGGGGCGTGAACGACCTCGAGCACGCCGACGCGCTCGCCGCGGAGGGCGTCCAGCACTTCATCATCGGCATCGGCGGGGACGGCGAGGGCTACGACCTGAGCCCGCTGCGCGAGCTGGTCAAGTGGCGCGACGCCCACAACGGCTGACCCCCGCCGGGGACTTCGACTACGAGGCCGCGGGCGACGGCTACGCCCGCCTGCGGCGGACCGACCCGCGGCTCGCGGCGGTGGTCCACGGCGCGCTCGGCGACGCGCGCACGGTGCTCAACGTCGGCGCCGGCTCGGGCTCCTACGAGCCGGAGGACCGGTACGTGGTGGCGGTCGAGCCGTCGGCGGCGATGCGCGCGCAGCGGCCGCCGGACCGGCCGGCGGTGGACGCGGTGGCCGAGGCGCTCCCGTTCGACACCGGCACCTTCGACGCGGCGATGGCGATGATCACCGTGCATCAGTGGCCGGACCTGGAACGGGGGCTGGGGGAGCTGCGGCGCGTCGCGCGCGGCCCCGTCGTGGTGCTGACGTTCGACCCGGACGCGCTGCTCGGCTTCTGGCTCGCGGACTACGTGCCGGAGCTGCTGGAAGCCGAACGCCCGCGGATGCCGGCCATCGCTCGCATCGCGGCGGCGCTGGGCGGCGAGGCGGAAGTGGCCGCGCCGCCGATCCCGCGCGACTGCGTGGACGGCTTCATCGAGGCGTACTACGCGCGCCCCGAGGCGTTCCTGGACGCCGACGTGCGCGCGGCCCAGTCGGCGTGGGCGCACACGGGCGCGGACGTGACGTCCGGCCTGGCGAGGCTCCGCGAGGACCTGGAGGACGGGGGGTGGGACGAGCGCTACGGCGACCTCCGCAAGCGACCCGAGTACGTCGGGTCCTTGCGGTTGGTCACCAGCAGTTGAGGAGCGTGGCCGCGGCGGGACGCGGCACCTCGCGCACGACCGGGACGGCGAACGCGTGGGAGGTGGGGCGGCGCGGCGTGCTCACGACGAGGGTCATGGCGATCACCGGCCGGCGCGACGGCGCTTGAGGTCGTCCTGCTGCGCCTGGGCGAGGTTCAGATTGATCAGCGAGGGGTTCATGACGTTGACCATCTTCGCTTCATGAGGCCGTTGCTCCCAGGCGGGTGACCAGCGTCTGGAGGTGCGGTTCCCGCCTGCCAGGAGGGGGTCAGCCGCACCCCTGCAAAAGGGCTTGCAGGAAGCAGGACTTGCGCGGGCTAGTGTCGTGCGCCGGTCATGCACCACCTTCGTCGTCTCCTGCCGCTCGCGGCGCTCGCCGCCGTGCTCGGATCGAGCGCACCCGCCCACGCCCAGGAGTCGCTCAGCGACCGTGCCGCGCGGCTGCGAGCCGCCGTCGCCACCGAGGAGGCGAAGATCGCGGACACGCGGGAAGGCCTCGCCGACGCCAACGCGCGCCTCTCCAAGCTCAACGCGAAGCTCAGCCGGCGGCGCGAGCAGCTCGACGACACGCAGGACGAGCTCGTGCGCACCCGGGTGCGGCTCACGCGGCTCGAGCGCAAGCAGACCACGGCCGAGAAGCAGCTCGCCGAGAACCTGCGCCAGAGCTACATGGACGGTGAGCCGACGTTCGTCGGCGTCGTGCTCAACGCCGACGGGTTCGCCGACCTGGTGTCGCGCTTCGAGTACGTGCGCCGGATCGCCCGCCGCAACGCGTCGGTGCTCGGCGACACGCGTGACGCGCGCGAGAAGGTCCAGGGCATGACGGTCGAGCTCAAGAAGCTGCGCACCACCTACGCCGAGCTGGCCAAGACCGCCGAGAACGACCGCGACCAGGCCGACGCCATCCGCACGGCGCTGCTCAACCGGGAGGCCGCGCAGCTGCGCCGCCGCAATGGCAGCGCCGCGCAGCTCGCGTCCGTGAACGGCCGGATCGCCGCCATCCAGCGGCGCCAGCGCGCGGCCGCGCGACGGGCCCGGGCGGCGCTCACCGCCACGCGCCAGGCGCCGTCGAGCGGGGGTGGCGGTGGCGGCGGAAGCACGTCCAGCCCGAAGGTCGGCGGCGACGTCGTCGGCCGGATCGTCGCGGCCGCCAACGAGATCGCCACGACGCCCTACGTCTGGGGCGGCGGCCACGGCGGGTCCTCGGGCGGCTACGACTGCTCGGGCTCGATCTCCTACGCGCTCGCCGCGGCGGGCCTGCTCAACGGCTCGCTCGACTCGACCGGCTTCATGAGCTGGGGCGAGCCCGGCCCGGGCAAGCGCGTGACGATCTACGCCAACGCCGGCCACGCCTACATGGTCGTGGACGGCCGGCGCTACGACACGAGCGCCCTCTCGGGCGGCGGCACGCGCTGGACGTCGGAGATGCGCAGCTCCGCGGGCTTCGTCGCCCGTCATCCTCCTGGGTTGTGATCCGCGAGAGCTGGGGCATCCACGCGCGGGCGCTCGACCGGCTCGCGCTGGCGCGTCGTGACACCGAGAACGTCGCCGAGCTCGTCGCCGCGAGCGGGATCTCCCGCCGCGGTGTGCAGGAGGCGCTGCGCGAGCCCAACTACGACCCGCCGGAGGACGCCCGGCGTCCGCTCGACGCTGCGACCGTCCGCGCGTGGCAGGCGCAGCTGCCGGCGCCCGACCGCAACCTCGACCACGTCGCCGCCACGGCCGAGACCGCGATCAAGCGTGCGCGGTTCCTGCACGAGACGTACTGGCTCGACGGCGCGCACCTGATCTGCGTCGGCGACCGTGACCTCACCTCGCTGGCGGTCGCGACTTTCTCGCCCGGCGTGCGCGTGACCGTCGTCGACGTCGACGAGCGCGTCCTGGCCGTGATCCGGAGGATCGCCAAGGCCGACGGCCTGAACGTGCAGACGGCGTATGCCGACCTGCGCCAGGGCCCGCCGGCGACGCTGCGCGAGGCGGGCGACCTCGCCTTCACCGACCCGCCGTACACGCCGGAAGGCGTCGGCCTGTTCGCGGCACGCGGCCTGCAGATGCTGCGCCAGGACGATCATGCGCGCGTGCTGATCGCGTACGGGCACGGCGAGGCGCAGTCCGCGCTCGGGTACGGCGTCCAGGAGTCGATCCACGCGCTCCGGCTCGAGATCGAGGCGCTCTACCCGCAGTTCAACCGCTACGCGGGCGCCGAGGCGATCGGCAGCGCCAGCTCGCTGTACGTCACGCGACCGACCCGGCGCACATGGGCGGCCGCGGACAAGCAGGGGCGCGCCTCGGCCCGCATCTACAGCGGCGGGGCGGCGTCGCTGGAGTCGAGCGCGCCGTCGCTGCCCGACCTCGGCGGCGCGCGCCGCGAGACGCTGGAGCTGGACGTGAGCGCGCAGCCCGCGCTCGCGCTGCGCGTGCTGCTCGCGGCCCCGGCCCGCACGCTCGTCCTGCGCGGTGCCGGCGACCTTCCGGACCTCTCGGCGCTGTACACGCGGGATGGCGACACGTTCACGCTGCGCGACGGCACGCTCCTGCGCGCGATCGCCGACCGCTCGAAGTCCAAGCTCGGCAACGCGTGGCGCGAGGCCATCATCGCGGCCACGCCGATGACCAAGAACGAGGCCCGCGCGCTGATCGCCGGGCACGCGGCGACGAGCGACCTGCTCGACCGCCGGCTCATCGAACTCCCACGCGATGGGCTCGAGGACTTGTTGGCCGCCCTCGCGGAGTGAAAGACTCCCGCGCATGGGTCTCGAGGTCTTCGACGAGCAGTCGGTCCTCCTTCGCGTGGCGACGCTCGTCGCGCGGGAGACACGCCTCGACCACGTCTTCGAGCAGGTGTCGGTCGAGGCCGCCAACCTGCTGGGGATCGACGCCACGGGCGTGATGCACTACCTCGACGACGGCCGCGCGGTCGTGGTCGGGGTCTACCGGGTCGGTGGCGCACGGATGCTGCCGGTCAACGCCGAGCTGGACTTCGACCGCGCCGAGAGCGCGCTCGGCCGCGCGAGCACGACCAAGGCGCCCGCGCGCGTGTCCTCCTACGACCGCTCGCGCGGCGAGCTGCCGGCCGTGATGCGGTCGATGGGGATGAACGTCTCGATCGCCACGCCGATCCTGATCGACGGTGAGCCGTGGGGCGCGATCGTCGGCACCGCGCCGGACGAGGAGGCGCTCCCGCCCGGGCACGAGCAGCGCCTGGTCGGCCTCGCGGAGCTGATCGCGCAGGCGATCGTCAATGACGCGCAGCGCGCCGAGCTGGCCGCCTCACGCACCCGGCTGCTGGAGGCGGGCGACGAGACGCGGCGCCGGCTCGAGCGGCTCCTGCACGAGGGCGCGCAGCAGCACGTCGTGGCGTTGGCGCTCAAGCTGCGCGTGGGGATCGGCCGCACCGACCCCGCGAGCGCGGAGGCCGAGGTGCTGCGCGACGCGCTCGCGGACGCGATGGAGGCGAGCGCGGAGCTGTCCGAGCTCGCGCGCGGGCTGCATCCGGCCGTGCTGTCCGAGCGGGGGCTCGCCGCGGCGCTGCAGGCGGTCGCCGCGCGGTCCGAGCTGCCGGTCAACCTGCGCGCGCTGCCCGGCAAGCGCCACTCGGCCGTGATCGAGACGACCGCGTACCTGATGGCCGCCGAGGCGCTCGCGAACGCGGCGGTGCACGCGCGGGCGAACGAGTGCTGGCTGCACGCGGACGACCGCGGCGAGGTGCTCGTGGTCGAGGTGCGCGACGACGGCATCGGCGGCGCCGCGGTGCGGCCCGGCGGCGGCCTCGAGAGCATCGCGGACCGGGCGGCCGCGCTCGGCGGGACGTTCCTCGTCGAGAGCCGCGCCGGCGGCACCGCCGTGCGGATCGAGATCCCCATCGCGGGCTAGTGTCGCGAGTCGGACGTTGGCGTGCTGATAGCGGGCCCGATCGTCGTGGCTGGGGGTCGCCGGTGATCCGGCGCATACCGGGTGTACGTGCGGGATCGCCGGCGGCCGCCAGGCGCGGCGAGACGTCCGCTAGCTGCCCGCGAACTTCTGAGTCGGGGCACTAGCCTCGTCGGATGGAGATCGAACGCAAGTGGGTGCTGGACTCGCCCCCGGCCGGGTTGGAGCAGCACCGCTCGCAGCGCTTCGAGCAGGGCTACCTGGCGGTCGACCCGGCCGGCGCCGAGGTGCGCGTGCGGCGCAAGGACGGCGCGACGGCCGTGATGACGGTCAAGGTCGGTGCCGGCCTGGTGCGCGGCGAGGAGGAGTGGGAGATCGCGAACTTCGACGCGCTGTGGCCGCTCACCGAGGGCCGCCGGGTGCTCAAGACGCGCTACTTCGTCCCGCTCGGCGACCTGACCGTGGAGCTCGACGTCTACGCCGGTGACCTCGACGGCCTGGTGACCGCCGAGGTCGAGTTCCCGGACGAGGCGTCGGCGCGCGCGTTCGTGGCGCCGGCGTGGCTCGGCCGCGACGTGACCGAGGACAAGCGCTACGGCAACCGCGTGCTCGCCGTGGAGGGCATCCCGAGCTAGCGCACCTGCTCGGTCGGCCGGACCAGCAGCTCGTTGATCCCCATGTGCCGTGGGCGCGTGACCATGTAGGCGATCGCGTCCGCGATGTCCTCGCTCTGGAGGATCGGGTAGTCGCTGCCCGCGGTGCTGAGCGCGTCGCGGACCTCGGGGCGCAGGTGGTGCGTGAGCTCGGTGGCGACCGCGCCCGGCTCCATCAGGCCGACGCGCACGTGGCGCTCGGTCACCTCCTGGCGCAGCGCCTCGCTGAACACGCCGACCGCGTGCTTGGTCGACTGGTAGATGCCGCCGCCCACGCCGACGCGGCGGCCGGCGACGGAGCTGACGTTGATCAGGTCGGCGACCCGGCGCGGCTCCTGCTCGGCCGCCCGGATCAGGTGCGGCAGCGCCGCGTGGGCGACGTACATCAACCCCTTCACGTTGAGGTCGATCATCCGGTCCCACTCCTCGACCGGCGCGTCGACGATCGGGCCGAGGAGCATCACGCCCGCGTTGTTGATGACGATGTCCAGGCGGCCGAGCTCGGCGGCGGTCGTCTCCACGGCGGCGGTCGCCTGGTCGCGCTGGGTGACGTCGGCCTCGATCGCGAGGCCGCCGATGTCGCCCGCGAGCGCGTCGAGCCGGTCCTTGCGCCGCGCGGCGACCGCCACCCGCGCGCCGCGCTCGGCCAGCGCGCGGGCGGTCGCCTCACCGATGCCGCTGCTCGCGCCCGTGACGAGCGCGACGGTGCCTTCAAGAGTCATGCGTGCAGCGTTACACCTTCAGCTTCGCGGTCACGCGCTTGCCGGCGAACGTGGCCTTGACCGTGACGCGCTTGCCCTTGCGGACCTTGAAGGTGACGGACACCTTGCCGGACCGGCCGACCGTGGCGGTCTTCGTCTTCGCGCCGAGCTTGAACGTGGCCTTGCCGGCGGCGCCGGTCGTCAGCGTCGCGCGCAGGCCGCCCTTGCTCCGGGCGAGCTTGAGCTTGAGCGCCGGCGTCTTCGTGGCCGGGGCCTTGGTGTCCGGCGCGGGCTGACCCGTCTGCGCGGCGGTCGGGGCCGGCACGTCCGCCGGGCCCCAGTCGGGGCTCTTGGCGCCCGGGAGCACCAGCGTCCCTGGGCCGCCTTCGGCGCAGTTCTCCGGGATCGAGGTGACGTGGACGCCCTCGGCGGTGCCGTACGCGAACGCGCGGCCGCTCGGCGCCATGCTCGTGCTCAGGAACTTGGCGCCGACGAGGCCCCAGCACGGCTCCGCCGTCGGCACGTTCACATGGTTGGTGAACGGCGTGTGGTCCCAGTCGGGCGCGCCGAACGGGTTCATCGTCGTGCGGTAGACGCGCAGCTTCTCGTCGCTGAAGCCGGCGATGCCGATCGCGTACTGCAGGTCGCGGCCCATGTCCATGGCGATCACGCCGAGGCCCTGGTTGTTGTCGTAGAACCAGTGGTCGACCGCCGGGTTGGGCCCGCCGAGCTTGGTGAGCACCGCGTCGTCGTTGAGGATGCCGGCGGGGTCCGAGCGCAGCAGCGTCTCGTTGTCGAGCCAGACCGGCCACATCCAGCCCGTGAGCAGGCCGTACGTCTCGAACGGCGTGAAGCCGTCGCTGTTGGACACGAGCGTGCCGTGGGAGAGCTTGTAGGCGACGCACGGCGGCACCGTCAGCTCGTTGCAGCCGGGTGCGGTGTCGTAGGAGTCGTTGAAGTACTCGTAGGCGACCTTCGTGCCGTCGGGTGAGATCTGCGGGTTGAACGGGCCGTGGAACTTGTTGACCGGGCCGGGCTGCGGCGCCCCGTCGCTGATCGGCGTCAGGAAGTCCGCCAGCACCTTGCCGTCGCGGCCGAGCTTGTGCAGGCGCTCGCCCGGCGCGAGCGCGATCATCGTGCCGTCGTCGGCCTGCGACACCGACGAGTAGATGCCGGTCGACGTGACCTGGACCGTGCGGGCGCCGTCGGGCGTGGCGAGGAAGACGTTGCCGCCCTGGATGTAGGCGATCGAGTCGGCGAACGCGGGCGCGGAGACGAAGAGGGACAGCCCCGCGACAGCGGCGGTGAGAAGGGAGAAGCGCAACATTTGGCCGCCAGGCTGACCTCCGTGGCTTGCCGCGGCCTTGCCGGCGCCTTGCCGGAAACAGAAAGAGGGACAGTCCCTCTCTAAGAAAGCGCACCCCCGCGCCGGCGAGTCTCCGCCGGCGCGAATCGGGTGCGTTCCTTACGAGCTGCTGGGCGCGGATGGGGTTCCGCTGGGCGCCGCTACGCCGTTATCGGGCGCACTGGTCTGCGGCATGAGCTCCTCCAGTTCCGCGTGGACCTTCGACTCATCCGGGTCCGGTTCCTGCATCATCGAGCGGCCGTCGTCGAACACGACGAGCCCGCCGTGCACGAGCCACGACGGGTCGGCGCTGAGCAGCGCGGCCTTCGCGCGCCACTCGGCCTCGACGGCCGTCGGCGCCAGCGCGGTCGCCTGCACGACGCCCGTGAACGCCGGCCGGCCGGTCGCCGGGTCGAGCAGGTGGTGCGCGGGGCGGCCGGCCGCGTCGAGCCAGGACCGCTTGCCGATCCCGCTGGTGGCGACCGCGCCGTCGTGGACCTCGAACACGTGCAGGCCAGGCCCGCCGAACGGGTCGGTCACCTCGAGCGTGCGCCGGCGGCCGCGGAACCGCAGGTCGCCCCCGCAGTCGACCGCGAACGGCCCGTCGGCCTCCTCGGCGAGCAGGTCGGCGAAGAGCCCCTTCGCCAGCCCGCCGGAGTCGAAGGCGAGCTCGGGCGGGCGGCGCACGAAGCACGCGTTCTCGGCGCGCAGCACCGCGAACGCGGTTCTCTCCGGCCGCGGGCGGGCCGGCGCGCGGAGCGGGGCGAGCGCGAGCGCCACGTCCAGCGGGACGGGCGCGCCGAGGTCGGTGCGGTAGCCGGCCGCCTCGATCGCGTGCAGCAGCGTGCCGTCGACGAGCCCGCCGGTCGCGGTCGCCGCCACGTGGATCGCGGTCAGCAGCCGGGCCATGTCCGCGCTGATCGGGACGAGCTCGCGCGGGTCGCGGTTCAGGCGCGAGAGCTCGGAGCCGGGCTCGAAGCGCGAGAAGCGCCGATGCCAGGCCTCCAGCCGCCGGCGCGCGCCGGGCTCGTCGCCGCCCCACACGCCGCAGCGCGAGCCGAAGCAGTCGAACCTCATGTCGCGGGAACGAGTCGGCGGGTCAGCAGCGCGGCGGCGGGCAGGACGACCATCCCCGCGGCGACCAGGAACCAGGCGGCGCCCGCGTCCGTGCCCGCCCCGACGGCGTGCACGAGCCCGAGCGCCCAGGCCAGCGCGGTCCAGCGGTGCAGCTTGCGCCAGCGGGCGACGCCGATCTTCGTCCGGAAGTAGTACGAGACGCCCAGAAGCGCCAGCAACCACCCGCCGACGATGCCCAGACCCGTCCAGAACGGCCGGTAGTCGATCAGGAACGGGATCGAGATGTCCGCCAGCGAGGGATCGAGGTAGCGGTCTCCGAGCAGCGCGAGCGCGTGCACGGCGAGCGCCACCAGCGTGCCGAGCGACAGCGCCTCGTGCAGCACCCGCAGGTCCTTGCGCGTGCTCATGCGGCCGCCCATGAGCAGGCCCAGCGCGACGGCGGCGCTGGCCGCCAGCAGCGCGGAGATGCCGGCGGCACGGCTCGTGATCCAGAAGACGTGCTCGCCCATCACGACTGCCCCGTCGACAGCGACGAGCCGTCGTCCGCGCCGGTGCCGGTGTCCGGCACCGAGCTCGTGCCCTGGTCCGACCACGTGTCCTCGGGCGTCGCCTGCGACGCCGAGGTGGTGGTCCGGGTGGTCGAGGCCGTCGTCTCGGCGCCCATCGAGCCGTCCCACGCCACCGCGCCCCAGGCGAGCACGAACGAGGCGAGGACGGCGGCGATCACGCGCTGATGGGCCGCCCGGACGCGGCGCGCGCGGGCGGCGAGGAGCTCCTGGGCACGAGTGGTCATGCCCCCAGGGTCGGGCTCGCGACCGAGAGCCGGCTGCGAGGACCCTGAGAAGATGCTGGGTAATGGCGGTTCTGTTTGACCTCGACGGCGTGCTGATCGACTCGCGCGCGCCGTTCCTCACCAGCCTCAACCACGGCTTCGACACGCTCGGGCTCGCCCGCCGCGACCCGGAGGAGCTGCTCCCGTACATCGGCCCGCCGTTCAAGGTCGCGTTCCCCGGGCTGCTCGGCGTCGGGCCCGACGACCCGCTCGTCGACGCGCTGATCGACGCCTATCGGGAGCGCTACGCCACCGCGATGCTGGAGGAGACGACCCTCGCGCCGGGCATCGCCGAGGCGGTCGCCGGGCTCGACGGCCCGCTGGCGGTGGCCACGTCCAAGCCGCACCGCTTCGCCGACCCGATCCTCGAGCGCCTCGGCCTGCGCGATCGCTTCGCCTTCGTGTTCGGGCCCGAGCTGGACGCACGCGCCGAGACCAAGGCCGAGACGATCACGCGCGCGCTCGAGCAGCTCCGCACCACCGACGCGATCATGATCGGGGACCGTCGCTTCGACGTCGAAGGCGCGCACGCGAACGGCATCCGCTGCATCGGCGTCACCTGGGGCATCGGCACCCGCGAGGAGCTCGAGACGGCCGGCGCGGACGCGATCATCGACGACCCGCTCGAGCTCGATCCGACGATCCGCGTAATGTCCCGCCCGTGATTGCTGCGTTCAACCTGTACACGGTCTCGCTGTTCCTCCACATCAGCGCCGCCATCGTCGGCCTCGGCGCGACGTTCGCGCTCTCGATCGCCTTCCCGCTCGCGGTCCGGATGGGCGACCCGCGCCACCTGCTGTTCATGCACCGGCTGAACCTCGAGGTGATCACGAAGCTGGCCAGCCCGGCGCTCGCGCTGATCCTCGTCACCGGCATCGTGCAGGTCCTCGACAGCGACTTCATCGGCTTCGGCGACGCGTGGATCAGCACCGCGTTCGTGCTCGTGATCATCATCGGCGGCCTGCAGGGCGCCTACTTCACGAAGACCGACCGCAAGCTCGCCGCGCAGGTCGAGTCCGAGCTGGCGAGCGGTGCGACCGAGCTCTCGCCCGAGTATCAGCTGGAAGCGCGGCGTGAGGGCAGCATGGGCGCGCTCACCGGCCTGCTCGTGCTGGCGACCGTCGCCGTGATGGTGTTCAAGCCAGGCGCGTAACCGGCTGCAGCGCCAGCGCGGCGAGCTCGGCGGCCGGCATCGGGCGGCCGATCAGGAAGCCCTGGCCGTAGTCGCAGCCGCTCTCGGTGAGCAGCGCGTGCGCCTCGTCGGTCTCGATGCCCTCGCCGACGGCGCGCAGGCCGAGGTTGTGCGCGAGGTCGACGATCGTCTGCACGATGGTCGCGGCCTCCGGGTCCTCGTCCATGCCGAGGATGAAGGACTTGTCGATCTTGAGCTCCTGCACGGGCAGCTCACGCAGGTAGGCGAGCGAGGAGGAGCCCGTGCCGAAGTCGTCCAGCGAGAGCTCGATCCCGAGCTCGCCGAGCTTGTTCATGATCTCGATCACGCGCACCGGGTCGGCGGCGACGATCGTCTCGGTGATCTCCAGCAGCAGCATCGACGGGTCGAGCTCCCACTTCTCCAGCAGCGCCTTCACGTCGACCGGCAGGCCGAGGTCGAGCAGGTTCGGCGCACCGAGGTTGACGGCGACCGGGAGGTTCAGGCCGGCGGCCTGCCAGCGCGCGCACTGGCCGAGCGCGTCGTCGAGGACGCGCAGGGTGAGCGGGCGCATCAGGCCGGTCTGCTCCGCGAGCGGCAGGAACGCGCCCGGGCCGAGCAGGCCGAACTGCGGGTGCTCCCAGCGCACGAGCGCCTCGGCGCCGCGGACCGTCCCGCTCTGCAGGTCGAACTTGGGCTGGTAGTGCACGACGATCTGGCCCGACTCGATCGCGTCCGGCAGCTCGCCGATCAGGGCGAGCCGCGCGCGTGAGTGGCCGTCGCGCGACGCGCTGTAGACCTCGTAGCCGACGCCGCGGCTCTTGGCCGAGTACATGGCGATGTCGGCGCGCTGCATGAGCGACTCGACGTCGCGGCCGTGCTCGGGGAACATCGCGATGCCGACGCTGGCGCGCACGAGCATCGTCATGCCCTGGAAGCGGAACGGCTCCTCGATCGCCGCGCCGAGCTTGCCCGCCATCACCTCGGCGGCCTCGACGGTCGTGTCGAGCGGCATCAGCACGGCGAACTCGTCGCCGCCGACGCGGGCCACGAGCGAGGCGCCGGGCGCGCACGCTTCCAGCCGCGGCCCGATCTCGCGCAGCAGCCGGTCGCCGGCCTGGTGGCCGAGCGTGTCGTTGAGCTCCTTGAAGTGGTCGAGGTCGATCAGCAGCAGCGCGAGCTTGGTCTTGGCGGCGCGCGCGGCGGTGGTCGACTCGTCGAGGCGGGCGAACAGCTTGCGGCGGTTCGCGAGGCCGGTGAGCGGGTCGTGCAGCGCGTCGTGCTCGCGCTGGGCGGCGAGCGCGCGCAGCTCGTCCTCGAGCTCGCGGCGGTCGGTGGCGTCGCGCATGTTGAGCACGAAGCCGCCGACGCTGGTGTCGTGCAGGCGGTTGGCCGCGACGACGTCGAAGTGGCGGTGGCCGCCGGCGCCGTGCGCGAGGCGCAGCGTCAGGTTGCGGCGCAGGTCGGGCTTGCCGTCGGCGTCGGCGAAGTAGCCGTCGAGCGCGGGCCGGTCGTCGGGGTGGACGAGGTCGTGCACGCGCGTGCCGACGATCGCGTCGGGCGCATGGCCGAGCACGCCGCGGATCGACTCCGCCTGCCAGCGCACCCGCTGGTCGGCGCCGACGATCGTCACCACGTCGGTGGAGTTCTGGACGATCGAGTTCAACCGGCGCTGGATGGTCTCGGAGGTGCGGAGCGCGACCAGCAGGGCCTGGGCGAGCAGCGGCGCGAGGGCGACGGCGGCGACGCGCGCCATGTCGGCCTCCATCTGCTCCTCGCCGCGGCCGGCGTGCGCGCCGAGCAGGGCCGCCATCCACAGCACGTACCGGGCCACGGCCAGCGGGAAGCCGCCGTAGAGGCTGCGGAAGAGGATGCCCAGCAACGGGAGGAACGGGTCGCCCGGCGCCACGTGCAGGATCAGGAAGACGGCGTAGGCCTCGAACGGCTCGAGCGCGAGCGCGAAGCGACGCCGCTTGTAGCCGAGGATCCAGTAGCCGCCGAGCGCCAGCGACAGGACGACGCCCGCGAGCTTCGCGGGCGCGCTGGCGTCACCCGTCGGGACCGTCAACGCCGCCTGGGCCGCGCCGGCGACCGCGAACGCGAGGAAGAGCAGCCGGAACCGCGCGAACGGGGTCTGGGGCAGCTTGACGGCGGGTCGGATCACCTTGTCCTTGAGTTTCGGACAGATGGCCGAGGTCTTTAGCCGGACGTTCGATTCTTGGCGCCGCGTGGCGGTTTCCGCGTGACCGACATCACATTCAAGGTCTCTCACCGGTCGGCCGATGGATGCGTATCACGATCCGATTTGTGGGGGAACACCGTGCCGACTGCTGAAGAGCGCCTGGCGATCCTGGACGAAGTACTGACCGAGGCGGCCGGCAAGGGCCTGCTGCAGCTTTCACCCGACGACGTGGCGCCGCTGGATGGTCGGACGATCTCCCTGGATGGCCGCTCGGTCGTGAGCTTCGGCTCGTGCAGCTATCTGGGCCTCGAGCTGGACCCGCGGATGAAGCAGGCGACGATCGACGCCGTCCTGCGCTACGGCACCCAGTTCTCCAGCTCGCGCGGGTACCTGTCCTCGCCGCAGTACCTCGAGCTCGAGACGCTGCTGAGCCAGATGTTCGGCGGCCACGTGCTCGTCACGCCGACGACGTCGCTCGGGCATCTGTCGACGCTGCCGGTGCTCGTCGACTCCACGGACGCGGTCCTGCTCGACCATCAGGTCCACGCGTCCGTCCAGATGGCCGCGAACCAGCTGCGCGTGAAGGGCACGGCGGTCGACCTCGTCCGCCACAACCACATGGAGCGGCTCGAGGCGATGATCAACCGCCTCTCGAAGGACCACGACCGGATCTGGTACATGGCCGACGGCGTCTACTCGATGTTCGCCGACCTCGCGCCCTTCGCCGAGCTGCGTGCGTTGCTCGACAAGTACCCGCAGCTGTGGCTCTACGTCGACGACTCGCACGGCGTCGGCTGGGCGGGGCAGCACGGGCGCGGCCCGGCGCTCGACGTCCTCGGCGGCCACCCGCGCGTGATCGCCGCGTGCTCGTTGAACAAGTCCTTCGGCGCCGCCGGTGGCGCGATCGTGTTCCCGGACGCCGAGCTGCGCCGCCGCGTGAAGACGGGCGGCGGCCCGATGATGTTCTCCGGCCCGATCCAGCCGCCGCTGCTCGGCGCCGCGATCGAGTCGGCCAAGATCCACCTGTCGGACGAGCTGCCGGCGCTGCAGGCGGCGCTGCGCGAGCGCGTCGAGCTGTTCACGTCGTTGTGCTCCGAGCACGGCATCCCGCTCGCGACCACTGACACCACGCCGATCCGCTACGTCCCGCTCGGCCTGCCGGTCGTCGCGCACGACGTGATCGGGCAGATCCTCGCGGACGGCTACTACACGAACCTCGGCACGTTCCCGGCGGTGCCGATGAAGCACGCCGGCGTGCGCATCACGCTCACGCTGCACCACACGGTCGAGGACATCCGCGGGCTGGTCGAGTCGCTGGCGCGGCACGTGCCGGCCGCGCTCGAGCGCGCGGGCGAGGCCGCCAAGCGCCGCCACGCGAAGATCGTCGGCGAGCACGGTCCGGCGCTGGCGATCGAGCACCACGTCTCGGCCGACGCGCTCAACGCCGCCGAATGGGACACGCTGCTGGGCGAGCGCGGCACGTTCACCGTCGACGGCCTGCGGTTCCTCGAGCGCGCCTTCGGGCAGCCGGGCGAGCGCCCCGAGGACCAGTGGGCGTTCCACTACTACGTCGTGCGCGACCGCGCGGGCAAGGCCGTGCTGGCCACGTTCTTCACGGCGGCGCTGTGGAAGGACGACATGATGGCCTCCGCCGCCGTGTCCGACCTCGTCGAGGCGCGGCGTGCCGAGGACCCGTACTACCTGACGTCCACGACGTTCGGGATGGGCTCGCTGCTGACCGAGGGCGACCACCTGTACCTGGACCGCAACGCCGACTGGAAGGGCGCGCTGGACCTGCTGATGGCGGCCGTGTCGGAAGACGCGCGCGCGGCCGGGGCCGGCACGATCGTGTTCCGCGACCTGCACGCGGCGGACCTCGAGCTGGCCGAGGCGGTGCGCGAGCGCGGCTACGTGAAGACGTCCCTCCCACAGTCGCTGGTGTACGAGCCGGTCCACGGCGGAGACGCGGAGTGGCTGGCGAAGCTGTCGGTCAAGGCGCGCGTGCACCAGCGCAAGTCCGTGCTGGCGTTCGACGACGCCTACGAGGTCGAGTGGCTGCGCGCGGGCGGCCGCGAGGTGAGCGACGCCGAGCTCGACCACCTGTACGCGCTGTACCTCGCCGTGCAGGCGCGCGGGCGCGACCTGAACTCGTTCCCGCTGCCCAAGGGCTTCCTGCGCGACATGCTCGCCCACCCGTCGTGGGAGCTGATGACGCTGCGGCTGAAGGAGAGCGGGACGGTCGTGGCCTTCGGCGCGCACTTCGTCGGCACGCGCCACTACGCGCCGATGGTCGTCGGGCTCGACTACGACTACACGCGCTCGCACGGCGCCTACCGCCAGGCACTGCGCCAGGCGGTCCTGCGCGCGCGGGAGCTCGGCTCCAAGCGCGTCCTGCTGGGCATGGGCGCGACGTTCGAGAAGACCCGCTTCGGCGCGCATGTGCAGGAGCGCGTGGCCTTCGCGCAGGCGAGCGACCATTACTCGAGCGAGGTGCTCGCGGCGCTGGCCGCCGACTCACACGGCGCCTGAACTTGAACGTCCAGGACGCTTAAGCTCAGCGGTTGTGGTTGACGGCCTCCACGTTGTGGCCGTCGGGATCGAGGACGAAGGCCCCGTAGTAGCCGGGGTGGTACTCGGCGCGCTCTCCGGGCGCGCCGTTGTCCTCGTATCCCGCCTCGATGGCGGCCGCGTGGAACGCGTCGACCTTGGCGTTCGTGTCGGCGCTGAGCGCGATGTGCACGTGTTCGGTGACGGGCTCGCCGGTGACGTAGGAGAACGACGCGCCGTCCGTGATGATCTGGACGTGGTCGGGCTCGTCGACGCCGATCGCGTGCCCGGTGGCGACGTAGAAGCGCCTGATCGCCGCGACGTCGCGCGTGCGCAGCCACAGGTGGTCGATCGCGCCCGTCTCCCGCGTCCGGCCGGTGTAGACCGCCTCGACGCTGTTGCCGTCCGGGTCGCGGAGGAAGCCGCCGTAGTAGTCCTCGCGGTACTGGGGGCGAGGGCCGGGCGCGCCGTCGTCCTGGTAGCCGGCGTCGACGCCGGCGCGGTGGAAGGCGTCCACGAGGTCGTGGGACGGCGCGAAGAACGCGATGTGCAGGTGCTTCGTGACCGGACCGTCCGTGCCGATCGCGAAGTCGCCCCACTCGGTGTACGTCGGGTCGTCGTGCCGCTCGAGGCCGAGCACCGGCAGGACGGTGTCGTAGAAGCGCTGCGACGCGTTCAGGTCGGCGACGCGGATGCCCACATGGTCGATCACACGGTCATTGTGCACCGAGCAGGAAGGTGACCAAACGTTCGAGGTCCGGCGGGCTGATCCGGGTCGCGAAGTCGTCGGGCATCGGGCCGTCGCGGGGCGGCGCGACGATCGCGCGCTGCACGTCCTTCCGGCTCGCGCCGACCAGCGCCACCTCGAGGTCCGGGCCGATCGGGGCGGTCGAGCCGGCCGGCGCGAACGTGTGGCAGGAGCCGCAGCCCTGCTCGATGAAGACCGCGAGGCCGTCGCGGGTGGGCTTCGTCGCGGTCGTCGCGGTGGAGTCGCCTCCGCCGGCGAAGGCGGCGATCGTCATCGCCGCCCCCGCGCAGACGAGGCCACCGGCGGCGAGGGTGGTGGCTCTCACGCCGCCTGCGGTTCGTGCCGCCGGTGCCGTCGGGCGAGGAGCAGCACCGCGGCCAGCAGGAAGGCGAGGCCACCGAGCGCGAGCAGGGTGACGTTCGGGCCGCCTTCGTCGGTCGCGGTCGCGGGCGCGGAGACGGGCCCGCCGATCCGCACCGCCGGGAAGGTGTGCGGCTGCTGCGTGATGAAGCCGTCGTTGACCTCGTACGTCCACGTCCCGGCCGTCGGGAACACCACGTTCGCGCGGTACACGCCGGGCTTGCCGGTCGGCGCGGCGTCGAACGTCCGCGTCGCGTCGCCGCTGCGGATCGTGACCGTGGGCTGCACGTCCACCAGCGGCGTCCGCCCGTGCTGGAGCACGGTCAGATCGACGGTCCACGGGTCCCTGGGTTGCGTGCCCGCGGGCGTGGAGCTCAACCCGACCGTGGCCCACCCACCGGCCATCGCGGCGGGCGCGAGCACCAGCATCGCCAGCACTGCAAGAGCGATCAGCAGACGGCGCACCGTGCGCCTCCTTTCCTCGAACGCCCTCTATACGCCCGCCGGTCGGCAGAGGTTCCCCCGAACCTAAAGGAACCTAAATGGGTCTGACCCCTTTAGGTTCGGAGCCAGGCCCGAATGTGCCGATTTGGTGCAGGTTTGCGTTAAAGGGGTCTGACCCCTTTAGGTTGGAGCGGGTGCGGACCGTCGTCGCCGTTCTCTTCGCGCTGCCCTGGATCGGGTGGGCGCTGCTGCGCACGCTCGGGGTGGAGGCGCCGTTCCCGCTCGTCGCGGCGATCGCCTTCACGCCCTACGCGGCGCTCACGTCGCCCGCGCCGGTGGTGCTGGCGCTGATCCTGCGGCGCAAGGCCGTCGCGATCGTCTCGGGCGTGGCCGCGGTCGCGCTGGCGTTCGCGATGGTGCCGCGGGCCGTAGCCGGGCCGCAGCCGGAGGCCGGCGGGCCGCGGCTGGTGGTGATGACGTCGAACCTGTGGCTGGGGCGCGCGGACGTGCCGGCGGTGCTGCGGGTCGCGCGCGAGCACGACGTGGACGTGCTGAGCGTGCAGGAGCTGCGGCCGAAGATGCTGCCGAAGTTCGAGACCGACCAGTTCCCGCACCGGATCCTGCTGCCCGACGCGGGCGCGGCGGGTGCCGGGCTGCTGTCGAAGTACCCGCTCGCCTCCTCCGGCGGCGAGCTGCAACCCGAGGCGGTGTTCACGGTCGAGGGCGCGCCGCCCGTGCGGATCAAGGCCGTGCACCCGCGTCCGCCGGTGACCTTCGAGGCGGCACCCGACTGGCGACGCGCACTCGAGGCGCTGCCCAGCTCCGACGGCGTCGGCGACGTCCGCATCCTCGCGGGCGACTTCAACGCGACGCTCGACCATCCCGAGCTCCGCGCCCTGCTGGACCGCGGCTACACCGACGCCGCCGACGCCACGGGCGAGGGCTGGACGCACACCTGGCCGGCCGGGACCAAGTCCGACCGCGCGCTGCCGCTGACCATCGACCACGTGCTCGTCGACGAACGCGTGCGCGTCGAGAAGGTCACGGTCGTCGACATCCCGCGCAGCGACCATCGCGCCGTGATCGCGGAGCTGCGGCTTCCCGACCGTTAGTCGGTTCGCTTCCGACCGGATGTCGGTGGTCCGCAACCGCTTTCGCCAGCAGAATCTCCCTCAGGAGAAAGGGTGCTGCACACGCACTCCGAGTCCCGGCCTCTCCTCCCAGGGACTCGGATTCGGTGGCGGAACCTCCCGGCCAGGCCTGGACAACCTGGCCGGGAACTCCGCATCACAGACACCGAGAGGTGGACAGCAGGCAGAGTCACGGGGCCCCATCGGGGCCCCGTTTCTCGTTAAAGGGAGGCGCCTCTACGCGGCGAGCGCGAGCTGCGGGCGCGGCGGAGAGAACTCCGCCTGCAGTGTGTGCAGCAGGCCGCGCAGGCCGGCCGGCTCGGAGGCGATCGCGCGCTGGCGCGCGGCGCCGGGGTCGCCCGCCAGATGGGCCAGCAGCTGCAGCTCGCGCTCGCAGCCCAGCTCCCGCGCGTGCGGCCAGCAGGCGTCGACCAGGGTGGCGAGGCGGCCCGAAGCGGGCACGCGGCGATCGCGGTGCGGGTCCAGCAGCTGCGCGTCGATGCCGTCGCGGGCGGCCAGGAACCGGTTCTCGTCGAGCACCTCGGGCGCGTGCGCGAGCTCCGGCTCGGCGCACGTGCCGAGCGCCTCGCAGCGCACGAGGCACTGGACGAGCGCGACCAGCGCGGCCGTGTCGCGGATCCGCGTCTGCGCGTCCATCACCCGCACCTCGAGTGTGCCGAGCTTGGGCTGCAGGCGCACGTCCCACCAGATGAACGTCGGCTCGGGGATCGCGCCGCAGCGGATCAGCAGGTCGATCGACTCGACGTACTCCGCGTAGCCGTCGAACTCACGCGGGATCCCGGTGCGCGGGAACGCCTGGAAGACGGGCGTGCGGGCGCTCGCGAGCCCGCTGTCGCGCCCGCGCGTGAACGGCGAGTTGGCCGACAGCGCCAGCAGCACCGGGATGTGCGCGCGCATGCCGTTCAACGCGCGCGTCGCCAGCTCGGCGTCGGGCACCGCGACGTGCACGTGCAGCGCGAACGTCGGCTCGCGCCGGGCCAGCTCCCGCAGCGACTGGTGCAGGAACTGGTAGCGCGCGCCCGGAGAGACCTCGACCTCCTCGGCCGTGACCAGCGGGTGCGTGCCCGCGACCGCGGCGCGCAGGCCGAGCGACCGGACCGTCGCCGCGAGGCCGGCGCGCATCGTGCGCAGCTCGGCGGTGGCGTCGGCGACCGTCGCGTGCGGGTTCGTGGCCAGCTCGAGCGCGAGCCCGTGCGTCTCGCCGCGGGCGTGCTCGGACAGCTCGTCCGGCATCACGCGCAGAACGTCCTCCGAGCGCCACGCGGGCGACCCGTCGACCTCGAGCAGCATGACCTCTTCCTCGACGCCGACCGTCCAGGGTGCCGCCGTCGTCTTCCAGTTCGCCCACGCTGCCGAAGCCATGTAGGCAGCGTGTCGCGGCGGTGGCCTGACGTGTTCCACCCTGCGGTCCAGACTTCGCGGGTGAACGTTGTACGAGCGGTCGTGGTCGAGGTCCCGAACCGCCCGTACATTCGAAGCCATGAAGCGTGGACGTCCACCGCAGATCGTGGCTTATGGAGGAGGCGGCTTCTCCATGGAGCCGAACAATCCACTCCTCGACGAGTACGTTCTCGGGCTCTGTCGACGTAAGAAGCCGAAGGTCTGCTTCTTTCCTTCCGCCAGTGGCGATGCAGACCACTACGTCGTGCGCTTCTACAGGCACTTCTCGAGCGAGATCTGCGACCCGTCGCACATCTCCCTGTTCCGCCGCGACTGCGGGCCGGGCTCCGTGCGCGAGCACCTGCTCAAGCAGGACATGATCTACGTCGGCGGCGGATCGATCCTGTCGCTGCTCGGCGTCTGGCGGGCCCACGGCATCGACGAGGACCTCCGCGCCGCGTGGCAGGCGGGTGTCATCCTTGTCGGCGTGTCCGCCGGCTCGCTCTGTTGGTTCAACTCAGGCCTCACGGCCTACCACCACGACGCGAAGCCCTACGAAGGCCTCGGCTTCCTCTCGCACTCGAACGCGGTGCACTACGACGAGGAGTCGGACCGGCGCCCGGCCTACCACCAGGCGCTGAAGGACGGCATGCCCGGCGGATATGCGGCTTCGGACGGGGCCGCCCTGCACTTCATCGGTGACGACCTGCACCGCGTGGTCCTCTCGCGCCCGAAGGCTCGCGCCTATCGGGTCGAGGTCGCGGGCGAGGACGTCGTCGAGCATCCGCTGGAGGCGACCTACCTCGGTGAGCGACCCAAGCTCGAGCTCGCAGCCGCTTAGGCCACCCACGATCCTCGCGATGGGCGGGGGCGGCTTCACGATGGAGCCGGAGAACCCCGCCCTCGACGACTACGTGCTCGGGCTGGCGAGCGCGAAGGTGCCCAGGATCTGCCTGCTGCCGACCGCCTCCGGCGACGGCGAGGCGCAGATCCGGCAGTTCCACGCGACGTTCGGCGCGCGAGCCTGCGAGCCGATGCACATCTCGCTGTTCCGGCTCGGCAGCCGGCCGATCCCCCTGCGCGAGACGCTGCTCGCGCAAGACATCGTCTACGTCGGCGGCGGGTCGATGCTCGGCCTGCTCGCGGTGTGGCGCGCGCTCGGGCTCGACAAGATCCTGCGCGAGTGCTGGGAGTCCGGCGTGGTCCTCGCGGGGCTGAGCGCGGGTGCGATGTGCTGGTTCGAATGGGGCGTGACGTCGTCGCTGGGCTCGCCCGCGCCGTCGCCGGGGCTCGGCTTCCTGCCCGGGTCGCTCTCCGTGCACATGGACGGCGAGCCCGCGCGGCTCCCCGTCTGCCGAGCGGCGATAGCGGACGGCTCGATCCCGCCCGGCTACGCCGCCGACGACGGCGTGGCGCTGCTCTTCCGCGGTGACGAGCTCGACGAGGTCGTCTCCTCACGCCCGAACCGCCAGGCGTTGCGGATCGGCCCGGACGGCACCGAGGAGCTGCTGACGCCGCGCCTGCTCGCGCGGCCGGACCGGTTCGGCGACGAGGCGGACATCGCCGAGTACCGGGCCGTGCGCGCGCTGCGGGCGCGTTAGCGGGCGACCGCGCGCCCGCCGTGCCAGGTGGCCTCGACGTAGACGCGCGTCCGCGCCTTGCCGACGCGCACCGTCCGCGTCCCCTTGGCCAGTTTGACCGTGCGGCGGGCGAGCACGCGCCGGGTCTTCGCGTCCCGCACGCGCACGACGACCGTGCGCGCGGCGTCCGAGCGCAGCCGCACGCGGCCGTCGCGCAGCCGGGTGACGGTGACGGGCGCGCGGGTCGCGACCCGTGGCGCGGGCGTGGCCGAGCCGCCGCTCGGGGCGCGTGTACCGGGCGCGGGCGAGCCGCCCGGGCTGGGTGACGCGCCGCCCGGGTCCGACGAGCCGCTGGGGGCCGTCGCGCCGCCCGGGGCCGACGAGCCGTCGGGGTCTGACGCGCCGCCCGGGCCGGTGGCGCCGCCTGGGTTCGATCCACCGCCTGGGTCCGTGGCCGGGCCCGGGTCCGTGGGCGTCCCCGGCCCCGGCGTGACCGTCGGTGGCACTTCGCCGGTGGGGCCGAAGCGCGCGAAGTGGTTCGTCGCGCCCTGCGTCATGAAGCTGAAGGTGCCGCTCGCCAGCAGGCGGTCGCCGCCCAGGGCGAGCAGGAAGGACGGGCCGACGTTCGGCTCGGGACGGAACGCGGTCGGCTGGTTCGTGGTCACGTCGATCGAGCCGAGCTTCCAGCGCGGCTCGCCCGCGATCGTCGAGAAGGTGCCGCCGAGGAACAGCTGCGAGCCGTCGAGCGCCAGCGACTCGACCCGGCCGTTGACCGCCGGCGCGGGCAGGGCGGCGAGGTTCGCGTCCAGGTGCTGGAGCCCGCCGGCGATCGTTCCACCGAGCCAGACGCCGCCGGCGCCGTCGGGTTCGATCGCGAAGACCCCGCCCGTGGGCAGGGCGCTCGCGGCGATGGGGGCGCGCGTCGCCGCGTCGTAGGCGCGCAGCTCGCACCGGCCGACCAACAGCCGCGAGCCGACCACCGCCAGCGAGTACACCGGGCAGGAGTCGTACGGCGCCCAGTCGAGCACGTGCCCGGTCGTCAGATCGATGGCGCCGAGCCCGAACACCTGGCGGCCGCCGAGCTCGAACACGTCGCCGCCGACGTACAGCGTCGTCCCGTGCACGGCGAGCGCGCGGACCTCGCCCTGCACTGATGGCAAGCCGGGGCGCCAGGCGCCGGTCCGGGCATCGACCGCCGCGAGGTGCTGCTGCGCGTGGCCGGCCACCGTCGCGAACGCGCCTCCGAGGTAGAGCGCGTCGCCGGCCCGCGCCAGCGCGTTCACGTGTGGCTCGAGGTAGCGCCCGTTCTGCCACACCGCGCCCGCGATCTGCGGGTCGAACGGCAGCAGCGCGCCCGTGCGCACGTCCATCGCTGCGAACGCGGTGCGCGGGACCACGTCGACGGTCCCGCCGCCGCGGCGCCCCGTCGCGACCTGGCCGCCGCCTGCGCCCAGCACGGTGCCGGCCGCTGCGCCCGCGTACGGCAGCCGCGCCCCCGTCAGCAGGTCGAAGGCCACGATCCCGGACCGGAACGTCGCGACGTAGAGCGTCTCCCCGTCCAGGGCGATCGCGCTCGCCTGCTCGGCGACGTCCCCGAACCATGGCAGCGGCGCCCTCGACGCCGTGTCGAACGCCCGCAGCTCGCCGTCGAGGTACTCGAGCGTCGCGACGGCGCGCGCCCCGACCGCGAGCTGCGCGGTCTCGCCCGTTCCCGGCCGCCACGGCACCAGCGTCGCCGCGTCGTCCGCGCTGAACAGGGCCGTGCCGTGGAGCTCCGTCCGCTGCGCCGAGTACAGCGAGCCGCCCACGAACACGCGGCCGTCGCGCGCGGCGATCGCGCTCACGGACGCGTTCCCGTCGAGTCCCGGGTTCCACGCCAGCAGCTGTCCGGTCGTGCGATCCAGGGCGGCGGCGGCGTACCGCGTCGCACCCGCCACGGTGCTGAACTCGCCGCCGACGAACACGCGGTCGCCGGCCACCGACAGCGCCGTGACCTGCCCGTTCATCCGGCCACCGTGGCCCCAGTCGAGCGCCGCCCCGGTCCGCGTATCCAGCGCGACGACGTTGTTGCCCTTCGGCCCGCTGAACGCACCGCCGACGTAGAGCACCTCTCCCGCCCGCTGGAGCGCGTAGACCGAGCCACTGACCCCCGGCTGGAACGTCGTGTCGAGCGAGCCGTCGGCCCGCAGGTGCGCGAGTCCGTGCCGCCGCACGCCGACCACGGAGTCGAAGGTTCCGCCGACGAAGAACCCGCCCGCGCCGTCCGGGGCGATCGCGCGCACCTCCAGCTGGGCCTGCACGTCCTCGTAGCCGATGCCCTCACCCGGGCCGTCGCTCGTGAGGTCCAGGAACGAGCGGCGCACGGCACCGTCGCCGCCGACCAGCGTCAGCGGGCCGGAGTGGCGGCCGACGCCGGCGAACGAGCCGGCGAGGTACGCGGTATCGCCGTCCAGAAGCGCGTCGGACACGACGCCCGCGACGGCCGGGAAGGACTGGGGCGCCGAGTCGGGCGCGGCGCTCGCCGGAGCGGCGCAGAGCAGCATGGCGAGGCAGGCGAGCAGCGATGAACGGGGCATGAGGGCGATGCCACTATGCCCCGATCCGCTAGCGCTTAGACCACTCGATCTGGGTTGAGCGGTGGAACGGCACGCCAAGGCCCTCGAGGAACGCGCCGTGGGCGCCAAGACGCGCCCGGAAGTCCTCCCAGCCCCGGCGTCCCGACCAGCCGACCTCGGCCGTCGCGAGCAGGCGCGGGAAGACCATCGAGTCGACGTGCTCGCGCGTCTCGGTCGTCTCCGACCACAGCGCCGCCTCGACGCCCAGCACCTGCGCGCCGTCGATCACGGCCTCCGGGTCCCACTCGTACGCGTCGCGCACGTCGACCGCGCCCGCCCACGTGAGGCCGAGCTCGGTCGTCTCGTCGTACTTCTGGTCCAGGTACGTGTGCGGCGCGGGGGACATGATCAGCGGCAGGCCCTGCTCGGCCGCGGCCCGCGCGGGCTTCGCGTCGGACCAGTGCTGCACAATCGTGCCGGGCGGGAGCTTGGCCACGCCGGCCTCCTCCCAGACGATCGGCCGCTTGCCGTGCTCGACCACGAGCGAGCACGCGTCCCACATGAACTGCACGTAGTCATCGTGCGAGAGGCCCTCGACCTCGTCGCCGCCGAGGTGGACGTACTCGCCCGGGAGGGCGCGGATCACGTCCGCGAGGAAGCGGTGCACGACCTCCGAGCGGACGTCGAGCGAGTGGCCGGGGCTGCTCCAGGTGGTGAACGGCTCCGGCGCGTCCTTGCCCCACAGCTCCGGGTAGGCGCGCAGCGCGGCGTTGACGTGGCCGGGCACGTCGACCTCCGGGATGACCGTGATCGAGTGGCGCGCCGCGTGGTCGACGATCCGCTGGTAGTCCGCGGCCGTGAAGAACCCGCCGGCGCCGCCGCCGACCTGCGTCTCCGCGCCGATCGTCGTCAGCTTCGGCCAGCCGGGGACCTCGATCCGCCAGCCCTGGTCGTCGGTCAGGTGGACGTGGAAGACGTTGAGCTTGTACAGCGCGGCGAGGTCGATCAGCCGCAGCACGTCGTCGACGCCGAAGAAGTGGCGGGCGACGTCGAGCATCAGCCCGCGCCAGGGGTACTTCGGGGCGTCCTCGATCAGCAGCGGCGTGGACGTCGTGCCCAGTTGACGCAGGGTCGCGCGACCGCGGGCCTCGCCGGCCGCGTCGGCGGCGCTGAAGGCCACGCCCGACGCGCCGATCTCCAACCGGTAGCTCTCGGCCGCGCCGTCCGTGCGCGTGCACTCGACGTCGGCCGGCAGGCCGACCGGATCGCCCGGCCGCGCCTCGAGCACGGCCGGGACCGGGATCAGCACTTAGGCAGGAGTGGGCTCGCCGCCCCCGCGCCCCTTGACGACCTTGGTCGCCACGAGCGCGGCCACACCGGCACCGACGACGACCGGAATCCGCTTCACGATCGGCGTCTTCTTCGCCACCTTGTAGACGGCGGTGCCCTTCGCGGCCTTCTTGGCGCCCTTCGCGCCGCCCTTCGCCGCCTTCGTGGCGGTCTTGATCTTCAGGTAGTCGACCGCAAGCTCAGCGACCTGCTGCTTGCGGCTCTTCTGCTTTCTCAGGGCCATCTGGGGACAGTACCCCCTCTACAGCGCAGCAAGCACCTTTGGCGCGACCTGCTTCTTGCGGCTCATCACGCCCGGCAGCGGGATCACGTTCTCCACCGCCGCCTGGCCGAAGGCCTGCTCGAGCGGACCCGGATCGCCGCTCACGTACAGGTCCGTGTCCTTGGCGAGGATGTCCGTGACCATCAGCGCGTAGATCGGGTAGCCGTTGCGCTCGCGGACGCGCCGCATCGCCTCCATCAGCTCCGGCTTGCGGCCGTCGAGGCCCTGGCCGACGGTCTCGACCTGGGCGATCCCGATCGTGTGCCCGCCGCCGACCTCGTACTCCTTGAGGTCACGCGAGACGATCGCGTCGGCCTCGACGCCCTCGAGGTCCGACGTGGCCTCGAACATCTCGCGCCCGAACTGCATCGGGTCGATCGCGAGCACGCGGCCGAGGTACTCGACGGCGCTCCAGTCGCGCTCGGTCGTCGTCGGGGAGTTGAGGATGACCGTGTCCGACATGATCGCGCCGAGCAGCAGCAGCGCGGAGGAGCGGCTCGGCTCCATGCCGTTCTGGCGGAAGCGCTCGATCACGAGCGTGGACGTCGAGCCGACGGGGTCGAACGTCGCGCGGACCGGCACGGTCGTCTCGATCGAGCCGATGTGGTGGTGGTCGAGGATCTCGACGATCTCGGCCTGCTCGACGCCCTCGACGCTCTGCGCCTGCTCGGCGTGGTCGACGAGCAGCACGCGGCGCGGACGCGGCGACACGAGGTCGGTGCGCGTCACGAGCCCGATCGGCTTGCGCTTGGCGTCCACGGCCACGGCGGCGCGGTAGTGGACCTCCTTGACCTCGTCGGCGACGTCCGACAGCAGGTCGTCCGGGCGGACCGTGAGCGGCTCGGGGTCCATCAGCGCCCGGCACGGGGCCGACAGCGTGATCATGCGCGCCGTGACGTAGGAGTCCAGGGGCGAGGTGACCACGGGCACGCCGTGCTGGGAGGCGAGCGCGACGGTGTCGGCGTCGGGGCGCGTGCCGTTGGACACCACGAGCAGGCCGACGCCGAGCTCGATCGCCGCGCGCTGCGCGTCGTCGCGGTTGCCGACGACGGCGACGTCGCCCGGACCGATCTCCGACGGGAGCGCGCCGATGTCCATCGCCATGCACCAGATCTGGCCCGAGACCTCCTCGTCGCCGCTGCCGCTGAGGGTCTCGCCCTGCAGGACCTTGACGATCGCGCTCACGCGCGTGGGCGCGTCCAGCTCCGACGGCTCGCGCGACTCGCGGATGTAGCGGCGGGCGAGCGCCCGCTCGGTCATCACGCCCGACAGCGTGCCGTCCGGCCCGACGATCGGCACGAGGTCGAGGTCCTGGCGCGCCATCAGGCGACCGACCTCCCGCACCGGCTCGGTCGACTCCACGAGCGGGGAGTCCTGGCGCATCACGTCACGCACCCGCAGCATCACGTGCGCGAGGAAGTCGGGCTCCGAGGCCTTCGAGCGGTCCAGCACCCAGCGCGTCTGGGTGTTCACCTCGCCCAGCCGGACGGGGACGTACGCGTTGTGCGGATCCACGCGGCCCATGAGCTCGGCGTAGCCGACCGCGGCGGCGATCGAGTCGGTGTCCGGGTTGCGATGCCCGGTGACGTAGATGACGGGTAGAGCGGCGATGGCCGATCAATATACGGCGGAGCTCTCCGAGCGGCCCGGCCTTCCTGGCCGAGCCGCGGGAGAAGGTGACGCCCTTGACAGGAGGGGGGTCCCGAGCAGGGCGTCGATTCCGGTCCTCGTCGCGCGATACGCACGGTCCCGTGCGAAGGTTCAACGGTCGCCCGGACGCGGGCCTCGGCCGGACACCGCGCGCTGACCGGTCTGGATGCGACGATCCATCCGTGATCGTCGCTGCGCTGGTGCTTGCGGGAGTGCTGATCGTGGTGCTGGCCGTCGTCGGCGAGCGGCTGCGGCGCGAGAGCGCGCGCGCCGACGCGGCCGAGGCCGAGCACGCGCGGCTCGTCGCCGAGCTGCTGCGGCGCGACCGCGAGGTGACGGAGCTGACGCCGTTTCGCGCGCGGGTCGAGCGCGCGCCGGACTGGATCTGGACGGCCGACGCGGGCGGCACCGTGACGTACTCGAACACGCCGGCGCTGCCCGTCGGCAGCACGGTCGAGCAACCCGGGCGCTCCGGCGTGGTGGAGCGGGGCGGGCGTACCGTCGACACCCGCTCGGTCGCGCTGAACGACGGCTGGCTGGGCGTGGACCGCGACATGACCGAGGCGGTGCCCGCGCGCGTCGCGATCGTGCGGCGGCCGGTGGTGGACGGGCGTCGCGAGGTGGTCGGCTACGAGCTCGTGGGCGACGGCAGCGTGCTCGCGTCGTTCCCGCCCCGGGAACTCGTCGCGCTGGCCGCAGGACGCCCGCTCTGGCTGAGCCTGGACGGCGAGGTCGCCCCTGAGCTGGCCGCGCATGGCCTGACGCTGCTGCTCGCGGCCGACACGTCGCTCGAGCGCGCGCGGGCGCTGCGGGCCGCGGGCTTCACGCTCGCGCTGGACGGCTACGAAGGGCCGTCGCCCCTGCTGGACGAGTGCCAGACGGTCAAGGTCCGCGCGGACGGCCGGCCCGACGAGGAGCTGCAGGCGCTGATCGCCGAGCCGGCGGCGCGGGGGCTGGAGCTGGTGGCCACCGACGTGGACGACGCGGACGAGTTCACCCGCTGCCGCGTGCTCGGCTTCAGCCATTTCCAGGGCGCGTTCTTCGCCCGCCCGCGCGGGGGCGAGGGGCCGGGCACGGGGGCGCTCGCGTCGCTGCAGGCGCTGGGCGAGCTCACCGCCGCCGACCCGTCGTTCGAGGACCTCGAGCGGATCATCGGCGCCGACGTCGGTCTCTCGCTGGCGCTCATCCGCCACGTCAACTCCGCCTACTTCGCGCTGCCGCGCAAGATCGACAGCGTGCGCGAGGCGCTGACGCTGCTCGGCACGCGCGCCGTGCGCCGGTGGGCGACCGTCGTCGCGCTCACGGCCGCCGCCGACGCGCCCGACCAGGTGGTGGCGCTCGCGCTGCTGCGCGCGCGGATGTGCGAGCTGCTCGGGGCCGGCGCCGACGAGGACGACCGCGACGGCCTGTTCACGGTCGGGCTGTTCTCGGTCGCCGACGCGCTGCTGGACGCGCCGATGGACGAGGTGCTCGCGTCGCTCCCGCTCTCAGATGAGATCACGGGAGCCCTGCTGCGTCACGAAGGCCGCCGAGGGCGCATCCTGGGAACCGTGCTGCGTTACGAGCAGGGCCGCTTCCCGACCGACGGCGCCGATCCCACCGAGCTGGCCGAGGCCTACCTGGACGCGCTCCGCTGGGCGGACGACACCGGACGCTGGCTCGGGTGAGGATGCCGCTGCGGTTCAAGCTCACGCTCGCGTTCACGGGCGTGATGGCCGTCCTGCTGACCGCCGCCGGGATCGTCCTCAGCGTGCTGGTGGCCGAGAACCTGGACTCGACGATCGACGACGGGCTCGGCGCCCGCGCGCGCGACGCGGCCGCCGTCGTGCGCGGCGGCGCGCTCGCCGCCACGGGCGAGCCGTACGCGCAGGTGCTCACGCTGGACGGCCGCGTGAAGGACACGAGCACCGGGGCGGGCAACCGGCCCCTGCTGGACTCGACCGAGGTGGCCGCCGCGCGGGCGGGCGACGTGATCGCCGAAGCCCGCCGTGACAGCACCGACCTGCGGCTGCTCGCCCGCCCGGTGCGGGCCGACGGGGAGCCGGCGATCCTGGTCGTCGGCGAGTCGCTCGTGCAGCGCGAGAAAGCGCTCGCCGCCCTCCACGCGCTGCTGCTGGTCGGCGGTCCGCTCGCGCTGCTGATCGCGTCCGCGATCGGCTACGCGCTCGCCGCCGCCGCGCTGCGCCCGGTCGAGCGGATGCGGCGGCACGCGGCCGCGTTCACCGCCGCCGAGACGAGCGAGCGATTGCCCGTCCCGCCCGCGAACGACGAGATCGGGCGGCTGGGCCGGACGCTCAACGAGATGCTCGACCGGCTCCAGGTGGCGTTCAAGCGCGAGCGCGCGTTCGTGAGCGACGCGTCGCACGAGCTGCGCACGCCGCTGGCGATCCTGCGCACGGAGCTCGAGCTCGCGTTGCGCGGCGAGCACACGCGCGACGAGCTCGAAGACGCGCTGCGCTCCGCCGCCGAGGAGGCCGAGCGGCTCTCACGGCTCGCCGAGGACCTGCTCGTGATCGCCCGCTCCGACCAGGGCCGCCTACCGGTGCGACCGGAGCCGATCGAGGCGGGCGAGATGCTCGCGCGCGTCGCCGGGCGGTTCCGCACGCGCGCCCGCGCCGAGGGGCGCCCGCTGGCGCCGGACCCGTCGCCCGGCGTGATCTTCGAGGCGGACCCGGCGCGGATCGAGCAGGCGCTGGCGAACCTCGTCGACAACGCGCTCCACCACGGCACGGGCACGGTGCGGCTGAGCGCGCGGGAGGCCGACGGCGCGGTCGAGCTGCACGTCAGCGACGAAGGGCCCGGCTTCCCACCCGACTTCATCCCGCGCGCGTTCGAGCGCTTCACGCGCGCGGACGAAGCGCGCACGCGGGGCGGCACCGGCCTCGGGCTCGCCATCGCCGCGGCGATCGCGACGGCGCACGGAGGTACCGCGCACGCGGCGAACGGAGAACGCGGCGCCGACGTCTGGATCTCGCTCCCATCAACATGAGCCGCGCTCTCATGAAAGCGCTCTCATCTTCTCATCTACGCTTCATTGACGAGCAGGAAGATGCTCACCAACACGAGAGATGGGGTCTGGAATGCGCGTGCTGGTGGTCGAGGACGAGATCAAGATGGCGAGCCTGATCCGGCGCGGTCTGCGCTCGGAAGGGCTGGCGGCCGATGTGGCCATCAAGGGCGAGGACGCGCTTTGGATGGCGGGTTCTACGGGCTACGACGCGATCGTGCTCGACGTCATGCTCCCCGGGATCGACGGCTTCGAGACGTGCCGCCGCCTCCGTGAGGAGGGCATCTGGTCGCCGGTGATCATGCTCACCGCGCGCGACAGCGTGGAGGACCGCGTCGCCGGCCTCGACGGTGGCGCCGACGACTACCTGGCCAAGCCGTTCTCGTTCGCCGAGCTGCTCGCGCGCCTGCGCGCGCTCGCCCGTCGCGGCCCGGTGGAGCGCCCGGCGGTGCTCGAGGTCGGCACGCTCAAGCTCGACCCCGCCGCCCGCCGCGTCTGGCGCGAGGAGACCGAGGTCAACCTCAGCGCGAAGGAGTTCCAGCTCCTGGAGACGTTCATGCGTCACCCGGGCGAGGTGCTCTCGCGCTACCAGCTGCTCGAGCACGCGTGGGACTACGACTACGAGAACCGCTCGAACATCGTCGACGTCTACGTCCGCTACCTGCGCGACAAGATCGACCGTCCGTTCGGCGTGACGCAGCTCGAGACCGTGCGCGGCGCGGGCTACCGGCTCAAGGACTAGGTCCGGCGGAACCGGCCCGCGCGGGCCGGTGTAGAAGAGGGCGGTGGCTCGAGCGCTCACGGAGAGCGAGCTCATCGCCCTCGCCGTGGAGGGTGATGGCGACGCGTACGCGTCGCTCGTCCGTGCGCACCAGGACATCGCCTTCCGCACCGCCATGCTCATCACCCAGGACGCCGCCGAGGCCGAGGAAGCCGCCCAGGACGCCTTCGTGAAGGCGTGGCGGGCGCTGCCCCGCTTCCGCCGGGGTGAGCCGTGGCGGCCGTGGCTGCTGACGATCGTCGCCAACGAGGCGCGCAACCGGCGCCGCTCGGCGGGCCGTCGCAGCGCGCTGGCGTTGCGCGCCGAGCCGCCGCTCCCGGACCGCTCGGCCGAGTCCGCGGTGCTCGCGGCGGAGACGCGCGGCGCGCTGCTGAGCGCGCTCTCCCGCCTGCGCGAAGACGACCGCCTCGTGCTCGGCTGCCGCTACCTGCTCGAGCTCAGCGAAGCCGAGACCGCGGCCGCTCTCGGCGTCCGGCCGGGCACGGTGAAGTCGCGCACGTCGCGCGCGCTCGCACGCCTCCGCGAGGAGATCCCGGGATGACGCCCGACCTCGAACGCGCCCTGCGCGAGCTCGACGTGGACTGGCCGGCGACGCCCGACCTGTCTGCGAGGGTCCACGCGCGGATCGCGACCGAGCCACCGCCGGGCCGCATCCCCGCGCGTCGCTTCGGCCGGCCCCGCGCGCGGCTCGCCGCCGTTGCCGGGGCCGTCGCGCTCGTGCTCGCCGGCGGGACCCTCGCCGTGCCCGAGGCGCGCTCGACCGTGCTGCGCTGGCTCGGGCTCGAGAGCGTCGAGATCAAACGCGAGGAGCCGCGCGCCACGCCCGGCGCCGGGCTGCGGCTCGGGACGCCGACCACGCTCGGGGCGCTCGGCGTCCCCGTGCTCCAGGCCCGCGACCTGGGCACGCCGGGCGTCTACGCGACGACGCTGCCCGACGGGTCGACGGCGGCCTCGCTGGTCTACGACGGGCCGGTGCTCGTGCAGACGTTCAAGGCACGCGTGACGCCGTTCATCGAGAAGACGGTCGGCTCCGGGGCGGCCGTCGAGCGGCTGCGCGTCGACGGCGCGCCGGCCTTCTGGATCACGAACCCGCACGGGTTCGCGTACCAGTCGGCGAGCGGGTTCGGGTTCGAGGACCAGCGGATCGCCGGCCGGACGCTGCTCGTCGAGCGGCGCGACGGGCTGCTGCTGCGGATCGAGGGCGTCGACTCACGCGATCGCGCCGTCGCGCTCGCGCGCTCAGTTCAGTGAGGGGTCCTCGGGCATCGTCGCCAGCAGCGCGTAGCGATGCCCCTTGCGGCGCAACACCGCGGCCCACAGCTCCGAGGGGTCGGCGGTGAAGATCTCGTCGCGGGTCGGCGGCTCGATGATCCACGCCTCCTCGGCGAGCTCCTCCTCGAGCTGACCGGGACCCCAGCCGGCGTGGCCGGCGAACACCCGCGCGCGGCGGATCGCGCCGGACAGATCGTCCGGGTCGTCGGCGTCCGCCCCGATGAAGCCGAGGTCGGTGTCCACGAGCGCGCCCGCGAGCTCGGGCCGGTCGAACTCGGCGAGCACGATCACGGCGGTCTCGGCGACCGGACCGCCGACGTAGACGGGCTCCTCGTCACCCGCGAGCCACGACAGGTCCGGCACCGCCTCGCCGACCGTGGAGCCGGCGGGCCGGTTGAGGACGAGCCCCATCGCGCCCTCGTCCGTGTGCTCCGCGATCAGGACGACGGTGCGGACGAAGTTCGGGTCGCGCAGGACGGGCGACGCGAGGATCAGCTTGCCGCGCAGGGACTCGGCCATCCCTGCATTGTGCCTACGAGCGCTTCGCCTTGGTCGACTTCGACGTCTTGGACCGCTTCTTGGTCGTCGCCTTCTTCTTCTTGACCGACGACTTCTTCTTCTTGGCGGACGACTTCTTGGCCTTGCCCGACTTCTTCTTCTTGGAGGACGTGCCCGCCTTGACCTTGGACTTCTTGCCCTTCTTGGAGGTCGAGGAGACCGGGCGGTTGACGCCGGAACCGCCGACCGGAGCCGTCGGGTTCGAGGCCGCCGCGGCGGACCCGTCGGGGTTCGTGGCCACGATCGTCACGCGCAGGCGACGCCCGAGGTCGTCGCTCGTCACCAGGTAGGTCTGATCCGTGGCGGCGTCGATGTCCTCCCAGCCGGCGGCCGCGAGGCGCTGCCACTGGTAGGTGTAGCCCGTCGGCCCGTTGCTCCACGCGCCGGTGCCCGCCGTCAGGGTCGAGCCGCGGCGCAGGCCGCCGGCGACCGTCGGCGGCGCGGTCGCGGCCGGGGGCTGCGGAACCCACTGCGCACCGCCGCCGCACGCGGGGGCGATCTCGCCGCAGGGCGCCAGGAACGCCGACTCGTACGTGTTCCAGTGCGTCGCCAGGTAGCTGCCCGGGGCCGGGGCGGGGTTGAAGTAGTCGTCGCGGCCGCAGTCGAAGTTCTGCGGGATCGCGCCCGGCAGGCCCGTGCAGTCGATCTGCATCGCGTGCGCCGCGCCGGCGTCCTCGACGTAGCACATGACGTCGGCGCCCTGCCAGCAGTGGCCGTAGTTCGGGGCCGAGCCGCCGCGCGGCTGCGTCGAGTGCGGAGCCCCCCACTGGACGGCGCCGAGGTTGTGCGTCATCTCGTGCAGGAAGCCCTCCGGCCACCAGCCCCAGCGGGCGTTGGTGGGCGCGGCGGCGCCGTCACGGCTGAAGAGGATCGAGGTGAGCCCGCCGCGGTTGTGGACGTTCGCGGCGCCGGGCTTCTCGCCGGACGCGCCCATGATCGTCTCGCCGAGGCCGTACTCCTGCGTGCCGCCGGCGAGGCCGTCGGCGATCACGATCGCGTTGCGCGGCGTGTTCGTCGCGCCCAGCGCGCGCTGGACGGCGCCGGAGATCGCGCCGAAGTTGTCGGCGTACTGGGCGCGCGTGCCCGGCAGCGGGACGATCTGGATGTCCACGTACTGGGCGCCGCAGCTCGTGCCCATGTCGAAGCGGATCGCCTTGGTGCCGCCGCTCTGGGCGCTCAGGAAGCGCTGGACGATGGCGACGTTGGCCTGGATGGCGTCGCGCCAGCCGGCGAAGCGGTTGGGACGATCGGCCGCGAACGCGTAGACGACCTTGAACTGCGCCTTGGTGGCCGGCGTGGCGGCGTTGGCGGTGTTGTCGGTCGTGCGGTCCTCGCCACACCAGCTCGTCGGCAGCCCGTCGCCGCCGTCGGCGGCGGCCCGCGCGGTCACGACGACCTCGGCGAGGTTGACGTCCTGCAGCTGCCCGCGGGTGTCGAGGTGGGTGAGCCGCTCGCCGGACTGGTGCTGCAAGGCGTACGTCGGAAGCGCGAGGGTCGCAAGCGCGAATACGGCAGCGCCGATCGAGTGCAGGCGGATCATCTTGCCTGAGTCATCGACCCAGGCGGCAGCGTCCTTAAGCCGTCTTTGTCAGCTGACGAGCCGGATCGATGCCCCAGCGCCCGGCCAGCGCCTCGAGCTCGTCCGAGACCGCCCAGCGGTCCGGCAACGGCTCGTCGCCTTCGAAGTCGGGCGTGGCGCCCTTGAGCAGCATCGAGCCCGCGTTGTCGCCGATCGCGCGGATCTCGGCGACCTCCTCGGGGCTGAGCGGTGACGGCTCGCTGACGGCCGCCAGCTCGGCGCGCTTGTCCTCGATCGACTTCTCGCTGCCCGGCTCTTCGATCAGCGTGGGCGCGACCACGTGCACGGGCCCGTGCGCGAGGTTCCAGTGGCAGGCGAGCTGCAGCGGCGTCAGCCCGTGGCGCTCGGCGATCGGCCGCATCCGCTCGAGCTTCTCGCGCCCCGCCTCGACCCAGCCCGCGGGCCGGAAGCCGCGATGGTCGTAGCGCGGGAACGCGTGCCCGGGCAGGACGTCGTCGTGGAAGAGCCCGCCGTAGTCGACGACGCGGGTGATGAGCCGCACGTCGTGGCGTTCGGCGGCGGGGATCACGAGCTCCCCCGGCCACGGCTCCATCGGGTTGAGGATCACCATCGCCCAGTCGATCCGGTCGCCGAAGCGCTCGAAGCAGTCGATGACGTCGAGCGTGAAGCCGTTCGCCGGGCCCGGCGCGACGCCGAGCGACCGGGTCAACCCGTCGGCGCGGACCGCCTCCAGCGCGTCCCAGACGGCTTCACTCGTGTAGCCCGTGCGGTCCGGGTTGTGCAGCAGCAGGACGTCGAAGGCGTCCACACCGCAGCGCTCGAGGCTGCGCTCGGTCGCCATTCGGACATAGTCCGCGTAGCCTTCCGGTCCACGCAGGCGCGGATCCGTGAAGCGCGGGAAGCCCTTCGCCCCCTCGCGCTCGCCCTCGTAGAAGTCGTGCCCGATCGCCCCGACGAGGGTGTATTGATCGCGCGAAACCCCAGCCAGGGCGCGGCCTAGCACACGATCCGCGTCCCCCGAGCCGTAGGTGTCCGCGGTCAGCACTGTCGCGATACCCTGACCAGGGCGCAGGAGGGCAGCGAGCCGGTCGTCGTCGACCGGTTCACCGAAGTGCATGAAGCGGCCACCGCTCCATGTCCCGACGGCGGCACTGGACAGCACCGGCCGATGGTCTTCCCTTAAGTGTTCACTCAAGGCCCCCAAGAGATTGCCGATGATACGAGGGTGACGCATTCGCGATCCCGTCTCGCGTGCGCGGTGGTCCTCTTCTGCGCGCTCGGGTGCCTGCTGCCGCCGATGGCAGCCGCCGGCGACATCATCGTGCGCCGTGACGCGGGTCTGACCGCCGCCGAGCGTGCCGACGTGCGCACCGACGCGGGCGTGCAGCTCGAGCGGATGCTGGACGCACCGGACCTGGAGGTCGTCAGCGCGCCCGCCGGCCAGGAGGCCGCGGCCGTCGCCAGGCTCGAGGCCGACGCCGACGTGCGCTTCGCCGTCCCCGACATCACCCTGCACACGGCCTCCACGCCCGGCCTCGGCTGGCCGCTCGACTGGGAGAACGACGCGGACGTCGACGCCCCAAAGGCCTGGGAGACCCCCTGGCGGGGTCAGGACGTGATGATCGGCGTCGTCGATCAGCGCGTCGACGCGACGCATCCGAAGCTCGCCGGCCACGTCGAGCCGTACGACCCCGCTTATGACTTCGTCGTCGACGGCTGCACGGCCGGTCCGCCCACCGGCGGGCGCGACCACGGCACGCACGTCGCCGGCATCATCGTCGCCGCCCAGGACGGGGTCCTCATGGCCGGCCTCGCGCCGCAGGCGCAGGTCCGTTCCTACCGGGCCATGGACAACTGCGGGGCCGGCAAGCTCTCGTGGGTCCTGGACGCCTTCACCAAGGCGGGCCAGGACGAGCTGCCGATCGTCTCGGCGTCCTTCTCGACCGACCCGCTGCTTCCGGCGAGCGAGAAGGTCGGTGTCGACAAGCTGGTCTCCGACGTCGTCGACCGCTTCCCCGGGACGCTCTACGTCGTCGCCGCGGGCAACGAAGGGGCGAACCTCGACGAGCCCGGCAAGAACAACGCGGTCTACCCCTGCAGCAACGACGCCAAGAACATCCTCTGCGTCGGCATGACCGGCGGGCTGCCGGCCGGCATGACCGGCCCGGTGAACAGCCCGAGCGACGCGCCCGTCTGCTGGGGCAACGTCGGCCGGACGTCGGTGGACGTGTTCGCCCCCGGGCTGGCGGTGTACTCGACGGTGCGCGCGGCGAACGGCGTGCCGACGCACGCCCTGCTGAGCGGCACCTCGCAGGCGACGCCGCTCGTGGCGGCGGCCGCGGCGCTGTTGCAGTCGGTGGATTCGCTCACGCACGACGCCGAGACCCTCAAGGACACCCTGCTCAACGCCGTCGACCGGCTGGACACCCTCGAGCCGATCTCGTCCTCGGGCGGGCGGCTCAACGCGGCCCGCGCCCTGTTCCCGCGTCCTCCGGACCTCGGCCCGAACGGCCCGACGGCGGACTGGAGCTCCTGCGACACCGACCACGACGGCGTCCGCGGCGCCGGCGACCTGTGCCCGACCCTGGCCGGCACGGGCACCGTCAACGGCTGCCCGGATCGGGACAAGGACGGCGTCATCGACCCGCAGGACAACTGCCCGGACGTCGCCAACCCCGACCAGGCCGACCAGGACGGCGACGGCATCGGCGACGCCTGCGACGCCGATCGCGATGGAGACGGCAAGGTCCCACCGACGGACGGCTGCCCGACGGTCTTCGCGTCGACGCCCAACGGCTGCCCGCTCGTCCCGACGCCCACGTCGACGCCGTCCGTCACGCCAACGCCCACCCCGCCCAAGGACGACGGCAACCGCAACCCCGCCCCCGCGCCGACGCCGGACGCTGATCCGAGCCCCGCGTCGGTGCCGAAGGTGACCATGCTCGAGGTCAAGGTCACGCCCAAGTCCTGCAAGGGCCGCAAGGCGTGCAAGCAGGCGGCGAAGGTGACCGTGAAGGTGTCGCGCTCGGCGACCGTGGCCGTGCGGATCGAGCGCAAGGTGGGGCGCAAGTGGCGCCAGATCGACTACAAGTCGCTGCGGGCCTCGATGCGCGGCAAGAGCGTGACCATCCGCGGCGCACGCGGCAAGACGCTCACGCGCGGCAGCTACCGCGTGATCGCGACGATCAGCGGCAGCACCACGCAGAGAAGCTTCAAGGTTTGACCGCGGGCGTCCTCGCCTTCGGCGACTCGATCACCAACGGCGGCGGGGAGCTCCAGTGGGGCGTCGCCTTGCAGTCGTGGTCGCTGTGGACCGCGCGCGGGCTCGGCCTCCCGTACACCGGCTACGCCGTCGACGGGGCGCGCGCCGAGCAGGTGGCCACCGAGCAGGTGCCCGCGTTCGAGGCCCGGACCGCGCTGCCCGGCGCCCGCTACGCCGTCGGCTGCCTGTACGCGGGCGTGAACGACGTGCGTGCGCCCGACTTCGACGCGGCCGCCTTCGAATCGGCGTACGCGCGGGTCGCCGCGTTCCTGGCCGAGCGGTGCGACCGGGTGCTGCTGGTCACGCTGCCGGAGGACCTGGGACGCCCGCGGGCCGCCGGGGTGGACGCCGGCAACGCCGCGATCCTGCGCGTCGCCGCCGACGTCGGGGCGCTCGTCCTCGACCTGCGGGCGTTCGGGGCGCGCAACCTGGTGATGGTCGACCACGTGCACCCGACGGCCTTCGGGCAGGTGTGGATCGCCGAGCGGGCGCTGGACGTGCTCGCCGCCGACGGGATGGAAGTGCGTGTCCGCCCCGCCTCGCTGATCCACCCGGGCGGGCGCACGCCGCTGCGCGCCCTGCAGGGCGACTGGACCTACGTGTACCGGGCGCTCAGGCTGCGGGCTCTGGATGCCGCGGGTCGGGCGCGCCGAGCTGCGCGAGGCGCTTAGGCACCCAGCGGTAGCCGAAGAACAGCAGCGCGCCGAACGCCGGGAGACCCATGGCGAGGGAGGCGACGCCGAGGAACTCGACCTCGCCCGCAAGGATGCCGGTCAGGAAGACCAGCGCCCGCAGCAGGAACAGGCCGGCCCAGATCAGCGTGTACTCGGTCATCACGCGCCGGACCTCCGGGATCTTCTGCCACTCGGGGTCCGCGCGGTAGAGCGTGCTCACGATGTAGCCGGTGAGCGGGCGCCGGATCACGACCGACCCGGCGAAGATCACGAACAGGCCGCCCTGCTGGGCCACCTTCGGCCAGAAGAAGTCCTCGGCGTTGCCGCTGCGCACCGCGATGAACGCGGCGAGCGCGATGCCGAACAGGCCGCCGAGCGCGTTGACGACCGACTTGCGGCGCACGAGGCGCTCGACGAACATCACCACGCCGATCCCGACCGCCACGGCGGCGGCGACGTTGACCTCCTTGGTGATCGTGTAGACGATCACGAAGGCGATCGGCGCGATCGTGGTGTCGGCGATCGCGCGCGGATCGCGCAGCGCGTCGAACGGGCCGGGCGGGTGCTCTGGGGGCGGTGCGCTCACGCGGCGGGCTTCCGCGCCGCGAGCATCAGGTTGTAGAAGATGCGCGGCGGGAGGCGCGGCTCGAGCAGCGTGCGGTCCACGCGCTGGAGCAGGATGTAGCCACGGTAGGCGTACTGGATCCAGCCCCACGGGATGTCCTTGGGGTCCGCGCTCGCCTCCAGCGTGCGGTTGAACCAGCCGAACCAGTTCGCCAGCAGCTCCTCGCCCTGCACCTTGACGTCCGTGAACCCGCCGGCGGTGGCGTGCCGGGTGAGGTCGGCGGGGACGAAGGCGTGGACGTCGACGACGGACTCGAGCGCGTGCTCGTCCTCGTCGGGCGCGCCGTGGTGGGTCGGCGCGGAGCTCGCCCGCAGCGCCTTGCGCCACAGCGGCGCGGCCTTGACCGCGGCCTGCTTGGGGATCGCGGCGAGCTTGTCGCCCTGCCGCGACGGCTCGCCCGCGAAGAACAGCAGCCCGCCGGGCTTGAGCACGCGGTGGAACTCGCGGAAGGCCTGGTCGAGGTCCGGCAGGTGGTGGAGGACCGCGTGGCCGAGGACGAGGTCGAACGTCCCGTCCTCGAACGGCAGCTCGGCGGCGTCACACGCCGCCGTCTCGACCTCGAGGCCGAGGTCCTTGGCGTTCTGCTCGAGCGTGACGAGCATGCCGGGGCTGATGTCCGTGCACGTGGCCCGCTCGATCACGCCGGTCTGCAGCAGGTTGAGGCTGAAGTAGCCCGTGCCGGAGCCGATCTCCAGCGAGTGCGCGAACGGCCCGGGGCTCGGCCCGAGCAGCTTGGTGATCTTGCCGAGCACCTGCTGGTGGCCGATCTCGCCGAACGAGATGCCCCACTTGGAGTCGTACGTCTCGGCCGCCACGTCGTGGTAGCGACGGTTGACGTCGAGGATCTCGTGTTCGGTGGGCGGAGCGGCCATAAGGGCCACTGAGCGTAGCTACGGGGCGACGTACCGGGACCGGACCACGCGCTTGGCCGTGGCGTCGGTGGCGATCCAGCGCAGGAAGCGCGCCAGCGCGGGTCTCGGCTTGCCGCGGGTGACGAAGCCGAGCGTGCGTCGCGCCGGGTAGCGGCCGTCCTTGAGCGTCGCGCGCGTGCACGCGATGCCCTCGTAGGGAACGGCGTGCAGCCGGCGGGCGAACTCGAGGTCCACGTAGCCGAACGCCGCGGGCGTGGCCGCGACGAAGTCCCGCACCTGGGCGGACGCGGTGAAGGTGGTCGCGGGGGCGAGCGGGGTGCTGAGGTCGACGAACGTGGTCAGGAACACGTTGCGCGCGGCGGACGTGACGTCGAACGCGACCCGGGCGATGGGGGCGGTGCCGGCGGCGCCCGGCACCTCGGCCCAGGTGGAGATCGTCCCGGCGGCGAGCGCCTGGACCTGCGCGTGCGTGAGGTTGGGCACGCGGTTGGCGGGGTTGGTGACGAGGCAGATCGCGCTCAGGGCGAGCGGCGTGAACGTCAGGCCCGGCGGGTCGCCGGCGGTCAGCGCGCGGCCGGAGAGCCCGGCGTCGACGATCCCGCGCGCCGCGTCCGCGATCCCCGTCCCGGTCCCGCCGCCCACGAGCGAGAACCGCGGGGCGTCGGCGTGCTCGCGGCGGTAGAAGTACGCGAGGTCCGCCACCACGGCCTGGGCGGGGCTCGCGCCGCTCATCGTGATCGTGCGCGCCGCGCCGGTCGCCGGCGGCGGCGTGAGGAGGAGAGCTGCGACCGCCGCCGGCCCGAGCAGGCGGCGCGCACGCTTGAGGACCGCCCGCGGGGCGCCGCCGCTCGCCGCCGCGTGTTCGGCGGCGGCGCCCCGGGAACGGGTCAGCCGACCCATGCCGACCCTCCGATCCCGCCGCCGGAGCCGACGTTGCGCTTGCCCGCGCGGACGGCGCGGATGCGGCTCGTCGTGCGCGACAGGCGACGGCCGTCGGCGGCGAACGCCTCGACGGTGAGGCGCTTGCCCGTGCGGCCCCGCACGCGGACGTTCAGCACGCTGCGGCCGCCGCGGAGCGTGGCGGCGGTGCGGCGGTCGACCTTGACGACGACGCGGCTGACGGCCGCGACGGCGCCGACGATCGCCAGCTGGGCCTGGGTGGTGCGGCCGCTGCGGGTGGCGCTGAGCACGCGCACGGCGGGCGGCTGGTTGCGGTCGTAGCTGGACGCCTCGCTGGCGGCGAGCACCGCACCGAGCGCGTCGACGTAGCCGGCGCTCACCGGCAGCGAGGCGCGCTCGGCGTGCTGGAGCAGCAGCGCGCGCAGGTCGGCGGCCGGCAGGTTGGGCGCGACGGCCGCCATCAACGCGGCGACGCCCGCCACGTGCGGCGCGGCCATCGACGTGCCCGACTTGTACTCGTAGCCGCCGCTCTTGGAGGTCGAGATGACCTCGACGCCAGGCGCGGCGACCGGGACGGTGAGCCGGCCGTAGTTGGAGAAGTCGGGCAGGTCGCGGCCGTCGTCGGGCTCCGTCGCCGCCACGCCGACGACGTTCGGCGCGGGGATCGACACGGGGAAGACGGGCTTTCGATCGACGTCGATCCCGCTGTTGCCGGCCGAGCAGACGATCAGCGCGTTGGCGGCCGCGGCAGCGTCGACCGCGGCGCGCATGCGCGGGTCGTCGGTGTCGCCCTCGAGGCTGAGGTTGATGATCCGCGCGCCGTTCGCGGCCGCGTAGCGGATGCCCTCGGCGACGGCGCCGGTGGTGCCTGCGCCGCTGTCGTCGAGCACCTTGACCGTCATCAGCTTCGCCCGGTACGCGACCCCGACCACGCCGCGGTTGTTCGCCGCCGCCGCGATCGTGCCGGCCACGTGCGTGCCGTGCCCGAGCCCGTCGTGCAGGTCCTGGCCGGTACGGCTGCTGGTCAGGTCCACGCCGTGCACGTCGTCCACGTAGCCGTTGTTGTCGTCGTCGACGCCGTTGCCCGGCACCTCGGCGAAGTTCGTCCAGGCGTTGGGGGCGAGGTCGGGGTGGTCCAGCTTCATGCCCGAGTCGACGACCGCGACGGTCACGCCCGCGCCCGCCGAGAGCTGCCACGCGCCCGGGAGGTCGAACACGGTGGCGGGCGCGATCGCCCACTGCTCGCCCTGGAGCGCGTCGGTCGGTGCGGCGTATGTGGGTCCGGCGAACGCGACGACCATCGCTCCGGCGACGGCCAGGAAAGCGGTACGGCGAGGCACTTTGGCCACCTCCTGCTCAGCCGCAACCTACCGCTTTGGATGTTCTTCCTGTCAACCCGTTAGGGTCGGTCCATGCGGAGGCTCGCGATCGTCCTGACGTCGGTGGTTTGGCTGTTCACGGCGCCCGCGCAGGCGCAGGAGGTGCGGCTGGCGGCACCGTCCGACTGCCTGACCAATACGGGGTGTGGCCTTGGGTTGAAGTCCGCATACGGACTCGACGTGCGCTCCGCGTTCGTGCCGCTCACGGTCGCCGACGCCGGCATCTCCGCGCTCGACGACGGCACCGCCGAGATCGCCGTCGCGTTCTCCTCCAACCCGCAGGTCTCGCGCCCGGACATCGTTACCCTCCGCGACGACCGCTCGATGATCTACCCCGACCGGGTCGTGCCCGCGGTCCGTCGCGGGCTGCTGCGGTCCTACGGCTCCCGCGCGAAGGAGATCCGCAAGCGGCTGAACGGCGCCTCGGCCGCGCTCAACACGCTCGCGCTGCGCGGCCTGAACCAGTCCGTGATCGACGGTCGGCTGCCCGAGGCGGTCGGTGGCGAGTTCGTCGACGCGAACGGCCTCGGCGGGACGGCGAAGCGCAAGCCGGGCAAGCGGATCGTCGTCGGCTTCATGGACTTCGACGAGAACGAGACGCTCGCGCACCTGTACGCCGAGGCGCTGCGGGCGGGTGGGTTCCGCGTGGTCGTGCGGAGCGTCCGCGGGCTGCGTCCCGAGGCCGTGCGCAAGCTGCGCCGCGACCAGATCGACCTCTACCCCGCGTACGACGGCTCGCTGCTGCGCTACCTGGTCGGCACGTCGCCGGAGCGGCTGAAGGCGGGCCTGCGGCGCACGCTCGCGCGGATCGACGTCGAGCCGATGCGTCTCTCGCGCGCCCAGGACAGCAACGTGTTCGTGACCAAGACCGAGACCGCTTCACGGCTCGGCATCGCCAAGCTCTCCGACCTCGCGCGCTACTGGCAGGCTGCCGGTTCGTGAGCCGCGAGCTCGACCGCGTCCGAGCCCTCTGCCTCGCGCTGCCCGAGGTGACCGAGCGGCTCAGCCACGGCGCGCCCGCCTGGTTCGTGCGCGGCAAGAAGACGTTCGTGATGTTCCTGGCCGACCATCACGGAGACGGTCGGCTCGCGCTGTGGTGCGCGGCGCCGCGGGGCATGCAGGAGGCGCTCGTCGCAGCCGAGCCCGAGCACTACTTCCGCCCGCCATACGTCGGCCATCGCGGCTGGATCGGCGTGCAGCTCGACACCGGCCTGGACTGGGACGCGGTCGCGGGCGCGGTCGAGGACGCGTACGCGGAGGTCGCGCCTACCTCCCTTGTCGAGCGCGCTGCTCGAAGAGCTCCGTGATCTCGGCGGCGGGAACCGGTGAGACCAGCGCGGCGTCGATCGACATGACGTCCGGCCAGACCTCCTTCATGCGGGCGCCGGCCGCGGCCGCGTCGTAGGGCGTGGCGCGCCGCTCGGGCACGCCGTCGGCGACCCACAGCCAGCGCGCGACGCCGTCGCCCTCGTAGGGCAAGCCGACGCTGCCGGCGTTGATGAAGCGCGTGCCGCCGACCATCCGGTCGTGCTGCTGGTGCGTGTGGCCGGCGACGACGAGCCCGTGTGTGACGCCGCTCAGCGCTTCGGCGTAGCGCTCGTCGGGGGAGATCCGGGTCAGGATCTCCGCGTCGTCGGCGGGGGTGGCGTGGAAGTACAGGACGCCGTCGACCTCGGTCGTGAGCGGCAGCTCGCCCAGCGGGCGTGCGCGAGTGGCGCCGAGCTCCTCGGCGCTGAGCCTCGCGGTGACGGCGGCCAGGTCCTCGGGGTCCGGTGCCGGGCCGGCGAGGGCGGCGGCGGTCTCGCGTTCGCCGTTCCCGCGGATCCAGCGGGTGGGGAGCTGGGCGAGCCGGTCGAGGGTCGCGACGGCGAACGGGCCCGGGACGGCGTCGCCGCCGACGAGCACGAGATCCGGCTCCGGCGCCGCGGCCAGCACGGCCTCCAGCGCATCGACGTTGCCGTGGATGTCGTACAGCGCGAGGACGTTCACGTCGAGGAGACTATCGCAACCCATGGGTTGCGCATAGTCGCGTCGCCTGGTCGATCGGGGAGGGTGGCGAGCGGTCGCGGTCCCTACGGTGGCGCGCGTGAAGTCCTTGGTCCTCGCCTTCCTCCTCGCGCTGGTCTTCGCCGGAACCGCCGAGGCGCAGTCGGTCTCTGGCTCTGATCCGGCCGACACACCGGCGAGCCCGTACGACATCGAGGCGTTGCGGGTGACCTACGACGCGGCGCCCGGCACGCTGCAGGTCACTTGGCGGCTCGTGCAGCCGCTGCCCGCTTCGGCCCCGTTCGGCTCCGGTCAGCAGCTGAGCGCGAACGTCAAGCAGGACGCGAGCTACTACCGCCCGTGCAGTGGTTGGACGTCCGGTGACGTGACGGTCAACGTCGCGAACGGGACGATGCTCGTGGGCGACGTGTGGCCGTACCGCGCGAGCTACCAGATCTCGGGGCGTAGCGGCTGGATCGAGGCACCGGTCGCGCTTTCGCAGGACCGGCGCGAGGTGACCGCGACCGTGACGGACACCGCGATCACGGGCCGGACGTTCTTCTGCGCGGACGCGACGAGCAGCGCCGGGACGAACGTCGTGGCCGACCGCCGCGTCGACACCGTGCCGTTCGTGTACTTCCCGGGCTTCGCGCCCACTCCGGCCACGCTCGTGCACCCGGTCGGCGGGCTGTTCCACGGGACGACGCCGCAACTGAGCTGGGACTCGTCCGCGACGGCGACGAGCGAGCTGGTCAAGGTCTACGCCGGTGAGCCGTCCAGCGAGAACTACCCCAAGGTCTCCGAGTACTTCAGCCCGACGTACACGGGCAGCTCCGACGGGTCACTCCAGCGCATCGGTGGTCGCGCCGTGTACACGCTCAAGGACCCGTTGCCCGACGGCGTCTACACGTGGGTCGTCGAGCGCTCCTTCGGCTCGCTGCCCGCACAGCTGGCGGGCAGCCGCTTCGAGATCGGCCCGCCCGACCTGGCCCGGCTCGTGCTGACGCCGAGGATCCGGCAACCCGCGAGCGCGACCGCCGCAGGCAGCGGCCGGCTGACCGTGGACGCGACCCGCGGCGCCGCGGTGACGCTCACCGTCAAGCGCGGGACGCGGACCGTGCGGACATCCCGGTTCTCGCTCGGGACCGACCAAGACGACAAGGTCAAGCCGGTGACGGTGTCCGTGGCGCTCCCGTGCCGGACCCCGGGCCGCTACACCGCCACGGCCATCGCGGCCGACCGCTACGGCAAGCAGTTGACCGCGACGGGCTCCTGGACGGTCAGCAAGACGCGCTGCGCGAAGCTCAAGCGCGCCGCGGCTCGCAAGCGCGCGGCGGCGAAGCGGCGCAAGACCGCGCGCCGCAAGGCCCAGACGCCGCGCAGCAGCTGCATGGGCGGGTACTCGCCGTGCCTGCCCGTGACGAGCGACCTGGACTGCGACGAGATCCCCGAGAGCAAGAAGCCGGTGTCGGTCACGGGCAGCGACCCGTACCGCCTCGACGCCGACGACGACGGCGTCGGCTGCGAGTAGGCGGCGACCCCGCCTTAAGTCGCTGACAACTCGTTGCCACCTGGTTACGATGCCGCCATGCCGGCCTTGGCGCTCGAATGCGCCGCCCGCAACGACATCGGGCGACGGGCGAACAACGAAGACGCGGTGTTCACGAGCTCCCGCCTGGCGGCGGTGGCCGACGGCGTCGGCGGCGCCGCGGCCGGCGAGGTCGCGAGCGGGCGGATCGTCGAGTCGCTGGCCTCGCTCGACAAGAGCCGCCTCGAGATCCCCCTCGACGCCGCCCTGGAGAACGCCATCGCGTTCGGCAACGAGTCGATCGGGTTCATCGCCGGCGCCCGCCCGCAGATGCAGGGCATGAGCACGACCCTCACCGCCGTCGCCCTCTCCAACGACGGCACCTACGTCGTCGCCAACATCGGCGACTCGCGCACCTACCTCCTCCGCAGCGGCGAGCTCACCCAGCTGTCCCGCGACGACAGCCTGGTCCAGGACCTGATCGACGCCGGCCACCTCACCCCCGAGCAGGCCCGCCGCCACCCGGCCCGCAACGTCGTCATGCACGCCCTCGACGGCGACCCGGAACGCCGCCCGAGCACCCAGCTCCTCCCGGCCCTGTTCGGCGACCGCCTCCTCCTCTGCTCGGACGGCCTCTCCGACGTCGTCGAGTCCGACGTCCTCCGCGAGCTCCTCCTCCGCCACGCCGACCGTGGCGAGTGCGCGGACAAGCTCATCGCCCTCGCCCTGGAATCGGGCGCGCGGGACAACATCTCCGCGATCGTCTGCGACGTGGTGATCCGCGAGGACCCGGCCACGGCGTGGCAGGCGCCGCTCGTGCACGAGCGGTAGCCAGCGCCGCGGCCCCGGTTCACGCCAGCCGGTCGGCTGCCTCCGTGGCGGCTCGAAGCCGACGCGCCAGATCCTCGGACGGCAGCTCGTCCAGCCGCCAGCCCCAGCCACCCGCGGTGCCCGGCTGGTTCATGCGTCCCTCGTTCCCGAGCCCCAGGATGTCCTGCGCCTGGATCATCGCCAGCCGCGCCTTCGAGGCGAACGCCAGCCGGATCATCGCCCAGTGCGGCTCGTCCTCGACGATCCCGTGCTCGCGCAGCGACTCCTCGACCAAGGCCAGCGACGCGGGCCCCAATCCGTCGTACCAGCCGCGGATCGTGTCGTTGTCGTGGGTGCCGGTGTAGACGACCTGGTTCTCCTCGTGGTAGGCGGGCACGTGCTGGGTGTGCCGCTCGGACGGGGTGAACCCGAACTGGAGCACGGCCATGCCGGGCAGGCCCAGCGACTCGCGCATGCGCTTGACCGGCGGGGTGATGACGCCGAGGTCCTCGGCGATCACGGGCAGCTCGCCCAGCACCGCGCGGGCGGCGAGCAGGGGCGCGGCGCCCGGGCCGCGCTTCCACGACCCCGCCGACGCCACCGGTGAGTCCTCCGGCACGGCCCAGTACGCGGTGAACGCCCGGAAGTGGTCGATCCGCACGAGGTCGAAGAGCTCGAAGATGCGACGGAGCCGGGCGATCCACCACGAGTAGCCGCGCTGCTGCAGCGCCGGCCAGTCGTAGACCGGGTTGCCCCACAGCTGGCCGTCCTCGGTGAACGCGTCCGGGGGGACGCCGGCGACGAAGCCGGGCTTGAAGATCTCCGGGTGGGCGAGCTCGTCGGCCGACTCGGGCGCGACGTAGATCGGGACGTCGCCGATCAGGCGAACCCCACGGTCAGCGGCATAACGCCGGAGCTCGGCCCACTCGCGGTCGAAGCGGACCTGGTCGTCCAGGGCGTCCTCGCCGGCGAACGCGACCCAGTCGCCGATCCAGTCGGCGGCCTTCTCGCGGAAGGCCGCGCGCTCGGCGTCGCTGACCGGCGCCGACGGATCGGCCAGCAGGGCCGGAGAGGCCGCGAAGGCCGACGCCGACTTGTACGGCGACCCGTGTTCGTCGGGGGGTGTCAAAGGGAGCATCTGCCACCAGGTCTGGCCCGCCGCGGCGAGCCAATCGATCCAGGCAAACGCTTCCGGACCAAGGCGTCCGGATGGCAATGAGGTCGGGTGCAGATGCACCCCGGATGTACGAGGAAGGTTCATGTGATCGACTTGGCGGATACTCCTGCCCCGAGATGCCCGCACCGAAGCGCAGTGAGCGCCCGCGCCGGATCAGGATCGCAAAGCCGGCGCCGGTCCTCGACAATGGACGCTATGCCGTCAAACGAACCGTCGGCGACACGGTCGCCGTGTCGGCCGACATCTTCCGTGATGGCCACGAGAAGCTGAAGGCCGTCGTCAAGTACAAGGCCCCCGGCGGTCGCCGCTGGCTGGAGGCCGAGCTGCGCGCCGTCGACGCGCACATCAGCGGCGTGCGCTGGGCGGGTGAGTTCACGGTCGAGACGCCCGGCACGTGGCAGTGGACGGTGGAGGCGTGGACCGACCGCTGGGCGACCTGGCACGACGAGCTGCGCCGCAAGGTCGACGCCGACCTCGACGAGGACCTCACCTCCGAGCTGTCCGAGGGCGTGATCTTCCTCAAGCGCGCGCTCGAGCGGGCCAAGGACCAGGACTCCAAGGGCAGCATCGAGTGGGCGATCGGCGTGCTCGAGTCCGACGCGGAGATCAACCACAAGTTCGACGTCGCGCTCGGCCCGGAGCTCTTCCAGGCGATGGAGCTCTCCCAGGAGCGGGAGGGCGCCGCGAGCCTCGAGAAGCCCGTGACGGTCGAGGTCGACCGCGTCCGCGCGCGCTTCAGCGCCTGGTACGAGCTGTTCCCGCGCTCGTGGGGCGGCCTCAAGGGCGTCGAGGAGCAGGTCCCGGCGATCGCCGACCTCGGCTTCGACGTCCTCTACCTGCTCCCGTTCCACCCGATCGGCGTCAACAAGCGCAAGGGCCGCAACAACAGCCTCACGGCCGGCCCCGACGACCCCGGCTCGCCCTACGCGATCGGCGGCAAGGAGGGCGGCCACTTCGCCGTCCACCCGGAGCTGGGCACCGAGCAGGACGTCCGCGACCTCACCGCCACCGCCCACAAGCACGGGATGGACGTGGCGCTGGACATCGCGCTCAACGCCTCCGCCGACCACCCGTGGCTGACCGAGCACCCCGAGTGGTTCCAGCAGCGCCCCGACGGCACGCTCAAGTACGCCGAGAACCCGCCCAAGCGCTACCAGGACATCTACAACTTCAACTGGGACACGGACGACTGGCAGGGTCTCTGGAACGCCTGGCGCGACGTCTTCCTGCACTGGGTGGACTGCGGCATCAAGGTCTACCGCGTCGACAACCCGCACACGAAGCCGTTCGCGTTCTGGGAGTGGATCATCAAGGAGGTCCACAAGGTCGATCGCGACGTGATCTTCCTGTCCGAGGCGTTCACGCGACGGGCCGTCATGCGGGAGCTGGCCAAGCTCGGCTTCACCCAGGGCTACACGTACTTCACGTGGAAGAACTCGCGCCACGAGATGGTCGAGTACTTCAACGAGCTCGCCTGGGGTGAGGAGAAGGAGTACTTCCGCCCGAACTTCTTCCCGGTCACGCCGGACATCCTCCACGCCTACCTGCAGCACGGCGGCCCGCCGGCGTTCGTCACGCGGCTCGTCCTGGCCGGCACGCTCGCCCCGAGCTACGGCATCTACAGCGGCTACGAGCACTTCGAGAACGTCCCGGTCAAGGAAGGCTCGGAGGAGTACCTGAACTCCGAGAAGTACGAGATCAAGGAGCGCAAGCTCGACGGCCCGCTGCTGCCGATGATGCGGCGGCTGAACGCGATCCGCCAGGAGAACGTCGCGCTCCAGCACCTGAGCAACGTCGCCTGGCTGGACGCCCAGAACGACAACCTGCTCGCCTACGCCAAGCAGGAGCCCGGGAACACGGTCATCACGGTCACGAACCTCGACCCGCACAACGCCCAGTCGGGGCTGGTGACCGTCCCCGCGGTGCTCGGCCTTCCGCCGGTGTTCGTGGTCGAGGACCAGTTCACCGGCAACCACTACGACTGGCGGATCGGCCCGAACTACGTGGAGCTGGACCCGCACGTCGTCGGCAAGCAGTTCCACGTCTTCAAGGTGCTCTGACGTGGCGGCAGGCACGCGGAACGACCCGGGGCAGTGGTTCGAGGCACAGCCGCTGTGGTTCAAGACGGCCGTGTTCTACGAGATCCACACCCGCGCCTTCTTCGACGCCAACGGCGACGGGTCCGGGGACTTCCGCGGCCTGACCGAGAAGCTCGACTACCTGCAGTGGCTGGGTGTGGACTGCATCTGGCTGCTGCCGTTCTTCAAGTCGCCGCTGCGCGACGGCGGCTACGACATCAGCGACTTCTTCCAGATCCAGCCCGACTACGGGACCGTCGACGACGTCCGTGACTTCATCGAGGCCGCCCATCAGCGCGGCATCCGCGTGATCGCGGACCTCGTGATGAACCACACGTCGGCCGACCACCCGTGGTTCCAGGAGTCACGCCAAGGGCCCGACAGCCCCAAGCGCGACTGGTACGTGTGGTCCGACGACCCCACGCGCTACTCCGAGGCCCGGATCATCTTCACGGACACCGAGACGTCGAACTGGACCTGGGACGACGAGGCGCAGGCCTACTACTGGCACCGCTTCTTCTCCCACCAGCCGGACCTGAACTTCGACAACCCCGATGTCCGGGACGCGATGCTCGAGGTCCTGCGCTTCTGGCTGGACCTGGGCATGGACGGGTTCCGCCTCGACGCCGTCCCGTACCTGTACGAGCGCGACGGCACCAACGGCGAGAACCTCCCGGAGACGCACCAGTACCTCAAGCGCGTCCGCGAGGAGATCGACCGCCTCTACCCCGACCGCGTGCTGCTCGCGGAGGCCAACCAGTGGCCGGCCGACGTGGTCGAGTACTTCGGCGACGGCGACGAGTGCCACATGGCCTTCCACTTCCCGGTGATGCCGCGCATGTTCATGGCCGTCCGGCGGGAGGAGGCCACCCCGATCTACGAGATCCTCGCCCAGACGCCCGACATCCCCGACAACTGCCAGTGGGGCCTGTTCCTGCGCAACCACGACGAGCTCACGCTCGAGATGGTCACGGACGAGGAACGCGACTACATGTACGCGGAGTACGCCAAGGACCCGCGGATGAAGATCAACGTCGGCATCCGCAGGCGGCTCGCCCCGCTGCTCGAGGGCGGCCGCGACGAGATCGAGCTGCTGCACGCGATCCTCTTCAGCCTGCCGGGCTCGCCGGTCCTCTACTACGGCGACGAGATCGCGATGGGCGACAACGTCTACCTCGGCGACCGCGACGGCGTCCGCACGCCGATGCAGTGGAGCGGCGACCGCAACGGCGGCTTCTCCCGCGCGGACTTCGCCCAGCTCTATGCGCCGCCGCTGATGGACCCGGTGTACGGCTTCCAGGCCGTCAACGTCGAGGCGCAGATGCGCACGCCTTACAGCCTGCTGCGCTGGCTGCGGCGGTTCGTCGCGCTGCGCAAGGAGCATCCCGTCTTCGGCCTCGGCACCTACGAGCCGCTCACGCCGTCGAACGGCAAGGTCTTCGCGCACGTCCGCACCTTCCACGAGGACGTGATGCTCTGCGTCCACAACCTCGCCCGCTCCGCCCAGGCGGTGGAGCTGGACCTCTCGGCCTACGAAGGACGGTCGCCCGTGGAGATCTTCGGCCGCTCGCGGTTCCCGCGCATCGGCGAGCTCCCGTACCTCCTCACGCTCGCACCGCGCGGTTTCTATTGGTTCCAACTGGTGAAGGATGAGCCGGAATGACCAGCGATCTCGCCTTCCTCGACGAGCAGGTGCTCAACGCCTGGGTCGTCTCCCAGCGCTGGTTCGCGTCCAAGACCCGCGAGGTCTCCAACCTCGAGGTCGTCGACTCGGTCGCGCTCTCGGACGAGCTGGTGCTGTGCCTGATCGAGGCGCGGTTCCCCGTCGGCACGCACGAGACCTACCAGGTGCCGCTGGCGGTGCGCCCGAGCGACGGCGGTGACCCGATCTACGAGGCCGACGGCCGGGCGGTGCACGACGCGCTCGCGGACCCCGAGACCGGCCGCGAGCTGCTGCGCGCGATGGCCGCCAACCGCGACGCCGGCGACTTCGCCTTCCGCTGGACCGCTGATCATGCGCCCGACGACGCCGTCGACGTGCGCCCGGTCGGCGTCGAGCAGTCCAACACGTCGATCGTCTTCGGCGACGAGCTGATCATGAAGGCGATCCGCCGGATCGAGCCGGGCGTGAACCCGGAGCTCGAGCTGCTGCGGTTCCTGACCAAGCGCGAGTTCCCGCACATCGCGGCGCTGCACGGCTGGTACGAGGTCGACGGCCGGCACGTGAGCGCGACGCTCGGCATCCTGCAGGAGTTCCTCGCCGGCGCGCGCGACGGCTGGGAGCTGACCCTGGACGAGCTCGCCACGGACCCCGACGGCCTGCTGGACCGCGTCGAGGCGCTCGGCGTCGTCATCGGCGAGCTGCACACGGCGCTCGGCAGCGACAACTCCGACCCGGACTTCGCGCCCGTGGAGCCGTCCGCCGAGTCGCTGTCGATCCTCTACGCCGACGTCGACGAGCAGATCGAGCGCGTCTTCCTCGACCTGCCCGAGTCGATCGCCACCGAGCCGATCGTGGGCCGCGGGCAGGACGTGCGCGAGAAGCTCTCGCTGCTGGCGCACGCGACCGTCGGCGGGCGCGTCATCCGCACCCACGGCGACCTGCACCTCGGCCAGACGATGCTCTCGCCGCGCGGCTGGGTCGTGCTCGACTTCGAGGGCGAGCCCGCGCGCCCGCTGCCGGAGCGGCGCCTGAAGCGCTCGCCGCTGCGCGACGTCGCCGGCATGCTGCGCTCGTTCTCCTACGCCACCGCCGGCTCGAAGCTGCTGCGGGGTGTCGAAGCGCCCGCCGACTGGGAAGAGCGCGCACGTGAGCGGTTCCTGACCGGATACTACGGCGCGGTGGACAGCTCCCTGCTGCCGCCCGGCCAGCAGGCGATCGAGCAGTTGCTGGCGGTCTTCGAGCTCGAGAAGGCCGTGTACGAGTTGCGTTACGAGCTGAACAACCGACCCGACTGGGTCGCCATCCCGGTCGCCGGGATCCTGCGGCTCCTGGAAGCAGAGTGAACTAGAGATATGAGCGAAGCCGACCAGCTGGTCTCCCGCCAGCACGCGAACCCCCACGGATACCTCGGTGCCCACCCCGACAACGGCTCGGGCGTGGTGATCCGCACCTTCCGCCCGGCCGCGGCCAAGGTCGAGGTGGTGCTGGCGGACGGCTCCCACGAGACGCTCGGGTGCGTGCACCCCGGGGGCGTCTTCGAGGGGCACATCAAGGGCGTCGACCTGCCGCTCGACTACAAGCTCGAGGTCGACTACGGCGAGTCGGGCACGATCACGATCGACGACCCGTACCGCTTCCTGCCGACGATCGGCGAGCTGGACGTCCACCTGCTGGGCGAGGGCCGGCACGAGGAGCTGTGGGAGCGCCTGGGCGCGCACGTGACCGAGGTCGACGGCGTCGCCGGTACCGCGTTCGCCGTCTGGGCCCCGTCCGCGAAGTCCGTCTCGGTCGTGGGCGACTTCAACTACTGGGACGGGCGCATCCACCCGATGCGCTCGCTCGGCTCGTCCGGCATCTGGGAGCTGTTCCTCCCGGGCGTGGCCGACGGTGCCCGGTACAAGTACGAGATCCTCACGCAGGAGAACGAGATCCGGCTCAAGGCCGACCCCGTCGCGTTCGCGACCGAGGTGCCGCCGAAGACCGCCTCGGTCGTCCACGACCCGCAGCACGTGTGGAACGACAAGGAGTGGCTGGAGGCGCGGCGCCAGTCCAGCGCGCAGGACGGCCCGATGTCGATCTACGAGGTGCACCTGGGCTCCTGGCGGCTGAACCCGCTCGAGGACAACCGCTCGCTGAACTACCTCGAGCTGGCCGACGAGCTGTCGGCCTACGCGAAGGACATGGGGTTCACCCACATCGAGCTGCTGCCGGTGATGGCCCACCCGTTCACGGGCTCCTGGGGCTACCAGGTGACCGGCTACTTCGCGCCCACGCCGAAGTTCGGCACCCCTGACGACTTCCGCGAGTTCGTCGACCGCGTACATCAGAACGGGCTCGGCGTGATCCTCGACTGGGTCCCGGCGCACTTCCCGCGCGACGACTTCGCGCTCGCCCGCTTCGACGGCACCGCGCTCTACGAGCACGACGACCCGCGCCGCGGCGCGCACCCGGACTGGGGCACGCTCGTCTTCAACTACGGCCGCCACGAGGTCCGCAACTTCCTCGTGTCCAACGCGCTGTTCTGGCTCGAGGAGTTCCACGCCGACGGCATCCGCGTCGACGCCGTCGCGTCGATGCTCTACCTGGACTACTCGCGCGAAGAGGGCCAGTGGGTGCCGAACGAGTACGGCGGCAACGAGGACCTCGACGCGGTCAAGTTCCTGAAGGAGTTCAACGAGGTCGTGCACGGCCGCGAGCCGGGCGTGATCTCCGCCGCCGAGGAGTCGACGGCGTGGCCGGGCGTCTCGCGGCCCACGTACCTGGGCGGGCTCGGGTTCGGGTTCAAGTGGAACATGGGCTGGATGCACGACACGCTGTCGTACTTCCAGAACGACCCGATCTACCGGCGCTACCACCACCACGAGCTGACCTTCAGCCTCGTGTACGCGTTCACGGAGAACTTCATCCTCCCGCTCTCGCACGACGAGGTCGTGCACGGCAAGGGGTCGCTGCTGGACAAGATGCCGGGCGACCGCTGGCAGCAGCTCGCGAACCTGCGCTCCCTGTACGCCTACATGTGGGCGCATCCCGGCAAGAAGCTCCTGTTCATGGGCCAGGAGTTCGCCCAGCAGCAGGAGTGGAGCGAGGCGCGGTCGCTCGACTGGCACCTGCTCGAGAACCCGGAGCACTCCGGGGTGCAGTCGCTGGTGCGGGACCTCAACCACGCCTACAAGGCGGAGCCGGCGCTGTGGGAGATGGACTTCGACGGCACCGGGTTCTGGTGGACCGAGGCGAACGCGGCGGACGACAACGTGATCGCCTTCGCGCGCCGCACGCGGGACTCCCAGCGCGTGGCGCTGTTCGTCGGCAACTTCTCGCCGGTCGTGCGCGAGAACTACCGGATCGGCCTGCCGCGGCCGGGCCGCTGGAATGAGGTCGTCAACACCGACGCGAGCAGCTACGGCGGCTCGGGCGTCGGGAACATGGGCGCGATCGAGGCCGAGGGCGAGGGCTGGCACGGCCAGCCGTTCAGCGCCGAGGTCACGCTGCCGCCGCTCGGAGCGATCTGGCTGGTGCCCGAGCGAAATGACCGAGCTACTGGCAAGTAGCTAAATCGAGGGGGGACCGGGCCGACTACGGGGGTGTGCACGATGAACGCCGCCTCATGGGCCCGGTCTCCGGGTGGCTCTGGCTCGCCGCCGTGGTGGTGGCGATCGCGTGCCGCGTGGTGCCCGGCGCGCCCGGCGGCGACGCCGCGCTCTTCTGGGCGCTCGCCGTCGGCACCGCGGCCTACGGGCTCGGCTGCGTCACCCGGCTGATCCCCTGGCACAAGGTCTCGATCCGCGGTCACGCGATCACGGTCGCGGCCTGCCAGCCGCTGATCGTGGCCGCGCTGTCGGTGACCGGCGAGGCGCAGTCCTACCTCGCCCCGGTCCTCGTGCTGCCGGCGCTGTACGTGGCGTACTTCTTCCCGTTGCGCTACGCCGTCCCGCTCGCCGTGCTCGAGGTCGGGACGTTCGCCTCACCGCTGCTGTACGCGGAGGGGGCGGGGCCGCTGCTGGCGCGGACGCTGGCCTACGCGGTCGCCTACGCGGCGCTCGTGGCGACGATCCAGTTCTTCAAGCGCCGCCTCGTCGAGGCCGAGCGCGAGCAGCACCAGATGGCCCGCGTGGACCCGCTCACGGGCCTCGCCAACCGGCGCGCGTTCGACGAGGCGCTGTCCAGCGCGTTCGAGAGCGGCCGCGTGTTCACGGTCCTGCTGATCGACGTCGACTTCTTCAAGCAGATCAACGACCGCTTCGGCCACACGACCGGCGACCGCGTCCTGCGTGAGCTGGCCGCGCACGCCTCGGCCGAGGTCCGCACGAGCGACTGCCTGGCGCGCATCGGCGGCGACGAGTTCGCGCTCGTCGTGCCCGGCGCGGGCGACGAGGCCGCCGCTCGCCTGCGCGAGACGCTGCGCGAGGCCGGCGCCCGAGTGGACGCCGGGGACCGCCCGCTCAGCCTGACGGTCGTCGCCGCCGTCCATCCGCGGGACGGCGACGACCGCGCGACGCTCATGCGCACCCTCGACCGGCGACTGCACACGGTCAAGGACGCGCGCGCTAACGCCGCTGCTTGAGGTTGATCACGCGCGAGCTGCCGGAGACCTGGAGCCCGTCGTTGCGCGGGTTGACCAGGACGCGGTAGTTCATCGCCCGCGTGCGGGAGCGGGTGACCGTGAACGAGTAGCGGGAGCGGTCGCTGCCGAGCGCTGTCACGCCGGCCCGCTTGACCGGGATCCAGCGACCGCTCCGCGACTGGCGCTGCAGCGAGGCGCGGCCCCTGGGCACCGAGGGCCAGATCGCGCCGGTGAGCCGGGTGCGACGGGTCGAGACGCGGCTCGTCTTCAGCCCCACCTTGACGGCCACCGACACGGTGCTGACGCCGCTCGTGACCACGGTCGAGGTGCGGGTCGCGACGCGCAGGCGGGTGGTGGCGAACAGCGGCGGCACGGTCAGCGTGAAGCGGCCGGAGCTGTTCGAATTGGCCGTGGCGAGCGGCGTCCACTGGCCCTGGAACGGGAAGTCGAGCTTCTCGACGGCGACCGGCGTGGTGCCCGATCCGCTGACGGTGCCCGTGATCGTCAGCCCCGAGCCCCAGGTCGGCTTGACGGTGGACGGCGTGATCGCGACGCCGGTCGGCACGCGGGAGGTCGTGAACGTGCGGTTCCCGCCGCGGGTGATGCCGGCCGCGCTCGTCGCCACGGCGCGGTAGTTGTACCGGGTGTTCGGGCGCAGGCCCCCGATCGGGGCGCCCGCGGAGACGGTCGACGTGCCGGCGCCGATCCCCACGGTCGGCGTGCGGGTGCCGTACGAGGTCGACGTGCCGTACTCGAAGTAGACGTCGGTCGCCAGCCCGCGCGGGTTGATGCCCGCGTTCAGGGTCGCGCCGCCGCCGCTCACGCCGGTCGCCGCCCGGCTGGAGATCGATGGGGCGGCCGCCGGGGCGCTGGTCTTGAGCGTCCGGTCGCTGCCGCGGGTGACGCCGGAGGCGTTCGTGGCCACGAGCCGGTAGTGGTAGGTCGTGTTGTTCGTCAGGCTCGTGAGCGTGGCCCGCGCGGCGACGTCGGCGGTGCCGTTGCCGGCGTCCTGCTGGGGCGTCGTGAGCCCGTAGGACGTCGAGGTCCCGTACTCGAACTGGTACGTGGTGGCTTCACCGCCGGGGTTGACCGTGCCGGTCACGGCGGCCGAGCCGGTCGTGACCGACTCCGCTCCGCCGGTCGTGACGGTGGGCGCGGATTGGGCGATCAGAGCGGTGGCGAACAGGGCGGCGAGTTGCATGGCGACCGTGTGAACACGCGGCCCGCTTGAATGATGCGCCATGCCGAAGACGCCGGTGATCATCGACTGCGACCCTGGCCACGACGACGCGATGGCTCTGCTGCTCGCGCTCGCGAGCCCTGAGCTCGAGGTCGTGGCCGTGACCACGGTCGCGGGCAACCAGACGCTCGAGAAGGTCACGGCCAACGCCATCCGGGTGCTGGACGTCGCGGGCGCGCGCGACATCCCGGTCGCCGCGGGCGCGGGCCGGCCGCTCGTGCACGACACGGCGCGGGTCGCCGACGAGGTGCACGGCGAGACCGGGCTGGACGGCCCGGACCTGCCGCCGCCGTCGCGTGAGCCCGAGGCCATCCACGCGGTCGAGCTGATGGCGCGCGAGCTGCGCAAGCGCCCTCTGACGCTGATCCCGGTCGGCCCGCTGACCAACATCGCGCTGCTGATCGCGATGTATCCCGAGCTCGTCGAGAACATCGAGGACATCATCGTCATGGGCGGCGCCATCGGCCTGGGGAACGTCACGCCGAGCGCGGAGTTCAACGTCTGGGTCGATCCGGAGGCGGCCAAGCGCGTGTTCGAGTCCGACGCGGACGTGACGATGATCGGCCTCGACGTCACGCACCGGGCGATGCTGAGCGCCGAGCGGGCGGAAGCGCTGCGCGAGACGGGGCGGGCCGGCGCGGTCGTCGCCGACCTGCACGCGTTCTACCGACGGTTCCATCTGGAGGTGTATGGGCATGACGACACACCAGTGCACGATGCCCTTGCGGTCGCCCACGCGATCGACCCTTCCATCCTCCACACCACGCAGCTGAGCGTCGAGATCGACGTCACCCACGGTCCCGCTCGCGGGCGCACGGTCGTCGACCAGCTGCGCCGCACGGACCGTCCCGCCAACGCGCACGTCGCCGTCGACGTGGACGCCGAGCGCTTCATCGACCTCCTCACGACCCGGATCGGCTCGCTGGCTTGAGCACCGACTACCCCTTCCTGCGGCGCCTGGGCGCCACCCCGCTGCGCAACGGCCGCACGCAGTTCCGCGTCTGGGCGCCGACGCCGGGCGAAGTGCGGCTGCGCACCGGCGGCGCCGACCACGCGCTCGACCTCGTGGGCCACGGCATCTACGAGACCGAGCTCGACGTCCCGGCCGGCACCGACTACCAGTACCTGATCGACGGCGACGCGCTGCCGGACCCGTGCTCGCGCTGGCAGCCCGAGGGGCTGCGCGGCCCGTCCCGGGTCTTCGACGCGCACGCCTTCGAGTGGACCGACAACGCGTTCCGCACCCCGGGCCTGCACGACGCGGTGATCTACGAGCTGCACGTCGGCACGTTCTCGCCCGAGGGCACGTTCGACGGCGCGATCGGCCACCTGCAGGAGCTCGCCGACCTCGGCGTCACCGTCCTGGAGATGATGCCGGTCGCCGAGTTCCCCGGCGCGCGCGGCTGGAGCTACGACGGCGTGTACCTGAGCGCCGCGCAGTCCTCCTACGGCGGCCCGGAGGCGCTGCAGCGGCTCGTCGACGCGGCGCACGCGCTCGGCCTCGCGGTGATCCTCGACGTGGTCTACAACCACATCGGCGCCTCGGGCGACAAGGCGATGCTGGCCTTCGGCCCGTACTTCACCCACAAGCACGAGACGCCGTGGGGTGCCTCGATCAACGTCGACGGCGAGGACTCCGACGCCGTCCGCGAATGGGTGTGCCAGAGCGCGGAGCAGTGGATCCGCGACTTCCACTTCGACGGGCTGCGCCTGGACGCGATCCACGCGATCGTAGACTCGAGCCCGGAGCACCTCGTGGCCGAGGTCGCCCGCCGCGTGCACGCGATCAACCCGGGCGCGCTCGTCGTCGCCGAGTCGGGCATGAACGACCCGAAGGTCATGCGCGCGCCGGAGCTGGGCGGCTGGGGCTGCGACGCGGCCTGGGCGGACGACTTCCACCACGCGCTGCGCGTGCTGCTGACCGGCGAGACGCAGGGCTGGTACGAGGAGTTCGACTCGATGGAGTGCCTGGCGAAGGCGTTCCGGCGCCCGCACGTCCACGACGGCAACTACTCGACGTTCCGCAAGCGCCGCTTCGGGGCACCGGCGTTCGACGTGGCCCCGGAGCGCTTCGTCGTCTTCTCGGCCGACCACGACCAGGTCGGCAACCGAGCGCTCGGCGACCGCCTGCCGGTGCAGGCCCGGCCGCTCGCGGCGTTCTGCACGCTTTTGTCACCCTTCACGCCCATGCTGTTCCAGGGTGAGGAGTACGGCGAGCGGGCGCCGTTCCAGTTCTTCACGGACCACATCGACCCGGAGATCGCCGACGCCACCCGCGAGGGCCGCCGGCGCGAGTTCGCCTCGTTCGCGGCGTTCGCCGGCGAGGAGGTGCCCGACCCGCAGGACATCGCCACGTTCGAGCGCTCCAAGCTCACCCGCGAGGGCGAGCCGGACGGCCTGCGCGAGCTGCACCGGGCGCTGCTGCACGTCCGCCGCGAGCTGCCCGCCGGCGACGTCGACGACGTCACGTTCGACGAGCGCGCCGGCTGGATCGCCGTCCGGCGCGGCGACTACACGCTGCTGGCGAACTTCGCCCGCAACGCGACGCACATCCCGCGCGAGCACACCGAGGAGATCGTCCTGAGCACCCACGAGCCGACGCTCGAACCGGGCTACGTCGTCCTGCCCCCGCTGTCCGGAGCGCTGGTGCGTTGATGGAGGTCTGGCCCGGATCGCCGTTCCCGCTCGGCCCCACGTGGGACGGCGAGGGGACGAACTTCTCGATCTTCTCCGAGCACGCCGAGCGCGTCGTCCTGTGCCTGTTCGGGCCCGACGACGCGGAGACGTGCGTCGAGATGACCGAGCGCACGTCCTACAACTGGCACTGCTACCTGCCGGGCGTGCACCCCGGGCAGCGCTACGGCTACCGCGTCCACGGCCCGTATGACCCGTCCTCCGGCCACCGCTTCAACCCGGCGAAGCTGCTCATGGACCCGTACGCGAAGTCGATCGAGGGCCCGATCCTGTTCGAGAACGGCAACGTGCACCCGTACGAGCCGATGGGCGGCGAGGACGACGACCTCACGCCGGACGAGAGCGACGACGCGGCCGCGATCCCCAAGTGCGTGGTCATCGACCCGCGCTTCGACTGGGAGGACGACCGCCCGCCGAACACGCCGCTCGCCGACAGCGTCATCTACGAGACGCACGTCAAGGGCTTCACGATGCAGCATCCGGACGTGCGCGAGGACCTGCGCGGCACGTACGCGGGGCTGGCGTCCGACGCCGCGGTCGGCTACCTCAAGGACCTCGGCGTGACCGCGGTCGAGCTGCTGCCCGTGCACCACATCGCCGACGAGTCGTTCCTGGCCGAGCGCGGCCTGACGAACTACTGGGGCTACTCCACGATCGGCTTCCTCGCGCCGCACTCGCCCTACGCGGCGACGGGCAAGGCGGGGCAGGAGGTGCGGGAGTTCAAGGGCATGGTCAAGGCCCTGCACCGCGCCGGCATCGAGGTCATCCTCGACGTGGTCTACAACCACACCGCCGAGGGCAACCACCTCGGCCCGATGCTGTCGTTCCGCGGCGTCGACAACAAGTCCTACTACCGGCTGGTGCCCGACGACCAGCGGCACTACATGGACTACACCGGCACGGGCAACACGCTCAACGTGATGCACCCGAGCGTGCTGCGGCTGATCATGGACTCGCTCCGCTACTGGGTGATCGACTGCCACGTCGACGGCTTCCGCTTCGACCTCGCGTCCGCCCTGGCCCGCGAGCTCTACGACGTCGACCGCCTGTCCGCGTTCTTCGACGTCATCCATCAGGATCCGGTCCTGTCGCAGGTGAAGCTGATCGCCGAGCCGTGGGACGTCGGTCCGGGCGGCTACCAGGTGGGCAACTTCCCGGTCCTGTGGTCGGAGTGGAACGGCATCTACCGCGACGCGATGCGGGACTTCTGGCGCGGCCAGGCGTCCGTCGGCGAGTTCGCGAACCGGCTCACCGGCTCCAGCGACCTCTACCAGCACGATGGCCGGCACCCGTTCGCGTCGATCAACTTCATCACCGCCCACGACGGCTTCACCCTGCGCGACCTCGTCTCCTACAACGAGAAGCACAACGAGGCCAACAAGGAGGGCAACCGGGACGGGACCGACGACAACCGGTCCTGGAACCACGGCGTCGAGGGCGACACCGACGACCCGGAGATCAACGCGCTGCGCGACCGCCAGCAGCGCAACTTCCTGGCCACGCTGCTGCTCTCCCAGGGCACGCCGATGATGCTCGGCGGCGACGAGTTCGGGCGCACGCAGGGCGGCAACAACAACGGCTGGTGCCAGGACTCGGAGATCTCCTGGTTCGACTGGACGCTGATCGAGAAGAACGAGCCGCTGCTCAACTTCACCAAGAAGCTGATCGCGCTCCGCCGCGCGCACGCCGTGTTCCGCCGGCGCGAGTTCCTGTTCGGCCGCGAGGTCGAGGGCTCCGGCCTGCCGGACGCGGCCTGGTTCCGCGCCGACGGCGAGCTGATGCGCGACGACGACTGGGGCGGCGCACCGCCGGTCGTTGCGCTCTTCCTCAACGGCGAGGAGATCGCGTCGCCGGACGCGCGCGGCCGCCAGGTCCTCGACGAGTCCTTCCTGCTGCTGTTCAACGGCCACCACGAGGACCACACGTTCACGACCCCGGACGGCGTGTTCGCGGACGCGTGGACGATCGTCCTCGACACGGCTCGGCCCGACGTAGAGCCCGGCGACGAGTCGCTCGCCGCCGGTGAGGAGCTCGAGCTCCCGCACCACTCCCTCGTCCTCCTGCGACGCGAGCAGCCATGACCGAATTGCGTGCGACCTACCGGCTCCAGCTCGGTGGCGACTTCGGGTTCGCCGCCGCCCGCGAGCTCGTCCCCTACCTTGCGGACCTCGGCGTCTCGCACCTGTACCTGCCGCCGTCGTTCCAGGCGCGGGAGGGCTCGACGCACGGCTACGACGTCGTCGACCCCGGCTCGATCTCGAACGAGCTCGGCGGCGAGGACGAGTTCATGGCGCTGGTCGAGGCCGCCCGCGAGGCGGGGCTCGGGATCGTGCTCGACATCGTCCCGAACCACATGGCGACGGACGGTAAGAACCGCTACTGGAGCGATCCGGAGCTGCGGCGCACGTTCTTCGACATCGACGCGAAGACGGGCCGGCACCGGCGCTTCTTCGACATCGACCATCTCGCCGGCGTCCGCCAGGAGGACCCCGAGGTGTTCGAGGAGACGCACCGGCTCGCGCTGCGGCTGGTGCGCGAGGGCATCGTCGACGGCCTGCGGATCGACCATCCGGACGGCCTCGCCGACCCCGCGGGCTACCTCCAGCGCCTCCGCGACGGCGGCGCGCAGCACGTGTGGGTGGAGAAGATCCTCGACCCGGGCGAGCCGCTGCGCGACTGGCCGATCGAGGGCACGGTCGGCTACGAGTTCCTCAACGACGTCGCCGGGCTGTTCGTCGACCCGGCGGGCGAGGCGCCGCTGACCGACCTGTGGATCGAGGTCTCCGGCGACGACCGGCGCTTCGGCGAGCTCGCCTTCGAAGCCAAGCTCGAGCAGGCCCGGACGACGTTCGCGCAGGACGTCGAGCGGCTCGCGAGCGAGGCGCCCGAGCGCGTCGCGGGGCTCGAGCGCGCGCTGGCGTCGCTGCCCGTCTACCGCACCTACGTGGAGCCGTGGTCGGGCAAGGTCACCGACGAGGATCGCCACGCGGTCGCCGAAGCGGGGCTTCCCGCGTCGCTGGCGTCGAAGCTCCTGCTCGAGGTCCCGGGCTGGGAGGCGTTCATCACGCGCTTCCAGCAGACGACGCCGCCCGTGATGGCCAAGGGCGTCGAGGACACGGCCTTCTACCGCTACGCGCGGCTGCTCGCGCTCAACGACGTGGGCGGCGACCCCGGGCGCTTCAGCGTGTCCGTGGCCGACTTCCACCGCGGCAACGCCGAGCGCGCGGAGCGCTTCCCGAACAACCTGCTCGTCACCCAGACGCACGACACCAAGCGCTCCGGCGACGTGCGGGCGCGGATCGGCGCGCTGGCGTCGTTGCCGGACGAGTTCGCCGCGCACGTCAAGAACTGGCTGTCGGTCTGCCGGTCGCTGACCAGCGGCGGAGCACCGACGCCGGTCGAGCAGCTGTTCATCTTCCAGACGCTGCTGGGCGCGTGGCCGATCAGCGAGGACCGCCTGCACGGCTACCTCGAGAAGGCGATGCGCGAGGCCAAGCAGCACACCACCTGGGTCGAGGTGAACGAGGAGCACGAGGCGGCCGTCCAGCAGTTCGCCAAGGCGCTGCTCACGCACCGCGACTTCCTGCGCACGTTCGAGCCGTTCCAGCAGCAGGTGGCGGCGCTCGGCGATCGCCACGCGCTCGGCCAGCTGCTGCTCAAGCTGACCGTCCCCGGCGTGCCGGACATCTACCAGGGCGACGAGCTCCTGTGCCTGTCGCTCGTCGACCCCGACAACCGCCGGCCGGTCGACTGGGACGAGCGGCGCGCGGCGCTGGCCTCGGACGCGCCGCCCGCCAAGCTCGAGATCATCCGCACCGTGCTGGCGCTGCGCAAGCGGCTGCCGGAGGCGTTCGCCGGTGCCTACGCGCCGGTCGAGGCGGGCGAGGACGTCGTCGCCTTCACGCGGGGCGACGAGCAGGTGTTCGTCGCGGTCCGGCTGCGCGGCGACGGCGACCTGCCGCGGCCGGACGGCGACTGGGCCGCCGAGCTGGAGCTCGACGGCCTGGTGGTGCTCAGCCGGCGGTGATCGCGCCCTGGTACACGAGGCTGCTGCCGCGCAGGCCGTACAGGCCGTAACGGCGCAGCGTCGTGTCGCCGTTGGCGTCGAAGCCGTAGGTGCCGAGGACGCTCGTCCGGTTCTGCACCGTCGGCAGCCAGCCGAGCAGGCCCGCGCGGGTGCCGCCGGATGCCTTGAGCCCGTCGACGATGAGCTTCATCGCTTCGTAGCCGGCCGCGTAGTAGGGGTCGCGGTTCGCCGGCGTGCCGTAGTCGGTCGGGCTCAGCGTGGCGACGAGGACGGTCGTGCGGCGGTCCACGCTCTTGGGCAGGCGGCTGACGAAGTCGGTCTCGGCCACGCCGTCGGAGCCGAACAGCCGCATGCGCTTGAGCGCGCTCGACCGGAACAGCCGCACCGCGCCGTTCGCGGTGATGCCGGTGTAGGCCATGCAGTCGGCACCGGCGCGGCGGACCGCCGACGGCGCCTTGCGCGTGATCTTGCGGCTCGTCACCACCGCGACGCCGAGTCGCGCCAGCGTCGCCTTCACGTCGGCGTTCATGCCCCTGCCGTACACCTCGCCGTCGTGGACGAGGCCGGCCTTCTTGCAGCCCCGGTCACGCATCACGGTGGCGAGCGCGGCGGCCTGCACGTGGTCGTTGGGCAGCAGGCGGAAGTAGGTGCGAGCGCCGGTCGGGTAGTACTTGTCCGGCTCGCCGGGCTCGGTCCCCGGGCCGCTCGTCGTCAGGCCGTTGTAGGTGTTGGACGGGCTGATCTGCGGGATGCCGGCCTCGCTCAGGATCGGCAGCGAGACCTTCGTCGCGCCGGAGTTGAACTCGCCGATCACGGCCACGGTCGACTCGTCCTGCGCCGCCTTGAGCGCGTTCCGAGCGGTGCGCTCCGGCGTCCACGATCCAGCCTTCTTGGTCGCGCTGTTGAGGGTCCTGAAGCGCACCGGGTTGCCGGCCTCTCCGAGCGCCTGGCGCGCGCCGTCGTTGATCGCCTTGGTCTGCACACGCGAGGCTCCGCTGAGCGGCAGGCTCGAGTAGACCGTCGGCTGCTGCGCCGCGGCGGTCGCCGGGAACGCGCCCGCGATCAGGAAACCCGCAATGATCCGTTTCATCGTGGCGCGAACCGTACCCGCCTCGCTCGTAGAATGAACCGGGATGGACCGCAGTGCCGCGGAACGCCTCGTCAAGAAGGACTTGGACGCAGCAACCGGGCTGGGCAAGCCGATCTCCAGCCGTGCGCGGATGTCGCAGCGCACGGTCGAGTCCTACCTGAAGGCCGGCGTCAAGCCGCGCTGGATGGAGCGGATCGCCGAGATCGACAACGCGATCGCCTACCAGAAGCGCCGCTTCGCGCGAGCTCACCGCACGCTGCGTGAGGAGTCGGCGGGGGACGAGGCCGCGTTCGCCCAGCGGTGGACCGAGTTCGCTCAGCGCGCGCGCTTCGACGAGCTCAACGAGCTGATCTCCCAGCACAACGAGTGGTACCCGATCGAGCGCGACCTGCCGATGGACCTGCGCACGCGCGACTACGTGCTGGTGGGCGGCAAGAACTACCGCCGCGAGCCGCTCTCCGCGGAGTGGGTGCTCCGCCAGTTTCCCGCGTCGTACTAGGCTCCGCACCTCGTGCGCATCCTCACGCTGTCCTGGGAGTACCCGCCCGTCGTCGAGGGCGGGCTCGCGCGTCACGTCCGCAAGCTTTCCGAGCAGCTCGTGCGCGACGGCCACGAGGTGCACGTCGTCACGCGCGGCGGCGGCCGGCTGTCCGAGCACGAGGAGCGTCACGGCGTGCACGTCCATCGCGTGCGCGAGCCCGAGTTCCCGAAGGACGACCTGGACGCGTTCATCGCCTGGGTCGACCACATGAACGACGACATGCTCGCGGCGGGCGCCGAGCTCGGCAGTGGGTTCGACCTCGTGCACTCGCACGACTGGCTCGTCGCCGCGGCCGCCCGCCAGCTCGCGCGCAAGCGCCGGATCCCGTGGCTGGTCACCGTCCACGCGACCGAGTACGGCCGTCACCAGGGCTGGGTGGACAAGCATCCGCAGTCGCACATCCACGGCGTCGAGAAGCGGATGACCCGGGCCGCCGACCGCGTGATCACCTGCTCGGAGTTCATGCGCCAGCAGGTCACCGAGATCTACGGCCTCCCACGCGCGAAGGTGACCGCGATCCCGAACGGGATCGACCCGACCGACCTGCAGCCCGTGTCCGACCTCCCGCGGCTGCGCGCGAAGTTCGCGGCGCCGGACGAGCAGCTCGTGCTCCTCGTCGGCCGGCTCGTCTACGAGAAGGGCTTCCACCTCGCGCTCGACGCGCTGCCCGGCCTCATCCGCCGCGTCGGCAAGATCCGCTTCCTGATCGCCGGCTCCGGCACCGCGGAGGCCGAGCTGAAGGCCCAGGCCGAGCGGCTCGGGCTGATGGAGCACGGCACGTTCATCGGCTGGACCGGCGACGACGTGCTGCACTCGCTCTACCGGATCGCCGACCTGTGCCTGGTGCCGTCGATCTACGAGCCGTTCGGGCTCGTCGCGCTGGAGGCGATGGCGTCCGGCTGCCCGACGATCGTCGCCGACACGGGCGGGCTGCGGGAGGTCGTCCCGCGCGGGCGCAAGGTCGGCCTGCGCTTCCGCGCGTCCTCGGTGCGCTCGCTGGAGCGGATGGCGCAGCAGCTGCTGACCGACGAGGAGCTGCGCGAGCGGCTCGTCGCCGAGGCCGGCGAGCACGTGCTGCGGTTCGACTGGGCCGACGTCGCGCGCCAGACCGTGGCGGTCTACGAGCGGCTGGTCGCGTCGCGCACGACGGCGTAGGGCGCGACGCTCGCGCCGGCGGGGATCGTCGCGCCGGCGCCGATCACGGCGTGCACGCCGACCGTCGCGCCCGCCCCGATCCGGACGAGCGCGCGCGTCTGCGGCTGCTCGGCGATCGGCCGCTCCGGGTCCGCGAACGTGGGCGCGGCGCCCTCGATCGCGGACCAGTCGCCGATCAGGGCGCCCTCGCCGATCTCCACGCCCGCGTGCGAGACGACGATCACGCGCTCGCCCAGCCGCGCGCCCGCACCGACCTTCACCGTGCCGCCGAGCGCGCTGATGCGGGCGTCCGGCCCGAGCACCGCGCCGCGCCCGAGCACCACGCGCGCGCCGCGCGCGACCTCGATCCGCGCGGTCGGGTGCACGCGCGCCTCGGGACCCTTCGACACGCGCCGGCGGTTGAACACCCGGCAAGGGTGTCGGAGAGACCGCGCGTGTTCAAGGGCACGGCTCGACTCGCGAGCAAGCTCCCGCCCGGAGGCAGCGGGAGAAGAGCGGGTGCGAGTCGACCTCCTGCCCGCGAGCCTCCTGGGCGGGCGCGACAGGGACGGGAACCGCGGTCGGCTCGCTGGGTAGGCGTTCCGCCCGCGCGTCGGATCCTGCCGCCGGTCGGAACCGTAGCAACGTGCCCGCCCCCGGGGCGGAGGCGGGCACGTCCATCACCTCGGAGCTAGGGGATCGTCTCCGCGCAGGTCCAACCCGCGCAGGTCTTCGTCAGCTGCAGCTCGTTCGTCGCCACGTGCGCGCCGACGCTGCGCCCGCTGGCCAGCCCCGCCTCGGCGTCGACCGGGTAGTGCACGCCGAGCCAGATGCGGCTGTCGGCGTTCTCCTGCGCTGCCTCGGCGAAGCTGTCGAAGGTGCGCGAGGTCGCCGACCGCTCGATCGCCTCCGGGTCCTCGGACGTCAGCGTGAGCGGGAACGGATCGGCGTGCTCGGCGTTGGCGAACTCGTGCTCGAAGACGCGCTCCCACGCGCCGGCGAACGTCGCGTGCCCGGACGAGTAGGCCGGGAAGCAGGGCGAGAAGTGGTTGCCGTCCTCGTCGATCGACAGCGGCTGCCAGTCCGGGTCGGCGGTGGTGGCCGTCGTGTAGTCGGTGTTCGCGAGCCTGATCGCGCTCACCGGGCGCCATAGGTCGATCGCGCCCAGGAACTTCCGGTCCCAGGCCACGATCGCGGCGTCGGCCATCGCGATCGACACCTCGGCGTACAGCCGGGCGACGCGCACGCCCTGGCGCGTCCAGTGGGCGAAGAACGCCTCGGGATCCCCGCTGGTGGCCGCGGCCGGCTGGGACAGCGCGACGAGCCGGGTGTGCTCGAGCAGCTGACCGGGTGGCTTGTACGTGCCGACGAGGTCGTTGGCCCAGAAGAACGCCGCCTTCTCCTGGTCGGGAGACCGCAGCGACGACGTCTCGCCGCCGTAGTCCTTGACCGTGTTCACCTGGTCGGCGTAGAACGAGCTGGCGAGCAGCGCGGCGTAGGTCGAGTAGCTGCCGGGGTTCGCGGGCCGGAAGGCGCTGCCGCTCGCGATCGAGAACGGCGTCACGTTGCCCCAGCCGGGCGTCGCGATGTTGCTGTCGTCCGCACAGGGCGCCACGGGGGAGTCGGATGTGTCGTCCGGGCGGTACGCGCCCGGCGTGAGTGGGTCGGACGTGTATGTCATCGACGCGGTCGAGCCGTCGCCGCTGCGGTTCGTGAGCACCTTCTGGGCGACGAAGTGCCCCAGCTTGTACTCGGCCGTGCTCGTCGTCGGAGTCGATCCCTGGTTCGGGTAGTCGGCGTTCAACGCGGCCTCGATGTCCGAGGTGAACAGCGGGTACAGCGCCTTGAGGATCTCGACGGCGGCGTGGCCGACGGCCAGCTCGGTGTTCACGGTCGCCGTGGTTTCGGCGAGCGTCAGGTACGGCTGCCACCCGCAGACGTCGGCGGCGCCCGGGGAGCCGGTGCTCAGCGCCTCGAGCTTGGCGAAGAACGCGGAGTTGAGGACGTCGAAGATGCCGACGTTGAGCATCGCGGCGGCCCGTGAGGTGCGCGTGGGCGCCGGCAGCGTCAACGGCGACAGGTCTTCGTGGTCGCGGATGATCTGGAGGAAGACGTTGTTCCAGTCGTAGACCGTGTCCTCGTCGCCGCTGGTCGCGGCGGCGTAGGGATCCGACGGGCAGCCGGTCTCGTAGGTGATCTCGAGCCATGGCTCCCACAACGTCCCGTAGCCCTCCGCGAGGTACTGCTCGAGGCTGTCCACGGCCGGTCCGCCGACGCTGAAGCCGTAGTCGGCCCGGGTCCCGGCGATGATCTCCCGCACCGTCTTCGTGACGTCGAACACGACGCCGAACGAGTCGGCGCTCGACGGGATCGCCGCGCCGAAGTCACCGGCACCCCACGGCGTCGTGCCGTTGCGCGTGTCGTAGGTCACGGACGAGGTCCATGGGGCGAGCACCGGGCGGGCGTTGAGGTCCTCGCCGACGTTGTAGCGGTCGCCCTCGTACGCGGTCGTGACGAAGTTCAGCGTCGCGCTGGTGATGATCGCGTTGGCGGGCAGGCTGAGGCCGGCAGTGTCGAACTTGACCAGCGACCGCACCGGCGTGCCACCTGGTCCAGGCTCGTCGGAGATCGCCAGCACGGAGGAGTTGCAGCCTCCGTACGTGGGACTCAACGTCTCGCAGGCCAGCTGCAGGTCGGGTTTGACCGTTGTCGCTGCGCGAGCCTCGGCGGCCGGGAGCAGCGCCAGCAAGACGAGGAGCAGCGACCACCGTGCGCGAGGCACCGGCATCGCTCTGCGGTCCGCCCAGGCGGACATGGACAAGCACCAGCGCACGACTCGACGAACCGCAGAAGCGACCATCGCAGCACCCGCTCTTTCATTGGAGGTCTGCCGTGAGGACCCCTCCTCACGACACGCGTGACTCAATCAGCCACGGCTTCGCCGTGTCAACGCGCTCAACATGCCCTCATCTTGTTTTGGTCGCTGCGCTGACAGAACACCACGTGGAGATCTCTCCACGCGCATTGACATCTGATGGCAGCACGATGAGCATGAGATGACGCCTGTGGTCGCGGACACGGGATTGGGGTGAGGGTTCCAATGGGGGTCTCCGCGGGGCTCTTGAGTGGAGGGGCAGTTGATCAAGAAAGCAGTACTCGCCGCGGCGGTCGCCGCGGCGACCGCCGTAGCGGCTTCGCCCGCTACCGCGGCGCCGCCGGCGCCGCTCGACAAGCAGAACTGGTCGTTCCAGGACAACCTGACCTGGGCCGACTACAAGAAGCTTCCTGGGCCGGACTACTCGGACCCGGCGCTCACGCCGACGGCTCGGTGCTCGAACACCGCTCCGGTCGTCGGCCCGCCGTGCAAGTGGCGCGTCGCGCTGATCCTCGTGGACTATCCGGACAAGCCGTTCACGATCACGCAGGCGGCGGGCGCAACGGTCTTCGGCACGCCGTCGGCGAAGGCGCACAGCATCCCGCGTGAGCAGGTCCCGCAGTTCTACGCCGACTTCCTCAACAAGCCGTCGGAGCTGAACAACTTCCAGACGATCAACCGGTACTGGATGGAGAACTCCTACGGCAAGTACGGCGTCGAGCTCGTGCCGTACGGCCCGTACCGCATGCCGCTCGAGTCGTACCGGTACAACATCACGAGCGACATGAACAACTTGGACAACGACTGTCCAAACCCGACGCGCGCGGTGCCGAACCCGAATCCGTGCAACCAGAACTACAACAACGCGGTCACCGCGCTCTGGAACGCGAACACGACGGCCGCTGAGCGCGCGACGTTCAACAACCAGTACCGCGTGTCCGCCGGCCAGGACGAGAGTGGAAGCTGGCAGGAGTTCGGCGAGATGCGCTTCACGGCGCCCGAGACCGTCACCGACGCCTTCGGCCCGAAGCTCTTCGACCCGACGCACCCGCGCGGCAACTGGGCCAAGACCCGGTACGTGCCGTGGACGTCGTGGGCCTCCGCTTCGACCATCTGGCCGAGCGCCAGCGGCTCCTCCTCGACCGAGGCCGAGTCCTCTGGCATGGGCGTGTACGCCCACGAGCTCTCCCACAACCTGGGCCTGCCGGACAACTACAACAACCCGTTCGCGCCGGTGCCGCAGCGGACCGCCGGCGGCATGTGGGACATGATGAGCCGCGGCTCGTTCAACGGCCCGGGCGGTCAGCACACGCGCTGGCAGATCCCGCCGACCGACGGTGGCTCGCTCGGCGCGCAGCACGGCGTGCGCAACAAGCAGAAGCTCGGCTTCCTCGCGGCTGACGACGTCCTGACGCTCAACCGTGGCGGCCTCGCCCAGACCGGCACGATGGTGGCCGAGGTCAAGGCGCGCGAGGTCGATCCGGGCAACGACCTCGCCGGCGTGCGCGTCGTGCTCAACGACGGTGGCGACAAGAACCCGGCCTGCCGCTACACGGTCGATCCGATGTGCGAGGGCCCCTGGTACTACACGACGGGCAACCCCCCGGTCGAGCGGATCTCGCCCGGCTTCGACGACTACACGGTCGAGGTCGTGCAGCAGATCGGCTCCGACTCGTTCACCGGCGGCAGCGGCGTGCTGATCGGCAAGAACAAGACGCAGAGCTCCACCTGCGGCTCGTTCAACTGCCAGACCTGGTACATCGACGCCAACCCCGAGGACATCAACCAGGTCGACTACGTCAAGGCTGACGGAACCGTCGTCAAGGCCACGCCCGGCGACGAGCGCCAGACGAACGACGGCACGTTCCACGCGGGCACGAACTCGGGCTCCGAGTACGAGTTCAAGGCCGCCGACAACCAGCTGCAGTTCTACATCCTGGACAAGCGCGTGGATGCGGACGGCATCAACCGCTACAAGGTCGGCATCCGCTCGCTCGCGGGCACCGGCCCGCAGACGCGCGGGGTGAGCCTCGCCGCGCCCACCAAGGGCACGTCCGAGGGGCTCCCGACCTGCACCTTCTCGCTCAAGAACACGGGCACGGCGGCTGACGTCCCGGCCAGCGCGCACCCGACGGCGGACATCGCGAAGTACTTCAACAGCGACATCTACCGCCTGACGGCGACCAGCAACACGACGGGCTGGACGGCGCACCTGAAGAACGCGCTGGCCACGGCCGAGTTCGGCCAGTCGGTCGACGTTCCGGTCTACATCGACAAGGTCGCCGGCGCGTCCGCGACCGGCTCGATCACGCTCAACGCCACGTCGGAGAGCGATCCGTCCAAGACGCAGTCCGTCACGTGCTCGTTCGGGACCGGCGACACCGTGGGCGGCACCGTCCCGGCGACGCTCGCCCTGAACCTGGGCGCGCCGGCCAGCTTCGGGCCGTTCACGCCGGGCGCGCAGAAGGACTACTACGCGTCCACGAAGGCGACGGTCGTCTCGACGGCCGCCGACGCGACGCTGAGCGTCTCGGACGCGAGCACGACCGCCACCGGTCACCTCGTCAACGGCGCGTTCTCGCTGCCTGAGGCGCTGCAGGTCAACGGCACGCGCGGCGAGACGCCGGGCAACACCTACGCGCCGCTCGGCACGGGCGCGACGACGCTGTTCACGTGGGGCGCCCCGGCGTCCAACGACGACATCGTGGTCGGCTTCAAGCAGCCGGTCAAGGCCAACGACGCGCTGCGTACGGGCACGTACGCCAAGACGTTGACCTTCACGCTGTCGACGACCAACCCGTAGTCGCAGGGGTGACGCGGGCCCGCACGGCGCGGGCCCGCGTCGGTCTGCCTAGGCGGCCGCGGCGAGCTTCGCCGCGGCGGTCTGGGCCGGCACCCAGAGCGCGTCGTGGCCGAACGCCAGGCGCTGCGCGGTGCCGGCGCCGAGCGCGTCGATGAGCGCGTCCTCGGCGGCGCCGAGATCCGGCGTGAACTTGTCCTCGGCCATGATCAGCGCGACCTCGGCGGTGGTGAGGCCGTCCGGGAACCCGTCGAGCACCTCGGCCACGTCTGTCGCGGGCGCGCGGCGGGTGAGGCTCGTGTCGAGGTTCGCGATCAGCACGTCGTAGGCCTCGAAGCTCTGGAAGCCGCCGGCCTCGAGCGTGAGGCTGCCGTTGGAGATCTTCAGGCTCGGCGCGGTGTAGCGCACGCGGCCGTCGGAGTTGGCGTGCTTGTCCTGGAACTCGGTCGGGCTGCCGGCGGCCGTGCGCGCCTCGTCGCGGTCCTGCTCGAAGGCGGTCTCCGTCTCCGGGGACTGGGCGGCCGCGATGATCGCGTCGGGATCGATGCCCGGCACCCACTCGATCGCGGCCTTCAGGTCCGCGTAGTCCTCCAGGAAGCCCGTGCCCGTGAACTGCGCGAACTGCAGCGCGCGGAACACCGCGTACTCGCGCTCGGGGGCGAGCCGCCGCGTGGCGACCACGACGCGGCACATCGGCCACGTGCCGTGCACGCGCTCACGGACGTCGGTCGCGAACGGCATGCCGCGGTCGCGGAACGTGCGGTACCCCCGCGCCATGCGGTCGGGCGTGTAGCCGCGCTCCTCATAGACCGAGCCCTGCTCGGTCAGGCCGATCATGACGTTGCGCCACTGCAGCTGGTCGCCGTAACGCCATTTGAGCGCGGCGAGGGCGGGTGAAGCCGACCAGGCCCAGGGACAGCCGGGGTCGGTGAAGTGGGTGACTTGGAGGGACACGTACGAAAGGTTAGAGAAGTGATTGCGCGATGAATGAGTTGGGTGCTGCGCCGGGTGGGATCGCGAACACGGCGCTGCCCGTGGCGCGCGTGTGCCGATGCAGCGCGTCGTGCTTGGCGAGACGCCGCTGGAGCGGGACGAACTGTCGTCGTGGGTCGGCCATGAACGCGAGGAACAGCAGCCCCTCGTCCGTGTCGTACCCGCGCCGGAGGATGGCGACGCTGGACGTCCGCGGCGCGGCGACCCGGATGTGCGCGTCCGGCGGCAGCCGCTCCAGGATCGGCGGGTCGTACAGGCGCGTGCCGGACAGCGGCGCGCCGGTCCGCTTGTCGCGGCCGATCACGCGCTCCTGCTCCCGCTCGGGCAGCTCCGCCCAGCTCGGGTTCACCGCGATGTCCCGCACGACGAGGTACGTGCCGCCGATCATCCCGCTGCGGTCGTCGCGGCGGACCCACACGTGCCGGTCGAAGTCGCGCGGCCGCTTGAGGTTGAGCGTGCCCTCGCGGAACCCGAGCGCGCCCCGGTCACCCCGGATGCCGCGGCGGCTCCAGCGTGCGTGCGCTTGGAGCGCGAGCGGTTCGGGCGGCCCGTCGTCGGCGCAGATCAGCACCGCGAGGTCGCCGCCGCAGCGCGCGGGGTCCAGGTCGTCGCCGGCGAAGGCGGGAAGCGGCCGGAGCGCCGTGGGGCGATGGGCGTCGTCGAACGCGCCCGGCCCGAGACCGATCGTGACGGTCCCACCGGCTTCGCGCATCCGTGCCTCGGCCCGCTCGGTGACCTCGCGCAGATCCGCCATCTCGTACGCGGTCAGCAGCGCGTGGCGCAGATGCGGGGTGACGATCCCGGGTTGGCGCGGGTTGTGGACGCTGGGCGTGGTGTCGTCGGGCCGGTAGGTCCAGCCCGGCCCGCGTTGGGCGATCGGCACGCCTTTGCCCCACTTCCGCCCCGGCTCACGTCGTGGCACGGACACATCGTGACGCGTTTCCCGCAACGTCCGGGAGGTTCTCCGCGGCGTCCGGAGCGGCCCCTAATCTGCCTCCTCCCGTGACGTACGAGATCGACGCTCCTCCCCGCCCCACGGCGGGCCGGTACCTCCCGGCCTGGCCGACCCACCGTCCGCTGCGGAAGTGGCAGCAGGCTGCCGCCGCGCAGGTGTTCGAGTCCTCCAACGACGCGTTCCTGGCGTCGGCGACGCCCGCGGCCGGCAAGACGACGTTCGGCTTGCACGTGGCGCACCGGATGCTGTCGGAGGGGCGCGTGTCGCGCGTCGCCGTGGTCGCGCCGACGACGCACATCTGCCGGCAGTGGGCGCTGGACGCTGCGCGGTACGGGATCCACCTGGAGCCGAACCGGCCGAACAGCGCGGGCCCGGAGCCGCGGGACCGGCACGGGATCTCGGTCACGTACGCGACCGTCGCGGCCGGAGCGGAGATCCACCGGCGGCGGTGCGCCGAGCGGCCCACGCTGCTGATCGCGGACGAGCCGCACCACATGGGCGAGGACGCGTCGTGGGGCCAGTCGACGGTCACGGCGTTCCGGGACGCGAAGTTCCGGCTGCTGCTGTCGGGCACGCCGTTCCGCTCCGACAACTCGCCGATCCCGTGGGTCGTGTACGACGACGAGGGCGTGTCGGCGGCGGACTACGACTACGGGTACACGCAGGCGCTGATCGACAACGTCTGCCGGCCGGTTACGTTCCACACGTACGGCGGCGAGATGGAGTGGGTGTCGGACGGCAAGGTCCGGCGGGCGGGGTTCGACGTCGTGCTGCCGGCGCCCGAGGCGGCGCGGCGGCTGCGCACGGCGCTGGACGCCGACGGCGACTGGATCACGCACGTCCTGCGCGACGCCAACGACGAGCTGGTCAAGATCCGCGCCGGTGACCATCCGAACGCGGGTGGGCTCGTGATCGCGATGGACAAGGAGCACGCCGACAAGCTGGCGGGCCGGATCGCGCGGATCACCGGCGAGAAGCCGGACGTCGTCCACTCGGACGCGGCGGACGCGTCGCAGCGGATCGCGCGCTTCTCCGCCGGCAGCGAGCCGTGGCTCGTGTCGGTGCTGATGGTCTCCGAAGGGGTCGACGTGCCGCGCCTGCGCGTCGGCGTGTACGCGACCAACTCGCGCACCGAGCTGTTCTTCCGCCAGGTGATCGGGCGGTTCATCCGCCGCACGCCGGAGCCGAAGGACCAGATGGCGCACGTCTTCCTGCCGTCGGACCCGCGGCTCAAGCGGCTCGCGATCGCGATCGAGGAGGAGCGCAAGCACGCGCTGGTCTTCGAGTCGGTCGCGCCCGAGGAGACCGAGCGGGCCGAGCGGACGGAGGCGAAGGAGCCGTTCCGCGCGCTGTGGTCGTCCGCCCAGCGCGACGAGGAGGTGCTGCAGACCACGCAGCCCGGTGAGGCGATGCAGCTGTTCGCCGACCCGGAGCCGGAGATCTCGCCCGCGCTGGCCGCGTTCGCGATGCCGGTCGTGCAGGCCGCGCCGCCGGAGCCCGAGACGTCGTTCGAGAAGCGTGAGCGCCTGCGGGCCGAGCGGCACAACCTGGTGGCGCTGATCGCGCGGCGCGACAAGGAGCCGCACAGCAAGGTCAACGCGTGGGTGAACCGCGAGGTCGGCGTCAAGTCGGTCGACAAGGCGACGGACGAGCAGCTCGAGCGCGCCAACCGGCTGCTCGAGAAGGAGCTGAACCGCAAGTAGTGGACGCGCTGCCGGACTGGCCGGAGGGCACCGTCACGGTGCTCTCCACGGGGGCGGGCGACCCGCACGCCATCCCCGTGTCGACGGCGGTCCGGCGCGGCGACCGGGCGCTCGCGTTCGCGCTGGCGCTGCGCCGCGAGTCGCTCGTACGGCTGCGGAGCGACCCGCGCTGCGCGGTCACGATCCTCGCCGAAGGGCTCTCGTTCACCGTGCACGGCCGGGCGACGGTCGAGCGGGAGCTGGAGCGGATCGCGGTGGTGCGCGTCGACGTCGACTCGATCTCAGACCACGCGAGCCTCCGCTTCGAGATCGACGCCGGGGTCGCGTGGCACTGGACGTCCGCGGACGCCGCCGAGGGCGACGCGGAGACCCGCTCAGCCCTGCGCGGTCGGGACGACGACTAGCTCGGCGACGTTGACGTGCGCGGGGGCGGCCGCGGCGTAGAGGATCGCGTCGGCGATGTCGCCCGCCTCGAGCGTCACCATCTCCCGCAGCTGCTCGAGGACGGCCAGCCCGGCCGGGTCGGTCATGTCGGCCCCGAGCTCGGTCGCGACGACGCCCGGCTCGACGGTCCGCACGCGCACGCCGCGCGGGCCGAGCTCGGTGCGCAGGTTGCGCGTGAGGTGCGCGACGGCCGCCTTGGTCGCGCAGTACACGCCGTAGTTCGGGAACGCCACGTGCGAGGCGATCGACCCGACGTGGACGAGGTCGGCCGGCCCACCGTCCGCCGCGGCGGCGAGCAGGTCGTCGGCGAAGACGCGCCCGGTGCGGATCAGGCCGCGGACGTTGACGTCGATCATCCGCTCCCACTCGTCGACGGCGGCGGTCTCGAACGGCGCGCCGAGCATCACGCCGGCGTTCGCCACGACGAGGTCGACGCGGCCGAGCTGCGCGTGGACGGCGTCGGCGACGCGCTCCACGGCCTCGGGGTCGGAGATGTCGGCGGTGACGGGGAGGACGCCGTCGAGGCCCTGCAGGCGGTCGGCGCGGCGCGCGACGGCGGCGACCTTCGCGCCCGCCGCGACGAGGCGCTCTGCGGTGGCGGCGCCGATGCCGCTGGACGCGCCGGTGACGACCGCGACGCGGCCCTCGAAGCTCAAGTTCGTGCTCATGGCCTCCACGGTGGCGGCGGACGGCGGCCGTAGCCAGAGCCCTCCCGACCCTGGACCTGCCAGGGCCACCCTCGACGGCGCGGCGCGCACTACGGTGGAGGCGTGGACAACCGGATCGGCGACTTCCTGCGCGCACGCCGCGAGCTCGTCCGCCCCGAGGACGTGGGCCTCGAGGGCAGCGGCCGCCGCCGCGTGCCCGGCTTGCGTCGAGAGGAGCTCGCGCTGCTCGCGGGCGTCTCGGCCGACTACTACGTGCGGCTCGAGCAGGGCCGCGACCGCCATCCCTCCGCCCAGGTGCTCGACGCCCTGGCGACGGCCCTGCAGCTCGACGGCGACGCGACCGCGCACCTGCACGAGCTCGCGCGCCACGCGGACGCGCCGCCGCGGCGCTCCCGTCCGCGCGTCGAGCGCGTGCGCCCCGGCCTGCTGCGGATGATGGAGGCGTGGCCGCACTCGCCCGCGTTCATCACGGGCCGCCACTTCGACGTCCTGGCGGCCAACCGCCTCGCCGAGGCCCTCTACCCGGTCTGCGCCACCCGCGGCAACATCGTCCGGACGATCTTCCTCGAGCGCGACGCCTCCTGCATCCTCTACGCCGAGTACGACCAGGTCGCCGCGGACACCGTCGCCGCCCTCCGGGCCACGGCCGGCGCCGACGTCGACGACCCCGAGCTGATCTCGCTCGTCGGCGAGCTGTCCCTCAAGAGCGAGCACTTCCGCCGGTTGTGGGCCCGCCACGACGTGCGCGCCAAGACCGAGGGCCAGAAGATCCTCAACCACCCGCTCGTCGGCGGGGTCACGGTCGAGTACGAGACCCTGACCGTCAACGGCGCCGAGGGTCAGCAGCTCGTCGTCTACCACGCCCAGCCGGGCAGCCCGAGCGAACGCGCCCTGAACCTGCTGGCCACGATGGTGGCCGGCGAGTCGTCTGACTCGCGGAAACCGCGGGTCAAGCGACTCACGCGCGGCGCCTGAGCCCGCGCGGCGGCGCCCGTCGCCGACACGACGGGCGCCACCAGCCGCGGACGAGCCGCTACCCGACGGGTGCGACAGCCGCGCCCGTCTCCTCAGCGGGGGCAGCGTCAGCCGGAGCGGCAGGCGTTTCCGCGACAGGCGCGGGAGTGGACTCGGCCACCGGCGCCGGCGTCTCGGCGACGGGAGCGGCCTCGGCGGGAGCCGGGGCGGGCGTCTCGGCGACGGGCGCCGGAGTGGTCTCGGCCGGAGCCTCGGCGACGGGAGCCGGAGCGGGCGCTTCGGCGGCCGGCGCGGTCTCGGCGGGCGCCGGCGCGGGCGTCTCGGCGGCCGGCGCGGTCTCGGCGGGAGCCGGGGCGGGCGTCTCGGCGGCCGGCGCGGTCTCGGCGGGAGCCGGCGCGGGCGCTTCGGCGGCCGGCGCGGTCTCGGCGGGAGCCGGCGCGGGCGCTTCGGCGGCCGGCGCGGTCTCGGCGGGAGCCGGCGCGGGCGCTTCGGCGGCCGGCGCGGTCTCGGCGGGAGCCGGCGCGGGCGCTTCGGCGGCCGGCGCGGCCTCGGCGGCCGGGGCGGGCGCGGGCGTCTCGGCGGCCGGCGCGGTCTCGGCGGGCGCCTCGGCGGCCGGGGCCGGCGCGGGCGTCTCAGCGGCTGCGGCCGGCGTCGCGGCGGGGGCGGTCTCGGCCGGAGCCGCGGCGGCGTCGGTCGTGGCCGGGGCGGCTTGGCCGGCCGACCCGTCCGTCGATGCGCCGTTCGCCGGCGTCGTCGCGGCGTCCGTCGCCGGCGCGACCTCGCCCGTGGCAGCGGCAGCCGCGGCGGCGTCCGTCGTGACCGGAGCGACCTCGCCCGTCGTGGCCGGCGCGACCGCAGCCGTCGCCGTCGCGTCCGCCGCGGCGTTGTAGGCCGCGGCCAGCGTCGCCTCGGTCTCGGCCGAGGAGGCCGGCGTGGCCTCGCCCCAGGCGGCGGCGCTGCCGGTCGACTCCGTGGCGAGCTTGCCGGTCTTCGGGGCGGCGCCCGCGATCGTCTTGGCGCCGGTCAGGTAGCTGTCCGGGTTGACGGTCTTGCCGTTCTCACGGACCTCGAAGTGGAGGTGCGGGCCGGTGCAGGAGCCGGTGCAGCCGACCTTGCCGATGACGTCGCCGACATGGACGTACGTGCCGACCTTGGTGTTGATCTGCGAGAGGTGGGCGTAGCAGGTGGAGACGCCGCCCTCGTGCTCGATGCACACGAGGTTGCCGTAGCCGGACCCGTCCATGCCGGCCTTGGTGACCGTGCCGCACTGGGCGGCGCGGACGGCGGTGCCGGTCGGCGCGGCGATGTCCTTGCCCGCATGGGCGTGCGAGCCGCGGTTCTCCCCGTAGACGCCGGTCGTCGTGCCGGAGACGGGCGAGGCGATCTTGCCCGCGCCGCAGCCGCCGCCCGTCTGCGCCGGGGCCGGCGCCGGGGCGGTCTCCTCGGCCGGAGCCTGGACCGTCTGGTCGGTCACCGACTGCGGCTTGGTGATGGCGTTGCGGTTCTTCTCGGCGACGTCGCTGCGCTTCGACGACGGCTTCTGCTTCGTCCGCGGCTTGGTCGTCGTCGGCGCCGGGCCGTCCACGCCGCCGGTCGATCCCCGCGGGGTGGAGGTCTTGTCGTTCACCGTGACGGTCGTCTTGCCGTCCTTGCCGACGTACGACACCGACGACTGGAACATCTTCGTCCAGGTCTTCGCGTCCACGGCGCCGGTCGCGGGCAGGCCGTTCGCCTGCTGCCAGCGCTTGACGCCGCCCTGCGTGATCGGGCCGAAGATGCCGTCGTTGTCGACGCCGACGACCTTCTGGACGGCGGCGACGGCCTCGCCCGTGTCGCCGTAGTCGACCAGCGCGCCCGACGGCAGCGAGATCGCGGAACCACCCGCGCCGCCGCCGGCCGTCTTCGTGGACACGGCGGAACCACTGCCCACCGACGCCACCGCCGCGAACGGCGCGGCGACCGGACCGGCCGCCATCGAGGCGGTCACGGCCACCGCCGCGCTCTTGCGGCGCATCGCGTGCTTGCGCGCGGCCTCGGTGATCTCACGCCGATGGACCGACTGGCGCAGCGAGCGCTGCCACAGATCCGCGTCGCTCAGATCGCGGTTACGGGCAACTTCATACGGGAACGACAACTCGTGAGCCGACAACTCTCACTCCTTAGGGCCTCGTGCCTACGGGGTTAGCTGTCGGGCTCGCGCAAAGGCCTGCGCTACGCCGCCAACCAGGCGGCGATTCGCCCCAAAGTCGGCCTGACCATGGCCGTTTGGGTCCCCCGTTCCGCCCACCTCGGAAGGCGAGCGGACTCGGCGTTGCTGAATTTCAGGCCGGAAGCCTACACGACGGGCGAGCGGACTTCTGTAAACCTGAGCTATTCGGCCGGGATCGTCACATTTCGGCCGGAGGACTTCGCGGCCGAGAGCGCATCCTGGGCGCGGAGCATCAGCAGCTCAGCCGGCTCCTCGCCGTCCCAGCGCGCCACGCCGGCCGATGCGGTCTGCCCACGCGGCGTCGCGCCGCGCACGCGGTCGAGCACCTCGACGGCCTCGGCGAGCCCGCAGCCCGGCAGGACCAGCGCGAACTCGACGCCGTCCAGCCGCGCCAGCACGTCCACCTCGCGGAGCTCGCCGCGCCAGAACGCCGCGGTCTCCTTGACGAGCCGGTCGCCCTCGCCCTCGCCGCGCATCATGTTGAACGCGGCCATGTGGTCGAGGTCGAGGATGGCGACGGACACGGGCGTGTCGGCACGGCGGGCGCGCGCCAGCTCGCGCGGCAGCTCCTCGTCGAAGACGCGCTTGGTGACGAGCCCGGTCAGCGAGTCGGTCAGCGCCAGCGCCTCGACACGGGCGCGCAGGCCCGCGTGCTCGATCGCGATCGCCGCCTGCGCGGCCACGAGCTTGAGCATCCCGCCCGACGCCTCGGGCAGCTTCTCCAGCGCACGCTGCCAGATGACGATCAGCACGCCGGCGACCTCGCCGTCGCGCAAGACCGGCTCGAACACGGCCGAGCGCGCGGAGGTGGCCTCCACGAGCGGCGCGGCCAGCGCCGGGTGGTTGCGCGCGTCGGCGACGAAGTACGCCTCCTTGGCGGTGAACGCCTTGCCGCCGCCCGACCCGTCGCCACGCGGCTGGATCGTCACGGGCTGGACGTTCGCGCCGGCCATCGCGGTGGAGGCGAAGTCGCGTCCCGAGGGCTCGAGCAGGAACGCGACCGGCGCGTCCATGACCTCGCAGGCCGCCTCGCAGATCGACTGGCGGGCGTCATCACCCGCCGCGAGCGCCTTGGCCACCCGGCCGATCGCTCCCATTCCCCTGGCCTGATCTCGAAGCATGTCGTTGAACCTGCGCAAATCTCGTGCGTTGGACTCTCGTTCGAGCTCGCCCGCCAATACGCGGGCGAGCATCACGAACAGCTGCTCGTCGGCAGCGGTGAAGGCGTTGCGGCGCCGCGAGACCGCGGCGAGGGACCCGACCTTGGTGCCGTCGGAGAGCTCGAGGGGCACGCCCAGGTAGGACCGGGCGCCCGTGCGCTGGCGCATCGCGAGCTTCTTGTAGACGTCGACGTCCCCGAGCTCGCCGACCAGGCGCGGGCCGCGGCCCTCCGCCATGTGCGAGCAGAACGCGTCGCCGAGGGGTAGCGCCTGATTCGAGCGTAGGCCGTAGTCTGCGCCACGGCGCACGTCCACGATCCGGTGGATGAACTGACCCCGGTCGAGGTGGGCCATGAAGACCGCGGAATCCGGGACGTGACGCTCCAGCAGGTCCAGCACCGACCGCGTCGCGTCGGCGAACGAGCGATAGGTCGTCGAGGTCGCTTCAGCCGCAGCCTGAATCGCAGTCACATCCACGTCCGACATCATCGTCAAAGATCCGAGATCTCTAAAGCCGGTCATCCGTCCAATGAAACTCGCCACGTTCAATCCTCCAGGCACATCCGAGACGCTCGCGGGAGAGGTTCGCGGCGACCGGATCGTGACCTTCACGACCGGCAAGACCGTCCTCGAGCTGCTCGCCGACGGTGACCGGACCCCCGCGACGGGCACCGAGCACGCCCTCGCGGACGTCACGCTGCTCGAGCCGATCCTGCGCCCGCCGGCGATCTTCTGCATCGGCCGCAACTACGCCGCGCACATCGCGGAGCTGGGCAACGAGCGACCCGAGAAGCCGATCGTCTTCCTCAAGCTGCCGCTGTCGAGCGCGCCCCCGAGCGGTCCCGTCGTCACCCCGAGCGCCAGCCACGCCCTCGACTACGAGGCCGAGCTCGTCCTCGTGATCGGTGCCGACCACGAGATCGCGGGCTACGCGGTCGCCGACGACGTCTCCGCGCGCGACCTCCAGCGCAGCGAGAAGCAGTGGACGCGCGCCAAGGGCTTCGACACGTCCTGCCCGTGGGGTCCGTGGATCACGACCGCGGACGAGCTGACCGACCCGATCGGCCTGCGGATCACCACGCACGTCAACGGCGAGCTGCGCCAGGACGGCAACACGCGCGACCTGATCTTCAACCCGCGCGAGCTCGTCGACTTCATCGGCGAGGCGTGCACGCTCGAGCCGGGGGCGATCGTCCTGACGGGCACGCCGAGCGGCGTCGGCGAGGCGTTCGATCCGCCCCGCTACCTGCAGCCCGGCGACACCGTCAGGTGCGAGATCGAGCAGCTAGGCGCGATCGAGCACCGCATCGCCTAGCTAGTGCGTGTGGATCACGCGGTCGATCAGGCCGTACTCGGCGGCCTGATCGGCGGTGAAGAAGCGGTCCCGCTCCATGTCCCGGTGCACCTGCTCCTCGGACTGGCCCGTGTGCTTCGCGTAGATCTCGTCGGTGCGCTTGCGCGTCTTGATGATCTCGCGCGCGTGGATCTCGATGTCCGTCGACTGGCCCTCGAAGCCGGCCGACGGCTGGTGGATCAGGATGCGCGAGTTCGGCAGCGCGAAGCGCTTGCCCTTGGCGCCGCCCGTCAGCAGCAGCGAGCCCATCGACATCGCGATCCCGACGCACATCGTCGCCACGTCGGGCTTGATGAAGTTCATCGTGTCGTAGATCGCCAGGCCCGCGTAGATCGACCCGCCGGGCGAGTTGATGTACAGCGAGATGTCCTTGTCGGGGTCCTGGGACTCCAAGTGGAGCATCTGCGCGACGATCAGGTTGGCGATCTGGTCGTCGACGGGCTGGCCGAGGAAGATGATCCGCTCGTTCAGCAGGCGCGAGAAGATGTCGAACTCGCGCTCGCCGCGGGCGGTGCGCTCGATGACCATGGGGACGAGAGGCATTACGTCCCCACGATAGACGTCTAGGCGACCGTGGCGCGTGGCGGCCGGAGCCGCACGAGCAGGCGCTCGATCCGCCGCGCCAGTTTGCGCGGGTTCTGCCGCAGCGCGGCGGCCACGTCGGCGGGCTCGGTGCGGTCCACGAGCATCGCCAGCAGCGCGAGGTCCTCCGGCTCCACGCGGTGGGCGACGGCGTCCAGCTGGGCGCGGTCCAGCGCCGGCAGCGCGGTGCCGCCCCGGCCGACCGCACGCAGGGCCGCGTACAGCAGCTCGGCGTCCGCGTGCTTGGAGACCAGCCCGTCCGCGCCCGCGACGCGCGCGGTGACGTTGAGCGCCGGGTCGTCGACGCCGGCGTAGAGCACGACGCGCGGAGCGTGCTCGAGGGCGCGCAGGCGGCGCGTGAGCGCGAGTTCGCCGGCATCGAGGAGGACGACGTCCGGGCGCTGGCGCTCGACCAGCTCCAGGCCGTCCTTCGCTCCCACGGCCACACCGACCGGAACCAGGCCCGGCTCGGTGCGCAGCATCATCGCGAGACCGGCGCGAACGGCCGGCTGCGGATCGATGACCACGATGCGCGTCATGGCGGGGAGCATTTCTGAGTGCCCTGAACTCAGGCTAAAGGGAAACTCGGAGCTTCGTGATCCGCAGCCCTTCGAGATCCTCCACGCGGAGGGCGACGCCGTCGACGTCGACCACGTCCCCAGGCCGAGGACGGCGCCCGAGCGCGTCGAACGCGAGCCCCGCGAGGGTCCGCGGACCCTCCTGCGGCAATTGCGTTCCTACGGTCTCATTGAAGTCATCGATGGTCATCGACCCGGCCACCTCGACCGTCTTGTCGTCGATCCAGTCGAGCGCGTTGTTCGGGAGGTCGAACTCGTTCTCGATCTCGCCGACGATCTCCTCGAGCACGTCGTGCACGGTCACGATCCCGGCGGTGCCGCCGTACTCGTCGACCACGACCGCCATCTGCTGGCGCCCCTCGCGCAGCTCGCGCAGGAGCGCGCCCAGGTCCTTGGTCACGGGCACGATCGGCGGCTGGCGTGCGAGCGCGCCCACCAGCTCCCCGCGGGAGGCGACCAGGTCGCGGAAGTGGACGACGCCGACCAGGTGGTCCAGCGTCTCCCGGCCGACCGGATAGCGCGCGTGCCCGTGCTCGACGAGCGTCGCCAGCGCCTCCTCCCCGGTCAGCGACGCCTCGAGCCAGACGACGTCGGGCTCGGGCACCATCACGTCCCGCACCTCGCGGGCGGCGAAGTCGAAGACGTTGTGCAGCAGCTCCTCCTGCGCGCGCGGGATCACGCCCTGGCCCTCGGCCTCGTCCACCAGCGCCCGCAGCTCCTCGGGGGAGGAGATCGAGTCGCCGGCCATCACCTCGGTGATCCCGAAGGGCCGCAGCAGCACGCCCGCCGAGCCCTGCAGGACCCACACGACGGGCCGCAGGACCTTCGCGAGCAGCTCCACGGGCCGTGACACCAGGGACGCGAGCAGCTCCGCCTTCTCCAGCGTCAGCGCCTTCGGCACCAGCTCGCCGAGCACCACGCTCAGGTAGGTGACGAGCGCGAAGGCGATCAGGAACGCCAGCCACGAAGGCACACCGTCGCCGAGCACGTTCCGGATCGCCGTCTCGCCGACGATGCCGCTGAGCACGCCGATGGCCGTGATCCCGACCTGCACGGTGGAGATCACCCGCACCGGATCCTCCATCAGGCGCAGCGCCGCCTCGGCGCCGCGACCACCGCGTGCGCGCAGCGCTCCACGGCGCGCCGTGACGATCGAGTACTCGCCGATGACGAAGAAGGCGTTGCCGGCGATCAGCGCCAGCAAGGCGAGCATGCGAAGGAGATCGGCCACGTCGAAGGGGTACCCAGGCTAACGTTCAACCCCGGGTGTTCGAGCTCAACCTGCCGAACGTCCTGACCCTGCTCCGGATCCTGCTCGTCCCCGTGCTCGTCGCGGCGCTCGTGCAGGAGGGGGGAGGGCTGGACGGAGTCGCCGCCGCGGTGTTCATCTTCGCGTCGTTCACGGACGCCCTGGACGGCTGGATCGCGCGCCGTCAAAAGTCGGTGACGACGTTCGGGAAGCTGATGGACCCGCTCGCCGACAAGCTGCTCGTCACCGCCGCGCTCGTGAGCCTCGTCTCGCTCGACCGCGTGTCGGCCTGGGTGGCGATGGTGATCATCGCCCGTGAGTTCGCGGTCACCGGCCTGCGCCAGCTCGCGATGGAGCACGGCGAGGTCATCCCCGCGAACCTGTGGGGGAAGATCAAGACGGCCTTCCAGGTCGCGATGGTGCTGGTGCTGATCCTCGTCGAGGGCTCGCCGCTGTGGGTCGACACGCTCGTGTGGGTGACGACGATCATCACCGTGATCAGCGGCGCGGACTACTTCTTCGGCTTCAGGTCACTCGTGCACGCCCGCCAGGCCCGTCGCGCTCCCAGCTGACCTCCTCCTCCTTCCACGGCACGCCGTCGAGCCGCAGCGGGCCGACGTCCGCGAGCCCGGCGCCGGCCACGTCGCGGAAGAACGTGTCCAGCCAGGCGCACGCGCCGGTCGGCGCCCACACGCTCCACACGCGCGCGTAACGGTCGGCCCAGCCGAGCCGGCCGAGCACGTGCAGCACCCAGGAGGTCTCGACGTCGCTGCGCAGCGTCAGCGCGTCGACCGCCTGCGCGAGCCCCAGCCGCTCGCGCTCGCCGTAGTCCTCGAGCAGGAACGGGAGCGTGGCGGTCCAGCTGATGGTCGGCGCGTCGCGGAAGTAGCCGTCGTGCAGGAAGCGCGCCGCGACGGGCACCGCGAGCGACGGGCCGCCGAGCGATCGGACCATGCCCCAGTGCCAGACGGCCTGGTCCAGGCGGGGCGGCACCGCGGAGAAGCCGCCGCGCGCCACGACCGCGTCCAGCGCCGCCTCGCGCGCGGCGAACAGGGACACCTGGTGGTGCTCGCCGAGCTCGATCGCGGGCGTGTACGGGTCGCCGGCACCGTCCCAGCGCGCCAGCTTGTCCTCCACGCCGCCGGCGGAACGCATCCAGCGCAGGTCCCGCAGCTTGAGCGCGAGCGGACCGGGGCCGTCCACGTAGAGGGCGAACCAGCGCGCGGCGTACATCTCCGCGAGCGCGCGCGAGTCGGTGGTCAGGCGCGGCGCGTGAGCGGCGAGCCAGCGCGCGAACGGCCGCTCCTCGAGGTTCCCGACCGCGCGGCCGCCGCGCAGCGGCACGCGCAGCCCACGGGCCGTCGGCGCGCCGTGCACCTGCACGCGGCCGCTGCCGTCATAGGACCAGTCCGCGCACAGGACGTCGCCGCGGACGCCCCGGCGCTCGGTCATCCGGCACGCGTCGGTGAGCGCGTAGACGGTCTCCGTGAAGTCCGGGTCCCAGCGGTGCGTCAGGACCCGCGGGGTGACCTCCACGCCGTCGACGGAGACGCGTACGCGCGCCTGCGGGAACCCGGGCACGAGGCCCGGGTCGATCGCATAGCCGGGCCCGACGACGTCAGTGCGCGCCGTCGAGCCACTCACGGAGCGACACGTGATGGGCCGAGTGGTCGCCCGTCGCGATCTCGCTGCGGATCCCGCCGAGCAGCCCGAAGCGCTCGGCCTGCACGTTGTGCTGGTGGATGGTCTCGAGGTTCTCCTGGCGCGCGGAGACGAAGTGGCGGTCGGAGAGGTCGCCGAAGCGGTCGACGACGCCCTTGATCATCTCGCGCACGCAGTCCTCGACGAAGCGCGGGCGGCGATGGGCCTTCTCGACCACGGCGCCCTCGTCGGTGCGCTTCATCAGCTCGTAGATCTCCGAGGACATCGAGTCCTCGACGATCTGGACGAGCTCGGTCGCGTCGATGTCGGTCTGGCAGTCCTCGGGGCAGCCGATGTGGAGCGTGCCGAGGCCGCGCTGGTTGTGCGTGGCCACGGGGACGGCCTCGAAGATGCGGCGGATCTCGTCCTCGGAGAAGCCGTCCTCGACGAGGCGCTCGTGCGAGCGCGCCTGCACGAGTATCTGGGCGCACGGGCACGCGGTCATGCCCTGGGCGCGGACGCCGATCAGCCGGCGCGTGCCGGCCTCGCTGGCGACGGCGGCGCCGAGGAGCGAGTAGATCTCCTGCGTCTTGATGCCGGAGACGGGGGCGGACTTGTGCTCCGGGTAGCGGGCCTCGATGTGGACCTCGGCGCGGCGCGCGCCCTGGCGGTCACGCACCTGCTCGGCGATGTGCGCGGCCAGCGTCTCGGCGCGGAACGCCGACTCGCCGAGCACGACCTCGCCGATCGCGTCGTTGACCACTTCCTCGAACCGGCTCATGTGGGCGCCCTTCTGGCGCGGGCCGAGGTCGACGAAGCAGTCGAGGCGGGCGGAGAACAGCTGCTCGGAGCCGTTCGCACGGATGCGGATGACCTTCTCGACGTTGGTCACGCCCACCCGCGAGAGCGACAACGACAGCGAGGGAACGGTGCTCTGGACGTCCTCGAAGGGCAGAGTCATGACAACCAAGCCTAGGGGACGGGGGGAACCTGGACGAATGGACCAAGGTTTTCCCAAAGACAGACCACGTATCCCGTGCTACAAAGCCGGAAGGCACACACGAGTTCCCTCCGTTCACGGGGGCCAAACCAAAAACTCGACGCCCGCTGCGACGACTTGTCGCAAAACAGACGGATAGGCACGGATGGGAGCGACTCCGGGGGCGGGGCTCGCTCAAGTTACGTCCCGAAGGATTTGAGGGTTGGGCACCAAGACCGAAGCACTGTTGGCGGATGAGGCCTCGATCACGGAGATCGACGAGCTGAAGCCGCTCATCGCCGAAGGCCAGGATCGGGGGACCCTGACCGTCGAGCAGATCGCCACCTCGCTGGAAGAGGTGGAGGTCACCAAGGAGCAGATCGCGGAGCTTCACGCGTACCTGCTGGACCAGGGGATCGAGATCGTCACGGCCGAAGGCAAGCCGGTGACCAACTCGGAGCCCGAGGCGCGTTCGGCGAAGGACTCGCCTGACGCCAAGAAGCCGGAGATCGACCTGACGGTCGAGCCCAGCCTGGATTCGCTGCGGCTCTACCTGCGCTCGATCGGCAAGGTGCAGCTGCTCACGGCCGACCGCGAGGTCGAGCTGGCGCGGCGCATCGAGCGCGGCGACCTCGTCGCCAAGCAGGAGATGGTCGAGGCCAACCTGCGCCTCGTCGTCTCGATCGCCAAGGGTTACCTCGGCCGCGGCCTGTCGTTCCTGGACCTGATCCAGGAGGGCTCGCTCGGCCTCATCCGCGCGGTGGAGAAGTTCGACTACCGGCGCGGGTACAAGTTCTCGACCTACGCCACCTGGTGGATCCGCCAGGCCGTCACGCGCGCGATCGCGGACAAGGGCCGGACGATCCGCATCCCGGTCCACATGGTCGAGAAGCTCAACAAGGTGGTGCACGTCGAGCGCCAGCTCGTCCAGCAGCTCGGTCGCGAGCCGCTGCCCGAGGAGATCGCCGCCGAGCTGGAGTGCTCGGTGCGCGAGGTGCGCGACATCCTGCGCATGGCGCAGCAGCCGGTGTCCCTCGAGAAGCCGATCGGCGAGGAAGAGGAGTCCGAGCTGGGCGACTTCGTCGAGGACGAGGCCGCCGAGTCCCCCTTCGAGGTCGCCTCGGAGAACCTCCGCAAGGAGAACGTGCGGCGGGCGCTGGACGCGCTGCCGCAGCGTGAACGCGAGGTCATCGAGATGCGCTTCGGCCTCACCGGCGCGCGTCCGTACACGCTGGAGGAGGTCGGGCGGGCGTTCAACGTCACGCGCGAGCGCATCCGCCAGATCGAGAACCACACGCTCAAGAAGTTGGAGTCGCTGCCCGAGGCGCAGCGCCTCCGCGACGCAACCTAGGACGCCAATCGCGCGCGGATCTCGTTCCAGAGATCCGCGTACGCGAGCGCCGCGCGGCTGCGCGGAGCGAAGTCCACGAGCGCCGCGCGCTCCGCGCCCATCCGCTCGACGTCGGCACTCGTCGGGATCACGGTCTCGAGCACGTCGTGCTCGCGGCCCAGCTCCTCCATCAGCTCCCGGTGCAGCTTCTTGCGCCGGTCGGCCATCGAGAAGAACCCGAGCACCTTCGGCCCGCCGCTGAGCACCTCGTGCAGCTGGTCGAGCGTCCGGCTCGAGAGCGTGGCGGGGATGATCGGCACGAGCAGCGCGTCGGCGGCCTCGAAGACGTTCTCGGAGACGAGGCTGATGCTCGGCGGGCAGTCCAGGAAGACGTACTCGTACTCGCCCAGGGGCTTGATCACCCGGTTCAGGCGGTTGGTCTTCGCGCCGTCCAGCGCCAGGTCCATGTGCCGGTAGGAGAAGTCGGCCGGCAGCAGGTCCAGGCCGTCCGTGTCGGTCCCCTTGATCTGGCCGTCCACGTCGGTCTTGCCGCGCACGAGCTTGGCGCCGCCGCCCTTGATCTTGGGCTTGACGCGGAACAGGTACGTGCTCGCGCCCTGCGGATCCAGGTCCCAGAGCAGCGTCTGCGCGCCATCGTGCGCCGCGAGCGTGGCCAGGTTGACCGCCGCGGACGTCTTGCCGACGCCGCCCTTGATGTTGTACGTGGCCAGAACGCGGCTCATCCGAAGTGCTCCTTGACGATGGCGCGCTGAGCTTTGGACGCGAACGCCTCGAAGCGCTCGGCGAACTCGGCGCGGGCGGCGAGCTCCTCCTGCATGAAGCGCTCGACGAGCACGCCCATGGCCATGACGGTGTGCGGGGAGTCCTGCAGCGCGGGCGCGAGCTCGCGCAGCGCGTTGGCCTGCACCTCGCGGTCCTGGAACCGGCCGAGCTGGTCCTGCAGGCCCTTCAACGTCTTCACGAACGGCTTGACGACCTCGGTCGGGTAGAGGCTGGCGAAGAACTCGAGCAGGTAGCGCAGCTCCTTGCCGACCTTGCGCAGCTCGTGCAGGTCCTCGGCGGGCGAGTCGTCGTCGATCGCCGACCCCAGCTTGACCATCTTCCGGTAGACCTGCGTGATCCGGTGCGAGGCGAGGCTTCCCACGGTGCGGTCGGACGGCCGGCGGTCGGTGACGAACCGCTCCCAGTCGCTCAGGGCGCCCGCGGTGCGCTCGGCTCGCAGCGCGCGCCGCGTGGCGGTCAACGCGCGGGCGCGACGGCGCTCGATCACGGTGCGCAGCGGCTCGAGGTCGGCCTGCATCTTCTCGGGCAGCGACGCCTTGAGGTCGTCGAAGTCGAGCAGGTAGACGTCCAGGTCGCGCAGGTCGCCGGTGACGCCCTGGATGCGCTTGAACTCGTCGCGGAAGTGCTGCAGCCGCTCCGGGTAGACGGTCTTGAACTGGCGCTGCAGGCTGCGCGTGCGGCGGACGGCGACGCGCAGGTCGTGCAGGAACTCGGAGTCGACGTCGTCCAGCGTGCCCGGGAAGTTGTCGCGGATGACCTCGACGAGGCGGGTGAACACGCGCGCGGCGGCGACGTTCGCGGGCTCGTCGGGGTCCAGCGCGAGGCTGAGCTTGGCGCTCGTCCCGGCCGGCTGCCCGCCCGCGGCGGCGATCGCCTCGTCGACGAGCGGGACCGTGGCCTCGGGGAGCGCGAGCTTCTCGACCAGCGTCGTCTGCACGCGCTCGAGGGCCGACTCATAGCCGCGGATCGCGGTCGCGGTCACCCGTCCGCGCGTGCCGTCGTCGGTGACGCTGAGCGTGAGCCGGGCGACGGTCTTCGTGTCCTCGTTGAGCAGCGCGAGCGGCAGCTCGTGGGTGCGCAGCCGGGCGACCGGCAACAGCGCGCGCATCTCGATCTCGGGCGCGAGCCACTTCGCCAACGCCGCCGGCAGGTCGCGGTCGAACAGCCGCTTCGGCGCGGCGCCGACCGTGGCGGACGCCACCTCGTCGCCCGTCTCGCGGACGCTCAGGGCGAGCGCCGTGCCCGTGTGCTGGAGCGTGAGCCCCGCCCCGTGGAGGCGACCGTCGAAGGTGTCGTAGAACGTCGTCGTGCGGCGCGTCGCCCGGCCAGCGCGCAGCGGCAGGTGGTCGGTCAGCGCGGAACGGGCCGACGAGAGGTCGGCCCCTTCCGGTAACACGTGCGTTACAACCGGCATCCGCGACGAGTGTCGCAGACCGAGCGTTAACAATTGGCTCTGCAAGGCGAGATTCGCCCCGCAGAGGATCCTGACTGGGTCAGGCGCGCGCCCGCGGATCGACGAGCACGTCGTCGACGCGGACCACCGACCCGGGCTTGGCGTCCTTCACGTGCAGGCGGATGGCGACGAGGCGCCAACCGCCGCCCTTCTTGAGGCCGTGCAGCGGCTCGAGCTTGATCCGGTCGGTCAGCTCCCAGCGGCCCTGGTACTTGGCCTTTAGGTCCTTGGCCTTGCGGACGTTCTTGTCGGCGAGGCCGGGGTAGAGCACCTCCACGCGCACCTCGGCCTCGGCCTTCTCGGTGGCCTGGGCGAGCAGGAAGCGGAAGTGCGGATAGCGCTCGTCCACGCAGAACGTCGGGCTGGTCGCGGTCGAGCCGACCGGGAGGTCGAGCGCCGAGTCGCTGTTCCCGGTCACGGTCCGGTCGCCGGGCGTGGCGACGACCGAGGCACCGCCCTCGAGCTGCCAGCCGGCGGCGCCGGTCTCGAACGTCCCGCCGGGAGCGGGGGCGTAGAAGTCGTCGTCCTTGAACGCCGACAGCAGCGGCGAGGTGTCCGGATCGGCGCAGCTCTCGGCCGAGGCGGCCGTCCACGAGGGCGCGATCTGGTCCGTCGTGTACTCGTCGTCGGCAAGGGCCGGCGACGCGGTGCAAGCGAGCGCGGCGCCGGTGACGGCCGCGCACTTCAGCAGGGTCTTCATGTGGTCCTTTGCGTTCCTCCGCCGGGCTCCGTCCCGGCCTCTGCCCTCAGTCATCGGCACGCACCGCCGGCGAAACGGCCGACTGGACGTCTGTTGGTGTCTCAAGGGCGCGGCGCAGCGGCCGAATCACTGGCCCATGGGCCTTGACCCGAATCTGGCCGAGCAGGAGCGCATCCTCGACGAGCTGCGCCTGCGTGAAGGCGGGCTCGCCCGGCGCGAGGCGCGGGTCGAGCGGGTCTTCGGCGGCGCGTTCGCGGCGCTCGCGCTCGCGCTCGCGGCGAGCGGTGACCTCACGGGCGTGTCCGTGCTGGCGGTCGCCGGTGCGGTGCTGGCCTTCGTCGTGGCGGCCAGGGTCGAGTTCGACATCTCGGGCGGGTTCGCGGTGCCGACCCAGCTCGCCTTCGTGCCGCTGCTGTTCGTGGCCCCGGCGACCCACGTCCCGCTGCTGGTCGGCGTGGCGTGGGTCCTCGTCCGCGTGCCCGACCTGATGCGCGGCCGCGCCTCGCTCTCGCGCCTGTGGGTCACGTTCGGCAACGGCTGGTTCTCGCTCGGTCCCGCGCTCGTGCTGATCGCCGCCGGCGCGGACGACGCGCGCGTCGCCGCTCCGGCCGTGCTGATCGCGGCGCTCGCGGGCCAGTTCGTGATCGACGTCATCGCCTCGGCGCTGCGCGAGGCGGCGCTGCGCGGCCCGAACCTGCTCGAGCAGATCCGCGAGCTGCGCCTCGTCGTGGCCATCGACGCGGCGCTCGCGCCGATCGGGCTGATCGTGGGCCTGTCGGCGGCGGCGCATCCATGGGCGCCGGTCGCGCTCGTGCCCCTGCTCGGCGTGCTGGCGGTGTTCGCGCGGGAGCGGCGGGAGCGCCTGCGCTCGCTGGCGGAGCTGTCGAACGCGTACCGCGGCACGGCCTACGTCCTCGGGGACGTGGTCGAGGCCGACGACGCCTACACCGGCGAGCACTGCCGCGGCGTCGTGCAGCTCGCCATGGAGGTCGGGGACCGGCTCGGCCTCTCACCGGAGCGGCTGCGCAACCTCGAGTTCGGCGCGTTGCTGCACGACGTGGGCAAGATCGCGATCCCGAAGGAGATCATCAACAAGCCGGGCAGCCTGGATCCGCACGAGTGGCAGGTCATCAAGACCCACACGACCGAAGGGCAGGCCATGCTCGACCGCGTCGGCGGGTTCATGAGCGACGTCGGTCGGATCGTCCGGAGCCACCACGAGCGCTGGGACGGCGGCGGCTATCCCGACGGCCTGGCCGGCGAGGCGATCCCGGTCGAGGCCCGCATCATCGCGGCCTGCGACAGCTGGAACGCGATGACCACCGACCGCTCGTACCGGAAGTCGCTGCCGTTCGCGATCGCGCGCCAGGAGCTCGTCGCGTGCGCGGGGAGCCAGTTCGACCCGACCGTCGTCGAGGCGATGCTGGCGCTCGTGCAACCGGGCGACGCCGAGCCGGCGGCCACCGAGCAGCTCTCGGTGGCCTAGGCCCAGCCGTGCAGCGGCGCGCGGCCGCGCTTGCCCGCGTCCGTGAAGACCTCCAGCGCCCGGCAGCACGCCGCCGCCTTCTGCGCGAGCGGCAGCGGCACCTTCATCGCCTTCGCCAGCTCACGCGTGGTGAACGGCGCTTCGAGCGCGGGCAGCAGCTTGGCGACGTCCGCGCCGCCGGTCAGCTCGACCCGGTCGAGGACGTCGCGCAGCCGGCGCTGGCCGGGGTCGCGCATGTAGCGCCGACCGCGCACCGGGGCGGGCGCGCGCACGTGGTCCTCCCGGCACAGGAGCACCTCGATCGTCAGGTTCGGGTGGCTGAGCAACGTGGGGAAGGAGACCAGGCCTTCGAAGATCGTCGCCGGGCCGGGCTTCTTGGGCGACGGCCGGGTCGAGAGCACCTCGCCCTGCTCGTCGACGCGGATGATCCGGCGCTCGGTCGGGACGGGATGCACGATCCGGACGCGGTGGCGGTCCAGCAGCGCGTCGAGCTTTGATCGGAGCGGGGAGAAACCCCCGGTCTGGATCTCGACCAGCTCGCCGTCGGAACGGACCAGGTCGATCACGTATCCGTCGACCTTGACCTCGAACGCGTCCCCAGGCGCGGCGAGCAGCGCCTTCAGGTCGCGGTGGAGGGGGCCTTCGCGCAGGACGCCGATCACGGCGCACAGCTTCGCGCAAATTGTTCCTTGACCTTTTGCCATGCTCCGTGCATACTGCCGCCCACGGTTTCCGAAACCGTTTTTGGAGATGGAGGAGAGAGTCACAATCCGCGAGCTCGCGCGGCGGTCCGGCGTGTCTGTCGGCACCGTCAGTCGAGCCCTCAACGGCTACGCCGACGTGCGTCCCGAGACGCGCGAGCGCATTATGCGCCTCGCGTCGGAGCTCGACTACACGCCCGCCGCCGCGGCCCGCTCGCTGGTCACCCAGCGCTCGCACGTGATCGGCGTGTTCATGGAGACCGGCGAAGGTCACCCGGACCTCCAGCACCCGTTCTTCCACGAGGTCCTCGGCGGGCTCAAGCAGCGCGTCGGCCGCGAGGGGTTCGACCTGCTGCTGTTCGCGTCCGAGCGGCCCGGCGGCGGCTACGGCCCGCACTCCTACCTCAAGCGCGCGCGTCACCACAACGTCGACGGCTGCGCGCTGATCGGCCTCGATCCGGACGACTCCGAGGTGCGCCGGCTCGTGCGTGGGGAGATCCCCTGCGTCGCGATCGACATGCAGCTCGAGGGTCCGCGCACCGAGGTCGTGATGAGCGACAACGAGGCCGGCGCGGCCGCCGCCGTCCGCCACCTGCACGACCTCGGCCACCGCCGGATCGCCACCATCACCGGCATGATCGACTCGCGGCCGGGCGTGGACCGCCTGCGCGGCTACCGCGAGGCGATCCAGTCGCTCGGGCTCGCCTACCGCGACGAGTACGTCCGCTACGGCGACTTCTACGCGGAGTCCGGGCGCGCCGAGACGGCCAAGCTGCTCGCGCTCGACGAGCCGCCCACCGCGATCTTCGCCGCCGCCGACCTGATGGCCATCGGCGCCGTCCGGGCCGCGGCCGAGGCGGGCCTCCGGGTACCCGAGGACCTGTCGGTCGTCGGCTTCGACGACATCCAGCTCGCCCCCCACGTCAACCCGCCCCTCACCACGTTGCGCCAGGACAAGCTCGGCCTGGGCGCGGCGGCCGGCGACGCCCTCGTGGCGCGCATCGCCGGCGACCCGGAGCGTCCGCCGTTGCGGACGCTCCCCGTAGAGCTCGTCGTACGCGGTTCGACCGCGACTCCGTAGGAGGTCTCAAACCGCTCTCTGGCCGCCAGGCCATTTCGTTCGCGCTGTACCAAAACCGTTTTTGTCAGCTTTGCAATGGAGGAGGGAGAACCCCATGCCGAAGAGGCTTGCGATCGTCACGTCGGCGATTGCGCTCATGCTCGCCCCCGCGGCCATCGTGGCCTGCGGCGACGACAGTGGTGATTCAGCGGCCAAGCCGAAGAGCAACGGCCAGGCGGCTCAAGGCGAGACGCTCGAGAAGGGCGTGACCTTGACGCTCTGGACGATGCCGAACTCGCCGCAGCCGAAGGAGGACCTGCAGAAGATGGTCGCCCCGTTCACGGCCAAGACCGGCGTGAACGCGGACGTGCAGGAGGTCGGCTGGGACGTCCAGTTCGACCGCATCCGCAACGCGGCGGTCGCGGGCGAGGGCCCGGACATCACGCAGGCCGGCACCACGCAGGTGCCGTTCTTCGCCGCGCTCGGCGGCTTCACCGACCTGTCCGACCGCGTCGAGGAGATCGGTGGCAAGGGCGCGTACGCCGAGGGCATCTGGAACACGACGCAGGTGCAGGGCCAGGACGGCACGTGGGCGATCCCGTGGTTCACCGAGGCGCGCTCGCTCTACTACCGCAAGGACGTGCTCGAGAAGGCGGGCGTCGATCCCGCCACGGCCTTCAAGGACCTCGACTCGTTCAAGGCGACGCTGCAGGCGATCAAGGACAAGGTGCCGGACATCAAGCCGTTCGGCGCGCCCGGCAAGAAGGCGTACGACCTCGTCCACCAGGTCATGCCGTTCGTGTGGGACCACGGCGGAGCCGAGCTCAACGCCGACGCGACGAAGTCGACCATCAACGCCCCCGAGGCCCAGCAGGGCGTGGAGTTCATGGCCGACCTGATCACGGACGGCCTCTTCGACAAGAGCCAGCTCGAGCGCGACGGCACGCAGGTCGAGAACCAGTTCAAGGGCGGCCGGCTCGCGGTCTGGATCGGCGGTCCGTGGGTGCTCGGCTCGGTCGACCGGCCGGAGGACGACACCTGGAGCGACGAGGCGCGCGAGAACGTCGGCGTCGCCCCGATGCCGACCGGCCCGTCCGGCAAGGCGTACACGTTCGTCGGCGGCTCGGACCTGATGGTCTTCAAGAGCTCCAAGCACCCGGCGGAGGCGTGGGCGCTGGTCAAGTTCCTCTCCGAGGACCAGACCCAGGTCGACTACGCGAAGTTGCTCGGGATGTTCCCGGCCCGGCTGGACCCCCAGCAGCAGGTCGGCGACTCCTCTGAGAACCACAAGGCGTTCTTCGAGGCCATCCAGACGGGCCGGACGTACGCGTCCATCCCGCAGTGGGGCCAGATCGAGAACGCGTACAAGACGCGCTTCGGGAACATCCTCGACAGCGCAGCCGGTGTCGGCTCGGACTACAACGCGGCGACCGTGAAGTCCCAGCTCGACGCGGCGGCGAAGGAGGCCGACGGGCTGTTGGCCCAGTCGGCAGGGTAGTGGCGCAGACAACCCTTCAGCCGCCCCCCGAGGCCAGCTCCGCCCGCGTCCTCCCCTCGCGGGCGGGGCGGCCTCGCCGCCGCCGCAACTGGTTCGTCTACGGGCTGATCGCGCCCGCCGTGACGTTCATGGTGCTCGTGCACCTGATCCCCACGGCGGGTGGTGTGGTGCTGAGCTTCAAGCGGCTCAACACGTTCACCTTCGCGCGGCTCTTCGACGCACCGTGGGCGGGCCTGGAGAACTACCGCGGCATCCTCTTCGACACGGCGAACCCGCTGCACTCCGGGTTCTTCGGCGCCGTCCAGAACACGGCCGTCTACACGTTCTGGGTGGTCCTGGGAACACTCGCCGGCGGCCTGGCGATCGCGCTGCTGCTCAACCGGCCGATGCGCGGCCAGCGGCTCGTGCGGACGCTGATGCTCGCGCCGTGGATCGTGCCCAGCTTCGTCGTCGCCGTGCTCTGGCAGTTCATGTGGCAGAGCGACGTCGGGATCATCAACAAGGTCCTCGTCGACTACACGCACATCCTCTCCGACCGCCCGATCTGGCTGCTCGGCGGGAACTCGATGTGGGCGATCGTCATCCCGAGCGTCTGGCGCGGCCTGCCGTTCGCGATGATCTTCTTCCTCGCCGGGCTACAGGCGATGCCGCCGGAGCTGCACGAGGCGGCGGCGATCGACGGCGCGGGACCGCTCCGCCGCTTCCGCTACATCACGCTGCCGCTGCTGCGGCCGCTGATCGCCGTGCAGCTGCTGTTCGGCGTGATCTACGCGACCTACCAGTTCGCGATCCCCTACATCATGCTCGGGTCCAACCCGGGCCCGGACGCCGACCTGATGATGACGTTGATCGTCAGGCAGTCGTTCTCCAACAACCTGTTCGGCTTCGGCGCTGCCGCCTCGGTGCTGCTCACGCTCGCGATGTGCGTGTGGGTGGCCTTCTGGTACCGCGCCTTCAAGCGAGATCTGGAGGTCACATGAGCGCGCGGCTCGTGAACAGGGGCCTCGACGTGCTCACGTGGCTCGTCCTGCTCCTGATGCTCTCGCCGATCATCTGGCTCGTCGCGGCCTCGCTGCAGACCGACGGCCAGCTCTCGACCGGCGCCTACAACCTGCTCGAGCCCACCTTCACGGCCTTCAGCCGGATGTGGAAGACCGTGGACTTCGAGCGGTACATGGTCAACTCGCTGATCATCTGCACGGCGGCGGCGCTGTGCGCGACGGCGTTCGCGTCGTGCGCCGGCTACGCGCTCGCGCGGTTCAAGTTCCGTGGCGCGACGGGCCTCTCACTCGGCGTGGTCGGCACGCAGCTGATCCCGGGCTCGCTGTTCCTGCTGCCCGTGTTCATGGGCTTCGTCTGGCTCAAGCAGAACACGCCGGTCGCGCTGTTCGACACCCACGCCGGGATGATCCTCGTCTACACGGCGTTCTTCACGCCTGTGGCGATCTACTTCATGCGGTACTTCTTCGCCGCGATCCCGCGGGACCTCGAGGAGGCCGCGATGGTCGACGGCTGCACCCGCTTCGGCGCGTTCGTGAAGATCGTGCTGCCGGCTGCGGCGCCCGGCCTCGTCGCGACGTTCGTCTACGCGTTCCTGTTCGCCTGGGACGAGCTGCTGTTCGTCGCGGCCCTGACGCAAGAGAACGCCGAGACGATCCCGATCGGCATCCGCAACTTCATCGGCAACTACCAGGAAAGGACGGCGCAGCTGATGGCGGCCGGCGTGGTCTCCACCCTTCCCGTGCTCATCGCCTTCTTCGCGACCCAGCGTTGGCTCGTGAAGGGCATCACCGCCGGGGCGGTGAAGGGATGACGGCCACCGCTCCCAAGCCCGCCGCCGACGCGGTCTCATGGCTTCCCAACGGCTTCCGCTTCGGCGCGGCGACTGCGTCCTACCAGGTCGAGGGCGCCGTGCGCGAGGACGGGCGCGGCGAGTCGATCTGGGATCGCTTCTCGCACAAGCCCGGTGCCGTCGTGGGAGGCGACACGGGCGACGTCGCCTGTGACCACTACCACCGCTGGGCCGACGACCTGGACCTGATGGTCGAGCTCGGCCTGGAGTCCTACCGCTTCTCGATCGCCTGGCCGCGCGTGCAGCCGGACGGGCGCGGGCCCCTGAACTCGCGCGGGGTGGCGTTCTACCGCCGGCTCGCCGAGGGGTTGCTCGAACGGGGCATCGAGCCGGTCGCGACCCTCTATCACTGGGACCTGCCGCAGGCGCGACAGGAGGTCGGCGGCTGGGCGGTGCGCGACACGGCGCTGCGCTTCGCCGAGTACGCCGCGCACATGGCGGCCGAGCTCGGCGACGTCGTCCAGGGCTGGATCACGCACAACGAGCCGTGGGTCGTCGCCTTCCTCGGGCACGCGCACGGGCGCAAGGCGCCGGGGATCAAGGACTGGCCGACGGCGCTGGCGGTCTCCCACAACCTGCTGCTCTCGCACGGGCTGGCGGTGGACGCGCTGCGTGCGGCGGTCAAGGCACCCGTCGGCATCACGCTGAACCTCAACCCGATGCGCGGCGACGAGCCGGCGGCCGTGGCGATGATGGACGCCCACCAGAACCGGTGGTTCCTGGACCCGGTGCTGCGCGGGACCTACCCCGTGGAGATGCTCGAGCACTACGAGCGGGTCTTCGGGCCGCTGCCGGTGCTCAATCCCGAGGACATGGACGTGATCTCGCGCCCGATCGACTTCCTCGGCGTCAACTACTACAACCCGACGTACGTGCGGACCTCGACGGAGGCGCCGCTGGGCGTGTCCACGGTCGTCCCGCGCGGGGCGACGACGGCGATGGGCTGGCCGGTCGACGCGAGCGGGCTGCAGGACATGCTGCTGCGCTTGCGCGCCGACTACGGCGACCTGGAGATCTGGATCACCGAGAACGGCGCCGCGTTCGACGACGAGCGGCTGGTCGACGGCGTCGTCGAGGACCCGTCGCGGGTGGCTTACCTGAAGACCCACCTCGAGGCGCTGCGCGCGTCGGTCCAGGCCGGGGTGAACGTCCAGCGCTACCACGCCTGGTCCCTGCTCGACAACTTCGAGTGGGAACATGGCTACGACAAGCGTTTCGGCATCGTGCGGGTCGACTACGACACGCAGGAGCGCACGCCCAAGCGCAGCGCGCTCTGGTACCGGGATCACATCGCGGCGACGCGGAAGGGTGGTGCGTGATGGCCTCGATCGCCTTCGAGGACGTGTCCAAGGTGTTCGACGACGGGACGAAGGCCGTCGACGGCCTGGACCTGGAGATCGCCGACGGCGAGTTCACGATCCTGGTCGGCCCGTCGGGCTCCGGCAAGTCGACCGCGCTGCGCATGGTCGCCGGCCTGGAGGAGGCGACGTCGGGCGCGATCTCGATCGGCCCGCGCGTCGTCAACGACGTCGCGCCCAAGGACCGCGACATCGCGATGGTCTTCCAGTCCTACGCGCTGTACCCGCACATGTCCGTGGCCGAGAACATGGGCTTCGCCCTGAAGCTGCAGAAGGTCCCGAAGTCGGAGATCGAGCAGCGCGTGAAGTCGGCCGCGGGGCGGTTGGGCATCGGCGAGCTCCTCGGTCGGCGCCCGAAGGCGTTGTCCGGCGGCCAGCGCCAGCGCGTCGCCCTGGGCCGCGCGATCGTCCGCTCGCCCGAGGCGTTCCTCATGGACGAGCCGCTGTCGAACCTCGACGCCAAGCTCCGCGTCGAGATGCGCGCCTACATCGCCAAGCTCCACCAGGAGCTCGGCACCACCACGCTCTACGTCACCCACGACCAGACCGAGGCCATGACCATGGGCGACCGGGTCGCCGTCATGCGCGACGGGCGGTTGGAGCAGCTGGACACGCCGCAAGCGTTGTACGAGCAGCCGTCCAACGTCTTCGTGGCCGGCTTCATCGGCTCCCCGGCCATGAACCTGCTCCGCGGCGTCGTCGACGAGACCGGCGTCCGGCTGGGGGACCACCTCCTGCCCGTCAACAGCGCCCACCGCGGCGACGTGATCGTCGGCATCCGGCCCGAGGCCCTGGAGCCGGCGGGCGCGGAGTCCGGCCCGGGCATCCTGGAGCTGCGCGTCGTCCTCACCGAGATGCTCGGCAGCGACGTCCTCCTGCACCTCCAGGCGCCGTCGTCCTCCGTCCTGACGGGCGACATGCTGGACACCTCGGACGAGGAGCTCATCGACGACTCCACGCGTTTCGTGGCCCGCGTCCCGCCTTCCCTGCGGCCCGATCCGGGGTCCCTCGTCCGCTTGCGGGTGGACCCGAACCGGGTCCATCTCTTCGATCCCGACAGCGAGCGCGTGATCGGTCGCTAAACTGGCACGCCGCCCGGTGGGATTCCCGAGCGGTCAAAGGGGACGGGCTGTAAACCCGTTGGCTTAGCCTTCGAAGGTTCGAATCCTTCTCCCACCACCTACAGAGATCCGGCGCGCCATCGCGCCGGATCTCTTTGTTTCTGGAGTGCCGTGGACGTCTTGCCGGTGAGGCGGAGGTCGCTACGGACGTCGGCGGCGTCGGGCGGCTCGCGCGATCGCGTGCGCGGACAGCGGCGAGGTGACGAGCACGAACAGGATCACGAGCACCGCGCTGGTGATGATCTCGGCGCTGCCGGTGGCCACGGAGGCCAGCAGGACCAGGAGGACCGCCGGTCCCGTCACCAACCCCGCCGGGTGCAGCTGGTGGTTGATGTCGCGCATGCGCAGCAGGCCGTAGAGGCCGATGGTGGCGAGCAGGAGGCCGAGTCCGAGCAGCACCGCGCCGAGCACGTCGAGCATCATCAGAACGGCCCTCCGCGGGTGACGTAGCGGGCGGCGACCAGCGTCGACGTGAGCGCGAGCAGCGCAAGGGCGAGGGCCGCGTCGATGTAGTAGGAGACATCGCGCAGGTAGGAGAGCGTGGTCAGCAGCATGATCACGATCGCCACGAGCACGTCGAGCGCGAGGACGCGGTGCAGGGTGTCCGGGGAGCGCAGCAGCAGGAGGCCGCCGCCGAACAGCAGCAGCGTCGACCAGCCGGCGGCGATGACGGCCACGATCTCCGGCATCGATCAGGGCACCACCTTGCGTTGGAAGCGCTCGTACGCTCGCCGGTGGCGCTCGCGCACGGCGTCGGGATCGCTGGCGTCGATCAGGTGGACGATCAGCACGTCGCGCTCCTCGTCGACGTCCACGGGCACTTCGTCGGGGGCCTCGCCCGTCAGCACGCCCCAGAAGGCGATGCCGTGCCGTGAGCGCTCCCCGCGCGGGATCTCGACGAACCCGGGCTGTCCGCCGCCGCGCAGGCAGAAGCGAGCCGTGCGCCAGCTCCCGAGGATCATCTCGAGCGCGGTGGTCGCGAGCACCGGACCGAGAGCGAGCAGTCCGCGCCACGACGGCGAAGGGGCGGACCGGCCGGCCAGTCGCGGCCGCAGCCCGACCGCGAGCACCAGGCCGAGTGCGAGCCCGGCGGCGGCGTCGGCGGGCTTCGTGCTCGTGAGGACGAGGAGGTAGACGCCCATCAGGGCCAGCGCCTGCACGATGACGCGGGTCATCCGGCCGCCCTCGCGAGCACCGCGGCGGCGTCGTGGCTGAGCGCGAGCAGCGGCTCGGGCCAGACCCCCATCGCCAAGACCACCAGCGCGATGAGCGCCACCAGCGCCTGCTGCGGCCAGCGGCTGCCGGCGCTCGTGCGCTCGTGGCGCCAGAAGTCGAATTGGTAGATCTGGAACACGTACACGAACGACAGCGCGCTGCCGAGGAAGAACAACACGAGCACGACCGGGTCGTCGATCGCGGCCCGGAAGAGCTCCAGCTTGCCGATGAACCCGGCCGCGGGCGGCACGCCCGCCACGCTCAGGGCTCCGATCACGAACACCGCGCCCACGAGCGCCCCGCGCAGCTCGACGGTGAGGAACAGCAGCACCTTGTTGAGCGCGTTGACCACCGAGTACAGGATCGCGGCGGCGAAGCCGACCTCGCCGCCCACCCCGACGGCCACGAGCACGTAGCCCACCTGGCCGATCGCCGAGTAGGCGAGCATCTCGGCCGACGTGCGCCGCGACACCGCCAGCAGGCCGCCATAGAGGATCGACGCGCTGCCGATCACGATCAAGGCGGTGCCGGCGAGCGCGAGCTCGTCGGGCAGCAGCTCGCCGCCGAACCGCAGCAGCCCGTAGGCGCCGATGTTGGCCAGCCCGCCGCTGAGGATGGCCGCGACCGCGGGCCGCGAGCCGGTGTAGACCGTCGGCAGCCAGAAGTGGAACGGGAACAGCCCGAGCTTGACGCTGAACGCGGCGAAGAAGCCGACGGCGATCAGGATCGCGGCGTTCGGGTCCACGCCCGCGGCACGCTCGGCGATCCGGGCCATGTCGAGCGTGCCGGTGACGTGGTACAGGCCGGCGACCGACAGCAGGAACACGAAGGTGCCGAGCAGGTTGACGGTCGTGAACACGAGCGCCGCGCCGAGCTCCCGGCGTGTGCCGCCGTAGGTGGCGAGGATGTAGGCGGCGGTCATCGCCAGCTCGAAGAAGACGTAGAAGTCGAAGAGGTCGCCGGTGAGGAACACGCCGGAGAGACCGGCGCCCAAGAGCACCACGAGCCCCGGGAAGACCCGTTCCCGCACACCTTCGAGGACCTCGTGGATCATCGCCGTCAGCACGGCCAGCGACGACAGCAGCGCGAACAGCACGCCCAGCGCGTCCGCGCGGAGCGTGATCCCCACGCCGGTCGGCCAGTTGCCCGTGGTCGCCTCCACCTTGCCGTCGGGAAGCACCTGGGTGGCGAGCACCACGAGCGCGACGAGGTTGGCGGCGAGCACGGCGACCGCCACCCAGCCCACCGATCGCTTGCGGCCGTCGCAGAGCACGAGCACGACGCCCGCGGCCCACGGGATCACGAGTGCCAGGGCGAGTGCGGTCACCGCGCGGCCGCCTCCTCGTCCTCGTGCTCACGGGAATGCCGGCGCTCGAGCTCCGCGTCGCGTGAGGCCTCGTCCTCGGCGATCTCGTCGAGCTCGCGCGACTCGAACGCCTGGACCACCCGCAGGACGAGCACCAGCAGCAGCGCGGTGACGGCGAGGCCGATGACGATCGCCGTCAGCGCCATGCCCTGGCTGAGCGGGTCGCTGATGTCGCTTTCGGTCAGCGGGTAGATCGGAGCGGCGCCGCGGGTGAGGCCCGAGGCGATCAGCGTCAGCACGGCGGCCTGGGAGATCAGGACGACGCCGAGGACCACGCGGACGAGGTCGCGGTTGAGCAGCAGGTACGCGCCGGAGCCGAACAGGGTGGCGGCGACGAGGGCGAAGATCAGCTTCACCCGTCCGCTCCTTCGACGAGCGTCGAGAGATGGTGGACGAGCGTCACGAGCGCTCCGCAGACGAGCAGGAAGACCCCGATGTCGAACGCGACCGCGGTGATCAGCTCCAGGGTCCCGAGCTTGACGACCTCGGCGTCGGGCGCCGGCCAGTGGGTGAAGGGCGGGTCACCGAAGACGATCGGCGCGAAGCCGACCAGCAGCGCGAGCACCAGGCCGCCGGCCGCGATGACCGGCGCGTGACGGAGGATCGGCAGGCTGCGCTCGGCGCGCCGAGGTCCGTAGGTGATGTACCGCAGGGAGATCGCCAGCGCGACGATGACGCCCGCGGAGAAGCCGTCGCCGACGTCGGTGTACCCCTTGACGATGATCGCCGCGGCGACCATCACCGCGGGCCCGAGCAGACGCGGGGCGACGACCTCGATGATCGCGTTCACCAGCTCCTCCCGGCGCGGAGCAGGCTGGCGACCCCGACGATCGCGACCGCCAGCACGGTGATCTCCACCATGGTGTCCAGCCCACGGAAGTCGGCGAGGATGACGGTCACGACGTCACCGCCGTGCGCGTCCTTGGCGCGCTTGACGTGCTCGGCCGCGTCACCGGTCGTCTGGCTCGTCCGCGACAGCGTCGCCCAGATCACGACGAACGACGTGGCGCCCGCGACGACCCCGCCGACGACCGCGCGCCGGCGACGTCGTGGTGGGCGGTCCCGGCGGGGTTGGGGCAGCCGGGAGAAGACGCCGACGAACACCAGGGTGAAGATCGTCTCGACCAGCACGGCCACCAACGCGACGTCTGGAGCGCCGGAGACCGCGTACACGGCGGCAAGGGCGAACCCGAGGACCGAGAGGGCGAGCACCGGCCGCAACCGGCCCGGATCACGGACCGCGGTGAAGGCGGCGGCCACGCACAGCACGAGGAGAACGATGATCGGCAGATCACCCGCCGCGACCGGGCCGACGATGAACGAGTTCTCGGTCGGGGTGAACACGAGGCCCAGGGCGACGAGCACGCCCGTGGGCACGAGCACCGCGGCGATGCTGTTGCGCAGGTCGCGGACCTCTGCGTCGTGCAGTCGGTCCGAGCAGCGGTTGAGCGCCCGCAGCGAGGTCCCGTACACGCGGCGTGGGCCGACGCGATCGCCCACCCGGGCGACCGCGCCCACGAGCGCCGCGCGGGCACGCGGGACGAGCACGAACGCTGCGCCGAGCGCCCATGCCGCCAGGGCCATCAGGTTCTCCGCCCGCGCGTCGACGTGGTAGGCAGGGTGGAGGTCGACCGGAGCGCCGTACGTGACCGTCGCGGCGTCATTGGCCAACTCGGTGAACGGGCTCACGACGAACCCGCCCACGAGCGCGATCGCGGCGAGCACCACGACCGGTGCGACCAGCAGCGACGGGATCGCGCCGGCCGCCGTGCGCCGCGGCCCCGTGAACAGGCCGAACCAGAACCGGGCGATGTAGGCGAAGGTCAACGCGGCTGCGACGACGGCCATCACCGCCACGAGCCAGCCGCGCTCGCGTGCGGCGGCGAAGAACAACTCGTCCTTGAAGAACCCGAGGGTCAGCGGGAGCGCGGCGAGGGTCGCCGCCGCGACGCCGCTCGCCACGGCCAGCACCGGCATCGTGCGCGCCAGCCCGCCGAGGTGCGAGAGCCGCGCCTCGCCCGTCGCTTCCGTCACGGCCCCCGCGGTCATGAACAGGGCGCTCTTGGCGATGGCGTGCGTGATCACGTAGAGGGCGGCGGCGCCCGCACCCGCCGCGCCGCCGATCCCGTACAACGTCACGACGTACCCGTACTGGGAGATCGTCGAGTGGGCCAGGATCTGCTTGAGCTCGTCCTGCGCCAGGGCCAGCAGGCCGCCGATGACGATCGACGCCAGCCCGATCACCAGCAGCCCGTCGAGCAGGACCGCGTCGAGCGCGAGCAGCGGGTGCACCCGGCCGAGGACGAGCACGCCGGCCGCCACCATCGCGGCCGAGTGCAGGTACGCCGACACCGGCGTCGGCGCGGCCATCGCGCGCGGCAACCAGAAGTGCAGCGGCACCTGGGCGCTCTTCGCGAGGGCCGCGACCGCGATCAGCGCGCAGGCGACCGTGGTCGTCGTCCCGGCCTGCGCGCGGTCGAACAGCTGCGGGAGCGAGAACGTGCCGTATTCCGCGTACAGCAACACCGCGCCCAAGAGCAGCGCGACGGCGCTGACACCGGTGACGAGCAGCGCCATGAGCGCCGCGCCGCGTGCCTCGCGCCGGTCACGGTCGAAGCCGATCAGGAAGTACGACGCAACGGCGGTCAGGTCGAAGAAGACGAACAGCAGCACCAGGTCGCGCGCGCACGCGAGCCCGATCATCGAGAGCATGAACAGCGTCATCCATGGCCAGAAGCGGCGGGCCTCGGTCGCGGGGCGCTCGCCGTGCGCCAGGTGCAGCGGCAGATAGGCCGAGCCGTAGGCGAACACGGCGGTGCCGATTCCCGTGGCCAGCAGGGCGTACAGCGCCCCGAGCCCGTCGAACGCCAGATCCAGCCGGAGGTCGAGCGTCGGCGCCCAGGCGACGTCGACGCTGCCTCCTCCCGCGAGCCACCCCGCGAGACAGACCGCGAATCCGGCGAGCGCGCCGGCAGTGGCGGTCCAGGCGAGGGGGTCGGCGCGAGACGACTTCACGGGATCGCGACCATCCGGGTGCACATCATGCCCGACCACTCGACCGCTCGCCGCGCCGGTACGATGGGCCGCGCGCGCCGGCGATGAGCACCTCCGCCTCACACCCCTCGGCAGTCGCGGCCGTCTGCGCCGTGGACGAGGACGCGTACGCGGCCGACGTGGTCGTGCTCGGCACCTGGCTGGCCTCGAAGCTCGAGCTCGAGCCGCGGTTCGTCCACGTCGCTCCGGCGCAACCGCGGCCTGACGCCGCCGACCTGCACCTGCTGAACGCGGCGCGCGCCGCCGCGTCCGCGCTCTTCGAAGACCTGCGGCTCCCGAGCGGTCGAACCGAGATGGTGGTGGCGGAGAGCGCCGCGGCCGGCATCCTGGGGGCGGCGCGCGAGCACGGCGCCCAGCTGGTCATCATGGGCTCGCGCGGCCAGGGCGCGGTCACCAGCGCTGCCCTGGGCAGCACCACTCGAGCCGTGATCGCCGAGCGCGAAGTCCCCGTGGTCGTCGTCCGGGCCGGCGCTGCTCCGGTCACGCTCGGAGGGCCGCTCGTCTGCGCGGTGGTGGACGACGGTGCCGATCAGATCGCGCTTGCCCAAGCGGTGGGGCGGATGGCGGCGAGACTCGGCGCTGCACTCGTGTTGGTGCACGCCGTCGAGCTCGGCTCGGTCAGGACGGGCTCGCCACGTATGCCCGGCCCGCGGGTCGACACGGACCGCGGTGCTGCCGAGCGGCTCATGCGCCAGGTCCTCTCGAAGCTTCCGCCGGGCCTCGACGTGGACGCGCGCGTCCGCCCCGGCCGGCCGGCGCCGGTGATCGCGGACGTCGCCGATGAGGTCTCCTCGGACCTCGTGATCGTGGGGCACCGCGCTCGGGGAGCGGTCGCCACGGCGGTCACGGGGAGCACCGCGCTCGAGCTGATCGGCATGGGCACCCGTCCGACGATGCTCCTTCCGCCGCGGTTGGCCGACGGGTTCCTGCCGTTGCGTCGGTGAACAGCCGCTCCTGCTAGGCCGCTCGGCCAAGGGGTCGTTGACACCTCGACGACGGGCTGACAGGGTCCGGGCCAGCGAAGTCCTACGTTCTGTAGTCGTACGGGGGTGCGGGTATGCGGGGGAAGCCTCTGGCGATGGCATTGGGGATGTCATTGCTCTTGTCCACGGGAGGCGCGGGCGATGCGTCCGCGAGCGGCATCGGCGAGGAGCAGTTCCAGCCGAGCGTGACGTACGACCTGTCGGTCACCGACGCCGAGCGGGACGCGATCCACGCGGAGGTCGAGGCGTTGGCGGGCCGCATCAGCGACGCGCGGGCGGGGGACGGCACGTACGACCCGCTCACGCTGGTCGGGGCGATGCTGGACGGAGCGACCTACGACTCGATCTCGCGGGGCGGCACGGCCGCGACCGCGTATCCGTTCCCGGTCAGCAACACGGCGGCCAACCAGAACGAGTACGACCGCAAGGTCGCGAAGCTCGCCTGGGTCGTGAAGCTGGCGAAGGACCTGGGATTCCCGGTCGTCGTGCAGCGCCAGCCCGACAAGTACGTGTACGCGGAGATCGGCGATCCGGACGCTCCGGAGATGGTCATGGCGTTGAGCCATCTGGACTCGCCGACGGCGTCGGTGACGGCCGCCCAGCTCGCGCGCTGGCGGGACCCCTTCGGCAACCTCGGCACGCCCGGCGCCTACCACTCGTCCTACGTCAAGGACGGCTGGGTCTACGGGGCGGGCCTGCAGGACGACAGCGGCCCGACGCTCGCGACGCTGCTCGCCGCCAAGGCGATGCTCGAGGCGGGGCTGCCCATGGATCGACGCGTCCGCATCGTCATGGGCATCTACGAGGACGGCGGTCCCGGCACGCCCACGGCGGCGAACACCGCCACCTTCCAGTCGATCCCGTACAACGCGAACCCGAGCTTCTACGACAACTGGGCCTACAAGAACCTCAACCGGGAGGAGACGCCGGTCGCGGCCTACACCTCCGACTCGCGGTTCCCGGTCATCGTCGGCAACTCCGGGTCGGTGACCCCGTCGGCGTCGATGAGCCTGTCCGCGGACGCCGGCAAGGCGTTCCGGTTGACGGACGCCAGGGCCGGCGTGACGTTGCGCGAAGGTGACCCGACGCTCAAGGACATCGCGTACGGCAGCACCACCCAGATCGCCTCGCGGGCCATCTTCACCCTCGACGTGACAGGGGCGGACGCTGCGGCGCGGGACCGGTTCGCGGCGGCGGTCACCGCGGCCGCGACCGCGAAGGGCTGGCTCCCCGCGGCTCCCGGCACCACGCCCAAGGTGCAGACGACGATCGCGGGCGACGCGCTCACGCTCGAGGTCAACACCGACGTCGCGATGGAGATGCCGACGCCGCAATACGGCAAGAACGCCGTCGTCTGGGGGATGTTCCTGCTCTCCAAGGCGCTCGACCCCGGCCTGCAGCTCAAGCAGGCCGCCGACGGCATCACCGACCTGTTCTTCCGCGACGGGGTCGAGGGCGAGGCCTACATCGGCAAGTACATGGGCATCCCCGCGAGCCTGCTGCGCAACCCCAGCAACGGCACGCCGAACCTGACCTTCGCCCTGATGGGCGGCATCAACTCAGAGACGCCGACCAGCTTCTACACGGACGCCACCGGCAGCCTCAGCATCCCGCTGTTCGTGCGCAGCATGCACGTCACCGCGGCCGACTCGGCCCAGGCGACCGCGGCGGTCACGGCCGCCTTCCAGGCGAAGGGCTTCACGCTCGGCGCCCTCGGCTCGCCGATCGGCGCCGGGCTGTACGTCACGCACGACAACCCGCTGACGGCGCTGCAGTTCGGCAGCTACCGGGCCACGATCGACCATGAGCCGGCGGCGTTCGCGGACCCGTCCGCGCTGCGGGACGTCACCTACCCGCAAGGCACGACCGGCGGCACCCTGGCCAGCAACTTCCGCAACAAGATGACCGCGTTCGGCGCCGTCATCCCGGGCAACGAGCGCTGGTGGCACACGGCCAACGAGCGGATGAAGGTCGACTCGGCCGTGCAGATGACGAAGATGATGGCCGACGGCATGCTGGAGATGGCCCGGTACTCGGGCCCGGCCGGCGCCCAGTTCATGTGGGCGGGCATGCCGGGGCTCAACGCCGACCGGGCGGACCTCGACCTGCTCGACGTCACGATCGGCACCTTCAAGGACGCGTCGGCCGCGGTCGGCAAGAGCCAGTTGGGCTCGCGGGCCCTGCTCGGTGCCACCGCGTTCAACATCCCGATGTGGAACGGGCGCGGCAACTCGGCGCCGACGGCGGCGGCGTTCGCGCTCGGGCACGCCGCGGGCGGGGTCTACCTGCCCCTGAACGACCCGGAGTACCTGAGCACCACATACGTGGCGCCGATGCGGTTGGAGTTCAAGGTCGAGCGCCCCGAGTACATGCGGGACGCGGACTGGGCGACGTTCGTCGCCCGCGGTTACGGCGACGTCACGTTCAACCTCCTGGTCGGCGACAAGGTCGTGCCGCTTACGGTCCCGGCCGGGCAGAGCGCGGACAAGTACTTCTCCTCGCGCGTCTCGGCCACCAACCCCGACGCCCTGTACCTGTCGGTCAACCTCGCCGTCACGGACGCGCCGTACGAGGGTGTGAAGCCGGTCCTCGCGGATTCCAAGACGGACCTCTACACCGTCAACCCGACCTACCTCGCCTCGAACCCCGACCCGTTCCCCGGGCGCGGCGCGGTCAAGCAGCGCGGCTTCTTCCAGTTCGGCGACGGGACCAAGAACGCGGAGTTCTCCTCGCCCGACGCGGTCTACGTGACCGCTTCGAACTGGATCGCCGACGAGGAGCAGACGACGGTCGGCGGCACCGTCCCGGCGACGCTGTCGCTCACCCTGGGCGCGCCCGCCTCGTTCGCCCCGTTCGTCCCCGGCGTGGCCGACGACTACGTCGCCACGACGACGGCGAGGGTGACCTCGACCGCAGGCGACGCGACGCTGAGCGTGTCCGACCCGGGCCATCTCACCAACGGCGCGTTCTCGCTGCCGCAGCCGCTGCAGGTGGCGTTCTCGAAGTCGACGTGGACCGGCCCCGTGTCCAATGACGACGTGACGGTCACGTTCAAGCAATCGATCGGCGCCAACGACGCGCTGCGGACCGGCACCTACAGCAAGACGGTGACGTTCACGCTCTCCACGACCAACCCCTAGGGCGCGGCGACGCCACGGTCCAGCCGACTCGGCTGGGCCGTGGGCGCGCCGCGAGCACGAGCAGCAGCGCGAGCGTCGTCAGCGCCGCGCCGGCCACCGCCGTCGTCGACGGCGAGGCCATCAGGAGGACGCGACCGCCGAGCAGGCCGCCGGCGGAGATGCCGAGGTTGAAGGTGGCGTTGACCACGGCGGGCGCCGTGTCGGCGGACGTGGACGCGGCGCGGTGGGCGAGGGTCTGGAGCAGCGTGGGGAGCGAGCCGAACGCCGCGCCCCAGACGAGCATGGCGATGACGACCGCGCCGACGGGCCGCCCCGGGACGCCGAGTGCGAGCAGCGCGGCGGTCGTCATGGTCACGGCCACCAGCAACGCCCTTCGTGGCTCGCGGTCGGCGACGGCGCCGGCGACCCAGAGACCCAGGGCGCCCGCGATCCCGTAGCCGAAGAGGACCAGGCTGACCGAGGCCTCGCCGATGCCGGCCGCCGTGAGGATCGGGCTGGCGTAGGTGAAGGCGGTGTAGTGGCCGAGCGTGAGCAGGCTGATGACCGCCGCGACGAGCAGCACGGGACGCTTGCGGAGCGTGCGCAGCACCGGCTCGGAGGCTGTCGTGGCCGGAGGTGGGGCCGACGGGAGCAACACCGCCATCAGGGCGGCCAGGATCAGCAGCACCAGCGCGATCGCGGCGAACGACCAGCGCCAGCCGATCGCCGTGCCGAGCGCGGTCCCGGCGGGGACGCCGCCGGCCAGGGCGAGCGTCGTCCCGGCGTAGACCCAGGCGGCCGCTCGTCCCGCCCGCTCCATCGGCACGAGTGAGACGGCGGTGCCGATGGTGACGGAGAAGAAGCCGGCGTGGGCGAACCCGGCGAGCAGGCGGGCCGCCACGGCGACGGCGTAGTCGTCGGCCAGCGCGAACGTCGCGTTGCCCACGGCGTAGGCGACCAGCAGCACCCAGAGCGCTCGCCGCCGCGGCCAGCGGGCGAGCAGGCCGGTCAGGGGCAGCGAGGCGCCGGCGACCACGACCGCGTACACCGACACCAGCAGACCGACGGACGCCTCGTCCGCGTGCAGGCTCTCGCCGATCGCCGGGAGCAGGCCGACCGGCAGCACCTCCGAGGTGACCGCGGCGAAGACCCCGAGGGCGAGCAGGGTGAGCAGCACGGGGACGGGCGTCCGGGACGCGGGAGCGTGGTCGCCGGGAGTCATCCAGCGCATTTTACTCCGCAACGGAGGATATTCTCATGGTGAGATGGCGGCGGTGTCCGACCACACGCAGACGCTCCTCTCCGCGGTGCACACGCACCCGGGCCTGACGCGCGCCGAGGCCGGCCGCCGGTTGCGGATCAGCAGCGGGCGGGTCGCGGAGGTCGTCGCCGGGCTGGTCGACGCACGGCTCTTGACCGAGGGACCGCCGCTCGCGACCGGTGGCCGCGGCCGCCCGACCCGCCGCCTGAGCGCCCACCCGGAGGGCCCGATCGTGCTGGCGGCCGTCCTCAGCCACGAGGAGTGGCGCGTGGACGCCGTCGAGCTCGGTGGCGTGACGGTCGCGCACCTGGCCGGACGCCACCCCACCGGACCGGCGCAGGCGGTCCTCGGCACGGTCGCCGACGCGGTCGCGCAGCTCCGAGCGCGCCTCCCCGGCCGAGTCCGCGCGCTCGGGATCTCTGCTCCCGGCCTCGTGACGGACGAGCGCTTCGTGGACGCGCCCGCGCTCGGCTGGGAGGGCGTCGACCTCTGGGCCCTGTGGCCGGACGGCGACCTCGTCGTCGCCGACAACGACGCCACGTTGAGCGCGCTCGCGGAGGCGTGGCGCGGCGCGGCGACCGGCGCACGGCTCGCGCTGCACCTGCGGATCGACGCCGGCCTCGGCGGCGCGCTGGTCGAGGGCGGTCGGCTGATCGGGGGCGCCCGCGGGGTCGGCGGCGAGTTCGGCCACATGCCGCTCGGCGACCCGGCCGTGCGGTGCCCGTGCGGCGCCCACGGCTGCTGGGGCACCGCCGTCGACGGCAGCGCCCTCGCCCGCGCGCTGGGCGACCCCTCACCGCACGACCCCGTCACGTTCGCCCACCGGGTGACCGCCCGCGCCCAAGCGGGCGAGGCCGACGCGCGAGCGGCGGTCGGCGCGGCCTCGCAAGCGCTGGGCAAGGGCATCGCCGGGCTGGTCAACGCCCTCGATCCCGACGTCGTCACGGTCGGCGGCCTCGGAACGGACCTCCTGGCGATCGCCGGCGAGGACGTCGACGCGACCTACCGCGACGGGCTCATGCGGGTTCGCCGGGAGACGCCGACACCGGTGGTGCCGGCCGCGCTCGGCGAGGAGGGCCCGGTCGTCGGCGCCGCCGAACGCGCCTGGCAGCGCCTGCTGGCGCGCCTGCCCTAGCGGCGATCGTCGGATCAGCGGGGGATGAGCACCTTGTTGATGACGTGGATGACGCCGTTGGAGGCCTTCACGTCGGGCGTCGTGACGCGCGCGCCGCCGACGTAGACCTTGTCCGCGCGGACGCGGACGTTGACGCGGTCGCCGTTGAGCGTCTTGATCGACTTGCGCTTGACGACCTTGGACGCCGTCAGGTTGCCCTTGGCGACGTGGTAGAGGAGGACGGCGCGCAGCTTGGCCTTGTCCTTGGCGAGGGCGTCGAGGGTCTTCTTCGGGACCTTGGCAAAGGCGGCGTCGGTGGGGGCGAAGACGGTGAACTTGCCCTTGCCGGAGAGCGTGTCGACGAGGTCGGCCTGCTGCAGCAGTGACGCGAGTGTCTTGAACTGGCCGGCCGCGACCGCGGTCTCGACGATGTTCTTGTCGGCCGCCGCGCCCCGGTCGACCTTGACCGCGGCGGACGCGGAGCCGGCGGCGGTCAGCACGACGGTGGTGGAAGCGGCGAGGGCGAGGATGCTGCGGAACGAACGCATGTGGACTCCTTGAAGCGAGGGCCCGTCCGGCGGGGAGGTTTGCCAGTCACGGGCTTGGACAAGATCTGTACAGCTCCTATACGAGCGTTGCCGCACGATCGGATGAGCAAGTCGTGTCCACCTCCTGTTCTGGTTCTGTATAAATCGCTCGTGCCCGGCGACGGCCTCCTGCGAATCGGCGAGCTGAGCCGGCGCTCCGGCGTGAGTCCCGAGCGGCTGCGGGCGTGGGAGCGGCGCTACGAGCTGCTGCGGCCGACGCGCTCGCCGGGCGGTCTGCGGCTGTACTCGCAGGCCGACCTGGCTCGTGTCCGCCTGATGCGCCGGCACCTCGACACCGGGCTGGCGGCGGCGGAGGCGGCCGCGCTGGCCAAGCAGGACGAGGTCGCGGCGCCGACGCCCCCGGCTGCGCTGTCGCCCGAAGCGCTCCGCCACGAGCTCGCGGACGCGTTGGACGGCTACGACGAGCCGCGCGCGCAGGCGGTGCTCGATCGCGTGCTGGCGGCGATGACCCTCGACGCGGCGCTCGGGGAGGTCGTCCTGCCGTACCTGCACGAGCTGGGCAGCCGGTGGGAGCGCGGCGACGCGACGGTCGCGCAGGAGCACTTCGCCTCCACCGTCCTGCGCGGCCGGCTGCTCGGGCTCGCCCGCGGCTGGGGTCTGGGTGGCGGTCCCGTCGCCCTCCTCGCCTGCGCGCCCGGGGAGCGCCACGACCTCGGGCTGATCGCCTTCGGACTCGCGCTGCGCGCCCGCGGCTGGCGCATCGTCTTCCTCGGCGCGGACACGCCGGTCGAGACCACCGCCGCCGCCGGTGACGAGCTGCAACCGCACCTGATCGTCCTGGCCGTGGTGAGCATCACGCTGCCGGAAGCGGTGTCGCCGGCGCTGCGCGCGCTCGCCCGCCGGCACCGGCTGGCGCTCGCCGGGCCCGCTGCGCCGGAGGTGGCCGGAGCGCTCGTCCTCGCGGGCGACCCGATCGCCGAGGCGGCGACGCTCACCGAGCTGATTGCCTCGTAGGCAAGACGCTCAACTCGTCGTCAGCGACCGCCGCGGGGGCGCGCGGGGCTGGCAATCGTGAGCGCATCCGGTGCGTACACCGGCGTGCACTCGTGACGGAGGCGCGAGCGGCATCTAGCTTCGGGCCGTGGGATGGTCGCTCGCGTTCACCGCGCTGGCCCTGATCGCGGTCGCGGCGGTGTCACGACGGCTGTCGGGCACGCCGGTGACGCCGGCGATGGTGTTCGTCGCGCTCGGGCTGCTGGCCGGCTCCCTGGTCGTCGACGCGATCGACGTCGCCGACACGGAATCGGCCGTGCGCACGCTCGCGGAGGCCACGCTCGCGCTGGTCCTGTTCACCGACGCGTCGCGGATCCGCCTGCGTCAGCTCGAGCGCGGCGCGCGCTTGCCCGAGCGGCTGCTGGGCATCGGGCTCCCGCTCACGATCGCGCTCGGCGCGCTCGTCGCCGGCCTCGTCTTCGACCAGCTGACGGTCGGCGAGGCGTTGATCCTGGCGGTCGTGCTGGCGCCGACCGACGCCGCGCTCGGGCAGGCCGTGATCGGCCATCCGCGCGTGCCGCAGGACGTACGCCAGGGGCTGAACGTCGAGAGCGGGCTCAACGACGGGATCTGCGTCCCGCTGCTGTTCGCCGCGGTGGCCTTCGCCGACGTCGAGTCCGACCTGTCCGGCGGCCACAGCGCGTTCGTCCTCCTGATCGAGGAGATCGGCTGGGGAGCGGTGGGCGGCGTGGCCGCCGGGCTGCTGATCGCCGCCGTCCTCCGCTACGCCGGCGGGCGGGGGTTGATCACGGAGCCGTGGCGCCAGGTCGTCCCGGCCGCCGGCGCCGCGCTCGCCTACGGGACCGCCGTCGCGCTGGGCGGGTCCGGCTTCATCGCCGCGTTCGTCGCCGGAGCCACCTTCCGGCTCGCCCTGGGCCGGGACCCGGAACCGCTCAACCGCCTCGCGGAGGAGGTGGGCGACGTCCTCAACGGCGTCACGTTCGCGCTCTTCGGCGCCGTCCTGCTCGGCCCGGCGCTGCCGGAGTTGGACGGGAGCATCGCGCTCTACGCCGTCCTGAGCCTCACGCTCGTGCGGATGCTTCCGGTGGCGATCGCGCTGCTCGGCACGGGCGCTCGCCGGGCGACCGTGGGCTTCGTCGGCTGGTTCGGCCCGCGCGGGCTCGCCTCGATCGTGTTCGCGGTGATCGTCGTGGAGGAGTCAGCACTTCCGCACGAGGACGTCATCGTGACCACGGTCTACTGCACCGTCGGGCTGTCCGTGCTCGTCCACGGGCTCACCGCCGCACCCCTCGCCGACCGGTACGCGCGCCCCGGGCCGGCACCGGCCCGGGGCTCCGATCCGCCCGCTACGGGGTCGTCGTGGTCAGCGTGAAGCGCACGCGCGTGCTGTAGCTGCCCTCGAGCAGCCGGTCGGTCTCCTTGACGAGCTGCTTGAACGTCACGTCCACGCGCTCGTTGGCGATCGGGTCGCTCCAGGCCGACTGCGAGAGCTGCACGCGCAGCGGCTCGGGCAGGACGGCCGCGCCGTTGGCCATGTGCCCCAGGTCGCTGACGATGAGACGCGTGCCACGGATGGTGGAGGTCGCGGTCAGGTACGTGCTCGCCGTGTAGTCGCGCTCGACACCCGGGATGAAGGCGCCGAAGGTCGCCGGGCCGCCGAGCGTCAGCGACAGGGACTTGGGCACCACGACCGCGAGGACGTCGAGCTCCTCCTCGACGGCGTCACCCGGGGTGGGGGTCGGCGTCGCGGTGCCGATGGTGAACTCGAGGCTGCGCTCCGCCTCGACGTTGCCGGCGACGTCCAGCGCGCGGTAGCGGACGGTGTGGGCGCCGGGCGCGGAGAACACCGGCGGGCTGCCCGCCGCGTACGTGGTCCAGGTGCCCGTCGCGTCGTACTCGATGCGGCTCACACCGCTGCCCGCGTCGGTGGCCGCCAGGCGCACCGTCACCGGGCCGGTGCCCTCGCGGGTCGCGGTCGTGACCGGCGCCGTCGTGTCGATCCGGACGTCGATCGCCTTGATCGGCTCGACGTTGCCGCGGACGTCGGTCGAGCGGTACGCGACGGACGCGGTCGTGGCGACGGTGAACGGCCCGGTGTAGGTCGTCCACGGCCCGTCGCCCACGCGGTGCTCGAGCGCGGCGACGCCCGTGCCGGCGCCGTCGTCGGCGCTCAGCGTGACGGTGACCGGCGCGCTCGTGTGCCAGCCGGAGGGACCGGCCGCGGGGGACACGGACGCGGTCGACTGCGGGGCCGTGTCGTCGAGCGAGAAGTCGCACACGCGGAACCAGTCGAAGCGGGCGAAGCCGTTGGGGTTGTTCTCGCCGCGGAACGTGCCGAGGCCGACCTGCAGCGGGAGCGTGGACGTGTCGACCGTGAAGGCGCTCAGGAACTCCGTCCACGCCACGCCGTCGAGCGAGTAGTGCGTGCGCAGCGTCTGCACCGGCCCGCCGCTCGAGGTGAGGCGCAGGAACACGGTGTCCGGCACGGCGCCGGTGATGTAGCCGGCGTTGCCGTTGCCGAGCCCGCTGGTGGAGCTGGCCACGGTGAGCTGGCGCTCCAGCCACCAGGACGGGCGGGAGGGCGCGCTGGCGTCGGTCGTGCGCGCGTTGACGGCGATCTTGGCGAAGCGGTTGGCCCCGCTGCCTTCGGCCTGCCAGAGCACGAACCCGACCTGGTTGCTCTGCATCTTGGCGTCGGTCATGTCCAGCTTGGTCGTCGCCGTCCACGGGCCGCCGGTCGGGGCGGGCTGCAGGAACAGGTTCGTCGCCGACGCGGTCGAGCCGGAGAGGTCGCTGTTGGTGCCGTCGAAGCGGAGGTTGAGCTTGCCGCCCGCCACGGAGTAGCGCGCCGCCGTGGGACGGCGGACCGTCCACTTCGGGTCGACCGCGCCGCCGTCGAACTCGTCGCTGCTGGAGGCCGCGCAGGAGGCGGGCGTGCCCGGCAGGCCGGCCGTCGTGAAGCGCACCGTGCCGGCGGCCGAGGCGTTGCCGGCGCCGTCGACCGCGCGGTACTCGATCGCGTGCTCGCCGTTCGTGTAGACCGTGAACGGGCCGGCGTAGACGCTCCACGGGCCCGCGCCGAAGCGGTACTCGACTCGGTCGACGTCAGAGCCGCCGGCGTCGGCGCCCGTCAGCGTCACGCGGACCGGTTGGCCGTAGGTGCCGCCGGGGCCCGGCGCGGCCGGGTTGAGCGCCGCCGTCGCGGTCGGCGCGACCGCGTCGAACCGGATCGCGCGCGACCGGGTCGACTCGACGTTGCCGGCGGCGTCGGTCGAGCGGAACTCGACGAGGCGGCTCGCGGAGACGGTGAACGGCGCCGTGTACGTGATCCACGCGCCGCCGTCCAGGCGGTACTCGGTCTTCGCGACGCCACCGGCGTCGGTCGCCGTGAGCGTCACCGTGACCGGGCCGGCCGTGTGCCAGCCGCTCGGGGCGGCCTCCGGAGCGACCGCGATCGTCGTGGTGGGCGCCTCGACGTCGGTCCCGGCGGGCGCGAGGCCCTTGAGCACCTGGTAGAGCTCGGTCTGGTCGAGCGTGCCGAGGACGTTCGCGGCCTGCGGGCCCTTGGCGGCGATCGGGACCTCCGTGCCGGTGTGCCACTGGCCGGCGGTCGACGTGCCGTAGCCGACGCGCATCGGCACGCCGTCCGCGGTCTGCACGGTGCCGTAGACCTTCGACTCGCCCGGGCGGACGATCTGGGTCGCGTGCCCGTGGTCGGAGGTGACGACGATCAACGTGTCCGGGTGGGTGCGCTGGTACTCGAGCAGGACCTCGAGCGCCTTGTCGGCCTCGGCGACCTGGCCGAGCGACCCGCACAGGTTCGCGTCGTGGGCGGCCTTGTCGGTCTGGGCGCTCTCGACCTGCATGAAGAAGCCGTTCGGGTTGTCGACGAGCTCGAGCGCCTTGGCGGTCATCTCGGCCAGCGTCGGCTGATCGCCGCGGCTGTTGGCCTGGCAGCGGTAGGTGGTCGAGCCGCTGCCCGCGGCCGTGGCCACCAGCGGCGCGTACCGGGTGGTCATGTAGCCGCTCGCGAACAAGCCGAGCACCGGGCCGCCCGTGAGCGAGTCGATCCCGGCGAGCGCCTGCTTGGTCGCGACGTCCCGGTAGCCCAGCGTGCCCGTGGCGCGCGTCAGCAGCGTCCCGCCGGCGTCGACGTTCTGCGTGAAGCGCGCGCGGCCGCCGCCCAGCAGCACGTCGATGCCGTTGTCGACGAGCTGCTCGGCGATCGAGCCCTTGCCGCCGTTCGCCTTGCGGGCCGCCGGGCACGAGCCCATGTCGGTCGGCCCCTGGCAGGAGCGGTTGTTGATCGAGGCGCCCATCGCCGCGGGGGTCGCGTCGGTCAGGTCGACGTCGCTGATGTTGGCGGTGCGCTTGCCCGCGGCCTTGGCGTCGAGCATCACCGAGCGCAGGTCCTCGCCCGGCACGCTCAAGGCCGTGCTCGGGCCCTGGCCGATCCGGCCCTCGATCGTCTTGCGGCCGGTCGCCCACGCGGACGCCGTGGCCGCCGAGTCGTTGACGTAGTTGATGCCGTGGTCGGGCCCGGCGCCGGGCAGCAGGCCGTGCGTGGTCATCTGCCCCCAGAACGGGAGCCGGTCGAACAGGAAGCGCCCGTCGGCGCCGACCTCGTAGTTGCGCGCCGCGGTCATCAGCTGGTGGTCGAACCCGTCGAGCAGCAGCACGACCGTGTTCTTGGGCTTGGCCGCGCTCAGCGACTCGCGGATCTCGTCGGTGCGCTCCGCGGGCGCGGCGGGCGCGAAGCCCTTCAGCAGCGTGTGCAGATCCGTCTGGTCGAGCGTGCCGGTGACGTTGGCGGCCTGCGGGCCCTTGGCGGCGATCGGCACCGACGTGCCGGTGTGCCACTGGCTGGTGCTCGAGGTGTTGTAGCCGACGGTCAGCGGGTCGCCGTCGGCGGTCTGCAGCGTGCCCCACGCCTTGGCCTCGCCGGGGCGGACGATCTGGGTCGCGTGGCCGTGGTCGGAGGTGACGACGATCAGCGTGTCCGGGTGCGCGCGCTGGTACTCGAGCAGGATCTCGAGCGCCTTGTCGGCCTCGGCGACCTGGCCGAGCGACCCGCAGATGTTGCCGTCGTGCGCGCCCTTGTCGGTCTGCGCGCTCTCGACCTGCATGAAGAAGCCGTTGGGGTTGTCCACCAGCTGCAGGGCCTTGGCGGTCATCTCGGCGAGCGTCGGCTGATCGCCGCGGCTGTTGGCCTGGCAGCGGTAGGAGGACGAGCCGCTCCCGCTCGCGGTCGCCATCAGCGGCGCGTACCTGGTGGTCATGTAGCCGCTGGCGAACAGGCCGAGGACGGGGCCGCCGGCGAGCGAGTCGATCCCCGCGAGGCCCTGCTTGGTCGTCACCTCGCGGTAGCCGAGCGTGCTCGTCGCGTGCGCGAGCAGCGTGCCGCCGGCGTCGACGTTCTGCGTGTACCGGGCCCGGCCGCCGCCGAGGACGACGTCGAAGCCGTTGTCGACCATCTGCTCGGCGATCGAGCCCTTGCCGCCGTTGGCCTTGCGGGCGGCCGGGCAGGAGCCCATGTCGGTCGGGCCCTGGCAGGAGCGGTTGTTGATCGAGGCGCCCATCGCGGCCGGGGTCGCGTCGGTCACGTCCACGTCCGTGATGTTCGCGACGCGCTTGCCGGCCGCCTTGGCGTCCATCATCACCGAGCGCAGGTCGGTGCCGGGCACACCCAGCCCGCTGCTCGGGCCCTGGCTGATCCGGCCTTCGATCGTCTTGCTGCCCGTGGCCCAGGCCGAGGCGGTCGCCGCCGAGTCGTTGACGTAGTTGATCCCGTACGTCGGGCCGCTGCCGGGCAGCAGGCCGTGGGTGGTCACGTTGCCCCAGAACGGGAGGTCGTCCATCACGAAGCGCCCGTCCGCGCCGAGCTCATAGTCGCGCGCGGCGGTCAGCAGCTGATGGTCGAACCCGTCGAGCAGGAGGACCGCGACGTTGCGCGGCTTGGCGTCGTCGAGCTGCGCCGCGACGTCAGGCGTGCGGTCGACCTTCGTCGCCGCGGACAGTGGTACGACACCGACAGCCAGCACCGACGCCAGGGCAGCGACCAGCGCCGCGGCTCGCTTCGCACGCATTGCTCTCTCCTCGACACTAAGTGCGTCAGCGGAACCGACGCGTTCTGTGCTCCTCGAGGCGGAACCTACCGGAACGTTTCACAAATCGTTCACAACTTCGGTCCAACGGCGGAGGAAGGGGACGGTCTGAGCGTGCGCGGCTACGGCTCGCGCGGCTGCCGCGCGGGGATCGTCGTCAGCTGGGCGAGCAGCTCGCCCAGCTGGTCGAGGTGCACGATGTGGTCGACGGCGCTGTCGCGGTGGATCGTGGCCGACGGCATCGAAAACGCGCGCGAGGAGGCCTCGTCGGTGGCCAGCACCGCACCGCCGAAGTGGTGGACCGCGGTGGCGCCGGTGGCGCCGTCGTGCCCCTGGCCGGAGAGCACCACGGCGACCGCTCGCGGGCCGGCGGCGACGGCGAGGGTCGTCAGCAGCAGGTCCGCGGAGGGGCGGCTCGGCGGGAAGGCGCCCGACGGGATGAGGGCGATGCGCAGATCGCGGCCGACGAGGATGTGGCAGCCGGGAGGGGCGACGAGCACGCGCCCGGGCGCCGGCGTGTCGCCTTCGGCGGCCGCGCGGACGTCGAGTGCGCACGCGCGGCCGAGGATCGCCGGCAGCGAGCTCCCTTGATCGGGCGCCATGTGCAGGAGGACGATGAAGCTCGCGGAGATCGTCGGCGGCAGCGGGGCGAGGGCACGCGTGAGCGCGTCGATGCCTCCGGCGGAGGCCACCAGCGCGATGATCGGCCAGTCGCCGTCCGTGCGCTCGTCGCTGGGCATGCCGCCACTCTGTCACGAACGCGCGAGCGGGACGCTCAGGTGGTGCGCTCCACGCGCTCGAGCGTGCAGTCCGGCCAGCGCTCACGCAGCAGGGTGGACAGCTCGTCGGCGGCGGCGTGGAGCGCGTCGACGCCGAGCCCGTCGAGCCGGTCGAACACGAAGAACGCGTTCGTGCTCTCCTCGGTGAGCTGCGTGCGGCGACCCTGGCGCCAGTTCCAGCGCCGGCACGTGACGCCGGCGTCGTCACGCCAGACGATCTCGCCGGCGGCGAGCGCCTCCACGTCGCTGCCGTCGCCGCGCGGGTCGAACGGCTCGCCACCTTCGGTGATCGTGAGCTGGAGCGCGCCCTGCAGGCGGTCGGCGTCCTCGCCGCCGAGCGGGACGACGTGGCGGACGCTGACGGCGTTGTAGAGGTCGACGAGCACGTTCACGCGCGGCAGCTCCTGGCCCTTCAGGACCCGCGTGATCAGGGCCTCGGCCGAGCTGGGGTACTTGCTGGGCTTGGAGCGCGACGTAGTCGGGGTGCCGCGCGTGGACGACGCGTCAGCGGGTGGCGCCCGCCACCGAGGCGAGCGCGGCCCCGACCACCGCCGCGTCCTCGCCCAGGCGGGAGACCACGACCGTGGGCCAGCGCTGGTCGCTGCCCAGCACGCGGCCTTCCAGCTCGTCGCCGATCGCCGGGACGATCCACGGGGCGAAGGTCGCGAAGTCACCGCCGAGCACCAGCGCCGGGGGCGCGATCAGGTTGACGACGCCGGCGAGGGCGATGCCGAGCCAGCGCCCGCAGTCGGCGAGCGCGGCGAGCGCCCGCGGCTCGCCCGCCCGTGCGTATTCGAGGAGGTCGAGGACGTCGCCGCCGGCCAGCCCCGCGTCGCGCAGCAGGGAGGCGCGCTGCACGTACTCCTGCAGGCAGCCGCGGCGCCCGCAGACGCACCACCGCCCCCGGTGGTCGACGCAGACGTGGCCGAGCGCGGCGAGCGTGACCCCGTGCACGTGGTCCGCCTGCACCTGGCCGTCCGCGATCACGTGCGCGGTGACCTCGCGGCCGCCGGAGATGTACGCGCAGTCGGGCACGCGGGCGCCGAGTGCGCTCGACAGCTCACCCAGGGCGCCGAGCGCGCCGGAGCTGTCGACGGCGATCGGCAGCGGCAGCCGCGCCTGGAGCGTGGCGCGGACCTCGCGCTCGATCCAGCCCAGCTCGTCGGCGACGGCGACGGTCGCGCCCAGGAGCGGCAACCCGAGCCGGCGGATCTCACGGATCACGGCCTGCGCCATGTCGGCCAGCTCGTCCAGCACGAGCTCGGGGCGGCGTACGTGGCTGAGCGTCGCGACGGCGGACCGCGCGTAGATCCGGCCGGCCGCGTCGGCGACCACGACCGTCAGGCCGTCGCCGCGAACCTCCAGGCCCAACCCGATCGGGGAGTCCGGCGCCGGCTCGACGGTTCGTTGCACCGGACAACGTATTAGCACGGATTGTCTGACAATCACCCCGCTTGTGCGGGGGACACCGGTGCGCGCCCGGTGTCCCCCGCCCAGATCACGGCGTCGTCGTCGACAGCGTGAACGTCACGTCGGCGCGGTAGCGGCCGGTGCGGAGCGCCTCGGCGGCGTCGATCCGCTGCTTGAACGCGACCGCGAACGTGTCGTTGCTCACCGGGCCGGCCCACGCGGTCCGCTCCGGCGCCACCTCGACCGGATGCGCCAGCCGGAACGGGCCGTTGGCCAGCGTGGCCGACGACACGGCGAGCGCCGCGTCACCCGCGCTCGAGGTCACGGTGGCGCGGGTCGAGGCGGTGTACTCGTCCGCCACGCCGGGCGTGAAGGCCCCGAAGTCGGCGGACCCCTCGAGCGTCAGCGACAGCGTGGCCGGGACCGTGCCGCCGACCGGCGCCGTGACCTTCGGGGTCACGAACGTCGACCCGATGTCCTCCGACGCCGTGAGGACGTCGTGGCCGAGGAACTCGGCCTTGACCGCCCGTGTGCCCGTCGCGGAGCCGGCCGGGACGGAAGCGGAGGCCACGCCGTCCTCCACGTACACCGTCTCCTCCCACCCCGGCGCGGAGAGACGGACGCGCCCGCCGACCTCGTAGCCGTCCGCCGCGCGCACCGTCACGGTGGCCGTGACGGCATCGCCCTGCGGGACGGTCGGCGCGGACAGCGCGAGCTCCGTCGTCGTCGCGACGGCGGGGCTCGGGCTGCCGAGCACGCGGTTCCACTCGCGCAGGGTCAGCGGCGTCACCGTCCCGTGGCGGACGGTGCCGGTGTTGGTGAAGCGCGGCGTCTTCGGCGTCCACACGGGCGCCTCGATGTCGGCGCTGCACGACAGCTGGTAGCCGCCGCCGTTCGTGTAGCGGTCCGCCCAGAAGTAGAACTGCGACGGGCACGCCGTGTCGCCCGGGTTGGCCTTGAACACCACCGGCCCCTCGTACCCCTGGTTGGCGACCCACGTCGGCCGGCCGATGCCCGGCGCGACGGGCGTCCAGTGCGACAGGTCCGCGTCCCGCAGGTCCGTGTGCTTCTCCGAGAAGATGTCCGAGCCGGCGTTCCCCGCCTCGTTCTTGGTGAAGCGGTAGTACTGCGCTCCGACCTTGATCACGGTCGTGTCGATCCGCGACAGCGGGTACGGGTCCTGCCACACCTTGGCCGGGGCGAAGGTGCGGAAGTCGCGCGTCGTCGTGTACCACATCTGCTGGTTGCCCGGGTTCGTCCGGTTGACCGGATCGCGCCACATGGCCTGCGCCCAGAAGACGACGTAGGCCTGGATCGAGTCGTCCCAGTAGGCCTCGGGCGCGAAGGCGTTGCCGGCGTTGTCGGGCGCGACCTTCACGTGCCGCTGCGGCGACCAGTTGACGAGGTCGTGGGACTCGAAGACCTCGATGTGCTGGGTGTCGTTGATCTGGTAGTCGCGGTTGCGGTTGAACCAGTTCAGGTCCGTGGCGATCATGTAGAACGTGTCGCCTTCGGGCGAGCGGATGATGAACGGGTCACGCAGTCCCTGGTCACCGAGCTGCGAGACCAGCGACGGCCGACCGCCCGCCAGGCCGACCCAGTCGAGCGCGCTGTTGCCGGTCGAGATCGAGAAGCGCAGCTGCTCGCCGTCGGCCGTGCCCTCGCCGGTGAAGTGGCCGAGGAAGTAGCGCTCGGGGTCCTCCGCGCGCGGCTTGGCCTTGACCGTGGCCGTGAACGTCTTGGCCTGGGTCGCCGAGCCCTTGGTGACGGTCGCGGTCAGGGTGACCGGCACGTCGGGGCGCCCGTACGCGGGTCGGGTGACCTCGCCCGTCGGCGTGATCACCCACGGCGTCGCCGCCCAGGTGATCGTCGACCCGAAGCGGCCCGTGGCCGGCAGCGTGAGGTGGCCGCGGACGTCGTCGAGCCCCGCGAGCGCGAGGTCGGCGTGGTCGCGGGCCACCGCCTGCGGGTCGTCGAACTCGGCCGGGACCGTGATCTCGATCGTCCGCGTCGCGACGTCGTGGCCCTTGGTGAGGCGCGCGGTGAGCGTCGCCCGAGCCGCGCTCCGCCCGCGGGCGGGACGCGTGATGACACCCTTGGCGGTAACGACCGCGGGATCGGACGTGCTCCAGCTGATCCGCGAGCCGGCCTCCGAGCCGAACGCCGGCAACGCGAGGTTCTCGACGACCGCGCTCGTCAGGCCCAGGTCGAGCGCGGCGGCGTCCGCCCGGGCGCCGTCGGCACCCGCGAGCCCCGACAGCGCGATCGTCTCGTCGGGCGTGAGCGCCCGGTCATACACGCGGAAGTTGCGCAGCGTCCCGCGCAGCGCGTAGTGCGTCGGCACCTGCGAGCGGCCGAGGAAGTTGCAGTTGGTGCCCGCGGCGTTCACGCTCGGCGCGACCGTGAGGTTCGTCGTGCGGCCGATCTCGACTCCGTCCTCGTAGAGGATCCCGGTCCAGCTCGTGCCGCCGGCGTTGCGCTGCTGCGTGTAGGTGAGGTGCTTCCAGACGCCCTCGCGCAGGCCGTAGGTGGCCGAGCGCTGGACGCTCGCGCCGGTGGTCGGCGTGGTCGCGCTCAGGCCGGTGCGCAGCCGCCCGGTCGCCGAGCCGAAGATCGAGCCCGCGTAGGCGCTGTTGGCCGTCGCCTCGCAGCCGGTCTTGCGGCCGAAGCTCCACAGGTGGTGGTCGCCGACGTTGGCGGGGTCGACCCGGATGTCGTAGTCGACGCTCACCTCGGTCATCCCGGCCGTGATGTCGTCGGGCAGCTTGACGTGGGCGCCGGTCAGCGAATCGGCGTAGCGGTCCGGGTTGAGCACGAGGCCCGCGCCCGTGCGCCGTGCGCTGTCGGGGTTGACGAGGGTCGCGTCACCGGCCGCGCCGGCCGAGCCCGAGTCGGCGAGCTTGGTGCCGTCGGTCTCGTCGAGCTTGTAGAAGTGCACGAGCCCCGTTTCGAGCTGGCCGGGCGCGACCGCCACCCGCTGCTTGACGGTCACGGGGAAGGTCCGGGCGTCCGTCAACCCGCGGTGGGTGAAGGTCGCCGTCAGCGTCGCGTGCGCGTCGCCGTCGCCGGCGGCCGGGCGCGTGACCTCACCCTGCGCGGTCACCACCGCGGCGTCGCTGGTGCTCCAGGCGACGCCCGGCGCGGACGGCAGCGACAGGTTGCGCGTGAGCGCGCTCGTGTCGCCGAGGTCGACCGACGCCGCGAGCTCGGCGAGGTTGCCCGGAGCGGACGCGTCGGAGAGCGCGCGCACCTCGTTCGCCGCCAGCGCCTTCGAGTACACGCGGAAGTCCTTGATCCGGCCCCGGAACTGCTGGCCGGCGGCGGTGCTCGAGCGGCCGATGAAGCCGGCCGCCGACGTCAGGTCACGCGGCCGCACCGTCACCGCCGCGTTCGTGGTCATCAGCGCGCCGTCCTCGTAGACGCGCAGCTCGCCGGGGGTGGCGGCGTCGCCGCCCTTGAGCGTCACGGCGACGTGGATCCACGTGTTCGGCGTCAGCGACACCGGCGCCGCGGCCGTCTGGGGCAGCGGCGCGACGCCCGGACCCGTGACCGTCGCCTGGTGCGGCGTGGTGCCCGAGCCCGGCGTCGCGGTCAGCGTGCCGCCGTTGTCCGCCGTCCGCCCGAAGGCGAACACCGGACCCTGGGTGGTGCTGGAGAGGCGGATGTCGTACGCGACGGTGACGTCGTCGAGGCCGGCGAGCAGGCCGTTCGGCAGCTGGACGGCGGGTGCGGTGCCGCCGTTGCCGCCGGGCAGCGTCAGCCCGCGTCCACCGTTCCAGACGGTGGCGGTGGTCCCGTTGACGATGGCCGCGTCGCGCCCGTTGCCGGAGCGGTCGTTCACCGTCGTGCCGGCGGTCTCGTCGAACGGGTAGTGGGCGACGAGGTCCTGGGCGGTGGCGGGCGCGGCGGTGAGCAGCGCCGCGGCGACCGCGAGCCCGAGGGCTCGCGGCGCACGCGTGGACAGCAGGTGGCGCATCCGCCTATGGCGCCGTCGTCGACAGGGTGAACGTCAGCGTCTTGGCGTAGGCGCCCGTGCGCAGCGGCTCCGTCGCGCCGATCGACTGCCGCAGGCGCAGCGTCAGCGCGTGGTTGCTGACCGGCCCGTCGTAGGTGTGGAGCACGCGCGGCGCCGACCCGACCGGGCCCAGCTCGCCCGTGCCCGCGACCTGCAGCGGCTGGGTGAGCGCGAACGCCCCGTTGACCAGCCGGCCGGCGGTGGCGGACGCCGGGTCGGTGACGCTGAGGGCGGCGTCGCCGGCGGTGCTCGTCACGGTGGCGGTGGTGGTCGTGTCGTAGTCCTGGGCGACGCCGGGCACGAACGTCCCGAGCGACGCCGACCCCAGCCCGAGCGAGAGGGTGGCGGCGACCGTCCCGCCGGCCTGCTGGTCGACGACGTTCGCGAGGTCCTCGGTGGCGACGGCGACGTCGACCGGCGCGCTCGTGTGGAAGCCGTCGCTGACCCGCAGCTGCAGCGAGTAGGTGGTCAGCTCGTCCAGGAGCTGCGGCTTGGCGACGCGCAGGACGCCGGTGCTGGGCTCGACGGTGAAGATCCCGTCGGGGTTCCCGCCGCTGATCTGCCACGTGAATGTGCGCAGGTTCGGGCGTGCGATGGCCGACGCCCAGTCGTCGGCGACGACGGTGCCGACGGACGGCGCGTGCGCGTCGCCGACCGTGAAGCGCTGGTCGGGGCGGATCACCGGCGCGACCTTGCGCACGTAGTTGTAGAGCCACAGCGCGGCGGGCTTGGGTGTGTCGTCGGAGAGGACGATCGGCGCGTTCTGGGCGTTGCGCCAGTGGTTGGGCTGGCGCCAACCCCAGACCGTGATGCCCTCGACGCCCGGGTGCTCCCAGAACACGGGGACGATGCGACGGAAGTTGCGCAGCTGGACCTCATCACCCGGGACGCCGCCGGCGGCGACGCCGTCGATGTCGAGCTCGGTGATCTGGATCGGCACGCCGGTCGCGGCGAGGCGGTCGAGGTTCGCCTTGTGCACGGCCATGTTCCCCGTCGTGGAGAACGCGTGGCCCTGCTCGCCGACGACGTCGATCAGGTTCTCGCGCTTGAGGATGTTGATGATCTGCAGGTACTGCGTGGTCGCGCTGTCGGAGTTCGTGATGCTGTAGTCGTTGAGCATCAGCTTGGTGTTGGGGAAGTACTGCTTCGCCAGCCGGAAGGCGTTGAGGATCCAGTCCCAGCCGGTGCCGTCCGTGCCGTTCGCGCCGCCCAGCGCTCGCGCGTAGTTGCCGCTGGCGTTGCAGTTGTTGCCCTGGTTCGCGGAGTGCGTGCAGTCGGGTGGGTCGTGCAGCGGCTCGTTGACCACCTGCAGCCAGTCGATCTTCGGGTAGCGCGCGGCGACCGCCGCGAACCACTTCTTGATCTCGGCCAGCTGCTCCTCAGGCGGCAGCGCGGCCATCCACGTCGGCTGCTGGTTGCCCCAGACGAGCACGTGGAAGTTGAACTTCATGCCGTTGGTCTGCGCGAAGGTGTACGCGGCGTCGAGGTTGGTCCAGCGCATCGCCGCGGTCTGCGTCGCGCCGGCGGCGCTGCCCCACTTGCCCGCGTTCTCGGGCGTCACCTGGTTGAAGTACTGCGTGAACAGCGGGCGCGTGAGCTCGTTGACGTTGCCGAGCCACTTGTCCTTCCCGTACACCGGGAACCCGGCCCCGGACTGCGCGCGTGCACCGGCGGGTGCGACCATCGTGGCCACCGCCGCCGTAAGCGCAGCTATGCCGGCGCGTCTCCGCACCGTGCGTCCCGTACCCGTCATCGAGCTCTCCCCTCTCGTGCCAGTTCGGCGTGTCGAGCAACTATTGAGGGTGTCAGACAGTCTGTCAAGACACGTGTAACCGCTCTAACGCGCGGCATTGAGACCCTCCCAGGGGGCCTCAGGGCCCCGTTTTTCATGAGAGCGCTCTCACGGAATTCGTTGACAGGGGCGCTTAATCCGCTCTACGGTCTCGCCGTCGCAGCGTGGAGGGTCTGAGAGAACGCCGCTCGTCGGGCCAGAGCGGATGTTCCGCCGCGCCTGCGCGCCACCAACAGGAGGAGAGGGATGCGTACGAAGCGCCTGAGTCTGGCACTCATGGGGCTGGCTTTGCTGACGCCGTCGACGGCGGCCGCCAGTGCCAAGGCCGCGCCGGCTGACCCATACAAGGTCCTCGTCGTCACCAGTGCGAACGATGATCTCAGCGCCGCGGGCATCGCGGCGATCAAGAACGCGGCTGGTGGTGACTTCAGCGTCACCGCGCCCGCCCCGGCGGACGTTGGTGGGCAGTTCACGGCCGCCGGCCTGGACGCATATCGCGCGGTCGTCTTCCTCGACACGGGCCAGGCGAGCCCGCTCACCGACGCGCAGCGCGCGGCGTTCGAGGGCTACTTCAAGAAAGGCGGCGGCTTCGTCGGCGTCGGCTCCGCCGTCGAGACGGACCCGAGCTGGTCGTTCCTCGACAACCTGCTGGGCACCCGCGCCTCGGGTCGCACCGAGGTGCAGACCGGCACCGTGAAGGTCTTCGACCGCGTTCATGACGCGAGCAAGAACCTGCCGGAGTACTGGGACCGCAAGGACGCCTTCTACAACTTCAAGAAGGACGTGCGAGGCCTCTCGCACGTGCTGGCGTCGGTGGTCGAGGATCCGTTCGGTCCGCAGCCGCAGGGCCAGGTGCTCGACGGCATCGCCGGCGGCACGATGGGCGCGAACCACCCGATCTCGTTCTGCAAGGACTACCTGGGCGGCCGCGCGTTCTACACCGGCCTGGGCAACACGCCCGAGAGCTTCGACGCCGGCCTGACGACGCACCTGAAGGGCGCGATCGCCTGGGCCGCCGGCCAGTCGAGCCCGGTCTACAGCGACTGCGGCGCGACCGTCCGCGCGAACTACCAGGAGACCAAGATCTCCGCCCCGCCGAACCTCGCCGAGCCGGTCAGCTTCGACCAGCTCCCGGACGGCCGCATCATCCAGACCGCCCGTCAGGGCACCGTGCGCCTGCACGACCCCGTCAAGGGCACCACGACGGTCCTCGCCGACTTCGCCTCGGCGAGCCTGCCGTCGACCATGCGGATCTACACCAACCAGGAGGACGGCCTGTACGGCGGCGCGGTCGACAACGACTTCGCCACCAACCACTGGGTCTACCTCTACTACTCGCCGCAGACGGTCACGAACGTGAAGCTGTCGACCGGTGACGTGGTCACGCAGACCACGCCGAACACGAACGCGCCCAACGCGGCCGCCTCGCCGACGGCGTGGGACCCGTACGTGGGCTACTTCCAGCTTTCGCGCTTCAAGCTCGTCGACGACGGCGTCAACGCGCCCTCCCTCGACCTGAACTCCGAGCAGCAGATCCTGCGGGTCAGCAACAACCGCCAGGAGTGCTGCCACGTCGCGGGCGACATCGACTTCGACAAGCACAACAACCTGTGGATCACGACGGGTGACGACACGCCGGCGCCGGGCATCGACGCCAACGGCTACGGCCCGTTCGAGGACCAGCTGCTCGACGAGCAGCAGACCGTGCGCGTGACCAACGCGACCGGCGGCACCTTCACGCTCACGTTCAACGGTCAGACGACCGAGCCGCTCGCCTACAACGCGACGGCCGCCCAGGTCGACGCCGCCCTCGAGGCGCTCTCGAACGTCGGCGCCAACAACATCCAGACCAGCGGCGGACCGGTCAACACCGGCAACGTCAACGTGTTCTTCCGGCGCGCGCTGCAGCAGTCCGACCAGGCGCAGATCACGGCCTCGGGCACCGCGCTGACCGGCAACGCGCCGACCGTGGCGACGACCACGGCCCAGGTGGGCGGCTGGTACCAGCGCCCGACCGGCGACGACCGCCGCTCGACGCTCAACTCCAACGACCTCCGCGGCAAGCTGCTGCGGATCCACGTCAAGGACTCGATCGGGGCGACCGACGCGAACAAGGCCGACCTCGGCGGCGGGGCCGGCGCGTACACCGTGCCCTCCGGCAACCTGTTCCCGCTCGTCGGCGGCGCGCCGCAGGACCGCACGCGCCCCGAGATCTACGCGATGGGCTTCCGCAACCCGTTCCGCCTGCAGGTCGACGAGAACGACGTCGCCTACGTGACGGACTACTCGCCGGACGCGCAGACGCCGCAGCGCGGCCGCGGCCCGTCGGGCACCGGCCGCATGGAGATCGTCCGCAAGCCCGCCAACTACGGCTATCCCCTCTGCTACAAGCACGACCTCGGCTACTACCGCTGGAACTTCCGCGAGTTCGCGCCCGGCACGACCTCGCTGGGCACGCCGCTCGACAGCACGCCGACGCCGATCGACTGCGGCGCCGACAAGCTGATCAACGACTCGCGCTGGGTGCGCGACGGCGGCCCGAGCTTCGAGCCCGGCTTGCGTGAGCTGCCCCCGGTGACCGATCCGGAGATCTGGTACTCGTACCGCGACAACAACACGACGCAGCCGCTCGGCACGCCGTGCGCCGCGTACTACGCGCCCACGCCCGGCCCGATCGCGCCCGGCTCCACCACCGAGTGCCCGCGCCTGTTCCCCGAGCTCTACACGGGCGGCGTCGGCCCGCACGGCGCGGTCAAGTACCACTTCGACGCGAGCAACCCGGCCACCAAGAAGTTCCCGGCCTACTACGACAACTCGGTGTTCCTGGGCGAGTACACGCAGGACACGCTGCGCGAGATCAAGCTCGACGCGCAGAACCGGATCCTGAAGATCAACAGCCTCCTCGACTGCGGCCAGGCGAACATCGCCAACCCCGCATTCGACATGGAGTGCGACAACCCGATGGACATCCAGTTCGGCAAGGACGGCTCGCTGTACCTGATGACGTACGGGGACAGCTACTACGCCGCCAACCCGGACGCCGGCCTGTACCGCTTCGACTACGTCAAGGGCCAGCGCGCGCCCAAGGCGGTGCTGTCCACGGACAAGACCGACGGCGCGCTGCCGCTGACGGTCCAGTTCACGGGCTCGGGCTCCAGCGACGCGGACCCGGGCGACTCGATCCGCTACGAGTGGGACTTCGGTGACGGCTCGCCGATCTCCGAGGAAGCCAACCCGTCGCACGTCTACACCAAGGCCGGCCGCTACAACGCCGTCCTGACCGTCTACGACTCGTCCGGCCAGAAGACCGCGACGAGCACGATCATCACCGCGGGCAACACCGCCCCGACGGTCCAGGTGATCGCGCCGATCGCCGGCGGCCTGTTCACCTTCGGGGACACGATCCAGTACAAGGTCGTCGTCACCGATCCCGACGAGCCGTCGATCGACTGCAAGGACGTCCAGGTGACGTTCGTGCTCGGCCACGACTCGCACGGCCACGGCGAGCAGACCGGCAACGGCTGCACGGGCTTCCTGCAGACGATCGCCGCCGACGTGTCGCACGGCGGCAACGTCTTCGGGATCATCAGCGCGCAGTACGCCGACAAGGGCGGCTCCGGCGGTGCCGCGCCGTCGCTGACCGGCTACGGGCAGAACCAGATCCGGCAGAAGCACACCGAGGTCGAGTTCGTCCTCAACCAGGCCGGCACGTCCACCGCGTCCAACACCGACGGCGGCGCCGGCGTGCACCGCAGCGGCATCGGGGCGACCGACTGGCTGCAGCTCAACGGCCCGATCAACCTGCAGCAGATCGACAAGGTCGACTTCCGCTACGCGGACGCGGCGGCGGGTCGCACCGCCGGCAGCCCGCTGGTGGCGATCGACCTGCGGCAGGACTCGATCACGGGTCCCGTCATCGCCACGGCCAACCTCACCTCCACCGGTGGGACGGGCACGTGGGCCACGACGAGCGTGCCGCTGGCGAACGTCAACGCCGGCGCGCACGAGCTGTTCCTGACGTTCCGCACGGTCACGGGCGGTGCCACGGGCAACAACCTGTTCAACCTCAACTGGCTCGAGTTCGGCGGCAACGGCGTCACGGTCCAGTCGACGAGCACCACCGGTGACGCCGGCGGCACGGTCGCGAGCACGCTGTCGCTCACGCTCGGCGCGCCGGCGACGCTCGGGCCGTTCGTCCCGGGTGTGGCCAAGCCGTACACCGGGTCGACGACGGCCAACGTGATCTCGACCGCGGGTGAGGCGACGCTCAGCGTCGCGGACCCGTCGGCGACCGCGACCGGCCACCTCGTCAACGGCGCGTTCGCGCTGCCGGCGGCGCTGCAGGTGAAGGCCGCCAGCCCCCTCGGGACCGGCGGCGCCTTCGCCGACGTCGGCGGGGCCTCGGCTCCGACCGCCGTGCTGACCTACGGCGCGCCCGTGACCAACGACTCGGCCACGGTCACGTTCCAGCAGCAGATCGGTGAGAAGGACGCGCTGCGCACCGGCAGCTACTCGAAGGCGTTGACCTTCACCTTGTCCACCACGACCCCGTAGTTCCCCAAACCGTTGTGGCACCACGTCCGTGGGCGGGCGTGGTGCCACGACGAGCGGACCCCGACACCACTCTCCCCGTCGGGGTCCGTCGGTCCAGAGCGTCGGCCGCGGCGGGCGGCCGACGCCTCTGGCGTTCATCTCGCCGTCGCCAAAAAAAAGTCCATCAGGAGTGAGAAGTTGTTCATACGTGCAGCAGCGGCCGCCGCAGTCGGCGCCGTCTTGATCGCCGCGCCGCCCGCCGGCGCGCAGTCCACGGACACCAGCCCGCCCGTGGTGTCGGTCGGCAACACGCCGTCCGCCCCCGCGCAGCGCAACGGCGACCCCGTCAACGGCGTCGCGCCCGTCTCGACCTCGACCGGCAATGGCAACTGGTTCACCGCCGCCGGTGTGACGCTGCAGCTGTCGGCCACCGACGACGTCGGGGTCACGCGCCTCGAGTACTCGCTCGACGCCGGCGCCACCTGGGTCAGCCTGCCGGCCACCGGCGGCTCGACCACGCCGATCACCAACGAGGGCCAGAACAGCGTCCGCGTGCGGGCGTTCGACGCGGCCGGCAACATCGCCCGCGGCACCGCTGCCAACACGACCCTCAACCAGGCCGCCGCGGCCGGCGCGACCGCCGTCCGGCTGGCGAGCACGAGCGGCCGCGTCGTCGGCGACGAGGTCGTCCTCGAGCCGGGCACGGCCAACGAGGAGAGCGTGCGGATCGCGTCGATCCCCTCGCCCGCCCCGGCTTCACCCAACCCGAACGTGACGCTGTCCGCGCCGCTCACCAAGGCTCACGCCGCGGCCGCCGCGGTCACGACCTACCCCCAGTTCCGCTCGGTCGCGGTCAACATCGACACGCGCCGCCCGACGGCGACGTTCCCGGCCCAGGTCGTCAACAACCGGATCGGCCACGGCGCCGCCAACGTCAGCGTCACGCGCGTGGACCCGACGCCGGGCTCCGGCGGCACCGCGGTGCGCGAGACGTGGCTCGACGGCCAGTGGGCGTACCCGCTGCCGCTCGACGCCTCCAAGCTCTCGCTCGGCAAGCACACGTGGACGCTGCTGATGACCGACAACGCCGGCAACGGCAACAAGGTCACGCTCACCTTCCTCGTCACCACCTCGATCGCCGACCTCGACGCGCTGCTCGCGAAGTGGGGCACCACCGGGACCATCCCCGCGGCGACGGTCACGACGCTCCGGGCGCAGGTCGCCCAGGCCAAGGCCGCGAGCGACGGCGGCGACAAGGTGGCCGCGATCAGCGCGCTCGACGCCTTCCGCGGCCAGCTCGGCACCGTCGCCAACGCGGCGGCCCGTAACACGCTCATCACCGACACGAACGATGTGATCCGTCAGCTCCGCGGGATCGCCGACGACCCGGCGCCCGCCGACCTCGGCGTCACCGAGGCCCCCGCCACGGGCCAGCCGCGCCACCTCTTCGTGCCGCCGTCCGCGCCGGTGCGCAACGCCAAGCCGGCGTTCAAGGTCCTGGTGTTCTCCAACCGCGCCGGTGACGGCTCGTTCCGCCATCCGGCGATCGAGGACGCCGAGGTGATGATCCAGGAGCTCGGCCGCGAGAAGAACTTCGACGTCGACGTCTGGGACCCGCAGTACCCGAACGCCGGCCCGGCGGACACGCCGTTCTCCAGCGCCGCCAACCTCGCGCAGTACAAGGTCATCATCGGCGACTCGTCGGTCGGCAACACCGTGCTCAACCCGGCCTACAAGATGAAGGACGGCACGGTCGTCAACGAGCAGCTCGCGTTCCAGCAGTACATCCAGGCCGGCGGCGGCTACATCGCGTCGCACGCCGCCAACGACTCGCTCCACAACTGGGGCTGGTACAAGGACTTCCTCGGCGGCCTGTTCGTCTCGCACCCCTCCAACCAGAGCGGCTTCGGCACCGACTGCGGCTCCTGCTACTGGGTCGAGGTCACCAACGAGGATCCGTCGCACCCGTCGATGGCGGCCGCGGGCGTCCCGAAGGTCGCGGCGGTCGCGGACGAGCTCTACCACTTCGACCGCAAGCCGCGCGGCTACGTGCACGTGCTGCAGACGCTCAACGAGGACACCTACAAGACCGCGATGGGCGTGTCGGCGTCCGCCGGGCAGCTCGAGGGCGGCGATCACCCGATCTCCTGGTGCTCGAACTACGACGGCGGCCGCGAGTGGTCGCAGGTGCTCGGCCACAACTGGGAGCTCTACAAGACCGCGTGGTTCCGCGAGAGCTTCTACCAGGGCATCCTGACCGCCGGTGGCCTCAAGTACGCGAACTGCGTCAGCCACCAGGAGGTCAAGACGCTGCTGGCGACGCTGAAGGCCTCGGGTGGCATCACCGACGCCGCCGCCACGGCGGGGACGACCGCGGTGCAGGCCGCCTTCGACAAGTACAACACGCTCGACAAGGCGCAGATCTCGGCCTCGCTGGGTGACATCGCGGCGCTCAACACGCTGGCGCAGGACCCGGCCAGCGGCGACGCCGCCTCCCGCGGCAAGCTCGTGGCCAAGGCCGCCGAGCTCAAGCAGTGGATGCTCGTGCTGCTCGGCGCGCAGGACGTCAGCGGTGGCGCGACCGGCACCGTGCCGGCCACGCTGTCGCTCGCGCTCGGCACCCCGCCGAGCTTCGGGGCGTTCGTCCCCGGCGTCGCGACCACGTACACGGCCGGCTCGAAGGCGACCGTGATCTCGACCGCCGGTGACGCGACGCTGAGCGTCGCCGACGCCTCCCCGACGGCCACCGGCAAGCTCGTCAACGGCTCGTTCTCCCTTGCCAGCCCGGTCCAGGTCAAGGCGACCTCGGCGGCCGGCGCGGGCGCGGCCCTGGCCAACGTCGCCGGCACGTCGGCGCCGACGCCCGTGCTGACCTACAGCGGCCCGGTGAGCAACGACGAGGTGACGCTGTCGTACGCGCAGGCGATCGGCGTCAACGAGGCGCTGCGCACCGGCAGCTACTCGAAGACGTTCACCTACACGCTGTCCACCACGACCCCCTGACCTAGGCGGGGTACGCGTCGCGACGGCCCGCACGTGGCCGTCGCGACGCCGCCGTCGCCTCACTGCACGTCGAGGATCCAGGTCACGCCGAAGCGGTCGGTGAGCATGCCGAACCCGGCGCTCCAGGCCGACGCCGCCAGCGGCTCCACGACGTGCGCGTCGACGGCGAGCCGGTCCCAGTACCCCTGCACCTCGTCCAGGGTCTCGCCGCGCACCGACACGAAGAACGGCTGGTCGGTGAGCGTGACGCCGTGCTCGCGGCGCGTGCCGCCGGCGTTCGCGGACCCGCCCGTCTCGCCGGGGATGTCGTACGCCATGACCCGGAACCCGTCCGCGCGCTCGACGAGGCCGAACACGACGCGGTCGGCGCCGGGCGCGTCCGGCGGCATGCCGAAGTCGCCGTAGGTGGCGATCGTCACGGCACCGCCGAAGACGGCGCCGTAGTGCTCCAGCGCCGCCCGGGCGTCGCCGCGGAAGTTCAGGTGGGGGAGTGCTCTTGATGCTCATGACCACCACCGTCGCACCCGTATAGGACCGCTCTGGTCCTATACACGAGGTAGGTTTGCGCGCATGACGACGACCACCTCGCGCCTGCTCGAGCTGCTGTCGCTGCTGCAGACCGGCCGCGGCTGGCCGGGGTCCGTGCTGGCCGAGCGGCTGGGCGTCACCCACCGCACCGTGCGCCGCGACGTCGACCGGCTGCGCGCGATGGGCTACCGGATCGGCGCGACGATGGGGCCGGACGGCGGCTACCGGCTGGAGGCGGGGAGCGAGCTGCCGCCGCTGCTGCTCGACGACGAGCAGGTGGTCGCGCTGGCCGTCGCGCTCCAGGCGGCGTCGGTGAGCGGCGCGGAGGTCGCCGAGGCCGCGCTGCGCGCGTTGAGCACGGTCCGCCAGGTGATGCCCTCCCGGCTGCGGCACCGCCTCGACGCGCTGTCGTTCACGGCGATCGGCCCGCGATCGGACGCCGGGGCCGTGTCCCCCGAGGTGCTGGTCGCGCTGTCGACCGCGATCCGCGCCCGTGAGGTGCTGCGCTTCGACTACGCCGGCGGCCGTCCGGAAGCCCGTGCGCGGCCGGCGCTCCCGCGCACGGTCGAGCCGCACCACCTCGTCACCGCGCAGGGCCGGTGGTACCTGGTCGCGTGGGACCTCGAGCGCGACGACTGGCGGATCTTCCGCGCCGACCGGGTCTCCCCGCGCGCGCACACGGGCCCGCGGTTCGCGCCCCGCGCGCTGCCCGGCGGTGACGTTGCCGGGTTCGTGTCGGCCCGGTTCAAGGGCTCCGAGCAGGAGGACCGGTGGCCGTGCACCGGCACGGTCATCCTCGGCCGGCCGGTCGGCGAGGTCGCGCCGTTCGCGGGCGACGGCGTCGTCGAGGCCGTCGGCGAGGACCGGTGCACGCTGCGGACGGGCTCGTGGTCGTGGATCGCGCTCGCCGCGTCCCTGAACCGCTTCGACGCGGACGTCGAGGTCGTCGAGCCCCCGGAGCTCCGGCGGGCGTTCGCGCAGCTGGCCGCGCGCAACGCCGCCACGGCGAGCGGGTGACCGGACGTCACCCGCTCGCGAGGCGATCGGCGGCTAGGCCGCGAGGTCCGCGTACATGCCCGCGGCGAGCGCGCGCACCGAGTCCACGCGCGGCGCGGCGCACTCCAGGCGCGTGCCCTGCGCGATCGCGACGAGCGCGGCCTGCTGCTCGCGCGGGGCGACGATCAGCGGGACCTTGAACGCGGTGGCGTCGGCCGCCAGCGCCTTCAGCGCGGGCGTCTCGCTGCCGGGGCGGTAGAAGACCACCACGTACGCGTGGGTCGCGGCGTGCAAGGTGGCCGTCACGTCCAGGGCCGTCGTATGGAAGCCGAGCGCGGGCAGGTCCGCGCCCTGGCCGAGCCGGGCCTCGAAGGCCCGCTGGCGGCCCTGCTCGGCGGCGTCGAACACGAACGGGCCCGAGCTGCAGCCGGGCTGGGCGGCCGCCGGCTCGGCGCCGCCCACCCCGAGGGTCAGCACCCCCGCCGCGAGCAGCGCGACGAGCGCGGCGACGGCCGTCGCCAGTGCGCGCGGTGAGATGGGGGCGCCGGTCATCGCTCAGCGGTAGTCGACGTCGATCTCGACGCGACGGTTGAGGGAACGGCCGGCGTCGGTGGCGTTCGTCGCGCGCGGACGGGTCTCACCCGCGCTGGACGCGCTCCACTTGGCCTTGACGCCGAGCTTGCGCACGTAGCCGCAGACCGCCTCGGCGCGGCGCTGGCCGAGGTCCTTGTTGAGCTCCGGCGAGCCGACCGCGTCGGTGTGGCCGACGCACGTGAGGGCCTTGGCCTCCTTGAGCTGCGGAGCCAGCGCGCGGATGTAGCGGCGACCGCGCTCGCTGAGCTGGGCCGAGCCGGACGCGAACAGGCCGTCGCCGGGGACGACGAGCGTGCGCGACGGCAGCATGCGGGCGACCGTCTTCGCGCGCACGCGCGAATCACCCGTGGTGGCGTCGAGCTGGAACGACGTCTTGACGCCGCCGACGCGGTTGACCAGGGCGCGGCCGCGGGCGTTGAGCTTGACCTTGACGGCCACGCGCTCGCTCTTGCCGGTGCCGGTCGTCGTGCCGGTGCCGATCAGGATCTTCTTGCCGTCGACCGTGGCGTAGGCCTTGATGACGCACTTCTTGATCGCGGCGCCCGGGACGCGGCAGCCGAGCTGGGCCGAGTGGTTGGACGCGCTGACCGTGGAGGAGAGCACCGGCGTGGCCTTGGAGCCCTTGCCGCTGCGGGTGTCCACGTCGAGCTTGGCGTTGACGACCGTGAAGCGCTCGGTGACCACGGCGGAGACGTTGCCGGCCAGGTCGGTCTGCCGCACCTCGAAGGTGTGCTTGCCGAGCTTGAGCTTGTCGTAGGTGACGGGGCTCGTGCAGGGCGCGAACGCGCCACCGTCGAAACGGCATTCGAAGGTCGCGCCCGGCTCGCCGGTGAAGGTGAACTTCGCGCGCTTCTCGGAGGTCGCCGAGTCCGGGCCCGCGAGCACGGTCGGGGCGGCGGGAGCGGTGCCGTCGAGCGTGAAGCTCACCTGCGCCGGCTCGGAGCCGTTGCTGCGCACCTCGAACGTGTGCGTGCCGTCGGCCAGGCCGGTCGGCGTGAACGGGCTCGCGCAGGCGACCCACGCGCCGCCGTCGATCCGGCACTCGTAGCTGTCGCCGCCGGTGAACGTGAACGTCGCGGTGCGGGCGACGGCCGCCGGAGAGCCCGTGATCGTCGGCTTGACGGGCGCCGGGGCGCCGACCTTGATCTCGGTGTACGCGGCGCCGGTGAGCACGACGTCGGTGCTGTCGTCCTCGGCGTCGAGGTTGATGCCGAACGTGCCGGACACGCCGGCGGGCGGGTTGGCGACCAGCGTGCCGGTGGCCGGGTTGCCGGGCGTCGTGTTGACGGTCACCCACGACGGCAGCGTGCCGGTGGAGATCTTGACCGTGTCGCCGCCGTTCGGGTCGGTGGCCGTGAACGGGATCGTCAGCTGCCCGCCGTCCTTGACGCTGTAGCTCGCGTCGAGGCCGGTGATCGTCGGCGCGGCGTTGCTCGAGGCGACCTTGAGCAGCACGTCGCGCTCGGAGTAGTCGCCCTGCGCGTCGGTCGCGCGGACCTTGTAGATGAAGAGGTTGCCGCCGGTGTAGGTCGCCGTGGTCGCGGCGGGGATGGAGACACGGCCGGTCTGCGAGAGCGTGATGACGTCGGTGTCCGGGCCGTTGGCGTCGCCCGGCTTGGTCAGCGTCTGGTAGGCGACGGTGCCGCCGTCCGGGTCGCTCGCGTTGAGGTTCTGCACGTACTCGGTGCCGATGCCGATGCCGTTGGCGACGTTGGAGCCGAACTTCGGCGCCGCGGTGGCCTGCATCGCGACCTTGCGGACCTTGGTCTCGAACCGGACGGCGCCCGACGAGGAGTTGGCCAGGTTCAGGATCCCGGCCGTGCGGGCGCTGCTGGTCCAGTACGCGAGGTACTCGCCGTCCGGCGCGCCGAGGTTGAACGTCGACGTGTCGAGCGGCACCTCGAAGTCGCCCTTGTAGGTCGCCGAGCCCGTGATGCACCGGGTCGCGACCACGGGGACGCTCACGCTGGCGGTCTGGCTCGTCGGCGAGACCACCGTGACGTACTGGGTGCTCTGCTGGCCGACCGTGCAGGTGGCGATGGCGGCGTAGGTGAGGCTGCCCTTGAGCTGGCCGGCGGCCGTGACCTCGGCGAAGATCGAGCCGCCTTGGAGGTGGCTGGCCAGGGCGGGGGAGGCGCCGCCGAGCAGCGCGGTCGCCGCCGCGGCGACGGCGATGCCGAGACGTGAGAAGGAGAAGGACATGAGGGGGGAGGGGACTCGCAGTCGGTCAGAAGTGGACACCCTGGTCCTCGTCCGTTTCCGGGGCAACTTGAATGGGCGCCGGCACCCATGCGGGGCTGCGGCGCGCCGGTCCGACGTCAGCGTGTGCTCCGTTGCTGTCCGCGATCGGACCGCGCGGCCGTCGCCACGGCGCCGCGACGATGAAGGTGGTGGGTCGTGTACTCCGTCGCCGATGCCGGCTACCTGTACGAGCGGCTCGCGGAGGTCCTGCGCGTGAGCGCCGAGCTCGCGGACGATCGGGCCGAGCGGGCGACGTCGATGGGGGACGCCGCGGGTGCGTCCGCTGCGCGCGCCGACGCCCAGCGCGTCCGCGCCGCCGGCGCGCGCGCCGACCGCGCGGCGGCCGACCGTCTGGGCGGCCCGGTCAACCACCCGTGACGGGGTGCGCCGCGTGGCCGTCTTCGACGGCGCTAGCGTTCGCACATGTTGCCAACGACGCGAACCGCCGTGCGGCCGTGGTCGGTCGCGGGTGGCCCGGATGAGGGCGTCAGCGACAGCGAGCGCTGCGCCCACTGCCGGGCGCTGACGGCGGCGAACCTGATCGGCGCGTATCGCCGTCGCTTCCCGGACGACGCGCGCGCGGACTACGACTGGATCATCCGCCGCATGGGGCACGTGTGGGACTGCCCGCGCGACGGCGCGGCCAACGTCGTGGGGTACCGGTGCGCGCGCTGCGGCGACGCGCAGCCGGGCCGGCTCGCGCGCTCCAAGCGCGTCGCCTACGTGCGCCGCCTGTGCTCGGCCTTCACGACCGGTGGCGTCGACGCGCTGGCGTCGATCGTGCCGGCGGACGTCGAGTGGATCCCCCAGCTCGCCGGAGGCCAGGTCCTGCACGGGAGCGAGGAGCTGCAGGCGTTCTTCGCGGAGCGGCGGTCTCCGCTGCGGGTGCCGCCGCCGGCGCGGATCGAGGCGGTCGGGACGGACGTGCTCGTGCGCTTCCGCTCCCCGCCGGGTGCGCCGCCCCTGTGGTCGGTCTACCAGTTCGAGACGGGGCGCCTGTTCCGCGCGGTGAGCTTCGACAACGAGGCGGAGGCGGTCAGGCAGACGGGCTGACCGCGCCCAGCCCGTGCAGGAGCAGCTCGATCTGCCGCCCGGCGCGCAGATCCCAGTCGTCCGCGGCCGGGAGCGGCCGCGACAGCAGCGCGGCGGCGACGATCAGGTCCTCCGGGGTGAGGTCGGCGCGCAGCTCGCCCGCCGCCCGGCCGCGGTCGAGCAGCGCTTGCAGGGCCACGCGTACGTCCGCCTGCAGCTCGCGGATGGCCGCGTCGAAGACGAGCGGGCCCCCGTGCAGCGGGAGCACGAAGCGGTCACGGTCGCGCAGCGTCGCGGTCAGGAACGCGCGGACGCCGTCCAGCGCTGAGCCGGGGGCGGCGGCGGCCGCGCGCGCATTGGCCCGCGCCAGCCCGAATGAGCGGTGCACGAGCGCGCCGAGGAGATCCTCGCGCGTCGCGAAGTGGCGGTAGACGGTGCCCACGCCGACGCCGGCGCGGCGTGCGATGTCGGCCATCGGGACCTTCTCGCCCTCGGTCAGGACGAGCTCGGTCGCGGCGTCCAGCACGCGCTCCCGGTTGGCGGCGGCGTCCTTGCGTGGCTGGCGTTCGGCGCCCGGAGGCAAGCCGCTGATGATCGCAGCGATCATCGGATCAAAACGGATGATATCGTCCGGAAATGAAGCGGACGAATTCGTCCGTAATATCCGAACGGGGAGTGCGTTGAGCCGATGAGCGGTCCACCCGACGACGACCTCGCGCGCGGCTTGGCCGTCGCGCGTCCCGACGATCCCGACCTCCTGCACCTCGCGGTGGTCGGCGACACGTACACGGTGCTGCTCTCGGGCGAGCAGACCGCGGGGCGCTTCGCGCTGATCGACATGCTGATCCCCGCGGGCGGCGGGCCGCCGCCGCACCGCCACGACTTCGAGGAGTGCTTCCACGTCCTCGAGGGCTCGGTCGAGGTCACGTTGCGCGACGACCCGCCGGTACGCCTGGAGGCGGGCGGCACGGTGAACATCCCGGCGAACGCGCCGCACTCGTTCCGCAACGCGGGTGACGCCACCGCGCGCCTGCTCTGCACCGCGGTCCCGGCCGGCCTCGAGGCGTTCTTCGCCGAGTTCGGCGACCGCGTGGCGTCGCGCACCTCGCCGGCGCCCGTGCTCACGGACGAGGAGCGGCGGGCGCGGTTGCAGCGCGCGATCGAGCGCGCTCCGGCCTACGGCATGGAGCTCCTGCCGCCGGCCGGATGAATCCGGTCTTGCTTCAAATTCGAAGCACTGCTACGCTGATCGGCAGATGCTTCAAATTCGAAGCAACAACCACCGCAACCGCGATTCGAGGCCCGAGATGAAGGCAGTGCGTTTTCACGAGTACGGCGACGCCGACGTCCTCCGCTACGAGGACGTCGAGGTGCCCGTCCCCGCCGTCGGGGAAGTGCGCGTCAAGGTCGCCGCGACGGCGTTCAACCCGGTCGACGCGAACATCCGCGCCGGCTTCATGCAGGGCCCGATCCCGACGACGCTGCCGCACACGCCCGGCTACGACGTCGCGGGCACGGTCGACGCGCTGGGTGACGGCGTCGACGGCGTCACGATCGGCGACGCGGTCGTCGGCTTCCTGCCGATGGCCGCGGACGGGGCGTCCGCGGAGTACGTGATCGCGCCCGCCGAGGCGCTGACGGCGGCACCCACGAGCATCCCGCTCGCCGACGCCGCGGCGCTGCCGTCGGTCGCGCTCACCGCCCGGCAGGCCCTCTTCGAGCTCGGCGGGCTGCGGGCCGGCCAGCGCGTGCTGATCGTCGGCGCCGGCGGCGCGGTCGGCGGCTACGCCGTGCAGCTCGCCAAGCAGGCCGGCGTGCACGTGATCGCCACGGCCAGCCCGCGCAGCCGCGACCGCATCGCCTCGGCGGGCGCCGACGAGGTGATCGACCACACCGCCACGGCCGTGACCGACGCGGTGGCCGAGCCCGTCGACGTCCTGCTCAACCTGGCGCCGATCGCGCCGGACGACTTCGTCGCGCTCGTCGCGCACGTCCGCGACGGGGGCGTCGTCGTCAGCACCACGGCCTGGATGCCCACGCCCGGGGACGAGGGTCGCGGCGTGCGCGCCGAGACGGTGTTCGTCCGCAGCGACGCCGAGCAGCTGGCCGGGCTGGTCGCCCTGGTCGACGGCGGCGAGCTGCGCGTCGACGTCGCCGAGCGGGTGCCGCTGGCCGAGCTGCCGGCGCTCCACGTCCGTGCGGCCGCGGGCGAGCTGCCCGGCGGCAAGGTCATCGTCGTCCCGGCCGGGGCCTGACCCGTGGCCTTCACCCTGGACCCCGAAGTCGCGGCGGCGCTGGCGCCGATGGCGGGCTTCACCGCCCCGCCCGTCGGCGACATCGCCGGGCGCCGCGCCGTGTGGGAGCCGATCATCGGCGCCGCGAGCGACGCGCAGCCGTTCCCGGACGACGTGACCACCAGCGAGCACGACGCGACCGCGGACGACGGCACCCCGATCAAGCTGCGCTGGTACGTCAAGGCGGGCGCGCCGTCCGGCCCCGCGGCGCTCTTCTTCCACGGCGGCGGCTACATCTTCGGCCACATCGACCTGTTCGACGGGCCGGTCGGCCGGTACGTCTCCGCCAGCGGGGTCCCGATGCTGTCGGTCGAGTACCGGCGCGCGCCCGAGCACCCCTACCCGACGCCGCTCGAGGACGCGTACGCCGCGCTGCGCTGGCTGCACACGCACGCCGGCGAGCTGGGCGTCGACCCCGACCGGATCGGGGTCATGGGCGACAGCGCGGGCGGGGGCATGGCGGCGGCGCTGGCGATCCTCGCGCGCGAGCGCGGCGGCCCGGCGATCGCGCGCCAGATCCTCCTGATGCCGATGCTCGACGACCGCACGACCACGCCCGACCCACACGTCGAGCCGTTCGCGCTGTGGAGCTACGACGACAGCCGGACGGCCTGGCCGGCGCTGCTCGGCGACGCGGCCGGGGGCCCGGACGTGCCGGTCACGGCCGCGCCCGGCCGGCTCGCCGACGCGACCGGCCTGCCGCCCGCGTACATCGAGGTCGGCCAGCTGGACGTCTTCCGCGACGAGTCCCTCGCGTACGCGACGACGCTCAGTCATGGCGGCGTGGACGTCGAGCTGCACCTGCACCCGGGGGTGCCGCACGAGTTCGACTCGATCGCCTTCGGCTCCGACGTCGCGCGGCGCGCCATCGCCGACCGCGTCCGGGTGCTGCGGTCGATCTGAGCGTCCGCGGCGCGTCCTAACGTGGCGCGGAGCGTGATGCTCTTCGACGACACCGAGCGTGCAGGCCGCTTCGCTCCGCTGGCGGAGCGGATGCGGCCGCGTTCGCTCGAGGAGGTCGTCGGCCAGCGCGAGCTGACCGATCCGCGCGGCACGCTCCGGCGCGCGCTGGCCGAGGGCGTGCCGCACTCGATGATCCTCTGGGGGCCGCCGGGCTGCGGGAAGACGACGATCGCGAAGGCGATCGCCAGCGAGAGCGCCGCGGCCTTCGAGTCGCTCAACGCGGTCACCGACGGCATCGGCGAGCTGCGCAAGATCGTCGCCCGCGCGTCCGAGCGCCGGAACCTCGGGCAGCGGACGCTGCTGTTCATCGACGAGATCGCGCGCTGGTCGAAGTCGCAGCAGGACGCGCTGCTGCCACACGTCGAGGACGGGACGATCACGCTGATCGGCGCGACCACCGAGCATCCCGGGCACGAGATCGTGCGCGCGCTGCGGTCGCGCCTGAAGATCTATCCGCTCACGCCGCTGTCCGACGACGACCTGCGCGAGGTGATCGCCCGGGCGCTGGCCGACCGCGAGCGTGGCCTCGCCGGCTCGTACACCCTGTCCGAGCCGGCGGTCGCCCGCCTGCTCCTGCACGCGGACGGCGACGCGCGCTCGCTGCTCAACGCGCTGCAGGACGCCGCCACCACCATGCCGGACGGCGGCGAGATCGACGAGCCGCACCTGGTCGGCGCGCTGGGCAGCCGCCCCGGCACGTACAGCGCCAAGGACGAGTACTACGCGATCATCAGCGCGCTGATCAAGAGCATCCGCGGGTCGGACACCGACGCGTCGCTGTACTGGCTCGCACGGCTCAAGCACGGTGGCGCCGACCCGAAGGTCGTCGCGCGGCGCCTGATCGTCGCCGCCGGGGAGGAGATCGGCACCGCCGCCCCCGGGGCGATCGCGGTCGCGAACTCGGCGTTCGACGCGGTCGAGCGCGTCGGCGCGCCGGAGTGCTGGATCCCGCTCGCCGCGGTCACGAGCTACCTCGCGCAGTCGCCCAAGAGCTGGGCGGCCTACCACGGCCTCAAGGCGGCGGAGGCGCTGGTGGAGTCCACGCCCGCGTATCCCGTTCCAGCGCAGCTACGTAACGCGTCAACGACCGTGGACGCGCAGCTCGGCCATGGTCAGGGGTATGTCCACGCGTCCCAGCCGGGAGGCGACCGGATCACGTTCATGCCTGACGCGTTGCGCGGGACCCGGTTGTACCGGCCGTCCGGCTCAGGCCGCGATCTCGCCTGATTTCCGTACGTTTCGGTCCGTATTTCGGGTTGTGGCTGGTTTCGATCGAAGCCAACCTACTCAGACGTAGGGTCCTGGGACTTGTAACCGATTCCGATACAGAAGCTTGCGTAACTCCCGTCGAATCGCATAGAGTTCCGTGTGGGCCCTTGCGAAAAGTCCAGCCGGGCCCGTATGACGAGAGGGGAAGCATGCCGGAATACCGGAAGGTGAGCGTGCGGCTGCGGTAGCCGCGGCTCTGCCGCCCGCGGGTGCGCGGGAAGACGGACCACTTGCAGCAGCGCGGCGACGTCGCCGCGGCTCATGACCTTCAGTGCAAATGGATTTGTTCGGACGCTGACGGGGGTGTCAGCGTCCGCGAGAGGAGAGGGACGAGGATGCTGGGACACCGGAAGGTGTGGAGGGCCGTCGCGGCCGCGCTGACTACGAGCGCGCTGCTGATGACCCCGGGAGCCGCGGACGCGCAGAGAGCGTCGTCGATGGGTGAAGGTGCACCCGTCGGCCAGAGCGGCATTCAGCTGTACAACTTCAGGGATTACCTGAGCAGCGGCTCCGGCGAGATCGTGTGTCCGGCGTCGCCGGCGCCCGCGACGCCGTACTGCACGCCGACGCTGCCGGCCAACAACGTGCTGGCGCGCATGGAGCGGCTGTTCGCCTTCCTGAAGGCGAACGACATCAAGAACGTCGAGCTTTATGGGTACCCGGGCAATCCGTTCCCGAGTGACTCGAGCCCGCAGGGCAACCTGCAGGGCACCATGGACCTGCGGGCCCTGGGCGACAAGTACGGGATCCGCTTCCCGGGTCGTCACGGCAGCCTGAACGAGAGCCGCTGGGACGCCGAGATCGCGCACGCGAAGATCCTCGGTCAGGACCACATCGGCGAGGGCAGCTCCGGCGGCGCGGGCGGTCTGGGCAGCTACACCCAGACGCTGGCCACCGCCACCCAGCTCAACAAGCTGGGCAAGCGCTCGGTCGAGGCCGGCCTCGGGCCGGCGTACTTCCACAACCACGCCGGCGAGTTCTCCACGCGGTTCATCGACGCCCAGGGCGACGGAACCAACAAGAGCGCGTGGGAGATCGTCATGGAGCGCACCGACCCGCGCTGGGTCGTCGCGCAGATCGACATCGGCTGGGCCGTCTGCGGCGCCTCGGGCCACGCGACCCCGGTCGATCCGGGCGTCGGCGCGAGCTACGTCAACCAGATGATCCAGAAGTTCGGTCGCCGGGTCGTCTCCTTCCATGTCAAGGACATGGCGGCGGGCGGCATCAGCCCGAGCTGCGGTGACAACGACCAGCGCGTGCTGGGCCAGGGCGCCATCAACTTCGCGCCGATGTTCAGCTCCGCCAAGAACAAGACGCGCTACTACTTCTCCGAGCGCGACCCGGTCGCCCTCGGCGGCGCCACGAACTTCAACCCGTTCACCAACGCTGGTGATGGCGCGAAGGCCATGCGTGGCGATCCCAAGCCGTCGCTGAAGGCGAGCCCGAAGCTCTTCCCGTCGGTCGCCAAGGGCACCCCGGCCGCGGCCAACCAGGCACCGATCAAGGTGACCAACGACGGCGACGCGCCGCTCGTGATCGCGTCGGGCTCAGGCGCGCTCAAGATCGAGGCCGACGACGCCGACGGCGGTTCCACGACGGCCGGCGACTTCGCCGTCGTCAGCGACGACTGCGCCGGCAAGACGCTCGCCCCGAACGCGAGCTGCACGGTCAACGTCGGCTTCAAGCCGACCCGCACCAACTACACGTCGGTCGCGCGCCTCGTGATCGACTCCAACAGCGACGACGGCGTCGAGCGCATCCTCATCGCCGGCGCGCAGACGCCGCCGAAGGTGCTCGTCTTCCGTGGCGCGACCGACGCGGTCAACACCGCCGGCCTCGACGCCATCAAGGCGCTCGGCACCGCGAACGACTTCCTCGTCCAGGACACGTCGGACGCGACCGCGTTCAACGCGACCAACCTCGCCAACTACCGCGCGGTGGTCTTCCTCGACAACAAGGGCGACCTGCTCAACGCCGGGCAGGAGACGGCGCTGCAGAACTACATCCAGGGCGGCGGCGGCTTCGTCGGCATCGGCGGCGCAGCCGAGGCCGAGACGGCCAACACGTTCATCACCGGCCTGATCGGCGCGCGTCCGGACTCGGCGAGCCCGACCACGGCCAGCAACCAGGTCCTGGTCGCCGGTGACCGTGCGCACCCGTCCACCCGTGACCTCCCGCTCGAGTCGACGGTCAGCGACATCTGGTACCGCTGGACCACGCGTCCGACCGGCCAGGTGCACACCGTCGCGCGCTACCGCGCTCCCGGCGCGGCGGCCGGCGACGGCACGACGACCGGCGGCACGGACTGGCCGATCTCCTGGTGCCGTGACTACCAGGGTGGCCGCTCCTTCTACACCGGCCTGGGTCGCACCGCGGCCGCGTACGGCCAGGACAACCTGAAGAAGCACCTCCTGGGTGCGATCGAGTGGGCCGGCGGCCTCGTCCGCGGCGGCTGCAAGGCCACGATCCTGTCCAACTACACGACGCAGCGCGTCGTGGACGCCACCAGCGGCAACCTGAACAACACGGGTGAGTCGCACGGCGTCGCCCCGGCCTCCAACGGCTGGGTCTTCTACATCGGCCGTGCCGACTGCCGCACCGACGCCGAGCGTGGCGCGATGATCGGCCAGGCCTCGAGCCCCCGCATCACCGACTTCGCCAACCGCAACGTCGGCGTGGGCTGCGGCACCGTCCACATCTTCGACCCGAAGGCCGCCACCGGCTCGGTCAACTCCGGCATCACCAAGGCCGGCGTCATCCCGGTCTACGGCGACCGTGGGTCAGGAGACGAGATCAACGGCAAGATCGAGACCGGTCTGCTGGGCATCGCCCCGTCCCCGGACTTCGCGACGACGGGTCACATCTACCTGCAGTACTACCCGACGTTCAACCCGGACAACCCGGTGCTGCCGGGCATGCAGGACGGCGACGCCCGTCGCATCACGAAGATCGCCCAGGCGCGCATCTCGCGCTTCACGGTGGACCTGAGCACCAAGAAGCTCAAGCTGGACTCCGAGGTCCCGATCTTCAAGTACGACGCGCAGGTCTACAGCTGCTGCCATCGCGGCGGCGGCATGGCCTTCGACTCGCAGGGCAACCTCTACGTGACGACGGGTGACTCGAACTCGTCGCAGGGCACGAACGGCTACTCGGGCAACAACCAGACCTTCAAGTGTCCGGTCGGCCCCGCGACCGAGGTGTCCAACAACCATTGCGGCACGGCCAACTTCTCGTACCGCGACGCGCGCCGCACGGCGGGCAACACGAACGACTACAACGGCAAGATGCTGCGCTTCAACCCGATCGAGCAGATCGCGGACGGGGCGAAGCCGACGGTGGGTCCGGGCACGACGTACGCGCTCCCGACCGCCTCGTCGCCGAACGGTCCCAACCTGTTCGACGGCACCGAGGGCGGCGGCGGCAAGGCCAAGCCCGAGATCTACGCCATGGGCCTGCGCAACCCGTCGCGCATGTCGATCGACCCCAAGACGGACATCCCGTACGCCGCGTGGGTCGGGCCGGACGCCGGCAACCCGTCGGCGACCCAGGGCCCGTCGACCTACGAGAGCGCGACGCAGCTCCCGTCCGCCGGCAACTACGGCTGGCCGTACTGCATGGGCAACCAGCAGGCCTACCGCGATCGCACCGCCGACGGCAACCTGCGCACGACCAACGTCGCCGGCTACGTCAACGGCGGTCCCGCCAGCGCGCCGACCCCCGGTTGGTACGACTGCAAGAACCTCGTCAACGACTCGACGAACAACACGGGCCTCACGACGCTGCCGCATCAGACGGGCACGGGCAAGGACGCCGGCACGGCGCGCCCGCACAACGTCTGGTACAGCCGCGGCAACCCGGGTGGCAACAACGGCTGCCCCGACTTCGCCCGTCCGAACGGCGCCGACACCGCGCCGGACTACGGCGGAACGCCGACGCAGAAGTGCCCGTACATCACCGCCTCGGGCGCGACCGTGTTCGACGGCCCGGTCTACCGCTACGACGACAAGGCGACCGACAACTCGGTCCGCTGGCCGGAGTACTGGGACGGCCGCTGGTTCCTGAACGACTACGGCAACAGCTCGGTCAAGCACGCGCTGCTGCTCGATCCGGCGACGGATCAGGACGGCTCGCAGCCGATCTACGCGGACAGCTTCCGCGGCGGTCTGCCGTGGGGCGCCAACTACATGGACTCGAAGTTCGGCCCGGACGGCGCCCTCTACGTGCAGGTCTACGAGGGCTTCTTCTCGACCGGCAACAACGCGGGTCTGTACAAGATCAGCTACACGGGCGGCAACGACTCGCCCGGCGCCGATCCGCAGTGGAAGTCCACGACCACCCCGCGTGAGGCCGAGTTCTCGGTCGGCGCGTCCGGTGGCGTCGCGTACGAGTGGGACTTCGGCGACAACACGCCGACGTCCGCCGCGCCGAACCCGCGTCACACGTACGCGGAGACCGGCACCTACACGGCCAAGCTGACCGTGACCTACGCCGACGGCGAGAAGCAGTCGAAGTCGATCACCGTCACGGTGGGCGCGGACTCGACGGCTCCGACCCTGACCGCGCTGATCAACGGCCAGACCCCCACGACCCGTTACACGAGCTCGCCGGTGGACTTCACCGTGCGCGCGAGCGACGGCGGCACCGGCTCGACCGGCGTCGAGTGGATCGAGCGCCGCATCGACGGCGGCGGCTGGACGCGTGCCGACAACACCGGCAACGCCGAGCCGTTCGAGACAAAGTTCCAGGTCAGCGGCGGCGGCTCGCACACGGTCGAGTACCGCGCGCGTGACCGGGCCGGCAACGTCTCCGAGCCGGTCGGCTCGACGACGTTCACGATCGACCTGCCGACGAGCGGCGGCGGCTGCCTCCCGCAGTCCGACGAGTTCACCGGCAGCGCGCTGGACTCCAAGTGGAGCGTGCTCCGCTCGGCCGGCGGTGGCCCGACGGTGGCCAACGGCAGCCTGAGCCTGCCGATCCTCCAGGGCGACCTGATCGCCGGTGACCCGCTCGCCTCGAACGTCGTCCTCCAGGACGCGCCGAGCGGCGAGTGGAGCGCGACCGCGAAGCTCGACACCAGCGGCCTCAACGCCAACGGCGAGCAGGCCGGCATCGTGATCTGGAAGGCGGAGAACCCGAACTCGTTCTCCAAGCTGGTCGCGATCCAGTCCGGCAACGGCACGCACCAGTTCGAGCACATCGTCACGCAGTCCGGGTCCGTGAACCCGCCGATCGCGTCGAGCATCACGCCGGCCCCGGGTGGCACCCTGCCCGCCCAGGTCCTCCTGCGTGCCCGCTACGACGGCACCAAGGTCATCGGTGAGTTCTCGGCCGACGACGGCGCGAACTGGACCAAGGTCGGCAACGCCGAGCACTCGGCGCCGTTCACCGGCAGCCTGCGCGTGGGCGTGGTCGCCTTCCGCGGCTCCAACGGCGGCGGCAACGCCACGTTCGACTGGTTCCGCGTGAAGTCCGGCTCGTCCGAGACGGCGCCGGTCACCTGCGCCGCGGGCTGCTCGCCGCAGTCGGATCAGTTCAACGGCACGTCCGTCGATCCGAAGTGGCAGCTGATCAACCCGGTCGCGGGCAAGGAGCCCACCGTCGGCAACGGCCATCTCACGATGCCGATCATCCGCGGTGACCTCTACGAGGGCCAGGGCACCGCCCAGACCCTTCTGCAGTCCGTGCCCTCGGGCTCGTGGGTCGCGACGGCGAAGATCGCCCACGCGAACATCAGCCAGAACGGCGAGGCTGCCGGCCTGGCGCTGATCAACACGCTCAACCCGAACAACCTGCTCAAGACGACGATCCAGTACAAGGACGACGTCGACCCGAACACGTCCGGCAACCAGCCGGGCAAGTGGGCCGAGCGGGTCCTGACGTCCAACAACGCCGCGATCACGTTGCCCCCGGCGACGGTGCCGTGGCCGAACTCGGGCGGGCTGAACCTGTCCAACCCGTACGTGTACGTCCGCTTCGTCTACGACGACGCGAAGAAGGAAGTCACCACCTGGAGCTCGGCCAACGGCACGACGTTCACGTCGTTCGGCGCGCCGATCTCGGTGACGCAGTACCTGTCCGGGGCCGGTGGCCTCCGGGTGGGCGTGTTCGCAAAGCACGACGGCTCGGCCGATGACACGGTCCAGTTCGACGCGTTCAACGTCGTCTCGGGCAACGACCCGCAGACGAGCGGCGACGACTGCGGCGGTGCCGCGGGCTGCCCGCAGACGGACGAGTTCAACGGCACCACGATCGACCCCAAGTGGTCGCTCGTGAACCCGATCTCGGGCGCCGCCCCGACGGTGGCCAACGGCCGCCTGGTGGTGCCGCTGCGTCAGGCCGACCTGTACGCGGCCACGGGCAACGCTCAGCTCCTGCTGCAGGACGCGCCGGCCGGCTCGTGGACCGCGACCGCCAAGGTCGTCCACGGCGGGCTGACCGCCGACGGCGAGGCACTCGGGCTGGGGCTGATCAACAGCTTCAACCCCAACTACTTCGTCAAGGCGACGCTGCAGTACAAGAACGACACCAACCCGAACGTCTCGGGAGCCCAGCCGGGCAAGTGGGCCGAGCGGGTGCTGACCTCCAACGGCCAGGCGATCACGCTGGCGCCGGCGACCGTGCCGTACCCGAACTCGGGCGCGCTCACGTTGCCCGGTGACTTCGCGTACGTCCGGCTCGCGTACGACGACGTGACCAAGACGCTCACCACGTCCACGTCGACGGACGGCACCACGTTCACCACGTTCGGCGCGCCGATCTCGACGACGCAGTACCTGAACCAGCCGGGCGGCTTCCGCGTCGGCGTGTTCGGCAAGCGCGACGCGAGCTCGCAGAACAAGACGGTCGAGCTCGAGTCGTTCACGATCGAGTCCGACGGCTGCGGCACCGGTGGCGACACCGCCGCTCCGCGTACCACCCACACGCTCGATCCGGCCACGGCCGACGGGTCCGCCGGTTGGTACAAGGGCAACGTGAAGGTCACGCTCGCCGCGACCGACAACGAGGGCGGCACGGGCGTCGACTACACCGAGTACCGCAAGCAGGGCACCACGGCGTGGACGCGCTACAGCGCTCCGTTCACGATCGAGGACGCCGGCAGCACCACGATCGAGTACCGCTCGGTTGACAAGAAGGGCAACGTCGAGTCCACTCGCACGGTGTCGTTCAAGATCGACAAGGCGGCCCCGACGACGAGCGCGAAGCTCAACGGCGAGGCGCCGAAGGCCCAGTACGACGGTCCCGTCGCGGTCGACCTCGATGCCACCGATGGCTCGGGCTCGGGCGTGGCGAAGACCGAGGTCCGCGTCGACGGCGGCGAGTGGAAGCCGTACGTGGAGGAGGAGACGATCCTCAACTCCGCGGCCGACCTCGCCAAGTGGGCGCAGACCGGCGCCGGCGGCCTGAACTGGGTCGACGACGCGAGCGGCGGGTACGCCCGCACGTTCTCGGGCTTCGGCATGCCGTGGTACCCGGTCAAGGAGTACGGCGACTTCGTCGTCAAGCTCCAGTGGCGTGACTCGAGCACCGGCACGAGCGGCAACGGCGGCGTCTTCGTGCGCTTCCCGGACCCGGTCGAGGCGGCAGCCCGTCCGGCGGCACAGCGTCACGCCTGCCAGGTGGGTTCGGGTCAGACCGATCCGACGTGGGTCGCGATCTTCTGCGGCCACGAGATCCAGATCAACGACAACCAGCCGTCCGAGCCGCAGAAGACGGGCTCCGTGTACAACTTCTCGGCGCTCGACTCGACGCAGGCGAAGGTCCAGCCGCGTGGCACGTGGGTCGACTACGAGATCAAGGTCGTCGGCCAGACGTACACGATCACCCGCAACGGTGAGGTGCTGCAGACGTTCCAGAACACCCCGGGCAAGACGTCCTCGCGCTCGGGTGACCCGTCGACGACGGACCGTCAGTTCACGAAGGGCTTCATCGGCCTCCAGAACCACGGCTCGAGCGACATCATCGACTACCGCAACATCCGCGTGGAGCCGCTGGACTCGGGCTCCGTCAAGAGCGGGTTCCAGGTCACCGGCAACGGCGACCACAAGGTCGAGTTCCGCTCGACGGACCTCGCCGGCAACGTGGAGACGACCAAGTCGGTCGACTTCAAGATCGGCAGCCAGCCGGCGGGCGAGAAGACCCCGCCGGTCACGACGGGCAGCCTGAACCCGGCCACGCCGGGCGCGGGTGGCACGTACAACGGCCCGGTCGACGTGACGCTGTCCGCGACCGACCCGGCTGAGCAGGGCACGGGCGGCGGCGGCACGCCGAAGACGCTCGACGTGAGCGCCTTCCCGGATCACTGGGAGCCCGACGCGCTGACCGCCACGGTCGGTGACACGGTGCGCTGGAACTTCCCGGCCGCCACGGCGGGCTCGGTGCATGACCTGTGGCTGATCAAGCCGAGCGACCCGCAGGGCTACACCGGCACGCGTCTCAGCAACAACAACGGCGGCATCGTGCTGCCGGGCGACCCGCCGATCAGCCAGACGGTCGCCGAGGCCGGCACCTACCAGTTCCTGTGCAAGATCCACGCGAACATGAAGGGCACGATCACGGTCACCGCCGGTGGCGGCGGCACCGTGCCGGGCTCGGGTGTCGACTACACCGAGTACCGCGTCAACGGCGGTGAGTGGACGAAGAAGAGCAACACGTCCAACGCCTCGCCGTTCGTGACGACGTTCAAGGCGGAAGCCGAGGGCGCGTACGCGATCGAGTACCGCTCGGCGGACAAGGCCGGCAACGTCGAGGCCACGAAGTCCCTCAGCTTCAACATCACGAAGCCGTCGGACTCGACCTCGGTGGACGCCGACCTGAACGCGCAGGTGCCGCGGGCCATGGGCATCTCGCTCGCCGGCTCGGTGACGTTCGGGGCGATCGTCCCGGGCATCGCGAAGGACTACGACGCGGGCACGACCGTCCGCGCCACGTCCAGCGTCGCGTCGTCGAAGCTGACGATCTCCGATCCCAGCTCGACGGCCACCGGCCACCTGGTCAACGGCGCGTTCGCGATGCCGCAGGCCGTCAAGGTCGGCGTCGGCGCCACCCCGGCGTTCGCTCCGCTCGGCGGCGCGTCCAGCCCGACGGTGCTCGCCACGTGGGCGCATCCGCTGGCCAACGAAGCGGTTGACCTGAAGTTCCGGCAGTCTGTCGCCGAGGGCGACCGCCTGCTGGAGGGCAACTACAGCAAGCGCGTGACGCTGACTCTGTCGGCGACCACGCCGTAGCACGCAGTTCGTCCCCGCCCCCCGCGGCACTGCCGCGGGGGGCGGGGATCTCGTCTTCTCAACCTTTTTTGGACCGACTCACCCAGCCATGACCGACGCTCTGCAACACAGAGGCACCCGGCGCCGCCGGATACGCCGCGCGCTCTACGGCGCGGTGACGGCGAGCCTGATCGCGGCCGCACCGGCCAGCGCCGACGCGGGCAGGGTGCTCGTGTTCACCGGCACCGCCGGCAGCGCCAACCCCAGCACGCCGGCGGCGGTGTCCGCCGTGCAGGCGCTCGGGGCGGCGAACGACTTCACCGTCGACGTCACGGCTGAGGCGAGTGCCATCAGCGTCACCAACCTCGCGCGGTACCGCGCGGTGGCGTTCGTCCACAGCGCCGGAGACGTGCTCGACACGGGCCAGCAGGCCACGCTCGAGTCCTACGTCACCGGCGGCGGCGGCTTCGTCGGCATCGGCGAGACCGCCAAGCTCGAGGAGGGCCAGACCTTCTTCGACACGCTCATCGGCCTGACCGGCAGCAGCCGCACGACCGGCGCGGCGACCACGCCGCAGGACGTCGAGTTCCTCGACCGCGTGCACCCCGCCTCCCGCGCGAACCCGCTCGTCTGGAAGCGCCACACGGACACGTACTACAAGTGGACCGCGAACCCGACCGGCAAGGTGCACACCGTCGCTCGCGTGCGCTTCGGCGCGCTGCCCAACGGCACGTCGATCACGAACGACACGGTCACGCAGCACGCCGGCACGGGCGACCGCATGCAGAGCCAGCAGGAGCGCGCGCTGTCATGGTGCCGCGACGTCGGGCAGGGGCGGTCCTTCTACACCGCGCTCGGCGGCACCGCGGCCGCGTACGACGAGACCGAGGTCAAGCGCCAGCTGCTCGGCGCGCTCCAGTGGGCCGGCGGCATGGTCCGCGGCAACTGCAAGGCCGCGATCGACGCGAACTACACCGCCACCCGGCTCGCGCAGAGCCCGGACGTGGTCGCGCTGACGACGGCGGACGACGGCCGCGTCTTCTCCGCCACCCGCGACGCGCTCCACGTCGGGGACGTCAAGGTCGCCGACTTCAAGGTCACGGGCGCGCACGGCGTGCTCGGCCTCGCGCTCGACCCCGCCTTCATGCAGGGCCGGCCGTACGTCTACGTGCAGTACTTCCCGTCCGGCAAGGGCGAGCTCGGCGCGACCACGACGGACCCCGCCAAGCAGCTCGGCCCCGGCCGCGACCTGATCACGCAGATGGGCGAGCGCCGCGTGTCGCGCTTCACGTACGACCAGGCCGCCAAGACGCTCGTGACCGGCTCCGAGCGCGTGATCTTCCACTGGATGACGCCGGTCTACCGCGAGGGCCGCGTCGGCGGCGCCATGGACTTCGACTCCGCGGGCAACCTCTACTTCGCGTCGGGCGACACGATCGACGGCGCCGCCAACGCGTACCGCGGCGGCTACACCAACGCGCACGAGGAGCACACGCTCCCGGGCAGCGGCGGCGAGATCTCCTTCGGCGACGCGCGCGGGACCGCGGCCAACACCAACGCCTACGAGGGCAAGCTGCTGCGGATCAAGCCGCTCGCCGACCCGGGCTCCGTGCCCGGCGTCGGGCGCACCTACTCGATCCCGGGTGAGAGCGCGCCGAACGGCCCGAACCTGTTCCCCGCGTCGGGCCTGGCGAAGCCCGAGGTGTTCGCGATGGGCTTCTCGGACGTGCGGTCGATCGACATCGACGCCAAGACCGACACGATCTCCGCCGCCTGGTCGGGCACCGGGCAGACCGCGAACGCGGTCACGTGGGGCCCCGCCAAGACGGAGAGCGCCGCGCGCATCAAGGCCGCCGGCAACTATGGCTGGCCGTACTGCGGCGCCGGCAACCGCTTCGGCTACCGCGCGACGCTGCCCGCCATCGGTGGCGGCGGGGCGGCCAACCTCGGCTGGCCCGACACGCCGCGCGGCACGGTCGGCGGCGGCGCGGACGGTGACGCGGGCGCGTTCTGGGACTGCTCGAAGGCGCTCCCGAACGACTCGCCGTTCAACACCGGCATGAAGGACATCCCCGCGCCCAAGCCGGCCAACGTCTGGTACGGCCCGCAGGGTGGCTGCTACGACTTCCCGCGCAACGCCAACGGCGTCGCGCTCTACAACGACACGAACACGTCGACGGGCACGGACACGACCCGCACGTGCCCGTGGGCGCTCGGCGGGGAGCAGTCCGTCGTCACCGGCGGCACCTACCGGCGCCCCGCCCAGCCGACGGCCGACGCCTGGCCCGCGTACTGGGACGGTCGCTGGCTCGTGGCTGACGCCGGCGCCGCGAGCGTGCACCACGCGCTGCTGATGGACCCGGCCACCGAGGCCGACGGCGGCCAGCCCGTCGCGGTCGACTCGCTCGCCGCGATCCTACCCGAGCACCTGCGCACGCTCGAGCTCGGCCGGGACGGCACGCTCTACACGGCCACGGACACCGGCGTGTGGCGCGTCGCCTACACCGGCGGCGACGACACGCCCGGCCCCGACCCGCGCTACGTGGTCCACGAGGGCACGACGGTCGTCGACTTCGACGCCGGCCGCTCCGGCGGCGTCCGCTACGAGTGGACGTTCTCCGGCGGTGGCACCGCGACCGGCGCCACCGTGACGCACGCGTTCGGCGCCGACGGCGCCCAGCAGGCGACGCTCACCGTCATCTACGCCGACGGCGAGCGCGTCAGCCGGACGATCACCGTGCAGATCCCGCCGGTGCCCGCCGCGCAGGCCAACGTCGAGCTGACCGCGGTCGTCCCGCGCACGCTCGGCCTCACGCTCGGCGCGCCGGCCACGTTCCCGGCGATCATCCCGGGTGTCGGCGCGACCTACACGGCGACGACCACCGTGACCGTGCTGTCGACCGCGTACACGTCCACGCTGCGCGTCTCCGACCGCAGCTCGGTCGCACCCGGGCACCTCGTCAACGGCGCGACGGCGATGCCGCAGGCGGTGCGCGTGCGGGTGGAGGACCAACCCTTCGCCCCGCTCTCCGCAACACCCTTGACCCTACGAACCTGGACGGACCCGGTGGCAGCGCAGACGCTGACCGTCGGCTTCCAGCAGCCGGTCGCCGACACGGACCGGCTGCTCGAAGGCCGATACGCGAAGACCCTGACCTTCGAGCTGGGGGCGACGACGCCATGAAGCGCTCACTGCCCTGGATCGTCTGCGCGATGATCGCGCTCGTCTGCGCCCCCGCGTTCGCGGTCGGGTCCCAGGAGGACCCGGTGCCGGTCGCGAACGTCGTCGTCTCCGACAGCGGGTTCCACGACGCCGCCGCGACCGATCCCGAGGACCGCACGGTCGACGTCGTGGCCGGTGGCCGGGTGAACTTCAGCTACCCGTCCGGCACCGGCGAGTACAACGTCGTGTGGGACCGCGGGAGCCTCGTGCCCGCGTCCTGCGAGCAGACCGCCGGCCCCGACTGGGGCGTCGGCACCACGCTGCCGTGGTGGACGCAGGGTCCCGGCTGGGCCGGCTTCTGCACGTTCACCGTGCCGGGGACGTACACGTACCACTCCGGCATCAACCCGGACGGCTTCAAGGGCACCGTCGTGGTGCACGCGACGGGCACGCCCACCGCGACCCCGACGGCCACCCCGACCGTCACGGCGACGCCCACGGCGACCGCCACCGCCACCGCCACCGCGACGCCGCCGACCAGCGCCCGCATCAGCGCGCACGACAACTGGTTCCAGGACGCCGCCGGCTCCGGCACCAGCGACAGCACGGTGACGATCCAGGCGGGTGGGAAGGTCACGTTCGACTACCCGGTCGGCGCGAACTACCACAACGTCGACTTCCGGACGGCGGCCAAGCCGGGCAGCTGCGTGAAGACCAAGCAGTCGCCGACGCTGCCGCTCGCCGACTCCGACACGCTGCCGCCGATGCCCGACTTCGCCCAGCCGCCCGGCTGGGAGGGCGAGTGCACGTTCGCGACGCCCGGCACCTACACGTTCGTGTGCAGCACGCACCCGACGGAGATGTCCGGCACCGTGATCGTCGAGCAGGGCGGCGGCGAGCCGACCCCGACGCCGACGGCCACGCCGACCGTCACGCCGACGGCGACCCCCACGGCCACGCCGACGCAGACCGCGTCGCCGCAGCCGACGGTGGCGCCCGGACGCCCCGCGATCCAGGCGCACGACCGGACGTCCCCGACGGCCAAGAACTGGTTCCAGGACGCGTCGAGCACCGACGAGTCCGACGCGACGGTGAACATCGCCCCGGGCGGCACGGTCGACTTCAGCTACCCGGCGGGCACGAGCGTGCACAACGTCGTGTTCGTCGACCAGCCGACGTCGTGCGTGCAGAAGACCGGCGTCGCCATCACCCCGGCCCCGCCGCTGCCGCAGTACTCGCAGCCGCCGGGCTGGTCGGGCGAGTGCACGTTCGCGAACCCGGGCGTCTACACGTTCGTCTGCCAGGCGCACCCGGCGGAGATGGAGGGCAAGGTCGTCGTCGGTGACGTCGGCGAGCCGACCCCGACCCCGACGCCGACCGCCACGCCGGAGCCGCCGCGGGACATCGTCCCGGCGAAGGTCCCGAAGCCGTGGGCGGCGATCGACAAGCCCAAGACGTCCCAGATGACCGTGGCCAAGTTCCTCGCGAAGAAGCTCACGATCAACTCCCGCTGCGTCTCGGCGGGCACGGGCACGATGACCATGACGATCGGCAACCAGCTCGCCGCGCGGCGCCTCAAGCTCAAGAAGCGCCAGGGCGCGGTGGTGCTGGCGACGGCCGACGCGACCTGCAACCAGTACGGCCGGTTCACGGTCAAGCTGAAACCGACCAAGAAGGCGCGTGACGCGCTCGAAGACTATGCCCGCTCGGTCCCGGTGACGTTGACGCTGACGCTCGCCGGCCCGATCGGGACGACCACCGCAGTGCGAACGATCACGCTGAAGGGCAAGGGGCGCCGTTAGATGGACTGGGAACACGACGGCATGACGCGGCGCTCGGCGCTGTACTACGGCGTCTCGAGCCTCGCGCTGGTGTGCTCGTTCGACTTCGACAAGCGCGCGCGGGCCTCGCGCGGCAAGACGAGCGCGGCCGTGCGCTCGCAGGCCTCGAGCGCGTTCGAGCCGTTCCAGCGCGACCTCCCGCTGCCCCCGGTGGCGCGGCCGGTGCGCGCGAGCAAGCAGCTCGAGGAGTACGTGATGGACATGAAGCCCGGGACGGCGGAGATCCTGCCCGGGCTCGAGACGCCGATCCTCGGCTACAACGGCTCGTTCCCCGGCCCGACGATCCGCGCGCGGCGCGGGCGGCCGGTGCACGTCACCCAGCGCAACCAGAGCGGGCGTGAGCTGAACGTGCACCTGCACGGCGGCGTCACGCCGCCCGAGTACGACGGGCACCCGCACGACTCGATCCCCGACGGCGCCGAGCGGCTCTACAAGTACCCGAACGTCGCCCACTCGGCGACGCTCTGGTACCACGACCATGCGCACGGCGAGACGCACAAGACGCTGTTCGCCGGGCTGGCCGCGTTCTACCTGCTCGACGATCCCGACGACAAGCACCTGGACCTGCCGCAGGGCGACTACGACGTCCCGCTGATGATCATGGACCGGTCGTTCAACAAGGACGGCTCGTTCCGCTATCGCTACGACCTCGACCGCGGCTTCCGCGGCGACACGATCCTCGTCAACGGCGCGGTCGCGCCGCGGATGAAGGTCGAGCGGCGGCTGTACCGCCTGCGGTTCCTGAACGCCTCCAACGCACGCGCCTACACGCTCAAGCTCGGCAACGGGCGCGACATGATCCAGATCGGCTCCGACGGCGGCCTGCTGCCGACCGCGGTGCGGCGCAAGGAGATCCCGATGGAGCCGGCGGAGCGCGTCGACGTGATCGTCGACTTCCGCCAGTTCGGCGTCGGGTCGAAGGTCATCCTCCACAACGAGGGCGGGGAGCCGTCGACGAGCGCGGTCATGCGCTTCGACGTGGTCAAGGCCACCGGCGCCGAGGAAGCGCGCATCCCCAAGCTCCTGCGCGAGGAGGAGGAGATCCCGGAGGTCAACGCCGAGCGCTCCTGGCCGCTGACGTTCCAGGGCCTCGCGGGCGGCGCGTCGATGTGGCAGATCGGCGGTGGCGGGTTCAACGAGATGCGGATCGACTGCCGTCCGCGGCTCGGCTCGACCGAGCTGTGGACGTGGCGCAACCTGTCCCAGCGCACGCACCCGATGCACACGCACGGCTACCACTTCCGGGTGGTCAGCGTGAACGGCAAGCAACCGCATCCGGGCGACCGCGGGTGGAAGGACACGGTCGCGGTCTATCCCAACGAGACCGTGGTCGTGCGGCCGTACTTCGACTACTACGCCGGCCTGTACGTGTTCCACTGCCACGCGGCCGAGCACGGCGACATGTCGATGATGGGCCAGATGGAGGTGGTCGCATGAAACGTGCGCTCCTCGCGGCTCTGGCCGTGCTGGCCCTCGCGCCGGCGACGGCCGACGCCGCGGTCACGCGCTTCGTGCAGGCCTACGACACGCCGACGTTCAAGACCGTCTGGTGGCCGTCGTCGCTGTCGGCGCAGACGGGCGACACGGTCACGTGGCGGCTGACGCAGCCCGGCAACACGAACGCGGCCGTGCACGACATCTGGCTCGTCCCGCCCGGCAGCACGACCGGTACCCGCCTCGGCGCCTCCTACGAGGTGGCCACCGCCAGTGCGGTCCTCGACACGGCGGGCGCGTACCAGTTCTACTGCTCGATCCACGGCGGCCTCACGCCGGGCGGCATGAACGGCGTGGTCAACGTCGGCGCCGCCGACCCGGGCGCGCCGGTCGACCCCGGCAAGCCGTGGGAGACCGGCGAGGAGCCAGCCGACCCGAACGCGCTGCCCAACGACACGAAGGCGCCGACGGTGTTCGAGGAGGGCGACAACATCGCGCCCACCCTCACGCTGCTGAAGGCCACGCCGACCGACAAGGGCGCCAAGGCCCGCGTCGAGGTCGCCGAGCCGGTGACCGTGACCGTGCGCCTGAAGAAGGGCAAGAAGATCGTGGCCACCAAGCAGGCGGCGGTCGAGCCGGGCAAGGTCAACGTGTCGGTCGCGCTGCCCAAGCGCCTGCGCGACACCGCCGCGCGCTACCGGCTCCAGGTCTGGGCGACCGACGGAGTCGACCTCGACTCGCCGATCGCCGCGGCCTGGGTCGAGTTCAAGCCCTAGCTCTCGGAGTGGTCGAACGCGGCGACGCCGCGTTCGACCTGCTCCAGCCACTCGGCGGTCGGCTGGGCGGCGTCCTCGTAGGCGTCGTGCCAGTTCTGCCAGACGTAGGGCGGGGTCTGCGGATAGCCCTCGGGTGAGTCCTCCCACGTCTCCTGCCGGCCGAGCGCGGTGATGTCGAGGTAGCTCCACGTGCCGCCCATCGCCTCATCACCGCGGTTGTCGACCAGGTAGGTGCGGAACACGCGCTCGTCGTCGCGGATGAAGGCGTTCGTGCCGTGCCACTCGTCGACGCCGAGGTCGGCGTCGAAGTCGTCGGTGAGCGTGAACCACGGGATGTGCTCCCAGCCCATCCGCGCCTTCAGGCGCGCGATCGCCGCCTGCGGAGCGCGCGAGACGAACACGAGCGTGGTGTCGCGCGCGTTCAGGTGCGCCGGGTGGGCGACCTGGTCGGCCACGTTCGAGCAGCCGACGCACGCGTGGTCGGGCCACCCGTGCACGCCGGGCTCGAAGAACGCGCGGTACACGATCAGCTGCCGGCGGCCCGCGAACAGGTCGAGCAGGCCCGCCGGGCCGTCCGGACCCTCGAAGCGGTAGCGCTGCTCGATCTCCACCCACGGCATGCGCCGGCGCTTGGCGGCCAGCGCGTCACGGGCGCGGGTGAGGCGCTTCTCCTCCACCAGAAGCTCGAGGCGCGCGGCCTCCCACTCCTGGGGCGTCACGATCGGGGGCGTCTTCATCGGGAACCTCCTGACGTCTTTGCGTAACCAAAGGGTTACACAAAGCGACGCGAGGTGCAACCTCAGGGTTACTCCTCGCGTCGCTGCGCGGCGGCGCTAGCCCTTCGGCATGAACGCCTCCGGGTAGCGGCTGCCGAAGCCACCGCTCGGCAGCGCGGCCCGGATCGTGTCGAGGTCGGCGGGCGTGAGCGTCACGTCCGCCGCCCGCGCGTTCTCGACGGCCCGGGCGGCGCTGCGCGTGCCCGGGATCGGGACGATGTCCTCGCCCTGCGCGAGTAGCCACGCCAGCGCGAGCTGGCCGACGGTGATGTCCTTCGACCGCGCGAGCGCGGTCAGGCGCTCGACCGCCTCGAGGTTGCGCTCGTAGTTGCCGGGCTGCCAGCGGTCGTCCCAGCTGCGCATGTCGTTGGCCGGGTACTCGGACGCGGGGCGCACGTCGCCGGTGAGGAAGCCGCGGCCGAGCGGTGAGTAGGGCACGAAGCCGATGCCGAGCTCGCGGATGGCCGGCAGGATCGCCGCCTCGACCTCGCGCTCGAACACCGAGTACTCGGTCTGCAGGACCGAGACGGGCTGGATGGCGTGCGCGCGGCGGATGTTGTCCGGGCCGGCCTCGCTGAGGCCGAACCAGCGGACCTTGCCCTCGGCGATCAGCTCCTTGACCGTGCCGGCGACGTCCTCGATCGGCACGTCGGGGTCGACGCGGTGCTGGTACAGCACGTCGATCACGTCGACGCCGAGGTAGCGGAGGCTGTTCTCGGTCACCTCGCGGATGCGCTCCGGCCGGCTGTCGACTCCGCTGCCGAGCGGCTCGGCCGTCATGTCGAAGCCGAACTTGGTCGCGATCACGACCTCGTCGCGGATCGGCTTGACGGCCTTGCCGAGGAGCTGCTCGTTCGAGCCGGTGCCGTTGCCGTAGAGCTCGGCGGTGTCGAAGAAGGTGACGCCCGCCTCGTGGGCCGCGCGGATCACCGTGGTCACCTCCGCCTCGGTGCTGCCGTCGCCGTAGGCGAGCGTGAAGCCCATCGTGCCGAAGCCGATGGCTGAGACCTCGAGGCCTTCCGTTCCCAGTGTGCGTCGCTGCATGGTGCTCCTTCCAAGCCAAACCAAACTGTTCGGTTTGGACCGTAGCAGCTACGCTCGAATCGTGCCCACGACGGTCACACCGAAGGAGCGGGTCATCGCCGCGGCGCTGGACGAGTTCGCCCAGCACGGCGTGGCCGGCGCGCGCGTGGACCGGATCGCGCGGGCGGCGAAGACGAGCAAGGAGCGCGTCTACGCGTACTTCCGCTCCAAGGAGGAGCTGTACGCGGCGGTGGCGGCCGACCAGCTCCAGGAGGTCATGGACAGCACGGTGCTCGACCCGGCCGACCTGCCCGGCTACGTCGGCGAGCTGTTCGACTTCTACACGCGCCACCCGGAGATGCTCCGCATGGTGGGCTGGAGCCGGCTGGAGCCCAACGACGCGATCGTCGGCTTCGGCGACGCCGGCATCGCGTCCATGCGGGCCAAGCTCGAGGCGATCGAGCGCGGGCAGGCCGACGGCGTGCTCGACGACGCCTTCGCGCCGATCGACGTCCTCCAGCTGCTCATCCAGCTGAGCATGGGCTGGCCGATGGCGACCGAGTTCCGCGCGCTCGAGGACGCCGACGACCCGGCCGTGCTCGCACGCCGGCGCGCCGCGGCCGTGCTCGCCGCGACGCGCCTGTTCCCGCGGCGGAGCTAGACCGCCGTCGGGAAGCGCGCGGCCGGGATGGTCGTCGCGAACGCCTCGACCACGGCCGGGTCGAACTGCGTGCCGGAGTGCCGGCGCAGCTCGGCGATCGCCTCGTCGTGTGGCAGCGCACGCCGGTAGCTGCGGTCGGAGGTCATCGCGTCGTAGGCGTCGCACACCGCGACGATGCGCGCGCCGAGCGGGATCTCCGCCGCGGCCACGCCGTCGGGGTAGCCAGCGCCGTCCCAGCGCTCGTGGCTGGCGCGGACGAGCGCGGCGACGGGCGCGAGGGCCGGGGCGGCGAGGAGGATGCGCTCGCCGATGATCGTGTGCTCGCGCATCAGGTTCCACTCGGCGTCGTCGAGCGGTCCGGGCTTGTCGAGGATCGACTCCGGGATCGCCAGCTTGCCGATGTCGTGCAGCTCGGCGGCGCGGGCCACCTCGTCCACCGCCTCGCCCACGAGGCCGAGCCGGCGCGCGGTCGCGGCGGCGTGCGCGGCCACCTGGTCGGTGTGCCGGCGCAGGTCGGGCTCACGCTCGCCGAGCACCTGCATCAGCAGGTCGCGGGTCTGGCGCTTGGCCGAGGCGCGGCCGGCGTCCTTGTTCGCGTACATCCGCTCGTCGGCGAGCTGCAGCGCGCGCGCCGCCTGGTCGGCGTCGTCCGGGAGGCTCACGAGCCCGAGCGACGCGCCGATCCGGAAGCCGTTGCCGCACTCGCGCAGCGCGGCGGCCGCGGCCTGGACGGCCGGGGCGTCGAGGCCGATGGCGCCGGGCAGCAGGACGCAGAACTCGTCGCCGCCGAGCCGGTAGGCCGTGCCCGTGCCGGCCGTCGCGGCACGCAGCGCGGACGCCAGCCGGTGCAGGAGCGCGTCGCCGGCGTTGTGGCCGAAGGCGTCGTTGTAGCCCTTGAAGCCGTCGAGGTCGAAGAAGGCGAGCGTCGACGGCCGGCCCGCGCGCGCCTCGGCCAGCGTGGCCTCGAGGTCCCGGGTCATCTGCCGGCGGTTGCCGAGCCCGGTGAGCGCGTCGGTGAGCGCCTCCTGCCGCGTGTGGCGCAGGAGCTGGAGGTTCTCGCGGTAGGTCAGGGCACCGCGGGCGGCGACCGCGATGAGCGCGGCGAGCGCGAGGATCACCGCCGGGTCCGTGACCGTCTTCCAGTGCGCGGCACCGAGGACGGCGAGCGCCACGGCGGCGAACAGCACCGGCATCGCGGCGCCCGCGAGGCTGGTGCGGTCGAGGCTCGTGGGCCGCTGCGGCTGCCAGGCGGCGAACGCCAGCGCGACGAGCCCGGCGGGCCACAGCGTCGACAGCACGGAGCCCGCCGCGTAGTTGCCGGTCGCCTCCTGGTAGGAGTAGATCGCGTCGATCACCGCGGCCGAGCTGAGCGACAGCCCGATCAGCGCCCACGAGCGGCCGGGCTTCCAACCGCTCAAGCCCGCGGCCAGTCCGACGAAGCACAGCAGCAGCACGTCGGCGATCACATAGCCGACGTTGATCACGAGCTCGCCCGCCTCGCTCGAGGAAGCCAGCACCGGCGTCAGCACCACCGCCGCGGTCAGCGACGCCAGGGTGAGCGCGCCGACGAGGCCGTCCAGCCACAGCGCGGGTGTGAACCAGCGCGCGCGGCCGCGCAGCAGCAGGACCACGCCGGCGTACGCCAGCGGGTAGGCGGCGTAGTAGAGGACATCCGGTAGGCCGCCGGCGTCGAGCTCGCCGTTCACGGCCAGGGCGGACCACGTCAGGTCGGCGGCGGTCGTCGTCGCCGCGTACCCGGCGAGCAGGGCCCACACGAGGCGCTGACGCCGCACCAGCACCACACGCGCGACCAACGCGGCCACGGCCAGCAGCTCGACGCCGTTGTACACCCAGGCGGCGAACAGCGGCAACTCTCCGTAGCCGGCGAGACCGGCCACCAGGTGCACCGCCAGCGCGCTCAACATGAGCGCGAACGCGATCCGGACGGGCTGCGGCGCCGTCCGTCCCAACATGAAGCTCATGGCCCGGGAGTCGGCGCGGGCCTCGACGACTACCAACGCCGCGTCAGAGAAGCTACGGCGAAAGCTCGCGGGAGCTCCGGGAACCTCGCCCGGAATGACGGGACCGCGCGGTACGTCAGGCGGGACATGAACTTCTCCAGGATCGGGCGCCTGACGGCGCTCGCGGCCGTGCTGGCGCTGCCGGCCACCGCGGCGCGGGCGAGCGCGCCGGACATCGCGGTCGACCAGATGCGGGCGTGCGCGCAGCTCGGGGCCAAGCCACCCGGGAGCGCCGCGGGGCGCGAGCAGGCACGCCGGCTCGAGCGCGCGTTCCGCGACGCCGGGTTCACCGCGACGCGCGAGGACTTCCACGTGCCGCTGTTCCGGGAGGCCGGGACGCGGCTGACCGTCGGCGGCGAGGACGTGCCCGCCGAGAGCTTCGCCTACGGCGGCACCGGGCAGGTGCGGGCGGGCGTGGTCGACGTCGGTGTCGGGCGCCCGGCCGACTACGCCGGCAAGGACGTGACGGGCAAGGTCGTGCTGGTCAGCCGTGACGAGGTCTTCCACCGCAGCTCGCAGCTCGCCCAGGTGATCGCCCGGGGTGGTGCGGCGATGCTGTACGTCTCCGGCTCGCCGGACAACCTGGTCCAGGAGGGCGCGGTGCGGTTCGCGCAGTACGCCCCCGCGCCGATCCCGACCGTGTCGGTCGGCGCGCGGGACGGGGCGGCGGTGCGCGCGGCGCTCGCGGCCGCGAGCGGGCTGGAGGCGACGCTGGAGGTCGCCGCGACGCGTGAGGACGCGGTCGCGCGCAACGTGATCGGCGTGCGCCGCGGCACCACGCATCCCGACAAGGTGATCGTGGTCGGCGCGCACTACGACTCGTGGCACGCGGGTGCGATCGACAACTGCACCGGGATCGGCTCGCTCCTGGCGATCGCCGACGCGGTGCGCGGCGTCCCGCTCGCCTACACCGTCGTGCTGGCGGGCTGGGACGCGGAGGAGGTCGGCCTCACGGGCTCCTACGACTGGGTCGCCCGCCATGCGGACCGCCTCGGCGACGTCGTCGCGAACGTCAACCTCGAGATGACCGCGGCGGAGGCGGGCGCGCCCGCGATCCGCTTCGGCACGGGCGGCGCGAAGCTCAACGCGCTTGTCCAGCAGGCGGCGGCCGCGAACGGCTACGTCGCGACCGACCTGCCCGCCGCCGTGGTGCGTCAGATCAGCGGTGGCATCCTGCCCACGGACATCCAGCCGTTCTACAGCGCGGGCGTCCAGGGCTTCTCCACGTTCACGTCGACGCCCTACTACCACACGCCCCAGGACGTGCCCGAGCGGGTCGACCCCGAGTCGCTGCGGCGGGTCAGCGCGTACCTGCGCGATGCGCTGCTCGCGTTGCAGCAGGCCACCCCCGAGGAGCTCGCGGTGCGCGAGATCCCGAACGTGGCCGTCCACGCGCCGGAGCGGGTGGAGGCGGGCGCGGCGGTCACCGTCGAGGTGGAGGTGCGCGATCCGGCGGGGGCGCCGGTCGTCGGCGCGCCGGTCCGCGTCCTGGTCAATCAGAACGACCACTGGGCACGTCACGAGGGGGTCGCGACGGAGGTCGGTGGCGGGCGCTATCGCTACACGATCCCGGCCGGCGAGACGGACGCCGGCATGCTGTCGATCACCGCGACCGCGGACACCGTGGCGTTCATGGCCGAGGGCTACGCGTCCGTGCGGCTGAGCGGCGGGGCGTTGCTGCGCGGCCCGGTGCCGTGCGACGGCGCGCGCTGGTTCGTGGAGCCGGTCCGCGGGCGCGTGCTCGACGCGACGGTGAGCGCGGGACGCGCGCACGTCGTCGCCGGCCGCGTCGTCGTGGTCGACGCGCGTGCCGCGGGGCGGGCTCCGGTCGTGCTGCACGTCCGGGCGCGGACGGCCGACGGGCGCGTCGTCGCTCAGAGCCGGGAGTACCGCGTATGCGCGCCGTGAGCACGACGTCCGTGGTGATCGTCGGCGCCGGTCCCGCGGGGCTGGCGGCGGCGATCACCCTGGCGCGGCTCGAGGTCCCGTGCCTGGTCGTCGATCGCCTGCGCGAGCGGTCGACCGCGGCGCGGGGCACCGCGGTCAGCACCGGCGCGATGGAGCGGCTGCGGCGCTGGGGCGTGCACGGGCAGGCCGAGGCGTTGGCGCTGGACGTCGAGATGAGCGGTTGGCGTGCTCCGGCGCTGACGCGGCTCGCGGAAGGCGCGGCGTTCCCGGTCGGCATGCTCACGCGCGAGCAGGCGCGGATCGTCAGCCCGGCGCGTCCGACGTGCCTCAGCCAGGAGCAGCTGGAACCGATCCTGGAAGCGCACCTGCGGACGCTGCCCGCCGCGCACGTGCTGCCCGGGAGCGAGTTCGTCGGGCTGCGGCAGGACCCGGACGGCGTGACGGTCACGCTCGCCGACGCGGGCGGCGAGCGGACGGTGCGGGCCGCCTACGTGATCGGCGCCGACGGCGTGCGCAGCGCCGTGCGGAGCGCCGCGGGGATCGGGGTCGACGCGTCCGGGCCGTTGAGCGACTCGGTGGGCGCGCAGGTCCGCGCGCCGCTGTGGCCGCTCGTGCCGCCCGCGCGCCGGCACGGCATCTACGCCATCACCGACGCGGCGGCGGGTGGGGCGCTGATCCCGGTCGGCGGTGATCGCTGGGTCTACGCGACCGAGCGGCGGCCGGGCGTGGAGGCCACCGCGGACGGGCTGGCGCGGCTGGTGCGCGGCGCGGCCGGCGCTCCGGGGCTGCCGGTGGTGGTCGACCGCGTGATCGAGCTCCGCTACGCGACCGCGCTGGCGGACACGTTCCGCGCGGGCCGCGTGTTCGTGGCCGGTGACGCCGCCCACCGGGTCACGCCGCGCGGCGCGACCGGCCTGAGCCTGGCGATGCTCGGCGGGGAGGCGGTCGCCTGGCGGCTGGCCTGGGTGCTGCGCGGCTGGGCGCCGCACGGCCTGCTCGACGACTACGAGCGCGAGCGCCGCCCGGTCGCCGCCCACAACATCGCCCGCTCCGCTGAGCCGAACGGCTCCGAACGGGCGGCCGAGGACGAGTGGCGCGTCGACGTCGGCGGCCGCATCGCCCACGCCTGGACCGGTCCGGGCACGTCGACCGTGGACCTCGTCGGCGGTGGCCGCACGTTGTTCACGGGACCGGAGCCGAGCGCGTGGGCCGCGGCCGCACGGCGCGCGGTGGGGGCGCCGGTGCGCGTCCACGCGCTGCCGGTGGCGGCGGCGCGTGCGGTCGGCCTGTCGGGCCGCGGCGCGCTGATGACCCGCCCGGACGGCGTGCCGATCGGGCTGTGGCCGAGCGACGAGCGCGCGGAGGCCGCGTTGCTCGCAGCCTGACCGCACGGCCGCAACGGCACGCGCACGCAGCGTGCGCGTGCCGGCGCTACCGGAGCGTCACCCGCGCCACGACGTCGATGTCGTTGTGCGCGAGCTCGGTCGGCGGTGCCTGCCGGACCTCCTTCGCGCTGACCACGCGGCCGGTCGCGCCCGCGAACCGTCCCGTGCCGAGCGTGACCCGCGGCGGCGTCCCCTCGATCACCAGCATCGACCGGCCGAGCGTCGCGTGGCTGACGCACCGCGGGGGACCGCCCGCGAGGAACTCGCAGCGCAGGTGGTCGCTGCCGAGCCGCGTCCGGTCGTGCCTGGCGTGGTTCCCCTCGAAGAGGTCGAACACGATGTCCAGCACGTCGCCCGGCTGCGGCTCGGACTCGGCGATCGGAAGTTGCGTGAGCACGCGGCCGTCAGCCTTGGTGAGCTGGATCGACCGGGTCTTCTCGAAGATCCGGAGGGTCTCCGTCTTCGGGGCGGCGGCGTTGCCGGCGGGGGCGAGGGCGGCCACGGCGGCGATGCCCGTGAGCACCGTCGCCGCGACCGTACGTGATGTCGATGGCATGCCCGTCCAGACGTCGAGGACCCGCCCGCTCTTCCCGGCGCACGTCCCGGGTGCTATATCCCGGCACGGTGACCCTCGAAGGCGAGAAGCGCGCGGCGGCGGAGTACGCCGCGGGGCTGGTCGAGGACGGGATGCGGGTCGGGCTCGGAACGGGCACGACCGTCGCTCCCCTGATCCCGGCCCTGGCGGCGCGGGGGCTGCGCCTGCGCTGCGTCGCGACCTCCGAGGCGACGGCCCGCGCGGCCGAGGCCGCCGGGCTCACGCTGGACACGCTGGACGGGGTGGGCGAGCTGGACATCGCCATCGACGGTGCCGACCAGATCGCGCCCGGCCCGTGGCTGATCAAGGGCGGCGGCCGTGCGCACACGCGTGAGAAGCTGGTCGCGGCCGCCGCGGCGCGGTTCGTGGTGATCGCCTCGCACGACAAGCCGGTGCCGCGGCTCACCCCGCCCGTGCCGCTCGAGCTGCTCGCGTTCGGGCTGGAAGCGACGCTGCGCCGCCTCGAGCACGCGGTGCTCCGCGGCGGCGCGAAGAGCCCCGACGGAGGCGTCATCGCCGACTGGACGGGCCCGATCGACGATCCCGCCCAGCTCGCGCGCCGCCTGGAGGGCGAGCCGGGCGTCGTCGACCACGGGCTCTTCGCGCCCACGCTCGTCACCGACGTCGTGGTCGCGACCGGCGAGGCCATCGACCACACGCGCCACTGGATCAGCCCAGGCTCGCCTCCGCGACGAGCGCCGGGTCGGGCTTGATCCGCGGCGCACGGACCGCGCCGATCAGCAGGTTCGCGACCGCGAGCCCCGCGGCGATCAGCAGGCCGCGCTCGAAGCCGGCGGCCAGCGCGTCGGCCTGCGCGGCGCCGGCGGCCAGCGCGTCGCCCGTGCGCGTCGTCGCCGTCGTCGAGATCAGCGCGAGGCCGAGCGCGCCGCCGACCTGGAAGGCGGTGGTGATGACGCCGGAGGCGGCGCCCGCGTCCTCGTGCGGGACCTCCGCGACCGCCGCGATCTGGTTGGCGACGCCGACCAGCGGCAGCCCGAGGCCGAACACGATCAGCCCGGGCAGCAGCCCACCGGCGAAGCTCGAGTCGGCGCCCGCTTGGCTGAGCAGGAGCAGGCCGACGGCACCGACCGCGCTCCCGCCGAGGTAGGCGGCACGCGTGCCGAAGCGCGTGACGAGCTGCGCGCCGACGACGGCCGACAGGATCGCCGCGCCGCCCATCGGCAGGAAGTGCACGCCGGCGTCCAGCGCGCTGTCGCCGTGCACCTGCTGCAGGAACAGCGCGGTCAGGAAGAACATGCCGAGGAACGCGCCGCCGTTGAGCGCGAGGGCGAGTGCGGACACGCTCAGGCCGCGCGTGCGGAACAGCCGCAGCGGCACCAGCGGGTCCTTCGCACGCGCTTCGACCACCAGGAAGGCGGCGATCAGGATGATCGCGGTGCCGAACAGCGCCAGCACCTGCGCGGAGCCCCAGCCCGCGGCCTCGGTGCGGATCACGCCGCCGACGAGCGCGAACAGACCCGCCGTGCCGAGCACCGCGCCCGCGACGTCGAAGCTCGCCTCGCCCGAGTGCTCCCGCCGGCTCTCGGCGATGAACGCGGGCGCCGCGGCGATCGCGAGCGCCGCGAACGGGACGTTCACGAAGAAGATCCACTCCCAGCCCAGGCCGTCGACGAGCACGCCGCCCGCGACCACCCCGAGGGTGCCGCCGATCCCGGCGAGCGCGCCCCAGACGCCGAGCGCGACGTTGCGCTCACGCCCTGCCGGGAAGGTGACGGTGAGCAGGGCGAGCGCCGCCGGGGACAGCAGCGCGGCGCCGATGCCCTGGATCGCGCGGGCGGCGATCAGCGTCGCCTCCGAGCCGGCGAAGCCGCCCGCCAGCGAGGCGGCGGTGAACAACCCGAGGCCGATCAGGAACAGCCGCCGGCGGCCGAGGATGTCGCTCATCCGTCCACCGAGCAGGAGCAGGCCGCCGAACGTCAGCGTGTAGCCGTTGACCACCCACTGCAGGCCTTCGGCGCTGAAGCCGAGGTCGGTCTGGATGGCCGGGAGCGCGACGTTCACGATCGTGACGTCGAGGACGACCATGAACTGCGCCAGGGCGAGCACCGCGAGTGCCAGCCATTTCGATCGAGAATCATTCACGCCATGAACGGTCATGGCGCTGAGCGTACATACTCGCTATGAATGATTCAAGACATGAATGATTCTTGCTTGCCCCTATCCTCGGACACGATGCTGCCCCGAGGAGCGTTCGCCCGCCCGGCCCTGCTGCTGGTCAAGCTCGGCAACGACATCGCCGCACGCGCCGAGGACCCGCTCGCCGAGATCGGCCTGAGCGGACGTCAGTACATGGTCCTGGCGGTGCTCAGCGCGGACACGCCGCCCTCGCAGCAGGAGCTCGCCGGACTCTGCGGCCTGCTTCCGGCCCAGGTCGTGCTCGCGGTGGACGAGCTCGAGCGGCGCGGCCTGGTCGCCCGGCAGCGCTCGGAGGCGGATCGGCGGCGGTCGGTCGTCACGCTCACGGACGACGGCGCCGAGGTGCTCGCTCGAGCGGACACGCTCGGCGAGCGGCTGGTCGCGGACCTCGAGCCCGAGGTCCGTCAGGCGGCGGTCGCCGCGCTCGGCGACGGCTGAATCAGAGTCCGCGCACCCAGGAGAACCGGCCGCGCATCCCGGTCAGCTTCAGCAGCCGCGACAGCGCCGGCGAGCCGTCGACGAGCGTGAGCGCCCAGCCCTCCGTCCGGGCGGTGTCCGTGGTGGCGAGCAACCAGCCGAGGCCGGTCGAGCCGATCACCTCTACGCCGCGCAGGTCGAGCGCGAGCTCCTGCCAGCCGACCGCGCGCAGCTCGTCGACCGCCGTGTCCAGGTCGTCGACCGTGGCCAGGTCGACCTCGCCGCTGACGGCGAGGATCACGCGATCGCGGTCCGGTCGGACCCTGATGGCGAGCGTCGGCGCTCGCAGGGTGGTGGACATCGTGCTCCAATCGGTGTGAACCAGGGTGGAGCGACCACAGGGTCAGGGGAACCGCTCATGCCGAACGGTAGGTCGCGCGCGTGCGCAGCGCGATCCGTGGTTCAGAGCTCTGACCGTGAGCTGCGTCAGCGCACCGTCTTGCGCTCGTACAGGTACCGCGCCCAACCCCAGCCGGCCAGGCTGATGGCGACGATCCAGGCGAGGCTGAGCCAGCCGTCGCGGCCGAGCTCGGTGTCGAACAGCAGCGCGCGGAGCGTCTCGATGAACGGCGTGAACGGCTGGTAGGAGGCGAACCACTGCAGCCAGCCGGGCATCGACTCGGTCGGCACGAACCCGCTGCCGAGGAACGGCAGGAGCATCAGCGGCATCGGCAGGTTGCTCGCGCTCTCGACGCCCTTCGCGAACACGCCGAACGCCGCGCCGAGCCAGCAGAGCGCGTAGCCGATGGCGGCCAGCAGGCCGGCGGCGCCGAGCCAGCCGAGCACGCCCGCCGGCGCTCGGAAGCCCATCAGCAGCGCGATCGCGAGCACGACGGCGACCGCGAGCAGCACCTGGATCAGGTTGCCGACGACGTGGCCGGTGAGCACCGCCGAGCGTGAGATGTCCATCGTGCGGAAGCGGGCGATGATGCCCTCGGTCAGGTCCTTGGACACCGACAGGGCGGGGGCGGTGACGCCGCCGGTGACGGTGAGCAGCAGCACGCCGGGCACGACGTAGTCGAGGTAGGCGCCGGTGCCCGTGCCGCCGATCCCCGTCCCGAGCGTGGAGCCGAACACGTAGACGAACAGCAGCAGGAAGATCACCGGCGTGGCGATCAGGTAGGTGATGATCGGATAGCGGACGGCGTGGCGGAGGTTGCGGCGCAGCATCGTCCGCGAGTCCGACACGGTGTGGGCGAGCGTGCTCATCGGGCGGTCTCCTTCGTGGCCTCGTGCCCGGTCAGCGCGAAGAACACGTCGTCCAGGTCCGGGGTGTGGATGGTCAGGTTGCGGGGCTCGAGGCGGCGGGCGTCGAGGCGGTCCATGACGGTGCGGATGGCGTCGAAGTCGCCGTCCGAGGGGATGTCGAGCGTCAGCGCGGCGTCGTCGCGGCTGGAGCCGGGTAGGGCCGCCGCGGCGCCGGTGAGCGTCGGGATGTCCTCGAACTCGAGGCGGATGCGCCCGCCGGGGACGCGGCGCTTGAGCTCGGCCGGCGTGCCGTCGGCGACGATCGCGCCGTGGTCGAGCACCGCGACGCGGTCCGCGAGCTGGTCGGCCTCCTCCAGGTACTGCGTGGTGAGGAAGATCGTGGTGCCGGCGGCGACGAGCTCACGCACGATCTCCCACATCTCCGCGCGGCTGCGCGGATCCAGGCCGGTCGTGGGCTCGTCGAGGAAGACGATCCGCGGTCGCGAGACGAGCGTCATCGCCAGGTCGAGCCGGCGGCGCATGCCGCCCGAGTACGTGGAGAGCGGCTTGCGCGCGGCGTCCGTCAGGTCAAAACGCTCGAGCAGCTCGCGCGTCCGGCGCGTGCCCTCCGTGCGGCCGAGGTGCCGCAGGTCGGCCATCAGCCGCAGGTTCTCCTCGCCCGTGAGCAGGTCGTCGACGGCCGAGAACTGGCCGGTGACGCCGATCAGCGCGCGGACGGCCGCCGGCTCGGCGACGACGTCGTGGCCGCCCACGCGGGCACGGCCGGCGTCCGGGCGCAGCAGCGTCGAGAGGATGTGGACGAGCGTCGTCTTGCCGGCGCCGTTGGGCCCGAGCAGGGCGAACACGCCGGCGGGGGCGATCTCGAGGTCGAGCTCTGCGAGCACGACGGCTTCGCCGAAGGCCTTCGAGAGGCCTTCGAGCTGGATGGCGGGGGTCATGGCGGGTCCTTAGGTGGAGGAGCGGTGGACGGCGATCGAGCCGTAGCCGGTGCGGACGTGCAGCTCGAGCGTCTCCTCGCCCGTGCCGGGGCCGGAGTCCGCCGCGAGGTCCGTGCGCACGACGCCGTGCTGGGAGGTCGCGTCGAGCCAGACGGCGGTGCCGGCGCGGACGCCGACGTCGACGTTGCCGTAGGCGCCGTCGATGCGGATGACACCACGCAGGGCGTCACGCACGCGCACGGGCCCGTAGGCCGAGCGGATGGTCGCGCCGGCGCCGGCCGTGCCCAGCTCCAGGGGGCCGGTCGAGGTCTTCAGGTCGGCGGGGCCGTCGGTGCGGTCGACCATGATCGGGCCGTCGCCGGAGAGCTGCAAGCGGCCGCCGACGTGGCCGACACGGGTCGAGCCCCACTTGAAGCGAACGTCGGCGTCACCCGTCACGGTCGTGACCCGGTAGTCGCCGTGCCCGCCCTTGAGCTCGAGCCGCTCGGCCGTGTCCAGCGAGAGCTGGCCGAACGGCAGCTCGACGCTGACGGCGCCGAAGCGCCCCGCGAGCCGCGCAGAGCCGTACCGGACGAGCGCCGTGACGGCGGAGGTCTCCGGCAGCTCGACGACGAGGTCCACGGCGTCCTTGCCCGGGCCGAGCAGGCGGCGCTTCTGCGGCCCGCGGACGACGATCTCGTCGCCGACCCGGTCCACGCGCACGGCGTCGGCGGCCGCGCGGTCACCGCTGCGACCCGGGTTGCTCGGGGATGCGGTGATCGTGACGTCCGGGCGGTCGGTGGCGACCACGTCGAGCTTGCCGACTTCCAGCTCGATCCGCAGGGACGCCGGCCCGTCGACGGGCACGACGGTCATCGCACCCACCCCGTGTAGGAGCTGCCGTGCGACTGCTGGGGTGCGCGGCGCGGCTCCAGCGCCGCGCCGACCGCGCGCACGAACCAGGTGTTCAGCGAGACGCCCTCCGCGGCGGCGGCAGCCTCGGCGCGTGCCTTCAGCGAGTCGGGCAGGCGCAGCGTGGTGCGGCTGGTCGGCCCGTCGTCGGCGTCATCGGGCTCTTCGCGCGGCGCCGACGCCGATGACACCACCGGATCCGTCGCCGGGGTGGCGACGACGAACTCGACGTCGCGCCCGCGCAGCCGCACGTCGACGGAGCCGGGGGCGAGCTCACGAGTGATCTCGCCCGCCGCCTCCGACAACGCCTCGAGCATGACGAGACGGGCCGCCGCGTCGAGTGCGGCGGCCAGTCGCTCGGCGATCTCCTGCGCCTCCGAACCTCCCGCCGCGGCCGCGTTGAGCAGCTGCCGCTGGAGCTCTTCGACGTAGTTCGTGATCTGCATGGCACCAGTGTGACACCACACTGGTGTCAAGTCAACCCCGGCGTGATGTCACGCGGTGACCGGCTCTGGCGCACGCCGCAGCGCCGTGCCCTCGATGTCGACGGAGGGCAGGAGGCGGTCCAGCCAGCGCGGCAGCCACCAGGCGCGCTCGCCGAGCAGCGCCATCACCGCGGGGATGAGCGTCATGCGGACGAGGAACGCGTCGACGAGGATCCCGAAGGCGAGCGCGAACCCGACCGACTTGATGATCTCGTCGCTCTCGAGGATGAAGCCGGAGAAGACCGCGCCCATGATCAGCGCCGCCGCGGTGACGACGCGCGCGCCGTGGCGGAAGCCCTCGGTCACCGATCGCGTCGAGTCCGCTCCGTGCACGTGCTCCTCGCGCATGCGGGACACCAGGAACACCTGGTAGTCCATCGCCAGGCCGAAGAGGATGCCGATCACGAGGATCGGCAGCAGCGACGTGATCGGCGCGGCCTGGCCCACGCCGATCAGGTCGGCCCCGAACCCCTTCTGGAAGACCGTGACGAGGGCGCCGAGGGTCGCGCCGATCGTCAGCAGGAACCCGCCGATCGCGGTCAGGGGCACGAGCACGGACCGGAAGGCGATCGCCAGCAGCACGAACGCGATCCCCACGACCACGGCCAGGAACGGGATCAGCGCGCCGGCGAGCCGGTCGGAGACGTCGATGTTGACGGCGGTCTGGCCGGTCACCAGCACGTCGGCGCCGAGCTGGTGCTCGAGCTCCGGCGCGCGGTCGCGGATCGCCTTCACCAGGTCCTTGGTCTGCGCCGTGGACGGTCCGGTCGTGGCGATCAGCGACAGGATCGCGGTGTCTCCGGCCGCGTTGAGCGTCGGCTCGCCCAGGCTCGCGACGCCCGGTTGGGTGCGCAGCGCGCGGGCGACGCCGGCGGCGGCGCGTCCCGCGTCCTCGCCGTCGACGACGATCATCAGTGGCCCGCCGGAGCCGGGGCCGAAACCCGCGCTCAGGAGGTCGTAGGCCTTGCGGTTCGTGGTCTCGGGCGCGGCGGTGGAGTCATCCCCCATGCCGAGCCGCATGTCGAGCATCGGCAGTGCGCACGCGCCGAGCGCGACGACGGTGAGCGCGAGGGCCGGCACGCGGTGCCGGGTGACGAGGCCCGCCCAGCGCGAGCCGGCGGTCGGCCGCGTCGCGCGCGGGCCGGTCTCGAAGTTCTTGCCCTTCGCCAGCCGCGTCCCGGCGAAGCCGAACAGCGCGGGCACGAGCGTGAGCGCGACGAGCACCGCGACCGTGACCGTCGCGGCCGCGGCGAGCCCCATCGCGGTCAGGAACGGGATGCCGACGACCGAGAGCGCGGCCAGGGCGATCACGACCGTCGCGCCCGCGAACACGACCGCGCTGCCCGCCGTGCCGACCGCACGGCCCGCCGACTCCTCCGGGTCCAGCCCCTGAAAGAGCTGGGTGCGGTGGCGGGAGAGGATGAACAGCGCGTAGTCGATGCCGACGGCGAGGCCGAGCATCAGCGCGAGCGTGGGAACGGCGTCGCTCAGGTCGACGAAGCCGGTGGCCGCGGTGATGCCGGCGAGCCCGATGCCCACGCCCAGCGCCGCGGTGAGCAGCGGCAGCCCGGCGGCGAGCAGCGTGCCGAACGTGAACGCGAGCACGAGCGCGGCGACGCCGAACCCGAGGAACTCGCCGACGCCCGACTCGTTCGCGGCGATCACGGCGTCACCGCCGAACTCGACCTGCACGCCGGCCCGCTCGGCCTGCTCGGCGGCGTGCTGGACCGCTGCGCGCGAGGTGTCGGGCAGGTCGTCGGCGCTCGCGTCGAAGCTCACCTGCGCGAGCCCGACGCGGCCGTCCTCGGACAGCTCCGGAGCGCTCGCCTCGGCCACGTCGGGCGCCCGCCCGACCTGCGCGAGCGCGGCGTCGACGGCGGCTCGGCGCTCGCCGGTCAGCGCCTCGCCCTCGGGTGCGGCGAACACGATCCGGCCGGACGCGCCGTTGGCCTCCGGGAAGCGCTGGTCGAGCAGGTCGATCGCGGCCTGCGAGTCCGTGCCGGGGATGGTGAACGAGCCTTCGGTGGGACCGCTGAGGGTCGCGGCGCCGACGAACATGGCCCCGAAGAGGGCGATCCAGACGGCGAGGACGAGTCGCCGCCGGCGGTAGGCGGTACGGCCGAGTCTGTAGAGCGCTGATGCCATGGGAGCAGCGTCGGGTCTCGAGCACGGCACGACGAGCACCCCAGGACGTGATCCACCTGCTCCTTTCGGAGCAGGTCGCGGAGTCCACGGCTACCTAACCTTCGCCTCATGCCCCGGCACCGGCCGACCGCAGGCGACGTCGTCGCCACCGTCCTCGCCCTGGCGGTCTGCATCGGCTTCACGCTCGTGGTGCGCGGCGACGTGGAGGAGGTCGACCGCGACTTCGACGGGCTCGCCGTCGCCCTCATCCTCCTCGGCTTCGCGCCGATCGTGCTCTGGCGCACGCAGCCGCTCATCCCCGCGGGCTGCGCGCTCGCGACCGTGCTCGTCGGCATGGCGCTCGGCTACACGTTCATCGGCCCGATCGTCTTCGCCATCGGGCTGGTGGGCTGGGCGGCCTCCCGCGCGGAGACGTCCACGACCCGGACGCTCGGGCTGTGCTCCGGCCTCACGTTCGCGATCGTGGTGTCCGTCAAGGCGGACGAGCAGACGGTGCTGGCCGCGATCGGCGGGTTCGCGATCGGCATGGTCCCGGCGTTGATCGGCGAGCAGCTCCGCGCCGAGCGGGAGCGTGCGCGGGCCGCGCACGAGCTGGCGCGCCGGGTCGAGGAGCTGCGCGACCACGACGTGCAGCGCGCGGTCGCGGAGGAGCGGTTGCGGATCGCGCGCGACGTGCACGACATCACCGGACACCATCTCAGCGCGATCGCCCTGCAGTCGGCGGGCGCGGGCCGGACGACCCGGGACCCCGTCGCGCGTGCCGCCTTCGAGCGCATCCACGGCCTCACCGCGGAGGCGCTGGGGGAGACGCGGCGGTCGCTCGGCGTGCTGCGGGCGTCCGAGCCCGCGGAGCTCGCGCCGCCGCCGCGGTTGGAGCACCTCGAGCAGCTGCTCGTCCCGGTGCGCGCCGCCGGGCTCGACGTGCGGCTCCGCGTCGAGGGCGACGTGCGCGAGCTGTCGGAAACGGCGGAGATGTCCGCCTACCGGGTCGTCCAGGAGTCGATCACGAACGTCATCCGCCACGCGCAGGCGGAGACGGTGGAGATCGTCGTCGCCTACGGCGCGCAGGCCGTGACGCTGACGGTCCGCGACGACGGGCGGGGCGGCGCGGACGCGCGCGCCGGCAGCGGCATCGAGGGCATGCGCGAGCGGACGGCGCTCGTCGGGGGATCGCTGTCCGCGGGCGCGGTCGACGGGCACGGCTGGGCGGTGCGAGCGACGCTCCCGCTGGAGGAGCGCGCGTGAGCATCCGCGTCGTGATCGCCGACGACCAAGCGATCTCGCGCCACGGGCTGCGGATGATCCTCGAGAGCGAGCCGGGCATCGAGGTGGTGGGCGAGGCGATCGACGGCCTCGACGCGGTCGGCCAGGTCGGGCGGCGCACGCCCGACGTGGTGCTGATGGACATCCGGATGCCACGGATGGACGGGCTGGAGGCGACGCGCCGGCTGCGCGACGTGCCGGACGTCGAGGTGATCATCATCACGACGTTCGACCTCGACGAGTACGTGCTCGAGGCGCTGCGCGCGGGTGCGGTCGGCTTCCTCGTCAAGGACTCGCCGCCGGAGCGGATCATCGACGCCGTCCGCTCGGTCGCGCGCGGCGACGCGCTGATCGCGCCGGAGGTCACGCGGCGGCTGCTCGGCCGGTTCGTGTCGACGATGCCGGCCCGGGCGGGCGACCCGCGCCTCGCCGCGCTCACCCCGCGCGAGCACGACGTGCTGCTGGAGATCGCCGGCGGGCACAGCAACGCCGACATCGCCGCGCGGCTGCACCTGGAGGAGAGCACGGTCAAGGGGCACGTGCGGCGGCTGCTGGCCAAGCTCGGGCTCGCGAGCCGCGTGCAGGCCGTGATCTTCGCCTACGAGACGGGGCTCGTGGCGCCGGGGTCAGTGCAAGGGGCAGAGGAGCTGCGGGACTGAGCCGTCGGCATCCTCGGCCATCGCCTCGTTGACCTGGTAGAGCACGCCGAGGAACGTGACGCCGGTGATCAGCAGTCCGACCAGCAGGTAGATCACGCTCTGCCGGGTCATGCCGCGCTCGGGGCCACCGCGGCGGCGCTGCGCTCGCGGATCGGCAGGTGGACGAGCGCGGCCGCGACGCTCAGCGCGATGCACAGCACCCACATCAGGTCGTAGCTGCCCGTGGCCTCGTAGACCGTGCCGCCGAGCAGCGCGCCCACGAACGCGCCGACCTGGTGCGAGAGGAAGACCACGCCGAACAGCATGCCCACGTGCCGCGTCCCGAACATCAGCGCGACGAGCCCGGAGGTGAGCGGCACGGTCGAGAGCCACAGCAGCCCGATCAGCGCCGAGAAGACGAGCACGCTGCCGACAGTCACCGGGAGCAGCAGGAAGATCAGGAACGCGGCGGCGCGGCCGAGGTAGATGCCGCTCAGCAGCAGCCGGCGCGGGTGGCGGCCGCCGAGGATGCCCGACGAGTACGCCCCGATCACGTTGAACAGGCCGATCAGCGACAGCGACCACGCGGCGAGGCCCTTGCTCAGCCCCTGGTCGGTCAGGTACGGCGGCAGGTGCGTCGTGATGAACGCGATGTGGAAGCCGCAGACGAAGAAGCCGCTCGTCAGCAGCAGGTAGCTCGGGTGGTGCACGGCCGCGCGCAGCGCCTCACGTGCGGACAGCTGGTCGCCGTCCGCCTCGTCGGCGTGGTCGCCCTTGCCGGAGAGCGAGCGCGCGAGCAGCGGCACCAGCAGCAGCGTGGCCGAGAGCAGGATCAGGGCGGTCTCGGCGCCGTACGCGTCGATGAACCCCTGGCCGAGCGGGGCGAACAGGAACTGGCCCATCGAGCCCGCCGCGGTCGCGAGGCCCATCGCCCACGAGCGCTTGGCCGGCTCCACCAGCCGCGCGAAGGCGGCGATCACGATCGTGAACGAGCCGCCCGCGACGCCGAGGCCGACGATCACGCCGCCGGTGAGCGTGAGCACGCCGGGCGAGCTGGTGACCGACATCAACGCCACGCCCGCCGCGTACACGAAGCCGCCGACGGCCAGCACGCGCCCGGCGCCGTAGCGATCGGCGACCGCGCCCGCGAACGGCTGCCCGAGGCCCCACAGCAGGTTCTGGACCGCGATGGCGAGCGCGAACGCCTCGCGGTCCCAGCCGCGCAGGTCGGTCAGCGGCGCGGTGAACAGGCCGAACGTCGTCCGCACGCCGAACGTGATGATCGCGATCAGGCAGCCCGCGACGACGATCACCGTCGGGCTGCGCCACCAGGGCCGGCTCGCAGACATGGCCGCGGACGGTACCAGACTTAGTTCAGTCAGTGAACCGACTCTGGTACGGTGGTCCGCGTATGGCGCTGCCTCGCGAGTACGAGACCCAAGCCTGCGCGCTGGCCCGCGCGCTCGAGGTGGTCGGCGAGCGCTGGACGCTGCTGATCGTGCGCGACCTGTTCTTCGGCGTCACGCGCTTCACCGACCTGCAGACGCACCTCGACGTCCCCCGCGCCGTGCTCTCCGCCCGGCTCGCGCTGCTGGTCGAGGCGGGCATCGTCGAGCGCCGCCCGTACGCGCCCGGCCGCTTCGAGCACATCCTGACCGCCGCCGGGCTCGAGCTGTGGCCGATCGTGCACCAGCTGATGGGCTGGGGCGAGCGGCACCTGGTCGCGTCGGGGCCGGTCCGCCTGTTCGCGCACGCGACGTGCGGCACGGACCTCGCCGTGGACGGCGCCTGCCCGGCGTGCGCGGTCACGCCCGCGCCCGCCGACGTCGAGACCCGCCCCGGCCCGGGCGCGCCGAGCGTGCGCCGGACGGACCCGGTCAGCGTCGCGCTGCGCCGGCCGCACCGGCTGCTCGAGCCGGTCGTGGCCGCGTAAACCGCAAAGCATCGTTTGCAAAGAGACCTTTGCGGTCATACGGTCCATACGTGGACGACCGCTCGATCACTCCCAGCCCGCAGCAGCTCCGGGCGCTGACGCACCCGGTGCGCCTGCGGATGCTCGGCCTCCTCCGCGCCGAGGGGCCGAGCACGGCGACGGCGCTGGCGGCTCGGCTCGGGCTCAACACCGGCGCGACGAGCTACCACCTGCGGCAGCTCGCGACGCACGGGTTCATCCACGACGACCCGTCGCTGGGGACGGGGCGGGAGCGGTGGTGGCGAGCGGTGCACGCGTCGACGCGCACGGGGTGGGAGCCCCCGCACCCGGCACCGGCCGACAAGGAGGCGCTGGACGCGTACCTGCAGTCGGTCGTCGTGGTCTACACGCAGATGCTCCAGCAGATGGTCGAGGAGCGCGCCACCCTGTCGCAGGAGTGGCGCACAGCGTCGACGGTGTCGGACTGGCGGTGCCGGTTGGACCCCGAGCAGGCGCGGCGGCTGATCGAGCAGGTCGGGCAGGTCATCGAGGCGTTCGTCGCGGCCGAGGAGCGGCCGGAGTCGGACCCGGAGGCGGCGCCCTACGCGATCCTGTTCCACGGGTTCCCCCGGCCGGGAGGTGCGCGGGAAGGCTCGGCGTGAGCGCGCGCGGGCCCCGGCGGTCGCTGTACGGCTGGCTCGCGGCGGACGGCGTCTCCCTCGTCGGCACGCGGGTCTCGATGGTGGCGCTGCCGCTGTTCGTGCTGACGACGACCGGCAGCCCGCAGAAGACCGGGCTCGTGGCCGTCGCCGAGCTGGTGCCGCTCGTGCTGCTGAAGGTGCTGGGGGGTCCGGTGATCGACCGGGCCGGCGCGCGGGCGGTGGCCTTGACCTGCGACGGCGCGTCCGTGCTGGTGGTCGGCGCGATGCCGCTGCTGCACGACGCCGGCGTCCTCTCCTTCCCGGCCTTCCTGGCCCTCGTCGCGGTGGCCGGCGGGCTGCGCGGGCCGGGTGATGCGGCCAAGCACGCCCTGATCCCGACGCTCTCGGCGGCGGCGGCCGTGCCGATGGAGCGCGTCACCGGGCTCAGCGCCACGGTCGAGCGCACCGCCTCGATGCTCGGCGCCGCGCTCGCGGGCGTCCTCGTCGCCGTCGCCGGCCCGGCGAACGCGCTGCTCGTCGACGCGGCGTCGTTCGGCGGGTCCGCGCTGGTGCTGGCCTGGGCCGTGCCGGCGGGCACGCGCGGCCCGCGGGAGGCGCAGGAGGAGGGCGCGCCGTACGGCGAGCGGCTGCGGGCCGGATGGCGGTTCCTGCGCGGCGACCGGGTGCTGGTCGGGATCACGGCGATGGTGGCGCTGACCAACCTGCTCGACGTGGCCTGGTCCGCGGTCCTGGTGCCGGTGTGGGGCGTCGAGCGGGCCGGCGGTGCCGGCGCGGTCGGGGCCCTGTTCGCGACGTCCGCGGGCGCGGCGGCGATCGGTGCGCTGCTGGCGGCGGCGTACGCGGAGCGGCTGCCGCGCCACCTGACGTACCTCGTGTGCTTCCTGGTCGCGGGGCTGCCGCGCTTCGCCGTCGTGGCCTTCGACGCGCCGCTCGGATGGGTGCTCGCGGTCGCGGGCGTGGCCGGCTTCGCGGCGGGGTTCCTCAACCCGATCCTCGGCGCGGTGATCTACGAGCGGGTGCCTGCGCACCTGGTCGGCCGGGTAAGCTCGCTCTCGACCGCGACGTGCTTCGCGCTGATGCCGCTGGGCGGGCTGATCGGCGGGTTCCTCGTCGCGAGCGCGGGGCTGGGCACGGCCCTGCTGATCTGCGGGCTGGCCTACCTCGTGGTCACGCTGTTGCCCGCGGTCGACCCGCGCTGGCGCGAGCTGGACGCTACGCCGTCTGGAAGGCCGAGATCGTCAGCGCGGCGAAGCGCCGCGACGCGGCGAGGCGGGCTTCGGCCGAGCCGGCCCGCAGGCCGCGGTGGGCGAGCATCACGAGGACGAGGTCGTTCATGACGAAGTCGCGGCGCAGCTTGCCGGTGGCCTTGGCGCGGCGCGCGAGCTCCGCGACGGCGGTCAGCGAGGCGTCGCGGTCGGCGGCGAAGTCCAGCGCGTCCGGGAATGCCGACTTGAACGTGATCGGGAACCCGTGGTCGCGCGCGTGCAGGTCGAACACCTGCTCGATCACGCGCTGGAAGCCGTGCCAGGGGTCGGGGTCCGCCAGGCCTTCGTGCACGATCGCCTGGCACGTCCGCGACTGGTCCACGTAGACCGCGTGCGCGAGGTCCGTCTTGCTCGGGAAGTGGCGGTATACCGTCGCCGGGCTCACGCCCGCCCGGCGCGCGATCTCCCGCACCGGCGCCTGCAAGCCCTCGGTGGCGAACACCGCGCGGGCGGCGTCGAGGATGCGCTCGCGGTTGTCCTGCGCGTCGGCCCGGAGCTTCTGAGGCAAACGCGCGGTCACCGCTCTCACTTTAGTTGTGCGCACGACGATGTGGGTCACCGTCGTCGCCATGAAGGCGATTGCGATCAAGGCGTTCGGCGGTCCGGAGGGACTCGCGACGGTGGAGCTCCCGGACCCGGTGCCGGGTGAAGGGCAGGTGCTGATCGAGACGGAGGCGATCGGCGTGGGCGGCGTCGACGCGCTGATCCGCAGCGGCGTGCTGGGCGCCTTCCGGAGCTTCGCCACGGGGCACGTCCTCGGCAGCGAGGTGGCCGGCACCGTGGCGGCGGTCGGGGCGGGCGTCGACGTGTCCTGGGTGGGGCGGCGCGTGTGGGCGTTCGTCCTGCAGGGCGGCTACGCCGAGCGAGCGGTCGCGCCCGTCAGCGCGCTCGCGCCGCTTCCCGACGGGCGGTCGGCGGTCGACGCGGTCACCATCGGCAGCTCGGCGGCGGTCGCGCACTTCGCGCTCCGGAACGCCCACTTCGCGCCGGGCGAGTCGGTGCTCGTGCGCGGCGCGGCGGGTGGCCTCGGCACGCCGACGGTCCAGCTCGCGGCGCGCGCGGGAGCGAGCGCGATCGCGGTCACGACGTCGTCGCCCGCGCGCGGCGAGCGCCTGCGGGCGCTCGGCGCCACGCACGTCCTGGACCGCTCCGGCGCGGGGGAGGACGGCTTCGACGTGATCGTCGACGTCGTCGCCGGTCCGGAGCTGCCCGCGTTCCTGGACAAGCTCAACCCGAACGGCCGCCTCGTGACGATCGGGCTGCTCGGCGGCCCGCCCCCCGCCGACTTCGGCACGGCGCTCTTCGCCGCCTTCCAGCAGTCACGCTCGTTCGGGGTCTTCAGCCTCGACTCCGTACCCGACGCGGACCGCTACGCGGCGATCGCCGAGTGGCTCGCGAGCGACCTCGAACCGGTCGTGCACGACGTGCTGGCGCTCGAGCAGGCGGTCCTCGCGCATCAGCAGCTCGACGCCGGCGAGGTCTTCGGGCGGATCGCCCTCACGCCGCGGTAGGACCTGCCACGATCGGCGGATGGACGGAACCCTTGACCGCTTCGTCGAGGCGCAGGACGGCGTATACGACCAGGCCCTCGCGGAGCTGCGCGCCGGCCGCAAGACGTCCCATTGGATGTGGTTCGTGTTTCCGCAGATCGCGGGTCTCGGGCGCAGCGCCATGGCCCAGCGGTACGCGATCGCCTCGCTGGACGAGGCGCGCGCGTACCTCGCGCACCCGGTCCTCGGCCCGCGCCTCGCCGAGTGCGCGGAGGTGTTGACCGCGCTCGACGGGACCAGCGCCGAAGCCGTCTTCGGCGGCATTGACGCGATCAAGCTCCGGTCCTCGATGACGCTCTTCGCGCGCGCGGCACCCGACGAGCCGGTCTTCAGCGCCGTGCTGGAGCGGTACTTCGACGGCGCCGAGGATCCGGCGACCCTGGACCGCCTCTAAGCGAGCCGCGGGAGCACCGCGAGCAGGGTCTCCCGCTCGCGCGTGCTCAGCTCGGCCAGCACCTCGGCCTCCATCGCACGGATGTCGGCCTGGACGGCGGCGAGCTTCGCCCGGCCCTCGGCAGTCAGGTCGACCACCTTCGCGCGGCGGTCCGTCGCGTCGGGGCGGCGGGTGATCAGGCCCTCGGCCTCCAGGTCGTCGAGGATCTTGATCAGGCGCGACTTGTCGTAGCCCATCGCCTCGGCGAGCGCGAGCTGCGTGGGCGCCGACCCGCGGGCGAGCAGGCTCAGCGCCGCGTACGCCCACATGGTCACCCCATGGGCATCGAGCAACGGCCGCTCGGCCTCGAAGATGCGCCGCGCGGCGCGGGCGAGCAGCGCGCCGAGGTCCTCGCGTTCCACGGGGCGGATGATACGAGTGGACAAATCGTAAGCATTTGCATACGATATGCGAATGCATACGAATCGTTCGGTCACCCGGTCGGTCTCGATCCGGGCCACGCCCGAGGCCGTGCTCGACCTCGTCGGCGACGCGCAGGCACTGCCGCGGTGGGCGCCGGGGTTCGCCCGCTCCGTGCGCGCCGCTGGCGAGCACTGGGCGGTGGAGACCTCGGCGGGCGAGGCGCTCGTCGACGTGCGCGTCTCACGCGAGCACGGCACGGTCGACATCGTCTCGGTCGAGCAGCCGACGCGGGGCGTGTTCACCCGGGTGCTCGCCAACGGCGAGGGCTGCGAGTACCTGTTCACGCAGTTCTTCCCCGCCTCGGCCGGCGAGGCGGACGTGCGTGCGCAGGTCGAGGTGGTCGACGGCGAGCTCGAGACGGTGCGGCGGCTCGCGGAGCGGTGAGCGCCCGGTCATTGAACGGACATCGTTCCGTTACGGAATCGCGCCCGGGGGCGATTCCCACTCGGCGTTGACCATCGACCACGCCGCGCTGTTCACAGCCGTTCCCACGCCCTGCATGATCCTCGGCGTGGACCTCTGCATCCGCGAGGCGAACCCCGCGTATGTGGCGGCCATCGGGCGCGGGCGGGAGGAGCTGATCGGCCGCAACGTCTTCGATGTGTTCCCGGACGCGCCGGGGGCGACGGGCAGCCGCGCGCTGCGCGCCTCGCTGGAGAAGGTGCTGCACACGGGACAGCCCGACACGATGGCGTTGCTGCACTACGACATCGAGGTCGACGGCACGTTCGAGGAGCGCTGGTGGCTGCCGGTCAACACGCCGATCGTCGACGCGCAGGGTCGGACGGCGATGATCCTGAACTCGGTCGAGGACGTCACGGCGGCGCAGCGCGCGCGGCTGGCGCTCGAGCGCAGCGAGCGGCGCTTCCGGTCGCTGGTGGAGCACGCGGAGGACGCGATCCTGGTGATCGGGCCTGAGCGGCAGATCACGTACGCGAGCCCCGCGACGCGGCGGTTCATCGGACGTCGGCTCGGCGGGCTCGAGGAGCACCCGTGGACCGCGTTCGTGCACCCCGACGACGTGGTGGCCGCGATCGCCCTGCTGGATCTGGCGCAGGAGATGGGGCCCGGCGAGTCCGTCTCGGGGCGCCTGCGCGTGACGCGGCTCGACGGCGAGCTGCGCCACGTCGACGTCCACGCCACCGACCACCGCGACGACGACGCGATCAACGGCATGGTCATCAACGTGCGCGACGTGACCGACCAGCATCTGGTCGAGGTCACGCTGCAGCAGCAGGCGCTCGAGGACGCGCTCACCGGGGCGCCCAACCGGCGCTGGTTCCTCGAGGCGGCCAAGGCCGCGACCGCGCGGTCGGCGCGCACCGGCAGCCCGGTCGGCGTCGTGCTGATCGACGTCGACCACTTCAAGCTCGTCAACGACACGATGGGGCACCCCGCGGGCGACCGGCTGCTGGTCGATCTCGCGCGGCGGATGGCGGACGCGCTGCGGCCCAGCGACACGGTCGCGCGGCTCGGCGGCGACGAGTTCGCGATCCTCAGCGAGGACCTGCGCAGCGAGCGGGACGCGTGGCTGATCGCGCAGCGGATCGCCACGGCCGCCACCGGCCTATACGACCTCGGGCACGGGCTCGAGGCGCGGGTCACGCTGTCGATCGGCGTCAGCACCGACGTCGGCGGCGCGGACGCCGACACGCTGCTCGCCCACGCCGACGCCGCGCTCTACAAGGCCAAGCGCCAGGGCCGCAACCGGATCGAGGTGTTCGACCCCGAGCTGCGGCGCGCGCTGATCCACCGCCTGCAGATGGAGAACGAGCTGCGCCGGGCGGTGGAGCACGACGAGCTCGTCCTGCACTGGCAGCCGATCATCCGCACGCGTGACCACGCCGTCATCGGCGCGGAGGCGCTGCTGCGCTGGCAGCATCCGAAGCGCGGGCTGCTCGCGCCCGGGAGCTTCCTGCCGGTCGCCGAGGAGGCCGGGCTGATGCCGCGCATCGGCGCCTGGGCGATCGACCGCGCGTTCGCCCAGGCGGCGGTCTGGCAGCGCGACGGGGCCGGACCGCGCGTGTTCGTCAACCTCGCCGCGGAGCAGATCCGCGTGCCGACGCTGCCGGAGGAGGTCGCCCGGCTCGCCGCCACGCACGGCGTGCACACGAGCGAGATCTGCTTCGAGGTCAGCGAGCGCATGCTCGACGCCGACATCGCCGCGGTGCGCGACCAGCTGATCCGCCTGCGCGGGCTCGGCTTCGGGCTCGCCCTCGACGACTTCGGCGCCGGCAACACCGCGCTCTCCTGGCTGCAGCAGCTCCCGCTCGACGTCCTCAAGCTCGACCGGCGCTTCACCGCGACCGTCGAGGACACGACGGCGCAGGCGATCATCCGCGCGATCGTCGACCTCGGCCCGACGCTGGGCATGACGAGCATCGCCGAAGGCGTCGAGACGCCCGGGCAGCTCGAGACGCTGCGCCGGCTCGGGTGCGACTTCGCGCAGGGCTACGAGATCGCCGCGCCGCAGACCGCGCGCAGCGTCGCCCGAAGGTTCCGGCGTGACGCCGAGGTCGACGCGCCGCGCTGACCCGTCGGTAAAGATCCCGGCGATGAGCGATCACGCGGACGTCATCGTCGTCGGAGGCGGGCTGGCCGGTCTCGTCGCCACCGCCGAGCTGGCCGACGCGGGCCGGCGGGTGCTGCTGCTCGACCAGGAGCCGGAAGGAGCCCTCGGCGGCCAGGCGTTCTGGTCGTTCGGTGGCCTGTTCCTCGTCGACAGCCCCGAGCAGCGGCGGCTGCGCATCAAGGACTCGTACGACCTCGCCTGGCAGGACTGGCTCGGCACGGCCGGCTTCGACCGCCCGGAGGATGAATGGCCGCGCAAGTGGGCCGAGGCCTACGTCGCCTTCGCCGCCGGAGAGAAGCGCGCCTGGCTCGCCGGGCAGGGCGTGAAGTTCATCCCGAACGTGGGCTGGGCCGAGCGCGGCGGCTACGGCGCGATCGGGCACGGCAACTCGGTCCCGCGCTTCCACGTCACGTGGGGGACCGGGCCGGGCGTGATCGAGCCGTTCGTGCGGCGCGTCCGGGCCGCCGTGGCCGCCGGCCGCGTGGAGCTGCGCTTCCGCCATCGCGTCGACGCCCTGACGCGCTCGGGCCGCGCCGTCGACGGCGTGCGCGGCACCGTCCTCGCGCCGGACGCGTGCGTGCGCGGCGCGTCCTCGAACCGCGACGCGGCCGGCGACTTCGAGCTGCGCGCCGCCGCCGTGGTGATCGCCAGCGGCGGCATCGGCGGCGACCATGACCTCGTGCGCCGCAACTGGCCCGAGCGGCTGGGCGCACCGCCGAAGCGCATGATCAGCGGCGTGCCCGCGCACGTGGACGGCCGCGGGATCGAGCTCGCGCAGCAGGCCGGCGGCGCGGTCATCAACCCGGACCGGATGTGGCACTACACCGAGGGCATCCAGAACTGGGACCCGATCTGGCCCATGCACGGCATCCGGATCCTGCCCGGGCCGTCCTCGCTGTGGCTCGACGCCACGGGCCGGCGGCTGCCGGTCCCGCTCTTCCCGGGCTTCGACACGCTCGGCACGCTCGCGCACATCATGGGCACCGGCCACGAGCACACGTGGTTCGTGCTGACGCAGAAGATCATCGAGAAGGAGTTCGCGCTCTCGGGCTCCGAGCAGAACCCCGACATCACGGGCAAGTCGGTGCGCGAGCTGCTCAAGACGCGCGTCGCCTCAGGTGCGCCCGGCCCGGTCGAGGCGTTCAAGCGCCGCGGCGCCGACTTCGTCGTGGAGGCGAACCTGCGCGCGCTGGTCGACGGCATGAACCGGCTCACGGACACGCCGCTGCTCGCCTTCGACCAGGTCGAGCGGGAGGTCGTCGCGCGTGACCGCGAGCTCGACAACCCGTTCACCAAGGACTCGCAGATCACCGCCATCCACGGCGCGCGCCGCTACCTCGCCGACCGCATCACGCGCGTCGCGGCGCCGCACAAGCTGCTCGACCCCGCGGCCGGCCCGCTGATCGCCGTCAAGCTGCACATCCTCACGCGCAAGACGCTCGGCGGGCTGCACACGGACCTGAGCGCGCGCGTGCTCGGCGCGGACGGCGAGCCGCTGGCCGGCCTGTACGCGGCGGGTGAGGCGGCCGGGTTCGGCGGCGGTGGCATGCACGGCTACCGCTCGCTCGAGGGCACGTTCCTCGGCGGCTGCCTGTTCAGCGGCCGCACCGCGGGCCGGGCGATCGCGGCGGAGCTACGGTGAGCGGCGCTTGATCACGGCCTTGCCGGCGGCGATCAGCAGCGCGTCGTTGGCGCCCTCGCCGATCTGGGTCTGCGGCGCGTCGCGGCGCAGGCGCGTGAGCTCGGCGTCGCCCGTGTAGGAGCGGCTGGCCGCGAGGCGGGCGGCCTGCTCGACCGCCCACACCGCGCTCTCGGACGCCATCGTCTTGGCGGCGGTGGCGCGCTCGGCCGCGTCCGCCGCGCCCGCGTCGACGGCGTCCGCGGCGGCGCGGATCGCGGCCTCGATCACGAGCTGGCGACTGCGCAGCTCGCCGATCCGCAGCTGCGTGTGGCTGTGGTCGCCGAGCAGCCCCGGCCCGATCGGCCGCTCGGTCGCCTCGACCAGCGCGCACTCGATCGCGCGGTCGATCACGCCCAGCGCCCGGCAGGCGACGTTCACACGGCCGACCGCGAGCACGTCGAGCATCTGGCGCGCGCCCTGGCCTTCGCCGGCCTCACCGCCGAGGATCTCCGCGCCGGGCGCGAAGTGGCCGTCGAACGCCCACGTCGCCGACTCCACGCCGCGGTAGCCGAGCTTGTCCAGCGGCCCGGTCGTCCACGTCGCGCTGCCGCGTCCCTCGGCCGGCAGCAGCACGCACGACGGCCGCGACTGGCCTTCGAGCGTCGCCAGCACGCACGCGAGCGGGAACGAGAAGCCCCCCGCGATCCAGCGTTTGCGACCGGTCAGCACGAGCCCGCCGTCGGCGCGCGCGACCGACATCTCCAGCCGGCGCAGATCGCTGCCCGCCTGCGGCTCGGTGATCGAGAACGACGACCAGACGTCGCCCGTCGCGATCCCCGGTAGCCAGCGCTCGCGCTGCGCCTCGGTGCCGTAGCGCACGAGCAGCCGTGTGGCCAGCGCGGTGGTGTTGACCGCGCCGGTCAGCGAGATCCAGCCCTGGGCCAGCGTGCGCCAGACGTCGACCATCGCGCGCACGGGCAGCTCACGCCCGCCGTAGCGCGCCGGGACGAGCGCGCCGGGGACGCCGAGCGCCCCCAGCTGGTCGAGGATCTCCCGCGGCAGGACGTCCTCCCGATCCCACCGCTCGACGTTCGGCAGGACGGTCTCGTCCACGAGCCGGCGCACCGCGTCGGCCATGGCCTGGTTCTCGGACATCTCAGGCATGATGGGTAAAGAGGATTGCTGAAAAGCACAACCCGAGGAGACCATGAGCGCCACCACCTACGCGGTCGTCAACCCCGCCACGGGCGAGACGGTCAAGACGTACGAGACGATCAGCGACGACGCCCTCAAGGCCGCGATCGGGCGGGCCCATGACGCGCACGAGGGCTGGGGTCGCGGCACGAGCGTCGAGGAGCGCGCCAAGATCATCGCCCGCGTCGCCGAGCTGCACACCGAGCGCCAGGACGAGCTGGCCGAGATCATCGTGCGCGAGATGGGCAAGCCGATCGAGCAGGCCCGCGGCGAGGTCGAGTTCAGCGCGGCGATCTACCAGTACTACGCCGACAACGGCGCGAAGCTGATGGCCGACGAGCCGATCGAGCTGCTGGAGGGCGAGGGCTCCGCCTTCATCCGCCGTTCGTCGGTCGGCCTGCTGCTCGGGATCATGCCGTGGAACTACCCCTACTACCAGGTGGCCCGCTTCGCCGGCCCGAACCTGGTGACCGGCAACACGATCCTGCTCAAGCACGCGCCCCAGTGCCCGGAGTCGGCGGCTGTGATGGAGGAGATCTTCCACGCGGCGGGCGTGCCCAAGGACGCCTACATCAACATCTACGCCACCAACGAGCAGATCGAGTGGGTCATCGGCGACCGGCGCGTGCAGGGCGTCTCGCTCACCGGCTCCGGCCGCGCGGGCGCCGCGGTGGCGGAGATCGCCGGCCGCAACCTCAAGAAGGTCGTGCTCGAGCTCGGCGGCTCGGACCCGTTCATCGTGCTCAAGGCCGACGACCTCGACGCCGTCGTCGAGCAGGCGGTCGGCGGGCGGCTGGAGAACAGCGGCCAGGCCTGCAACGCCGCCAAGCGCTTCATCGTGCTCGACGACCTCTACGACGACTTCGTCGAGAAGTTCAAGACCGCGCTGACCGGCGTGCAGCCCGGTGACCCGACGTCCACGGACACGACGGTCGGCCCGCTGTCCTCGACCGCGGCGGCGGACCGGCTCGAGGCGCAGGTCAAGGAGGCGCTCGACAATGGCGCCGAGCTGCTCGCCGGCGGCGGCCGCGAGGGCAACTTCTTCAAGACCGCCATCCTCACCGGGATCACGAAGGACAACCCGGCCTACACCGAGGAGTTCTTCGGCCCCGTCGCCCAGGTCTACAAGGTCGGCTCGGAGGCCGAGGCGATCGCGCTGGCCAACGACACGCCGTACGGCCTCGGCTCGTACGTGTTCACCACCGACAACGACCAGGCGCTGCGCGTCGCCGACCAGATCGAGGCCGGCATGGTCTTCATCAACGCGGTCGGCGCCGAGGGCGTCGAGCTGCCGTTCGGCGGCGTGAAGGCGTCCGGCTTCGGACGCGAGCTCGGCCGCTTCGGCGCGGACGAGTTCGTCAACAAGAAGATGATCCGCGTCGGCTGATCACGCACGGTCGGTAGGCTCCTCTGGCAAACGTTTGCCGTTGCTGGAGGAGCCCATGACCGTCGAGACGTCCACCGTCACCGTCGTCGATCCCGCCACCGGGGAGGAGCGCGGCTCCTATCCCGAGCACGGGCCGGCGCAGATCGAGGCCGCGCTGGCGGCCGCGGATGCGGCCTTCCGCGACTGGCGCCGGTGGCCGGTGGCCGAGCGCGCCGCGCTGCTGAGCGGGGTCGCGCGGGTGCTGCGCGAGCGCGCCGACGACCTCGCGCAGCTGATCACGACCGAGATGGGCAAGCCGCTGTCCGAGTCGCGCTTCGAGGTGGAGAAGTGCGCGTCCGCGTGCGAGCACTTCGCCGAGGCGGGCCCGGCGACCCTCGCCGACGAGACGATCGACGCCGCGCCCGGCCGGTCGATCGTCACCTACGAGCCGATCGGCGTGATCTACGCCGTGATGCCGTGGAACTTCCCGCTCTGGCAGGTGACCCGCTTCGCCGGCCCCGCGCTCCTGGCGGGCAACACCGCGCTGCTCAAGCACGCGCCGAACGTGTCCGGGACGGCGCTCGCGCTCGCGGACGTGTTCACCGCGGCGGGCGCGCCCGAGGGCGTGTTCACGAGCCTGATCGTCGCGCCGCCGAACGTCCCGCAGGTGTCCGCCGACCTGATCGCGGACCCGCGCGTGGCCGCCGTGACGCTGACGGGGTCCGAGCGGGCGGGGGCGTTCGTCGCCGCCGAAGCGGGGCGCGCGCTCAAGAAGAGCGTGCTCGAGCTCGGCGGCTCGGACCCGTTCGTGGTGCTGGCCGACGCCGACCTCGACGTCGCGGTCCAACACGCGGTCAAGGGGCGGCTGATGTGCGCCGGCCAGACGTGCATCGCGCCCAAGCGCTTCCTGATCGACGCGACGGTCGTCGACGAGTTCGAGCGCCGGCTCGTGGACGCGCTCGAGGCGGTGCGGATCGGTGACGGGCGCGAGGAGGGCACGCAGCTCGGCCCGCTCGCCCGCCTGGACATCCTCGAGACGCTCGAGCGTCAGGTCGCCGCGACCGTCGAGGAGGGCGCGCAGCTCAAGACCGGCGGCCGCCGCCTGGACCGTCCCGGCTTCTTCTTCCCGCCGACCGTGCTCAGCGGCGTCAAGCCCGGCATGACCGCGTTCACCGACGAGACGTTCGGCCCGGTCGTCGCGATCACGCCGTTCGCCGACGAGGAGGAGGCGATCGAGCTGGCCAACGACACGCGCTACGGGCTCGGCGCGACCGTCTGGAGCACGGACACCGAGCGCGCGCACGCGGTCGCGCGGCGGATCGAGTCGGGCGCGGTGTCGGTGAACACGCTCGTCGCGTCGGACCCGCGGCTGCCGTTCGGCGGGATCAAGCGCTCGGGCTACGGGCGCGAGCTCGCGGCGGTCGGCGCGCGCGAGTTCACCAACATCCGCACCTACAAGATCGCTGACTGATCGCGTGGGCTGAGCCCCGTCACGGTCAGCCGGAAGAGCCGCTCCGCCGCGGCGGCGGGGTCGGCGTGCTGCTCCGTGGCGAGGACGATGCCCACCATCAACGCCACCAGGTCCGTGAACGTCACGTCGCCTGCGACCGCGCCGTCCTCGGCGGCGCGGCGCAGCAGCGGGGTGCCCGCGGCTTCCAGCGCCGTCGCGCACGAGTTCTCGTAGACGTCCTCCGGCGGCGCGCCCTCGTAGGCCAGCGCGGCGGCCAGGCCACGGGAGCGCGTCGAGGAGGCGATCACCTCGCCGAGCCAGTCCAGCAGCGCGGTCCGGCTGTCGTGCTCGCCCGCGAGCACCTCGGCGCGGGCGCACAGCGCCTCGATCCGCTCCTTGGCGACCGCGTCCAGCAGCGCCCGGCGCGTCGGGAAGTGCCGGCGCACCGTCGCGGAGCCGACCCCGGCCACGCGCGCGATCTGCTCGAGCGAGGCGGCGGCGCCGTGCACGGCGACCTCCTCCTCGGCGACGGCGAGGATGCGGGCGTAGTTGCGGCGCGCGTCGGCGCGCTGTCGCGGGGACATCTGGGCGAGAGCGGGAGCTAAGTGGCGGGGTCCGCCATATAGTACCGTCGACCGAAGCGGCGGGCCCCGCCGTTTATTCGACAAGGAGCTCCCATGCCCAGCGATCCCGTACTCGTTACCGGCGCCACCGGCCGTCAGGGCGGCGCCGCCGTCCGCGCGTTGGTCGCGGCCGACGTGCCCGTCCGCGCGCTCGTCCGCGACCCGGCCCGTGCCAGGGCGGTCGAGGCGCTCGGCGCGGAGCTCGTGGTCGGCGACTTCGATGACCGCGACTCGCTCGTCCGGGCCGCCGACGGTGCGCGAGCGCTGTTCTCGGTGCAGATGCCGCGCTTCACCGGGGAGACGTTCGACTACGAGGGCGAGGTGCGGCAGGCCGTCAACCTCATGGAGGCCGCGGCGGCGGTCGGCGTCCCGCAGTTCATCCAGACGTCGGCTTCGGGCGTCGGGCAGCACACCGAGCATCCCGAGTGGGCGGAGGATCGCTGGCCGGGCATCGGACCGGCGATGGGCGCCAAGCAGGCGATCGAGGAGCGGCTGCGCGCGAGCGGGTTCCCGTTCTGGACGCTGCTGAAGCCGAGCTTCTTCATGGAGAACTTCACGCCGTCGATGGCGTTCCTGTTCCCTCGCGGCGTCGAGGGCGGGCTCGTGAGCCTGCTCAAGCCGACGACGATGATGTCGCTCGTGGCCGCGCACGACGTCGGCGTGGCCGTGGCCGCGGTGGTGGCCGCTCCCGAGCGGTTCGACCGGGTCGAGCTGGAGCTCGCGAGCGACTATCGCTCGATGACCGAGGTCGCCGCCGTGCTGTCAGATGCGCTCGGCGCGCCGCTCACCGCGCCGGACATGACGACCGAGGAGGCGCTCGCGGCCGGCATGCCCGTGATGGGCGCCGGCCACGACTTCCTCAACGCGGGGCAGCCCGCGCGTCCCGGGTTCGCGCGCGAGCTGGGCATCCCGCTCACGCGGTTCGAGGACTGGGCGCGCGAGCACCTACGAGCGGCCTGAGCCGGGCGTCAGCGGTCGCCGCGGCCCTGGTCGGCGGTGCCGTCGTCGTCGCCGCTGTGGCGGCTGTCGTCGTCGCGACCGCGCCCACGGTCGTCGCTCGAGTCGTCGTCGGAGCGGTTGCCGTGGCTGCCGCCGCCACCGGAGCGCTCGACCTCGGTCGCGACCCAGCGGCCGTTCGAGCGGCGGACGGTCGTCTCGATGTGCTTCTGGCCGGCGCGCAGGTCGGAGAACCCGGAGATGCGCTCGAAGCGCGTGCGGGAGGTCACGCGGACGGTGACCGTCCCGCGCTCGGAGTCCTTGATGCGGAACGTGCGGGCGTCGCGGTCGACGGACACGATCGTGCCCTCGTACTCGCGGGTCTGGGCGGAGGCGGCCGGCGCGGCGATCGTGAGCGCGGCGACGGCGATGAGCGCGGTGCGCAACAGCTTCTTCATGGTCGACACTCTGCGCCCGGGGCGGTCCGGGATTCCATGGGACCTTCGTCGCCCCCGGACTCACACCCTCCGCAGGTGCTCGGCGAGCGAGACGGGCTCGCGGCCGGTCAGCCGGCGCACGGCGTCGGTGGGGCCGTCGAGGCTGCCGTCGCGGATCGCCCAGTAGGAGCTGACCCAGCCGCGCACCTCGAACTCGGGCGCGCCGAAGCCCGCGCGCGACGCGAACGCCTCCTCGTCGGTCTCGTCGTGGAAGCGGACGCCCAGCTGCTCGGCGGCCTCGTCCAGGCTGAACGCGCTCGGCCCGGTGAGGTCGTGGGTCTGGCCGTCGTGGCCGTCGGCGGTGAGCACCGCGGCGGCCGCGGCGGCGACGTCGTCGCGCAGGACCGCCGCCACGCGCCCCGTCCCCGCCGGGCCGCGGATCACGCCGTCCTCGCCGACCATGCTCGGCACGAAGTCCATGTACAGGTTCATCCGCAGGAACGTCCACGGCAAGCCGGTCGCGCGGATGTGCTGCTCGGTGTGCCAGTGGTCGCGGGCGAGCGTGAACGTCGCGTCGGGCGCGGCGCCGAAGAACGACAGGTAGACGATCCGGCGCACGCCGGCCGCCACCGCGGCGTCCACCGCGGTCCGGTGCTGCGCCACGCGGTCCGGCGCTTCCGCGGCCGGCATCAGGAACAGCACGTCGGCGCCCTCGAGCGCCGCGCGCACCGCTTCGCCCGCGCCGTAGCCGGAGGCCTCGCGGACCTCCGCGCCGGCGACTTCGGGCGCGCGCGCCCGGTCGCGGACGACGAGGCGCTGGTCGGCGCCCGCGGCGGCCAGCCGGGCCACGAGCCGGGTGCCGACCGCGCCGCTGGCACCGGTCACGGCGATCAAGGGCATGGCTCGACCGTAGCGCTCACCCCGCGAGCGGAACGCCCTGGCGCAGCGTGCTGAGCACGCGCTGCACGGCGTGGCGCACGTCCTTGACGTCCTGACGCAGCGTGCGGGCGACGTCGGCCTCGGTCGTGCCGTCGAGGAGCATCCCGATGATCGAGCGGTCCTCGTCCGGGACGCGCGCGAGCGTCTCGCGCAGGACCGCCACCGACGGCTCGCCGATCAGCTGCTCGCCCTTCGCGACCCGCCGGATGGTCTCGAACATCTCGCGGGCGCCGATCCCCTTGTGCATCAGGCCGTCGGCACTGGCGAGCCGTGCCGGGAGCATCAGCTCGGGGCTCGCGTGGGCCGAGAAGATGATCACGCGTGGGGCGGGGATGCGCTGCTTGATCCGGTAGCAGAGCTGCAGGCCGTCCCCGCGCGGGAGGTGGTAGTCGAGCAGCACCACGTCCGGGTCGACGCGGTTCAGCAGCGGCCACAGGCTCTCCTCGTCACCGCCGCTCTCGCCGGCGTAGACGATGCCGGGCTCGCTTTCCAGGACGGTCTGCAGCCCCGCGCGCAGGGCGGGGTGGTCATCGACGACGACGACGCGGATCATGGGGTGCCTCCGTTGTGGTCGAGGGGGACGTCGAGCTCGATCACGGTCCCGGCGTCCGAGGTGGCGAAGGTCAGGCGCGCGCCGATCGTCGCGGCGCGGTTCTCCATGGCGATCAGCCCCGTCGCGCCGGGGCGGGCCTGCTCGGGCAGGCCGCGGCCGTCGTCGCGGACGGTCACCCGCAGGTCGCCGTCCGCGCGCTCGAGCGCGATCGCGATCGTCGTGGCGTCGGCGTGGCGGAGGGCGTTCGTCAGCGCCTCGGTCGTGATCCGGTACGCGTGCGCGCCGATCAGCGGCGGCAGCTCCGGCGCCTCGCCGTCGACCACGATCCGCGGGCCGTGGTCGCTGGACACCTCCTCCGCGCGGGCACGCAGCGCCTGGTCGAGCCGGCGGCCCTCGAGCGGCGAGCGCAGCTCGGCCAGGCTCGTGTCCATGTCGGACGCCGCCGACTCGAGCTCGACCGCGGCGCGCGCGATGACGCGCTCGTTGGCCTCCGGCACCCGGCCCTGGAGCGAGGTGACGAGCAGGTGCGCGGCGTGCAGGCGCTGCTTGGCGGAGTCGTGCAACTCGAAGGCGATCCGCTTGCGCTCGGCCTCGATCGCGAGCCGCTCGCGCGCGGAGCGCTCCGCGGACAGCCGGCGCAGCGCCTCGGCGGCGTAGGCGAGCGCGACGACGAGCATGAACGGCAGCGACACGTGGATCGCGAGCGTCTCGTTCGACACGAGCTGCAGCCGCCCCGGCACCGGGCCGCCGATCAGCGCGACGGCGAAGTAGGTGACCGCCGCGGCGGCGCCGACCCAGACCGCCTGCCGCAGCGTCAGCCGCGTGGCGGGGAGGGCCAGGCTCGCCAGCCACAGCAGGTAGAACGGGCTGCGCCAGTCCTCGGAGACGATCACGAACGCGAGCGTCGCGGTGAAGTCGACCGCCCAGGCCGCGGGCGAGCGGCGTATGGCGGGGCGTGTGAGGAACACGAGTGTGCTCAGCGGCCCGTAGAGCAGCAGGATCGAGTCCAGCTCGCGGAAGCCCGCCCAGGCCACCAGCGCGAACCCGATCAGCGTCGCGGCGAGCCGGCCGGCGGCGAACAGGAGCAGCCAGGCGCCGTCGTCGTCGGCGGCGGACGGCCGTGCGAGGCGCGCGGGATAGAGATCGCGCAGCGCCGTCATGTCCCTGCTGGCCTCGATCCTTCAACCGTGACCGATGTCGCGCCCGGAGTGACGAGATGCATGATTCGTCATGTAAATTGCGCTATAGTTGCTGTAGCAACCAAAGGCGGACACCATGCAGTTCGGAATCTTCTCGGTCAGCGATATCTCCAAGAACCCGGTCACCGGCTACACGCCGAGCGAGGCCGAGCGCATCGATTCAGCGGTGCAGATCGCCAAGCGCGCGGATGAAGTCGGGCTGGACGTGTTCGCCATCGGCGAGCACCACAACCCGCCGTTCTTCTCGTCCTCGCCGACCACGCTGCTGGCGAACATCGCCGCGCAGACGCAGGACATCGTGCTCAGCACGGCGATCACGCTGATCACCACCAACGACCCGGTGCGGATCGCTGAGGAGTACGCGATGCTCCAGCACCTCGCCAAGGGCCGGATGGACCTGATGCTCGGCCGCGGCAACACCGTGCCCGTCTATCCCTGGTTCGGCCAGGACATCCACAAGGGCCTCGAGCTCGCGCTGGAGAACTACAACCTGCTCCACCGGCTGTGGCGCGAGGACGTCGTGGACTGGGAGGGCAGCTTCCGCACCGCGCTGCAGGGCTTCACGTCGGTCCCGCGCCCGCTGGACGACGTGCCACCGTTCGTCTGGCACGGCGCGATCCGCACGCCCGAGATCGCCGAGCAGGCCGCGTACTACGGCAACGGCTACTTCGCCAACAACATCCTCGCCCCGAACTTCCACTTCCGGCCGCTCGTCGAGCTCTACCGTCGCCGCTACGCGCACTACGGCCACGGCACGCCCGAGCAGGCGATCGTCGGCCTCGGCGGGCAGGCGTTCATCGCGCGCAACTCGCAGGACGCTGTGCGCCGCTTCCGCCCGTACTTCGAGGGCTCGCCGCTGTACGGCACGTCGTACCGGCTCGAGGACTTCATGCACGGCACGCCGCTGAGCGTCGGCAGCCCGCAGGAGGTGATCGAGAAGACCATGACCTTCCAGGCCGGCTTCGGCGACTACCAGCGCCAGCTGTGGGTCGTCGACCACGCCGGCCTGCCCCTGGAGGAGGTGCTCGAGCAGGTGGAGCTGCTCGGGACCGAGGTCGTCCCGGTGCTGCGGCGCGAGATGGAGTCGCGCCGCGCGCCGGACGTCCCGGACGCGCCGACCCACGCGAGCCGCGTGCGCGAGAAGTACGGCGACGCCGAGCCGCGCCAGCCGCGCCCGAACGCCAACCGCGGCGACAACGTGACCGGCACCTCGCCCTACCAGGACACCGACCCGGAGCTGGTGGCGAACCTGCCACTCGTCGGCTGATGTCCCCGAGTCGTACTCGCCTCGCCAACGAGGCCTGGGAGGCGCTGTTCCGCGCGCAGTCGACGGTGGTGCGCGAGCTCACCGCCGCCGACGTGTGGGACGGCGTCAGCCCGAGCGAGTACGACGTGCTCTACGCGCTCTCCAAGGCACCCGACGGGCTGCGGATCAGCGAGCTGATGGGCGACATGCTGCTCACGCAGGGCGGCGTGTCGCGGCTCGTCGCCCGGCTCGAGGACCGCGGCCTCGTCGAGCGCGTCGCCGATCCCGCCGACGGCCGCGCGTCCCGCATCCGCCTCACCGCGGCCGGCGTGGACGCGCAGCGCCGCGTCGGCCTGCGCCACGGCCGCCACGTGGCGCAGCTCATGACCTCCACCTTCAGCGTCGAGCAGCTCCAGCAGCTGCGGGCGCTCTGCGAAACCCTCACCGAAAGCACCCGAACATGAAACGGCTCGTAGTCATCAGCGCCGGCACCGGCAACCCGTCCTCGACGCGCCAGCTCACCGACCGGATCGCCCAGAAGGCGCTGGATCGGCTCGAGGACGCGACCGTGAACGTGATCGAGCTCGGCCCGCTCGCGATCGACACCGCGCGCGCGGCCGTCGCCGGCTTCCCGGGTGAGGCGCTGCAGGAGGCGATCGACACGCTCGCCGCCGCCGACGCCGTGATCGTCGCCACGCCGGTCTACAAGGCCGGCATCAGCGGGCTGCTGAAGACGTTCGTCGACGTGCTCGACAACGACCTGCTGGTGGCCAAGCCCGTGCTGCTCGCCGCCACCGGCGGCTCGCCGCGGCACGCGCTGGTGATCGACGACCAGCTACGGCCGCTGTTCGCGTTCATGCGCGCCTTCACGCTGCCGACCTCGGTCTACGCCGCCCCGGAGGACTGGGGCTCGACCGACCTCGGCAAGCGCATCGACCGCGCCGCGACCGAGCTGGCGGCGCTGGTCCGCGCGGGGGTCGAGCAGGAGGTCGCCGACGGCGCGTGGGCGGGCTACCAGCACACGTTCGGCGGCAACGCCGCCCGCGCCGAGCGCACCGAGGCGGACGTCGACTTCGACTCCCCGCTGATGCGCCTGGCAACCGGCGGTCGTTAGACCGTCCGCGGCGCGCGCGGGCGCGGCGTGGCCGCCTCGGCGGCGGCGGCGGCGAGCGAGGCGCGCCAGCTGACCGCGTCCTGCTCGGGCGCGACGACGGCCTTGAGCGCCTTCACGCATTCGCCGTCGAACGCGGTGCCGGTGTCCTCGTCGAGGATCGACAGCGCGCGCTCCATCGGCCACGCCTCGCGGTACACGCGGTCGGCGGTGAGCGCGTCGTAGACGTCGGCGACGGTGAGGATGCGGACCTCGACCTCGAGCTGCGCGGCGGGTGCGTGGTTGGGGTAGCCGCGGCCGTCGAGGCGCTCGTGGTGGCTCTCGACGAGGTCGAGCACGAGCGGCGGGAAGCTGCCGAGCTCGGTCAGCAGCTCGCGGCCGGCCGCCGGGTGGCCCTTGATGACATCGAACTCGGCGTCGGTCAGCTTGCCGGGCTTGTTGAGGATCTCGTCCGGGATCGTCAGCTTGCCCATGTCGTGCAGGAGGCCGCCGAGCGCCAGCAGGCGCAGGCGGTGCGCGGGCAGGCCGAGCTGCTCGCCGATCTGCACGGCGAGGGTCGCGACGCGGCGCGTATGGCCCTCGGTCGAGCCGTCCTTGTCGGCCAGGCGCGCGAGCAGGGCGTGCACGCGGCCGCCGAGGAACGCCTCCTCGTCGGCGACGACGTGCTCGGCGCGCAGGTCGCCCACGAGCGGGCGGGAGGCGGTCGCGTGGCGCAGGTCGAGGGCCGCGGGCACGCCGACGAGGCCGATGCCCGCGACCTCGAGCGCGTGCGCCGACCACCAGCCGAGGTCCATCATCCCGTAGCGCAGCAGGCCGAACTCGCCGCCCGCGAGCAGCACGACGCCGAACGCGACGAGCGCGTCCGCGCGGCGGCGGGTGAGCAGGAACGTGCGCGCGGCCCGGTGGGCGAGCAGCGCGAGCATCGGGGCGCTCAGGAGGAAGACGGCGGTGGCGACGGTCGTGCCGGGGCGCGGGACGGCCGGGATCATGCCGGGCACGACGAGCGCGGTCACGCCGACCAGCGCCATCACGGTCAGCGTCGCGGTCTGCAGGCGCAGCAGCCGGCGCGCGTTGAGCGGCCGCCGCAGGCCGGGCAGCGCCGAGGCGCACAGGATCAGCCCGCCGATCGGGATGTTCAACGCACCCGCCGCCTGCACCAGGCCGTTGTCGCCGACCAGCACGCCAGGGGTGGCGAGCGCGTGCAGCACGAGCAGCAGCGCCATCACCGAGAACGCGAAGCCGAGCAGCACGGCCCGGCCGTCGTTGAGCCGCACGCCGACCACCGACATGGCGACCGCGGCCGCGCCGGCCAACAGGCCCGCGGCCGTGACCACCACGAGGTGGACCGGCATCGGCACGTGGACCATCACGCCCGCGCCGGCGAGGTAGACGACGACCGGGACGAGGGCGGCGGCGGCGAGCGCCGCGACGCTCGGCCAGGTGCGACGAAGAGACATGACCGGGGTGATCGACCCGCTTACCTCGAGGTTGAGGTGGGTTGGCGCCGCCGCACGCCCACGCCGGACCCGTCCACGACCACGAAGTCGCCGTCGCGCAGCGGGATCGCCCGCACGCCGGGGTACGCGGCGACGGCTTGCGCGTTCTTGGCGGCGCGGCCGTGGCGGTCGTCGTGCGGGAGCACGAGCACCTCGGTCAGCCCGAGCCCCGCGAGCTCGAGGTCCGGCGGCGGGGTGAGCGGCGACGTCAGCCGCAGTGGCGCGAGCGTCGGGCCGGCCACCATCGCCCCGGCGCTGTAGCCGACGTACACGGCGCCCGCGGCGAGTGCCTCCGCCGTGGCGGCGCCGAACCCGGTCCGGCGGGCCGCGGCGAGCAGGTGGAACGGGTCCCCGCCGGACACGGCGACCACGTCGGCCCCGGTGACGGCCGCGCGGACCGCGGTCGCGTCCACCGCTTCGAGGTCGAGCCGGTCCACGCGCAGCCCGGCGCCGACGAGCTCGCGCTCGACCTCCTCGGCGATGCCCGGGTCACCCAGCGGGTTGGCCGCGGTCGGCACGAGCACGGCGCGCGGACCGCGGGCACGCAGGTGCGAGCGCAGGTCCGGGATGCCGCGTGAGGCCAGCAGCAGCACGCGCGGGGCTGATTAGCCGGCGCTCTGGCGCCCGCGGGCGCGGTACGCGGCGACCGCGTTGCGGTTCGCGCACGTGGTGCTGCAGTAGCGCCGGGACCGGTTGCGCGAGAGGTCGAGCACGAGGCACTCGCAGCGGTCGTCGACGCACACCGTGAGCCGGGAGAGCTCGTCCGAGCGGATCACGTCGATCATCGCCATCGCGGCCTCCACCGCCACGCGGTGGGCGAGCGGCGCGTCGGACGGCACGGCGTGGATGTGCCAGTCCAAGCCGTCGTGTCGGCGCAGCTGGGGCACCGCCTGCGCCTCGGCGAGCAGCGCGTTGACGAGCTCCGCGGCGTCGTCGCGCTCGGCCGTGAGCAGCTCGCGCAGCGTGGGTCGCAGCGCGCGCAGCGCATCCAGCTCGGCCGCGTCGTGGTCACGCCGGCCGGTGAACTCGTGCTCCGCGTACCACGCGTCGAGCTGCTCCATCGTGGTCAGCGTGTCCGGCTCCTCGCCGCTGTTGACGAGGGCCACCGCCGATCGCAGCGAGCATTCCGTGTCATAGGCAAAAAGCACGTTGACATCTTACGCGATCTGGGTATTGTCATCACCCATGGCCGCGATGACGAATGACGCACGTGCCGATGTCGGCGTAGGGCTGGCGTTCGCCCTCGCCTCGGCGACGGCGTTCGGGCTCTCCGGCTCGTTCGCCCGGGGGTTGCTCGACGCCGGCTGGTCGGCGGGCGCGGTGGTGCTCGTGCGCCTCACGCTCGGCGCGCTCGTCGTCCTGCCGCTGGCGGCCCGGGCGCTGCGCGGTCGCTGGGGTGCGCTGCGCAAGCAGTGGCGGTTCGTGCTCGCGTTCGGCGCGGTCCCCGTCGCCGGCGCGCAGTTCGGTTACTTCTCGGCCGTCCAGCGGATGGACGTCGGCCCGGCGCTGCTGATCGAGTACACCGCCCCCGCGGCGGTCGTGCTCTGGCTGTGGCTGCGCAACGGCGAGCGTCCCGGCCGCCTGACGGTCGCCGGCGCGCTGCTGGCCGCCGTCGGCCTCGTCCTCGTCCTCGACCTGCTCTCGGGCGCCGACCTCGCGCCGCTCGGCGTCTTCTGGGCGCTGTTCGCGATGGTCGGGGCCGCCACCTACTTCGTGCTGGCGGCGAAGCCGCACGCGGACCTGCCCCCGGTCGCCCTGGCCGGGGTCGGGCTCGCGGCGGGCGCGCTCGTGCTCGCCGTCCTCGGCGTCGTCGGCCTGCTGCCCATGCACGCCAACACCGACTCCCCCGCCTACTCCGGCACCGAGGTCGCCTGGTGGCTGCCGCTGCTCGGCCTCGGCGTCGTCACGGCGGGCTTCGCCTACTGCACGGGCATCGCCGCGAGTCGCCGCCTCGGCTCGCGCCTGTCCTCGTTCGTCGCGCTGCTCGAGGTCGTCGCCGGCGTCACGTTCGCCTGGCTGCTGCTGGACCAGCTTCCCGGCCCGCTGCAGCTCGTCGGCGGCGTGCTGATCATCGCCGGCGTGGTCGTCGTCAAGCTCGGCGAGCGCCCGCCGGCCGAACGGCCCACGGCGGCGCCGTCCATGAAGCTTCAGCCGCTCGCTCAGGAGTCGGCGTAGGGCGGACGGTGGGACAGCAGCCAGGCCTTGACGGCGGCGGTCTGCGCCGGATGGCGCGGGCGACGTGAGGTGACGACGTAGAACGCGGCGTCGCTGTCGAGCGACGCGGCGAACGGGTTGACGAGGCGGCCGGCGGCGAGGTCGCGCTCGACGAAGTGGCGGCTGGTGAGCGCGATGCCCTGGCCGCTGAGGGCGGCGTCGATGGCCAGCGCGGTCTGGTTGAAGCGCGCGCCCTTGGTGGCGCCGGCGGCGGACCCGCCGAGGACGGTCTCGACGAACCGCGGCCACTGGCCGTGGGAGTCGTGCAGCAGGGTGTGCTGCCTGAGCACGTCGGCGGTGAGCGGGAGCTCCGCGTCCGCGAGGAGGGCGGGGGTGCAGACCGCGATCAGCTCCTCGTGGAAGAGCAGGTCGGCGACGACGTTGGTGGCCTCGGGGGCACGGCCGAAGCGCACGGCGAGGTCCACGTCGTCGCTGTGGAAGGTGGCGCGCCGGTCGGTGGCGACGATCCCGAGGTCCAGATCGGGGTGGCGGGCCGTGAAGTCACCGAGCCGTGGCAGCAGCCACTTGGCGGCGAACGTCGGGGTGACGCTGATCTGCAGTCGCAGCGGCTCGGGCTGCACGGCCGCGGTGGCTTCCACGATCAGCTCGAAGGCGCGCCGGATCGTGCCCGCGTATCGCCGTCCCGGCTCGGTGAGGGCGAGCGTGCGCGGGAGGCGGTCGAACAGCATCACGCCGAGGTGGTCCTCCAGGCCGCGCACGTGCTGGGCGACCGCGCCCTGGGTCACGCCGAGCTCTTCGGCGGCGAGCCGGAAGCTCAGGTGGCGGGAGGCGGCCTCGAAGGCGCGGATCGCGTTGAGCGACGGCAGCTGGCTCGTCTTCATCCAGTAGTTCTTCTACAGCAGATCAGCCCGGAATATGACTGGTCACCGCCGAGTATCGAACGTATCGTCGGAGGCCATGACGGCAGAAAAAGTAGCGATTGTGGTGGCGGGTGGAAGCGGGATGGGGGCGGCCGCCGCGCGGCGCCTTGCCGGTGACGGCTTCCGGGTGGCGGTGCTGTCCTCGTCGGGCAAAGGCGAAGCCCTGGCGCGTGAGCTGGGCGGATTCGGCGTCACCGGCTCGAACCGGTCGAACGAGGACCTGCGGCGCCTGGTCGACGGGACGCTGGAGCGCTGGGGGCGCGTGGACGTGCTGGTCAACAGCGCGGGCCACGGGCCGCGCGCGCCGATCGTCGAGCTCACCGACGAGCAGTGGCAGGCGGGGATGGAGACCTACTTCCTCAACGTCGCCCGCTCGGTGCGCCTCGTCGCCCCGGTCATGCAGCGCCAGCGTGGTGGCTCGATCGTGAACATCTCGACCGCGTGGGTGATCGAGCCGAGCCACATGTTCCCGACGTCCGCGGTGTTCCGCGCCGGGCTCGCCGCCTACACGAAGCTCTTCGCCGGGGCGTACGCAGCCGACAACGTGCGCATCAACAACGTGCTGCCGGGCTGGATCGACAGCCTCCCGGCGACCGAGGAGCGAGCGCAGAGCGTGCCGATGCAGCGCTATGGCACCAGCGAGGAGGTCGCGGCCGCGATCGCCTTCCTGGCCTCGGGTGAGTCGTCGTACATCACGGGGCAGAGCCTCCGCGTCGACGGCGGGGTCGTCCGCGCGCTCTGACCGGTCGAGACGAGAAGCGGAGAGGCTGTCCGCTAATCTTGTGGACAGCCTCTCCACTTCTTCGTCAGGAGCTTCCCCATGGAGTACCGCCCCCTCGGACGCACCGGCGTCCATGTGAGCCAGCTGTGCCTCGGCGCGATGATGTTCGGCGCGTTCGGCAACGCGGATCACGACGACTCGATCCGGATCATCCACACGGCGCTGGACGCCGGCATCAACTTCATCGACACCGCCGACTTCTACTCGGCGGGCGAGTCGGAGGAGATCGTCGCCAAGGCGCTCGCCGGCGGACGGCGCGACGACGTCGTGCTCGCCACCAAGGTCGGGCTGCCGTTCGGCGAGAACGTGAACCATCGCGGCACGTCGCGGCGGTGGGTCACGGAGTCGGTCGAGCGGTCGCTGCGGCGGCTCGGCACCGACTGGATCGACCTGTACCAGGTGCACCGCCTGGACCCGACCACCGACCTGGACGAGACGCTCGGCGTGCTGTCGGACCTGGTGCACGCGGGCAAGATCCGGGCGTTCGGCGCCTCCACGGTGCCGGCGTCGCAGATCGTCGAGGCGCAGTGGGTCGCGGAGCGGCGCGGCCTCGAGCGCTTCCGCACGGAGCAGCCGCCGTACTCGCTGCTCAACCGCGGGATCGAGCACGACGTCCTGCCGACCACGCTGCGGCACGGGATGGGCGTGCTGACGTGGAGCCCGCTCGCCGGTGGCTGGCTGTCCGGGCGCTACCGCAAGGGCGTCGAGATCGAGGGCCCGACCGCGGCCGCGCGCCAGCGGTTCGCCGCGCTCTACGACACGACCGCCGCCGCCAACGCGGCCAAGCTCGACGCCGCCGACGCGCTCGGCGCGCTGGCCGACGAGGCCGGGATCACGCTGATCCAGCTGGCGATCGCGTTCGTCGTGCGCCACCCGGCGGTGACGTCGGCGATCATCGGGCCGCGCACGCTCGCGCACCTCGAGTCCTACCTCGCGGCGGACGGCGTCGAGCTGTCGGATGACCTGCTGGACCGGATCGACGCGATCGTCCCGCCGGGCGTCACGCTCAACGTGGCCGACAGCGCCTGGACGATGCCGACGGCCGCGGAGCGCCGGCGCTAGGCCGCCGTGCGCCCGCCGTCGACCGCGAACGTGCCGCCCGTCGCGTAGCTCGCGCGCGGCGAGGCGAGGAACACGACGGCCTCGGCGATCTCGTCGGGGTCGGCGACGCGGTTGAGCGGCAGCGTCGGCGCGTAGGTGTCCATCACCTCACGCGAGGCGGCGCCCGTGTAGGTCGGCCCGGGTGCGACGCTGTTCACGCGCACGCCGTAGGGGCTGTACTCGGTCGCCCAGGCGCGGGTCATCGACTCCAGCGCGGCCTTGGTCGCGCCGTAGGCGGCTGATCCGGGGAGGCCTACGCTGCCGGCCATCGACCCGAGGTTGACGATGCTGCCGTGGCCGCGCACGGCCATCCCGGGCGCGAAGGCGGCGACGAGGAAGAACGGCCCGCGCACGTTCGTGGCGAACAGCGCGTCGAACACGTCGACGGCGAGGTCGGCGGTCGGGCCCCAGACGGCGAGGCCGGCGTTGTTGACGAGGATGTCGACCTCGCCGGCCACCGCATGCAGCGCGCGGACGCTGTCGGGGTCGCTGATGTCGGCGCTGATGAAGCGCGCGCGGCCGTGGGCGGCGTGGATCGCGGCGACGGTGTCCGCGCCGCGCGCCGCGTCCCGGCCGACCGCGATCACCTCCGCGCCCTCGGCCGCGAGCCGGAGCGCCACCGCCCGGCCGATGCCGGAGGTGGCGCCGGTGACGAGCGCGGTACGTCCTGTGAGGTCCTGGTTCATGGCGGACGCGAAGCTAACGGCGCCCGCGCCGCCTGTCGTACGCCATCCGGTGCGGTCGCGTCCTCCTTCTGGGGGTCAGGCCAACACCCATCGATCGGTCGCGGCGTCGTGCCGGACCAGGCCGCGCTCGGCGAACGCCTGCAGCCAGCCGCCCATCGGCCACCACCCCCAGCGGTCGCGGAAGAGGCCGCCGTTGCGGACGATGTCCGCGAGATGCTGCACGGGCGGCGACTGCGTCTCGTGGTGCTGGTGGTACGCCCACGCGCCGCCGACCCAGACGAGCTCGACCCCCGCCCGTGCGGCGAGCTGGCCGAAGTCGGTGTCCTCCCCGCCGTAGCCCACGTAGGCCTCGCAGAACCCGCCGATCCGCCGCCACGTCCCCGCCGTGACGGCGAACGAGAGCGTCCAGAACAGCGCGTGGTCGCCGCCGGGCACGAGCTCGTCCTCGGCGGGCACGGGCCGCGCCGGGTGCGGCTGTGCGAGCGCGTGGAGGTCGCCGTCCGCGCCCGGCGGGAGGTAGCCGACCGGCCCGCACAGCAGCGCGGCGTCCGTCGTCGCGGCGGCGTCGCGGTAGCGCGGCAGCAGCGTCGCGCTCGGGATGCAGTCGACGTCGAGGAAGACGAGCAGCTCGGCGCCGTGCTCGAGCGCGTGCTCGGCGCCGGCGTTGCGCGCGCGGGCGAGTGGCAGCCCCGCGGGCGTGGCGTCGACGCCGATCACGTCGCTGCGGTCGCCGAGCACGGCGCGGCACCGCTCGACCTCGCCCTCGCCCATCGCGACGACCACGTGATGGACGCCCGGGTCGAGCGCCGCGCGCTGGCGCCGCAGGTGGTCGTGGCGCCCGGCCACGAGCGTGATCACCGCGGTGCGCACACGCGCTCCCGTCGCGTCGCCGCGGTCGCGCGGCGGCGCCGGTCCGCGCGCCGCCCGTCCGCTCCGCGCGCGCTTGCGCCACGGGCCGTCACTGCGGTGCCCACGCCAGCTCCTGCAGCACCGCGGCCGCTCGCTCGGCGCCCGTGCCGGTGTGCCAGCGCGCCCAGCCGGCGCCGCCGCGGTCGAGCGCCTGGCTCAGCAGCGCGTCCCACTCGTCCGGCTCAGGCCAGGTCGGGCGGACGACCGCCAGGCCGGCCTCGCCCAGCGCCCGCGCGGTCGCGTGCTGCTCGTCGTGCGGGCGAGGTTGCGGGATCACGATCGCCGGGCGGCCCGCGGCGGCGACGTCCGCGAGCGCGTTCTGGCCGGCGTGGGTGACGACCACGTCGGCGCCGCAGAGCAGCGGCCAGGGGTCGTCGACCCAGCGGTCCGACGGGGGACCGAGGACGGTCCAGCTCCAGCCGGGCGTCGCGCGCTCGGCCTCGGCCAGCATCGTCAGCGACAGCTCCGTGCCGCCGCGGCCGGACAGGACGACGACGTTCGGCGGCCCGTCCTCGTGCTCGGCGCGCTCGCGGCCGTCGAAGCGCGAGATCGCGCCGACCGCGTGCAGCTTGTCCGCCCACGGCTCGCCGCCGCGGAGCACCGGCGCCCACTCGGGCCAGGGCGCGACGATCGCGTCGGCCAGCCGGTAGCCGAGCTGGTGCGCGCGGTCCTCGCGCACGCCCGGGATGCCCATGACGATCGTCGGCACGCCCATCGAGCGCACGAGCACGGTGACCTCGACCGACACGTCGACCACGACCAGGCGCGGCGCGTACGTCGCGACCCAGGCGGCGATCTGCGCCATCCGCTCGCGCAGGCCGGGATGCCCGGTCGGCGCCCAGTGCAGCGCGCCGCCGGCGGTCGCGTCCACGCCGTCGGCGGGCTCGGGGTCGTCGTCGCGTGCCAGCTGCAGCCACGGGCCCGCCCAGCCGTCCGGGCGCGGGCGCGAGCTGATCCCGGTCACCGGCTCACCCAGCTGCGCCGCGATCGCCTGGGCGCGCAGGACGTGGCCGTCGCCTTGGTGGTGGACGTAGTAGCCGATCACGCGCGGACTGCTCCCCAACGACGCTCGGCCGTGAAACGCACTTTGGCGCGTTCGTCTAGCCTCGCGGCCGTGGACCGCGTGCTCAGCGGGCAGACCCCGCGCCTGACCGAGACCGACGCCGTCGAGATCGGCGCCGCACTGTTCGGCGTCCGCGCCGACACCGCCAGGGACCTCGGGAGCGAGCGCGACCGGACGTTCCTGCTCGAGGACGACGGGCCGGTGGCGATCCTGAAGGTGTCCAACTCCGCCGAAGACCCGGACGTGCTCGACATGGAGGCCGCGGCGGCGCTGCACGTCACGGCGGTCGACCCGGGCCTGCGCGTCGCGCTGCCGAAGCCCGCGGCCGGCTCCGACGCCCTGAAGGCGCGCTGGCAGGACCACTGGGTGCGGCTCTACGACGTGCTGCCCGGGAGCAGCCGGATCTCCGCGCTCGAGCTGTCGGACGCCGCGCTGGGCAACTGGGGCGAGACCACCGCACGGCTCGGCCAGGCGCTGCGCGCGTTCACCCATCCGCGCGCCACGCGCGTAATGCCGTGGGACGTCCAGCACGCGTTGCACGCCCGCGCGCAGCTCGCCGACATCCGCGACCCGCACGCGCGCGGGGTCGTGGCGCGGGTGCTCGACGCGTTCGAGGCGCACGCGGTCCCGCGCTGGCCGCGGCTGCGCGCGCAGGTCGCGCACACGGACCTGACGGTCGACAACGCGCTCACCGACGAGGCCGGCTTCGTCACCGGGATCATCGACTTCGGCGACATGAGCCACACGGCGCTCGTCACCGACCTCGCGTCGGTGCTGGACTCCGTGTGCGGCGGCCGCGAGGGGCCCGAGCTGCTGCGCTCCGCGCGGCTCGTGCTCGACGGCTACCAGCGCCGCGTCCCGCTCGAGGACGTCGAGCTGGAGGTGCTCGGCGTCGCCTGGGCCGCCCGCGCGGCGATCACGATCGCGATCAGCTCCTGGCGCGCCGCCCAGGGCCTCGAGGACCCCGAGTGGGCGGAGCGCTACAACGCGATCGCGCTCAGGACGTGCACGACGCTCGAGTCGCTGGGCTGGGACGCCGTCGCGCGCGCACTCGGAGCGGAGGGCGCGCGCGAGCCCGACCCGTCGCTCGCCGCGCGCCGCGCCGCCGCCTTCGGGCCCGCCGTCGACCCGCTGTTCTACGCCGAGCCGATCGAGGTCCTGCGCTCCGAGGGCGTATGGATCACCGACACGTCGGGGCGCACGTTCCTCGACGCGTACAACAACGTCCCGTGCGTCGGCCACGCGCACCCGCGGATCACGTCCGCGATCGCCCGTCAGAGCCGCCGCATCAACACGCACACGCGCTACCTGCACCCGAGCGCGATCGAGCTCTCCGAGCGTCTCACCGCCACCTGCCCGCCCGAGCTGGACACCGTGCTGCTGGTCAACTCCGGCTCGGAGGCCAACGACCTCGCCTGGCGGATGGCGACCGCCGTGACCGGCAACCGCGGCGGGCTGTGCACCGACTTCGCCTACCACGGCATCACCGAGGCGATCGCCGCGCTCTCGCCCGAGGGCTGGTTCGGCGCGCCCGGGCCCGACCACGTCGAGACGTGGGACCCGACCGCCGACCCGTCCGCGCTCGACGCCGCGATCGAGCGCCTGCGCGCCCGTGGGCACGCGCCCGCCGCGACGATCCTCGACGGCGTCGTCACCAGCGACGGCATCTTCGACCTCGATCCCGCGTACGTCCAGGCGCTCGCCGCGCGGACCCGCGCCGCCGGCGGCCTCTGGATCGCCGACGAGGTCCAGTCCGGCCACGGCCGCACCGGCACGCATCTGTGGTGCTTCGAGCGCTTCGGGATCGTCCCGGACTTCGTCACGCTCGGCAAGCCGATGGGCAACGGCCACCCGGTCGCCGCCGTCATCACCCGCAGCGACATCGTCGCCCAGCTCGTCGGCCACACGACGCTCTTCAGCACGTTCGGCGGCAACCCCGTCAGCGCCGCCGCGGCCCTCGCCGTGCTCGACGTCCTCGACGACGAGCGCGTGCTCGACCGCGTCCAGCGCACGAGCCACGGGCTCCGCGCCGCGCTGCTCGCGATCGACGACCCCGCCATCCTCGACGTGCGCGCCGTCGGCCTGGCGGTGGGCGTCGAGCTCGAGGGCGACCGCGCCCGCGCGGTGCGCGACCGGATGCGCGAGCTGGGCGTGCTCGTGGGCACCACGGGACGCCACTCGGACACCGTCAAGATCCGCCCGCCGCTCGCGCTCGACGAGCACCACGTCCCGCAGCTCGCCGGCGCGCTCGGGGACGCGCTCAGCTCAACCCGACGGTGATGCTCTTGCGCTGCGTGAAGCTCTCCAGCGCGCCCTCGATCGAGTACTCCGAGCCGAGGCCGGACAGCTTCTTGCCGCCGTAGCTCATGCCCGGGAGCTGGCCGCCGCTGCGGTTGACCTGGACCCAACCGGCCTCGATCGCGTGAGCGGCGCGGAGGGCGCGGTCGATGTCCTTGGCGAAGACGAACGCGGCGAGACCGTAGTGGGTGTCGTTGGCCCAGCGGATGACCTCGTCCTCGTCGGTCCATGGCAGGGCGACGAGCACCGGGCCGAAGACCTCCTCACGGGCGACGCGCCAGGACTGGTCGACGCCGGTGAGCACGGTCGGAGGGACCTGGTAGCCGGGACGGGCGCCCGGCAGGCCGCCGGTCAGCGCGGTCGCGCCCTGGTCGAGCGCTTCCTGCACGTACGCGCAGACGCGCGCGTCCTGCGTGCCGTTGATCAGCGAGCCGATGTCGGAGGCGTCGTCGAGGGCGTCGCCGACGACCAGGGCCTCGAGCGCGCTCGCCAGCCGCGCGGTGAAGTCCTCGAAGATTGACGCGTGCACGAACAGGCGCGAGCCGGCCGTGCAGGACTGGCCCTGGCGGGCGAAGCGCATCGCGGTGATCACGTGCTGGACGGTCGCGTCGTCGTCGGAGTCCGGGTACACGATCGCGGGCGCCTTGCCGCCGAGCTCCAAGGACACCGGCAGGATCCGCTCGGCCGCGGCGCGCATCGCGATCCGGCCGACCTCGGTGGAGCCAGTGAAGGTGATCTTGGCGATCCCCGGGTGGTTGAGCAGCGCGCCGCCGGTCTCCTCGCCGTAGCCGGTGACGACGTTCAGGACGCCCTCGGGCAGGTGGCGCCAGCACACGTCCGCCATCTGGAGCACGCCGAGCGGCGCGTCCTCCGCGGGCTTGAGCACGAGCGTGTTGCCGGTGCACAGCGCCATCGCCACCTTCAGCGACGCGAGCAGGACCGGCGCGTTCCAGGGCACGATCGCGGCGACGACGCCGAGCGGCTCGCGCACCGTGTAGCTGAGCAGGGCGTCACCCATCGGCAGCACCTCGCCCTTCTGCTCGCTCGCGACGCCGCCGAAGTAGCGGAACACGTCCGCGGCGGTCGCGGCCTCGCCGCGCGCCTGCGTGCGGATCGCGTTGCCGGTCTCGGCCGCGATCGTCCGCGCCAGCTCCTCGCCGATCGCCGACAGGTCCTCGGCGATCCGCAGCAGCAGCGTCCCCCGGTCACGCGCGGGCCGCGCGCGCCACGCCGGGAAGGCCGCCGCGGCGGCGCGCACCGCGCGGTCGACGTCGTCGGCGTCATGCCGCGGGACGGTCGCGATGACCTCGCGCCGCGACGGGTTCTCGACCTCGATGACCATGCCCGGAGTATCGGGCATGCCCGCCGCGCCCAGGCCGCTGTCGTCGGGCTGACCGCCACCGCCGACGGCACGTCCGGCCCCGGGTAGGCCCGAGGCATGCGCGGGAAGCTGCCGCCCCCGGACCCGTTCGAGTCGTTCGACGACCCACGCCTCGTCATCCCGGCGCCGACGAGCGTGTTCCTGAAGGGCTGCACGACCCCGGACGCCGAGCGCGTCGCGCGGGCGATCCTCGCCGCCCGTCCCGGGCTGCTCCTGATCTGCGTCGCCGACTAGCCCTCCGCGAGCGCGAGCCAGACGATCCCGACGGCGATCAGCCCGATCGGGAGCAGCCGCGTGAGCGCGGCCGAGTCGCCCAGGAGGACGATCCCCGCGATCGCCGCGCCGACAGCGCCCGTGCCCGTCCACACCGCGTAGCCGGTGCCGACCGGGAGGTCCCGCAACGCGTAGGCCAGCAGCGCCATGCTCACGATCATCGCCACGACGAACAGCACCGACGGCCCGAGCCGCGTGAACCCGTGGGACTCCTTCAGGGCCAAGGCCCAGACCGTCTCGAACAGGCCGGCCACCAACAGCACTACCCAGGACATCGCGCACCTCCGGATGAGATCGACAGGCTGCGCGTCGTCTTGTCTGTCCCGGGTACGGCGCGCGTCTCGTCCGGTGCTACGCCTCCCAGCCTAGCTGCACCACGTTGCGCAGCGGCCCGCCCGCCACGTACGTGCGCAGCTGGTCGACCGCGAGCGCGACCGCGCGGGCGTCCGCCTCGTGGCTGTCACCGGCGTGGTGGCTCGTGATCGCCAGCGTTCCGGGCGCCGACCACAACGGGTGGTCCTCGGGCAGCGGCTCCGGGTCGGTCACGTCGAGCACGGCGCGCAGGCGGGGCGCGCGCAGCTCGGCGAGCAGCGCCTCCTGGTCGACCGTGCCGCCGCGGCCGGCGTTGACGAACAGCGCGTCGTCGCGCATCGCGGCGAACACGTCCGCGTCGAAGACGTGGCGGCTGGCCTCGGTCAGCGGCACGAGGTTGACGACGACGTCCGCCCACGCGACCCGCCCCGCCAGCTGGGCCATCTCGCCGCGGCCGATGCCGATCACGGTCGCACCCAGCGCGGACAGCCGCTCCTCGGCCGCGCGTCCGATCGACCCGTGCCCGACGATCAGCACCCGCGAACCGTGCACCTCGGCGGGCGGGCGGTGCTCCCAGCGCCGGTCGCGCGCGCTCGCCAGCAGGCCGGTCGCGGCGCCCAGGAGCGCGCCGACGATCCACTCGGCGACCGGGATGTCCCGCGCCCCGCGGCCGTTGCAGAGGGTCACGCCCTCCGGCACGTGCTCGTCGATCCAGTCCGTCCCCGCCGACAGCACCTGCACGACCTTCAGCGCGGGCATCGCCGCCAGGTCCGGCACCTGCCCCCACTGGGGCACGAGGAACTCGACGTCGTCCAGGCGCTCGTCGAGCCCGCGCAGCTCGACGCCCTCCAGCTCCCGGGCGGCCTTGCGCACGCTGTTGGCCACGGCCGCGACGATCATGGCGTGGCATTGTGCCGGGTCGTGACGACGCGTTTCACCACCTCGGGCGTCCGGCTACGGATGCGCGCCCAGCGCCCCGGCGACCGCGACTGGCTGTTCCTGCCCGGTGGGCTACGCGAACGCCTGGGCCCGCTCGCGGTCGACCGCGACCCGGTAGACCACTCGCTCTTGCTCGCGCGGGTAGGGGCCGCCGACGTATTTGGTCGAGATCCGGTCGATGATCGCCCACGCCTCCTCGCCGGTCACGCACTCGGCCACGTGCCCGCGCAGGTAGGCCATGCGGAACGGGTTCTGGGCGTCGACCAGCGAGAGCGCAAGCCGTCCGTCACGGGCGAGGTTACGCGCCTTGACCGACTCCGGGCCGGTCAGGAAGACCACGTGCTCACCGTCCGTGCCGACCCAGACGGGCACCGAGTGGGGCGCGCCGTCAGGGCCGACCGTGGCGACGTGGGCGATGTTCGTGTCGTCGAGCAGGGAGCGCAGATCGTCGGTCATGCCCATACGACGCACGCGACGACACGAAATCATCGGTCCTACAGCGTCGAGTTGTCGATCACGAAGCGGTAGCGCACGTCCGAGGCGAGCACGCGCTCCCACGCCTCGTTGACCTGGTCGGCGCCGACGACCTCGATCTCGGCGGCGATGCCGTGTTCGGCGGAGAAGTCGAGCATCTCCTGGGTCTCGGCGATCGAGCCGATCGCCGAGCCGGCGAACGTGCGCCGCTGCATGAGCAGGCCGAACACCGGGACCGGCAGCGGCTCACCGGGGGCACCGACGTTGACGAGCGCGCCGTCGGTCTTGACGAGGCCCAGGAAGCGACCGATGTCGAGCGGCGCGCTGACGGTGTTGATGATCAGGTCGAAGCGGTGCGCGAGCTGCTCGAAGGTGGCGTCGTCGCTCGTGGCGTAGTAGTGGTCGGCGCCGAGCTTGAGGCCGTCGTCCTGCTTGCGCAGCGACTGCGAGAGCACGGTGACCTCGGAGCCGAGCGCCTTGGCGAACTTGACCGCCATGTGCCCGAGCCCGCCGAGGCCGACGATCGCGACCTGCTTGCCCGGACCGGCGTTCCAGTGGCGCAGCGGCGAGTAGGTGGTGATGCCGGCGCACAGCAGCGGGGCGGCGGCGTCGAGCTCGATCCCGTCCGGGATCCGCAGCACGAAGTGCTGGTCGACGACCACGTGGTCGGAGTAGCCGCCGTAGGTCGGCGTTCCGTCCTTGTCGACGGAGCCGTAGGTCTGCGTGTTGCCGGGGATGCAGTACTGCTCGTTGCCGGCCTTGCAGTTCTCGCACTCGCCGCACGAGTTGACCATGCAGCCGACGCCGACGCGATCGCCGGGCGCGTACGCGGTGACGTTCGCGCCCACCTCCGCGACGATGCCGGCGATCTCGTGGCCGGGCACCGCGGGGTAGGGGATCTCGCCCCACTCGCCGCGGGCGAAGTGGATGTCGGAGTGGCAGATGCCGCAGAACTTGATGTCGATGCGGACGTCGTCGGGGCCGATCGCCCGGCGCTCGATCGCGAGCGGCTCGAGGGCGGCGGTGGCGGACGGGGCGCCGACGGCCTTGGCTGTGGTGGGAGCACTCATGTCGACGGCGCACTATGGGACGCCGGTCGAGGTGCGGAAAGGACCCTGCGAGAGGGGTACTGCCAGGGCACCCCGGCGCGCGCGCCACGGCCTAAAGTGGGAGCGATGGGTGCCTCGTCCGATCAGCTGGCGCAGTTCCTGGCCACGCGGCGGGCGAACGTCACGCCGGCCGACGTCGGGCTCCCGGTCCACGGTCGCAGGCAGGTGAGCGGCTTGCGCCGCGAGGAGGTCGCCTCACTCGCCGGCGTGAGCGTCGAGTACTACAAGCGGCTCGAGCGCGGCCACGCGACGGCACCTTCCGACAGCGTGCTCGCCGCCCTCGCCGAGGCGCTGCGACTCGACGACGCGGAGCGCACGCACCTGTTCGACCTCGTCCACGCGACCGGCCCGTCGGCGCGCCGGACCGCGCCGCCCGCCACCTCGCAGGAGATCCGCCCGGCCGCCCGCCGCGTGCTGGACTCGCTCGGCGCGCCGGCCACGATCACCAACGCGCGCGGCGACTACCTGGGCGCCAACCCGCTCGGCCACGCGCTCTTCCAGCCGCTGTTCGAGAGCCCGGAGCAGCCGGCCAACGGCGCGCGCTTCACGTTCCTGGACTCCGCCGCCAAGACGTTCTGGCTCGACTGGGAGCAGGTCGCGAGGGACACCGTCGGCACGCTGCGCAGCTACCAGGGACGCAACCCGTTCGACCCGACGCTGTGCGCGCTCGTCGAAGCGCTGTCCGCGCGCAGTGAGCCGTTCCGCGCCTGGTGGGCCGCGCACACCGTGCACGCGCACCGCACCGGCGTGAAGGCCATCCGCCATCCGATCGTCGGCGAGCTCGAGCTGAGCTACGAGATGGTCACCTTCACGGCCGACGAGCTGCCGATGGCGATCTTCACCGCCGCGCCGGGCAGCGCTTCCCAGCAGCGGCTGGACCTCCTCGCCAGCTGGATCGCCACGCCGAGCGATCCGGTCGCGCTGGTTGACGAGTCCTGAGCATCGGCTGTAGCGTCGGTCTACAGCCGCCCGAAAGGAGGTCCGCGTGAGCGGGCTCGCCGATCAGCAGGACGGTGCCGCGCCGCCGCGTCCGGCCTCGCGGACCCGGGTCATGACGATCATCGCTCAAGACCCCGCCGTGCAGCGCGACGGGCGGATCGTCCGGGCGGCCGCGACCGTGCCGGTGGATCGGCTCGAGCCCGGGCCGCGCTCGCATCGCTTCCACGTCGTCGACTACGACGGCACCTCCGGCGTGCTGCACCCGGCGGCCGACCTCGCGGACCCGCGCGAGCCGGACCCTCGGCCCGCGCGCTGGACGTACGCCGACCGCTTCGCGCAGGCGAGCGACGAGGTGCTGCTGGGCGACTTCGCCTTCCACGCCCAGAACGTCTACGCGATCGCCGCGCGCACGCTGGCCCGGCTGGAGTTCGCGCTCGGCCGCCGGATCGAGTGGGAGTTCCGCAGCCACCAGCTGTACCTGGTGCCGCACGCGTTCGTCGAGGCCAACGCGTTCTACTCGCGCGACGACTGCGGCCTGTTCTTCGGCTACCTGCCGCAGCCCGACGGCACGACCGTCCACACGTGCCTCTCGCACGACATCGTCGCCCACGAGACGACGCACGCCATCCTGGACGGACTGCGACCGCGGTTCATGGAGCCCGGGCTGCCCGACCAGCCGGGCTTCCACGAGGCGCTGGGGGACATCGTCGCGCTGCTGTCGGTGTTCTCCCTCCCCGAGCTGATCGAGTTCGCGCTCACCACCGAGCAGGACGCGCGCAACCGCGTCGAGACCGGCAACGACCTGACCGAGCAGCTCGCGCAGGGCATCCTGTTCGGCGTCGCGGAGCAGTTCGGCTCCACCACCTCCGGCGTCCGCGGCTCCGCGCTGCGACGGTCGGTCAAGCTCGACCCGAACGCGGCCTGGCTGGGCGACCCCGGCTTCCAGGAGCCGCACCGGCGGGGCGAGATCCTGGTGGCGGCGCTCACCCGGGGGCTCGTGAAGATGTGGACGGGCCGGCTCGCCCAGCTCGCGGACCGCGGCGCGATGAGCGTCCGGGCCGCCGCCGAGGCGGGCGCCAAGGCGGCCGAGCACCTGCTGACGATGTTCATCCGCGCGCTCGACTACGCGCCCGCGGTCGAGCTCGAGTTCGACGACGTGCTGGACGCGATGCTCGTCGCCGACGCCGTGGTCGCGCCCGACGACGCGCACGGCTACCGGGACGCCGTCCGCGAGGCGTTCGGCACGTACGGGATCGTCCAGCCCACCGACCGGATCGTCGACGTCGCCGCCGCGCCGCTGTACTACGACCACGTCAACGCGACCGCGCTGCGGACGAACCCGGACGAGGTCTTCCGCTTCGTCTGGCAGAACCTCGACGCGCTCGGGCTGTGCCCGGAGTACGAGCTCGAGGTCGCGGCGGTGCGGCCCGCCGTGCGCATCGGGCCCGACGGGCTGCTCGTCGAGGAGGTGGTCGCCGACTACGTCCAGGTGCTCGACCTCACGGGCACCCAGGCCGGCGAGCGCGGCATCGGGCTTCCGCACTCGGTCAGCGGCGACACCCCGATCCAGATCTGGGGCGGCGGCACGCTGATCTTCGACCAGTTCGGGCGGCTGAAGTTCCACCAGCGCAAGCGGCTCGACGACTGGGACCGGCAGAGCCGGCGCGTGGCCTACCTCGCGCACCGCGGGCTGTTCGACACGCGCAACCGGCTCGGGTTCTCGCTCGGCGCCTCCCGCGGCCTGCCGTTCGCCGACCTGCACGCCCCCGACCGCGGGATCGAGGAGCGCTGGTGACGCCCGTCCCCGACCGCGTGGTGTTGCGGCTCTACCAGGTCGGCTTCGGCGAGGTCCAGCTGCTGAGCTGCTTCTACGCCGCGCCGCTGCCCGACGGCCGCGCCGAGCGTCACGTCCTGATCGACTTCGGCTCCACCCACCGCCCGAAGGACGCCAAGGCGGACATGATGGTGCGCGTCGCGGAGCTGATCCGCGAGCACAGCGGCGGCGTGCTGGACGCGATCGTCGTCACGCATCGCCACAAGGACCACCTCTCCGGCTTCGCCGTCGACGAGGCGGCGGACATCATCGCCGGCTTGCAGCCGAAGCTCGTCGTGCGCCCGTGGACGGAAGACCCGGCGCTCCCGCGGGACGCGACCGCCCCGCTCGCCGCCGACGCCGACCCGGAGCGCGTCTTCGGGGTGCGGCTCGCCGCCGGCCAGCAGCTCGCGGGGCGGATCGAGGCGCTCGTGCGTGGCGCGCACGCCAACAGCGTCAGCGGGCGGCTCCTGCACGCCGCGGCCGACCAGCTGCCCAACGCGAAGGCCATCCGCTTCCTCGACGACCTCGCGGCCGCGACCGAGGGCGAGTACCTGCACGCGGGCGACTCGACCAAGCTCGAGCAGCTCGTGCCCGGCATCGGCGTGCGCGTGCTCGGGCCACCGACGATCGCCGAGTCGGACGCGGTGCTCCGTCAGCGCGACCGCGATCCCGAGGAGTTCTGGATGCTCCAGCTCGACGCGGTCGACGGGCTCACGCCCGAGCGGCTGGACACGCGCGCTCCGAAGCGGCCGCCCGACGTCCCGCCCGGCCCGGTGGCGTGGCTCGTGGACCGGCTCGCGCGCCAGCAGCTCGGGACGCTGATGCGGCTCGTCCGCACGGTCGACGACGCGCTCAACAACACGAGCCTGATCCTGCTGATCGACGTCGGCGACCGGCGGCTCCTGCTGCCCGGCGACGCGCAGATCGAGAACTGGTCCTGGGCGCTCAGGGAAGCCTCGGACGCGGCCGAGCTGCGCGCGCTGCTGGCGGACGTCGACCTCTACAAGGTCGGCCATCACGGCTCGCGCAACGCGACGCCGAAATCGCTGTTCGGGCTGTGGACGGACGGTGCGGCCGACCCGCAGCGGCCGATGTGCGCGGTGATGTCGACGATGGCGGACGTGCACGGCGACACCGACGCCACGGCTGTGCCGCGCGCGACGCTGGTGGAGGCGCTCAGCGCGCGGATGGCCGTGTTCGCGCGCACCGACACGCTCGAAGCGGGCGTGCCGCTGGTGGCCGTCGAGGCGCCGACGACCGGTCGCGTGCCGTTCCAGCAGGTCACGAGTTGAGCGAGGAGGGGCGATGACCCGACCCGAACTTCCCCAGCCCGTCCGGATCATCCCGGGGGAGCCCGAGTACGAGCCCGAGGGCACCGGCCTGTGCCTGTCGGGCGGCGGCTACCGCGCGATGCTGTTCCACCTCGGCACGCTCTGGCGGCTGAACGAGGCCGGCCGGGTACGCGGCCTCGCCCGCGTCTCCAGCGTCTCGGGCGGCTCGATCACGGCGGCGACGCTCGGCGCGGCGTGGACGCGCCTGACGTGGCAGGGCGACGTGGCCACGAACCTCGACGCGCTGGTGATCGCGCCGGTCCGCGAGCTGGCGCGGCACACGATCGACATCTCGTCGTTCCTGAAGGGGTTGCTGCCGTTCGAGACCGTGGGCAAGGAGGTGGCGGGCGCCTACCGCAAGCACCTGTTCGGCGACGCCACGCTGCAGGACCTGCCGGACGACGACCGCGGGCCTCGCTTCGTGATCTGCGCGACGAACCTGGAGTCCGGCGTGCTGTTCCGCTTCTCGCGCCCGTACCTCGCCGACTACCGGGTCGGGATGGTCGACGACCCGGACACGCCGCTCGCCGACGCGGTCGCGGCGTCCTCCGCGTTCCCGCCGTTCCTGTCGCCTTGCACGCTCGACCTCGCCGACGCGACCTGGAAGACCGTCGCGGGCAACGACCTGACCGCGCGCGGCTACCGCGAGAAGATCACGCTCTCGGACGGCGGCGTCTACGACAACCTGGGGCTCGAGACGGTCTGGAAGCGCTGCCGTAGCGTGCTCGTCTCGGACGCGGGCGGGCAGATGGACGACGACGAGTCGCCGTCGACCGCGCTGCAGATGCTGCGCGTGCTCAACGTGATCGACAACCAGGTGCGCGACCTGCGCAAGCGCTGGACGGTCTACGCGTTCCAGCAGGGCCAGCGCGACGGCACGTACTTCGGCATCCGCTCGCACGTGCGCGACTACGGGCTGCCCGACCCGATCGTCGATCCGTCCGACGCGGCCGTGCTCGCGCTCGCGGAGGTGCCGACCCGGCTGGCGAAGCTCGACGACCGGCTGCAGGAGCGCCTGATCAACTGGGGGTACGCGATCTGCGACACGGCGCTGCGCCGGTGGGTGGATCCGCAGATCCCCCGGCCGGCGCAGCTGCCCTATCCGGCTGCGGGGATCTAGCGCAGCGGGAGCTTGACGATCTCGCCCGCGCCGGCCTGGTCGCCCTTGTTGGCGACGTAGGCGGAGTTGCCGTCGACCGCGAGGCCGGTCGGCGAGGTCAGCGTGCCCGGGGCGATCTCGGTGCGCGGGCCGCGCTTGGGGACGCGGATCAGCTTGCCGGGGGTCGGCGGGCCGATCAGCGTGGCGCTCGTCATCTGCAGCACGTAGAGCGTGCCGTCCTTGCCGAACGCGAGGTCGGTGATGGTGGTGAAGCCGGTGGCGTACTCGGTCGGCGCCTGGCCGGGGACGATCCGCCAGACGCTCGCGCCGCCGGTCGGGAACGGGAAGCCCGTGAGCTGGCCGACGTAGTACGCGCCGTCCGGGCCGCGGACGATCGAGGTCGGCACGGACTGCGTCGGGATCGGCGTGCCGGGCGGCACCGGGAAGTCGGGGATCTCCGGCGCGGGGCTCATCTTGAACGGGATCACGCCGAGCGTCTCCGGGCCGCGCAGGCCGTAGCGGATGAGGCTGTTGCCGCCCGCGTCGGCGACCGCGACGTGGAGGCCGGTGGCGTCGACCGAGTTCGGGTTCGAGTCGACCTCGGCGGTCGGCTGGTCCGCGTCCGGGTTGTGCGCCGCCTCGTAGCCGGCGACGTCGCCCGCGACCCCCGCCACGTGGCCGGTCGGCAGGACGCGGTACAGCTTGCCCATGCCGGCGGTCTGCGGGTACTGCTCGCGTTGCGCCGGGTTGGCGCCGAGGCCGACGGTGAAGTAGCCGAGCAGGCCGCCGAGCGTGAAGGAGATGTCCGACGGGCCGCTGGCCTCGTTGCCGCTCTGGGAGGCGACGGACGGCAGGTTGCTGACGACCCGCTTCTTGTTGCCGCGCTTGTCGATCTTCGTGATCGCGCCCGTCTTGCCGAAGCAGCCGGCGCCGCCGCCTTCGGGGCTCTCGAGGGTGCAGTCGCTGCCGCCGCGCCCGGCTTCGGCGACCCACAGCTCGCCGCCGAGGCCGAAGTCGAGCCCGCGCGGGTTGTCGAGGCCGGTCGCGATCACCTGCGGCCCGGGCGCCCCGGCCGAGGCGGCGGGCGCCGCGATGGCGAGCACGCCCGCGGCCAGCGCGAGGGATTTGCGCACGTCGAATGTCATGTCCGCGAACCTACGGACGCGCCGTCCCGCTTGGATCGGGGAAATCCCTAGCGCCCGCGCGGAGGGAGGTGCGGCAACGCGTCCAGCTCCTGCAGGGTGACGACGCTTTCCTGCTCGTTCGGGTCCGTGCGGGCGATCACGACGTCCAGCGTCTCCGGGCCCGGGTTGTACGGCAGATGCGGCATGCCGGCCGGGATGTGGATGAAGTCACCGGCCTCGATGACCTCGTGGTGCTCGAGCTGCGGTCCCCACCAGAACTCGCCGCGGCCGCTGATGACGCAGATGGCGGACTCGTGCTCGGCGTGCAGGTGCGCGGTGGGACGCAGGCCGGCCGGCATCGGCGCGCGGTGCAGGCACAGCGCCCGGGCGCCCGCCGTCCCGTTCGAGATCCCGGTCCGGTAGTCGATCCCCTGCCGGCCGCTGTAGCCGCCGGCGGCGCGGACGACGGTGCATGCCTCGGTGTCTACGTTCATGCCAGGCCAGACGTCGCCCGGCGGCGCGCCATTCCCGGGCTCACACGAGGAACCGTGCCACGGGGCCGAGGCTGACCACGCCGCTGCCCGCCGCATGCTCGTCGCGGGCGAGCTCGAGCCGCGCCCGCGCGCGGTCGAGCGTCCGGCGGTCGCCGAGCGCGGCGGCCGCGCTCGCCGTCAGGCACCACAGCGCTTCCTGCAACAGGTCGGCGGGCGGGTCGGGCACGGCGTCGAGCGCGCGCGCGGCGCGCCCGCGCTCGTTGCGAGCAAGCAGGACGTGCGGCCGCGCCCAGGGCTCGTACGGCCCGAAGTCGCCGTCCACGTGCGTGCGCTCGCCCCGCGCGACACGCAGGCACAACAGGGCGAGCGGAACGAGTCCTCGCTCCAGTCCGGGCATGCCGGCGCCGGGCAACCGCGCGCCGGCTGCGAGCACCGCGTCGGCGGCGGCCTCGTGCGGCGCCGGGCCGGGCGCGGTCCTGGCGGCGTCGTGCCGCGTCGCGGCCTGTGCGGTCCCGGCGGCGGCCTCGTGCGCCGTCGCGGCGGGCGCGGTCGCGGTCGTGGCCGCACGCATCGCGCGGTACCAGGTCGTGAACACGGCCACGAGCGGGCGCTCGTGGCGGGCGTCGAGGCGGTCCGCCGCGGCCGCGTGCCCATCGGCGGCGGTGAAGTCGCCGAGTGCGCCGAGGGCCTGCATGCGCACGAGGTGGCCGAGCACGGCGACCGACGGCAGGTCGTGGCGGGTGGCCAGCGCGACGAGCTCGGCGCCGATAGCGTCGCGGCGCGCGGCCAGGCCGCAGCGCTCGAACGACTGCATCCAGACGGCGTTGAGGGCGAACGCGAGCAGCGCGGGGTCGTCGAGGTCGCGGGCCAGGCGCTCGGCTTCGCGCGCGGCGTCGGCCACCTCGCGCGTGCCCGCGCCGCGCGACTCGAGCGCGATCGTCGCCAGCAGCGGCGCGCGCAGCGCGTCCGGAAGCTCGGCCCGCAGCGTCCGGCCGGCGGCGGCGACGATCGCGGCCGCGTGCTCCGGATCGTCCGAGCGCGTCCAGATCGCGGGGACGTCGTACGCGCCGATCACGCGCGCCGTCAACCCCGGGTCGCCGAGCTCCTCGGCCGCCGCGACGGCGGCGAGCCGGTGCGTGCGCGCCTCGGCCAGGCCCCCGCCCCCGGTCACCGCGAGCGAGCGCAGGAGCGAGACCGTCGATTCGAGCCGCACCCGCGCGCGGGTGCCGACCTCGCGGTCGTAGGCGGCCGCCGCCCGCGCCCACACCGCATCCACGCCCGCCGCCGGCGCCTCGTCGCCGGCCAAGAGGTCCTCCTGGAGCCGCCGGAGCGGCTGGCCGGGTGCGATCCCGAGCTGCTCGACCAGCTCGACGTGCGCGCGCCGCAGCACCACGAGCGCGTCGCCACGGCGGCCGCTGCCGGCCAGCGCGACCGCGAGCAGCCGCCAGCCCTCCTCCCGCCACGGATGCGCCGCGACGTGCGCGTCGAGGTCCGGCACGGCCGCCGCGGCGAGCCCGAGCCGCAGCCGCGCGTCCGCGATCGACTCGACCGCCGCGAGCCGCAACTCCGCGAGCCGCGCCCGCTCCACCCGCGCCCAGTCGAAGTCGTCGAGCCCTGCGAACGCCGGCCCACGCCACAGGCCCACGGCCTCGACCAGCGCGGCGAGCCGCGCCTCGCTGGGCAGCGAAGCCGCGCCCGCGACGGACGCCTCGAACCGCCACGCATCGACGCCGCCGCGGGCCGCGCCGCCCGCGCCGGCCGGGCCGCTCGCACCGGCCGGGCCGCTCGCACCGCTCGCGCCATCCAGCCGGAGCGCGTATCCCGGGCCTTCCGTGACGAGCGCCGTGCGGGCGTCACCCAGCGCGCGGCGCAGGTCGCTGACGAACGTGCGCACCGCGCCGACGGCACGGGGCGGCGGGTCGGCGGGCCACAGGTCCGCGACCAGCCCCTCGACGGGCACGACCGCGCCGCGGGCGACGATCAGCCGTGCGAGCACGGCGCGGTGGCGGGGGCCGCGCAACGCCAACGGCGCGCCGGACGCGTCCCATGCCGCCACCGGCCCCAGCACCCCGAACTCGACCGGCACGTGTCCAGTGTTGCTGATCGGATGCTGATCGCCCGCGTCCACGCTGCCGCGCATGATCGACGGCTTCGAACACCGCGACGTCAGCGTCGCCGACGACGTCACCCTCCACACCGCCATCGGCGGCACCGGCCCGGCGCTCGTGCTGCTGCACGGGTTCCCGCAGACGCACGCGATGTGGCGCAAGGTCGCGCCCGCGCTCGCGCAGACGCACACGGTGATCTGCCCGGACCTGCGCGGGTACGGACGCTCCAGCAAGCCCGCGGACGGCTACGCCAAGCGCACGATGGCGCAGGACGTCGTGAACCTCGCGCGGGCGCTCGGCCACGAGACGTTCGCGCTCGCCGGCCACGACCGGGGCGCGCTCGTCGCGTTCCGGGCCGGCCTCGACCATCCCGACCGGATCACGCGCCTGGCGATCCTCGACGTGCTGCCGACGCTCGACATGTGGGAGGTCCTGCACGGCGAGACCGCGGCGGTCGCGTTCCACCTGTACCTGATGGCGCAGCCGCCCGGCCTGCCGGAGCAGCTGATCGCGGGCGCGCCGGACGCCTTCTTCGGCCACTTCCTCGACGCGTGGGGCGCGGCGCCGCAGCCGGCCGCGATCCGCGCGCACTACCTCGAGGCCAGCCGCGACGCGATCCCGTCGATCGTCGCCGACTACCGCGCCTCGGCCACGATCGACGTCGAGCACGACCGGCAGGACCGCGCGCAGGGCACGCGGCTCACGATGCCGGTCACCGTCCTGCAGCAGGACTGGGGCGCCGCGCTCGGCTACGACGCCCGCGCGCTGTGGAGCGCGTGGGCCGAGGACCTCGACCACCGGACCGTCAGCAGCGGCCACTTCATGGCCGAGGACGACCCCGACACGGTCATCGAGGCCCTGCGCACGCTCATGGCGACGACGTCGACAGCGTGAACGTGAGCGTCTTCGCGTAGGCGCCGGTCCGCAGTGGCTGGGTGCGTCCGATCGGCTGCCGGAAGTCGATCGTGGCCACGGCGTGGCTGACCGGACCGGCGTAGCTGAGCACCGGGCCGAGCGGCCCGAAGGCCGCGCCGTTCGCGCGGACCTGGAGCGGCTGGTCGAGCACGTAGCTGCCGTTGACCAGCCGGCCCGGGGCCACGACGCTCGGGTCGCTGATCGAGAGCAGCGCGCTGGACGTCGTGATGACGGTCGCCGTGGTGCTCGCGTCGTAGCTGCCGTCCACGCCGGGCACGAAGGTCCCGAACGAGGCCGGCGCGCCAAGCGTGAGCGCGAGCGTCGCGGGCACCGTGCCCTGGACGGACACGCCCGCGGCGCGTGCCAGCCGGCTGCCGAAGAACGCGACCGCCAGCTGGGCCATCTGCGTCTTGACCGTGTCGGTGTCCAACCCCGTCCTCGGCACGTTGGCGGGGGTCGGGGTGAAGCCGCCGGTCACGTCGCGGGTGAGCTGCTCGAGGCCGGCGAAGCTCGCGAACGGGCAGTAGTCGATGCCCAGGCCCGAGTTGGGGCTGCTGGCGATCCGGTCGAACGTGTGCTTGTCGAGCACCGCGTTCGCGTCCGCGGCCGCGATCAGCCCGGCGGCGCGCATCTCGGCGCAGTAGTTCGAGTCGAAGCTGCGATGGACGCCGTTGGTCAGCGACACGAGCTGCTTGTCGGGGTTCGCGCGCATCTCGAGCATCGCGCGCTCGCTCACCGACGGCGGCGACATCGCGTCGCCGGAGGCGGAGACCAGCAGCGTCGGCACGCGGACGCCCAGGTAGTCGACGCCGAGCGAGATCGGCTGTTGGCCGATCGCCATCCCCATCACGGCCACGACGCGCGGGTCGGCCGACAGCGGCCAGCAGCGCGCCGGGTCCCCGGAGCACGGGACGCCGGGCAGTGGGGCGGCGCTGCCGCCGGCGGTCGCGAGCGCCGTCAGCGTGCCGCGCGAGTGCCCGAGCAGGCCGACCTGCGCCGCGTCCACGCGCGTCCCGAACCATCCGCCGACGGCGTCCAGGACCTTCGAGACGTCCCGCGTGCGGTCGGCCATGCTGAACGGGACGTTGGTGCGCGAGCACGGGCCGGCGCGGCCGTCGTTGCACGGCACCCGCACCGCGCCCGGCAGGGCGTTGAGGGCGTCGATCCGCGTGTCGTCCTGGGTGTTGCCCGTGTGGGCCGGGGCGGCGACGACGAACCCGCCGGCCGCGATCCGCTCCAGCGTCGGGGCGTAGTCGATGGGGTCGTTGGTGTTGCCGTGCGAGAAGACGATCACTCCGAATGGCTTGCCGTCCGGGGCGATCGCCGCGTCCTCGCGCGCGCTCTCGGCGTCGACCGTCCACGCCAGCGGCGTGTAGGGCGCGGGGACGGCGACGCCGTGCACCACGGACCGGTACACGGTCTTGGGACGCGCCGCGACCGTCGCCGGGTCGGCGGGGTACCAGAGGTGCACGTCGACCTGCCGGACCGTGTCGGTGGTCGCCGAGTCCGGCACGACGATCCGCTGCACGTCGTGGCCGACCGGATGCTCGGCGGCCCCCACCGGCGCCGCGCCGGCGCCCAGGCCTCCCAGCAAGACCGTCACGGTGGACCCCACCAGGCGCGTACGCGTGGTGTTCCGGCAGCCGACTCGCAGCGTCATGGCCGTCACCCTCTCGGTTGGTAGGCCGACGCTACAGGAACGGCGAACGCCCCGCCGAGAATCGGCGGGGCGTCCGGGTGACCGAACGGAGACGAGGCTCTAGGCGGGCACCACCTCCGGCTCGTGCTCGAGCTTCGGGAGCCAGCGCAGCGGCCGCGGGAGCCACCAGTTGCGCTCGCCCAGCAGCTTCATCGTCGCGGGCAGGAGCACCGCGCGGACGATCGTCGCGTCGATCAGCACGGCGGCCGCGAGGCCGATGCCGAGCTGTTTCATGGTCTGGTCCGAGCCCGTCGCGAACGCGGCGAAGGTGACGACCATGACCGCCGCGGCGCTGGTGATCACGCTCGCCGTGGACTTGATGCCCTCGGCCACGGCCTGCTCGGTCGTGCGGCCACGGTCGACCAGCTCGCGCACCTTGCTCAGCACGAAGACGTGGTAGTCCATCGACAGGCCGAAGAGCACGACGAACAGGAACAGCGGCAGCCACGGCGTGATCCCGCCCACCGACGTGAAGCCGAGCAGGGCCTCGCCGTGCCCGTCCTGGAAGACGAGCGTGAGCACGCCGTAGGCCGCGCCGACCGACAGCAGGTTGAGCACGATCGCCTTCAACGGCACGACCACCGAGCGGAACGTGACCAGCAGGAGCAGGAACGCCAGCGTCAGCACGAACCCGAACACCAGCGGCAGACGCGCCTGCATCGTGTCCAGGAAGTCCTTCGACCAGGCGGTCAAGCCGCCCACGGCCACCTCGGCGCCGGGCAGGCGCCCGACCGTCGCGGGCACGACGTCGTCACGCAGCGCGGCGAGCGAGGCCTCCGACGCCGCGTCGGTGCCCTTGCCCTTGATCGCGAACGACACGATCGCCACGGACTTGTCCGGGCTGACGTCCACGCGCGTCGGCTCGGACAGCTCGCCGGTGGCCAGAGCCTGCTGCTGGAGCTCCTGGATCGAGTCCTGCACGGCCGGCCGCGTGACGTCGTCGGCCTTGATGGCGACGGTCGCGGGCAGCGTGTCGCCGGGGAAGGCGGCGTCGATCCGGTCGAGCGTCTGGATGATCGGCTCGCTGCGGGACATGCCCTCGATGCCGGGCTCCTTGAAGTGCATGCCGAGCGCGGGCACGGACAGCGCGAGGAGCGCGCCACCGGCGACGACGACCGACACGACCGGACGCGCGAGCACCCGGTTGAGCACGGCGTTCCACACGCGCGACTCCCCGCGGGTGCGGTGCCGGCGCTTGAGGATGAACGGCAGCCGGCCCTTCTCGAGCCAGCCCTTCTCGCCGAGGAACGACAGCACGGCGGGCACGAACGTCAGCGAGCCGAGCATGGCGACGGCGACCACGAGGATCGTGCCGATGCCGAACGAGGAGAAGATCGCGTTGCCCGACAGGAACATGCCGGCCATCGCGGCCATCACGGTGAAGCCGGAGATGAGCACGGCGCGCCCTGAGGTCGCCGCGGCGACGGCGAGCGCCGCTTCGGGGGAGCGCCCACGGTCCTGCTCCTGCGTCATCCGGCGCAGGTAGAACATCGCGTAGTCGACGCCGACGGCGAGGCCGATCAGCAGCACGACCTGCTGGACCGCGGCGTGCAGCGGGCTGAGCTGGCTCAGCGGCGCGAGCAGGCCGATGGTCGCCATGATCGACGTGACGCCCAGCAGCAGCGGGACGCCCGCGGCCACGAGCGCGCCGAACGTGAGCGCGAGGATGAGCAGCGTGCCGCCTATCGAGAGCTGCTGCTCGCGCGCCTCCTCGGCCTTGCGCTTGTCGCCGAGCGCGCGCTCCTCGGACGCGTCGCCGTGCTGCTCGACGCGCAGCTCGGGATGCGCCTTCGCGACGGCGTCGACCGCTGCGAGCGGCGCCGCGCCCACGCGCTGGAGGTGCTTGCGGTCGTTGCGCTTCTCGCTGCCGGGCAGCTGGTAGGCGACGAGCACGGACCGCCCGTCCTTGGACAGCAACGGCTTCTCGACGTCGGTGACGCCAGGGATCTGCCCGAGGCGGGACCGGACGTCCGTGACGGCGGCCGTGACCTGCGGGCTGTCGCTGCGCAGGCCGCCCTTGCCCTGGACGAGGACACGCTCGCCGGCGGTGGTCGGGAAGTCGGCGGCCTCGACGATCAGGTCGTGGCGCTTGGACTCGCCGTTGCCCATCTTGGCCGACTCGAGGCTCTTCTGGCCGACCGAGCCGCCGATCACGGTCGCGAGGACCACGAACAGCAGCCATCCGAAGATGGCGGTCTTGCGGTGGCGCGCGGACCAGCGTCCGGCACGTGCCGCGAGGTTGGTGGAAGACAAGTTGGTGCTCCGGGGAGGAAGGGGAGGACTGACGTTCAGCACTGTCCCAACGCGGCGGCCCGCCGCCCATGCGGGGCAACTGGCGTCCGCGGGGCTCGATAAAGGAGCCGTAAGGTGCGGCCACCTCCACCTTCCGGGATCGCGCTTGACGACGGCCCGCGGTGCGGGCAGAGTCGGCCGATGCGGGTCGTGATCGCCGATGACAGCCTGCTGGTCCGCGAGGGCATCGCCTCGCTGCTGCGGCGCGCCGGGTTCGAGGTCGTCGGCGAGGCAGCCGACGGTGACGAGGCGGTCGCGCTGGTCGACGCGCACACGCCCGACATCGCGATCCTCGACATCCGGATGCCGCCCTCGCACACCGACGAGGGCCTGCGCGCCGCGCACGCGATCCGCGGCGGCCACCCGGAGGTCGCGATCGTGATCCTCTCCCAGCACGTCGAGGCCGGCGTCGCGATGCGGCTGCTCGCGGAGAACCCCGAGCGGCTCGGCTACCTGCTCAAGGACCGCGTGACCGAGATCGAGGAGTTCGCGGCCACGCTGCAGCGCGTCGCGGCGGGCGGGTCGGCGCTGGACCCGAGGGTGTTCGAGCGCCTGCTGGCGGCCCAGCGGCCGGGCGGACCCCTCAGCGCGCTGTCCGACCGCGAGCGCGAGGTGCTCGGCCTCGTCGCCGAAGGGCTTTCCAACCGCGCGATCGGCGAGCTGCTGGCGATCAGCGAAGGCGGCGTGCAGAAGCACGTGCGCGCGATCTTCGCCAAGCTCGGCCTCGCGGCCGGCGACGACGCGCACCGTCGGGTGCTCGCCGTGCTGACGTACTTGTCGCCCGACGGCTCGCGGTGAGAGGATCGGACGCGTGAGGCGTTGGGTCTGGCCTGTAGCGGTGGCCGCGATCCTGCTGGGGTTCGCGCTGCTGGACGAGCACTCGCCCGCCGCGGTCGTCAACCGCGCCGTGGGTGGCTCCTTCATCGTCTGCGGGCTGGTCGTGTGGCAGCGCCGCCCCGACACGCGAACCGGGGCGCTGATGACCGCGACCGGGTTCCTCGACCTGATCCCGCAGCTGCTCGGCGAGAGCGGCGCGCCCGCGCTGCACACGCTCGGCGAGGCGTTCGCGAACGTGTGGCTCGCGGGCTTCGGCGCGCTCGTGCTGTCGTTCCCGAGCGGCCGGCTGAAGGGCTTCGACCGCGTGCTCGTCGGCGCCTGGGTCTTCGGCACGCTGATCTGGCAGATCGTCTGGCTGCTGTTCCTGCCCGGGGACGACAACGTGCTCGCGCTGTGGCCGGACGCGGGCGCCGCCGACGCGATCGACACCGCCCAACGCTGGTTCAACACGCTGGTGGGCACCGCCATCGCGGCGGTCGCGCTCGCGCGCTGGTGGCGCGCCGGGCCGGCGCTGCGGGCGCTGCTGCTGCCGAGCCTCGCGGGCGCGCTGGCGATCATCGTGCTCGCGGTGCACTCCTACTCGTCGCTGCTCGTCGGCGACTGGATGCGGCCGACGCAGGAGCTGACCGCGTTCGTCCTGTTCGCGGTGCCGGTCGCGTTCCTGTTCGGCATGCTGCGCGCGCAGCTCGCTCGCGCCGGGATGGCGGACCTGGTGGTCGCGCTCCAGCGCGCGCCCGACGAGCACACGCTCGGCGAGATCCTCGCCCGCACGCTGCACGACCCGTCGCTGGAGCTCGTCTTCTGGCTGCCCGGGTTCGAGACCTACGTCGACGAGGACGGGCGGCCGTTCCCGCCGCCGGCTGACGGGCGCGTGCTGACGCCGATCGAGCACGACGGCGTGCCGGTCGCGGCGCTCGTGCACGACGCGGCGCTCACCTACGAGCCCGACCTGCTCGCGGGCGTGTGCGCGGCGGCGGACGTCGCGCTCGCGCACACGCGGCTCGTGCAGGAGCTCTCGCGCTCACGTGTGCGGATCGTCGAGGCGGGCGACGCCGCCCGGCGGCGGATCGAGCGGGACCTGCACGACGGCGCGCAGCAGCGGCTCGTCTCGCTCGCGATCGCCCTGCGGCTCACCGAGGACCGGATCAAGGAAGACCCCGACACGGCGGTGACGCTCGTGGCCGCCGCGCGCAAGGAGCTCTCCGAGTCGCTGGAGGAGCTGCGCGAGCTCGCGCGCGGCATCCACCCCGCGGTGCTCGAGCACGGCCTCGCGACCGCGCTGAGCTCGCTCGCGATCCGCTCGCCGACGCCCGTCCAGGTCACGTGCGCGCTGGACGGCCCGCTGCCCGAGGCGGTCGAGCTCGCGCTCTACTTCGTCGCCTGCGAGGGGCTCGCCAACGTCGCCAAGTACGCCCACGCCGACGCGGCCGAGGTGCGCGTCACCCGCCACGGCGACGAGGTGGAGATCGAGGTGCGCGACGACGGCGTCGGCGGTGCGGACGGCGCCGGCGGCAGCGGGTTGCGCGGCCTCGCCGACCGGGTGGAGGCCCTGGGCGGCCGGCTGCGCGTGAGCAGCCCGGCGGGCGCCGGCACCGTCCTGCGCGCGGAGCTGCCCTGTGGCGCGGGCACACGCACGCTGGCGCGCTCCTGACGCCCCGGCCCGGGAGGCCAGGGGGTCGACCCGGGTGTTCCCCGGACGCGAAGGACCCGGGTCCGCGGGACGCTGTCGACATGACCACCACCCAGACATCCAACGGCACGGCGACGCAGGCCCAGGGCACCGGAGACCTCAAGCTGGAGGTCGTCGTGATCCCCGTCACCGACGTGGACCGCGCGAAGGCGTTCTACACGGGCCTCGACTGGCGGCTGGACGCGGACTTCGCCGACGAGCAGGGCTTCCGGATCGTCCAGCTGACGCCTCCCGGCTCGCCCACGTCGATCCAGTTCGGGTCGCAGGTCACGACCGCGCCGGCCGGCTCGGCGACCAACGTCTACCTCGTGGTCGAGGACGTCCAGGCGGCGCGCGACGCGCTCGCGGCCCGCGGCGTCGACGTCTCCGAGGTCTTCCACGAGGGCGGCCTCGGCGACCGCTTCCACCCCGAGGCGCGCGTCGCCGGGCCGGCGGCCGACGGCGCGACCTACAGCTCGTTCGCGTCCTTCAGCGACCCCGACGGCAACACCTGGCTGCTGCAGGAGATCACCTCGCGGCTGCCCGGCCGGATCGAGGCGGGCGTGACCACGTTCGGCTCGGTCGCCGACCTCGCCGAGGCCCTGCGCCGTGCGGCCGCCGCCCACGGCGAGCACGAGGCCCGCACGGGCGTCGAGGACGCCAACTGGCCCGACTGGTACGGCGCCTGGATCGCGGCCGACCAGGCCGGCGCCGAGCTGCCGGTGTAAGGCGATGACGCTCTCCGGGCAGACCGTCGCCGTCCTCGGCGGCACGGCCGGGATCGGCCTCGAGACGGCGCGGCTCGCCCGGGCCGAGGGCGCCGACGTGATCGTCGCGGCCCGCAACGCGGACCGCCTGCGCGAGGTCGCGCGCGAGCTGGACGCCGAGGCGGTCGCCTTCGACGTCACCGACTTCGACCGGCTCCGGCGCTTCTTCGAGGAGCGGCCGGAACCGATCGACCACCTGCTCCTCACGGGGCCCGGCCCGTACTACGCGCCGCTCGCCGACTTCGACCCCGCCGAGGCGCGGGCCGACGTCGAGTCCCACCTGCTGCTGCCGATCATGATCGCCAAGCACGCCGTCGGCCGCGTGCGCGGTTCGCTGCTGTTCATGGGCGGGACCGGCGGCCGCCGCACGGCGCCCGGGCTCTCGCTGATCGGCGCGCTCACGAGCGCGATGCCGGCGCTGACCAAGAACCTCGCGCTCGAGGTCGCCCCGCTCCGCGTGAACCTGATCGCCGCGGGCTTCGTCGACACACCGCTGTCGGCGACGCTGCTCGGGGACCAGCTGCAGGCACGCCGCGAGGAGCTGCGCGCCACGCTCCCGGTCCGCCGGGTCATCGGCCCCGACGACGTCGCGGCCCTCGCGCTGCACCTGATGGCCAACACCGCCCTGACCGGCGGCACGTACGACATCGACGGCGGCCAGCAGCTGATCTAGAGCAAGGGGAGCACGCGCTCGGCGAACAGCGCGTCGAACGCCGCGACGTCGACGCCGGTGGCGACGAGCGCGTTCGCCGGCGCGTCGTGGTCGGCGACGCTCGTGCCGTCGGGCGCGATCGTCACGCGCGCCGGCACGACGGTCAGCAGCTCGGGCCGGATCGTGGCCGCGACCGCCAGCGAGTCGTACAGGTACGGCCCGTCGGAGGCGAGCCACGGCCCGGCCACCGCTTCGAAGTAGGCGCCCACCGGCGTGCGCGGCCGCACCGTCGGCAGGCGCGTCTCGTGGCAGACGTCGAGCCCGACGAGCGTCGGTCGCAGGCCCGCGTCGAGCACCGCCTGCGCGGCCTCCGGGTCCTCGGCGAAGTTGAACTCGGCGGTCGGAGACACGTTCCCGGGCACGGCGAACGCGCCGCCCATGATCACCACGCGCTCGAGCCGCTCCACGAGCGACGGGTCGGCTCGCAGCGCAGCCGCGACGTTGGTCAACGGGCCGATGGCGACGAGCGCCCGCGCGTGCTCGACGATCGCGCGCGCCGCGTCGTCGGCCGCCAGCGGCACGTCCTGGCGGCCGAGCCGCTCGAGCCATCGCGTCGCGTTGGCGAAGGCGTCGGGCAGCGGGACGTTGCCCGCGACGCAGGTGATCGCGCGCACGCGCAGCTCCGGCGAGGCGAGCGCCAAGGCGAGCGCGAGCGCGTCCTCGGGGTCCGCGCCGGGGGTGCCCAGGCCGGGGTCCGTGTCGACGACGACGTCCATCCCACGCTCAGCAGTCGGCGACAGTGGGCGCCGACTCGGTGCAGCTGTGGCCGCCGACGACGCGCTGGAGGAGCGCGTGCAGCGTCCGCCGGTCCTCGTCGTCGAGGGCGCTGAGCACCTCGTCCTCGACCGCGGCGAGCGCGAACTCGGCGCGGCTGAGGAGCTCGTGGCCGGCCGTCGTGAGCTCCACCGTGTGCCGTCGGCGGTCCTCGGGAGAGCGGCGGCGCTCGATCCATCCGCCGCTCTCGAGCTCGTTCAGGAGCCCGACGAGGTTCGTGCGGTCGATCCGGATCGTGTCCGCGAGGTCCGTCTGCGAGATGCCGCCGGTGTCACGCAGGATCGTGAGCGTGACCAGGTGGCGCGGGCGCAGGCCGAGCGCGTCCAGCACCGGCTCCGACCGGCCGCGCAGCTGGCGGCCGACGTGGTCCAGGAGGGCGGAGACCCGCAGCGACGGTTGGTTGACGACGGGGAGCGAGTCGATGCGTGAAGTCTAGGCCTTGACGTCAACAGATGATGGTGTATATATGTTTTGTGTAACACCAACGATCTTTTGAGGGTCACACATGCATCTGCTCCACATCGACTCGTCCTTCCAAGGCGAGCGCTCGGTCAGCCGTGCCCTGAGCGCCCGTGCGGCGCAGCGCTGGCAGGCGCTGCACCCCGACGGCACGGTCACCTACCGCGACTTCCACGCCGATCCGCTCCCCCACTACACGCTGGAAGAGGGCCCCGCCCGCAGCGTCGCGCTGATCGAGGAGGTCAAGCGGGCGGACACCGTCCTGCTCGGGCTGCCGCTCTACAACTTCGGCGCGCCGAGCACGGTCAAGGCGTGGGTGGACCACCTGATCCTCGGGGGCGAGTCGTTCGACGCGGAGACGCGCGAGCCGTTCCTGGTCGACAAGGACTTCATCGTGCTCGCCTCGCGCGGCGGCGGCTACGCGCCGGGCACGCCGCGTGACGGCTGGGACCACGCCGAGACCTGGCTCCCGCACGGCATCAGCCTCACCGGGCTCGAGCCGCGCTTCATCACGGCGGAGCTCACGCTGGCGCCGGTCACGCCCGCGATGGCCGAGCTGATCCCGCTGGCGGAGCAGAGCCGCGCCGCCGCGGAGGCGGAGATCGACGCCCTGTGGACGCCGATCCCCGCAGCGGCCTAGGGTCGGACGTCGGCCGGCAGGACCGTGATCGGGAAGTCCTTCTTGGCCTGCATCCCGGACGTGTCCGTGACGGTCAGCTGCACGCTGTACTCACCCGGCGTGGCGAACGTGCGCTGCGGCGTCTTGCCGTACGAGGTGGTCCCGTTGGAGAACTTCCACTCGTAGGTGGCGATGTCGCAGTGCCCGAGCGCGCCGACCGTGAACGTGATCGGCGTGCCCGCCTTGCCCTGGAAGTAGTAATAGGGCGTGATGATCGGCGCCCAGTTGTTGGCCAGGATGTCGCCGAGCTGCGTGGTGTGGCCGGTGCCGACCAGGTCGAACGACGGGTTGGTCTTCACGGCCGCGCCGAAGGGCGCGTCGACCAGCGCGGGGGACTCGGCGATCCCGAGCACCGGGTCCATCAGGCCGACCTGGATCGCCGGCTGCTGCGTCACCGCCACCTTCGGCGTGTAGTGCAGCGCGTGCAGGCGGTAGGAGGCCGCCGCGCCGACCGGCGCGCACGGCACGTCGATCTTCTCGTAGCCGAACGTGGGCGCCAGGGACAGGCCGGACGCGGCCGACGACGGCGTGCCCGCGACCGAGAACGTGCGGTTGGTGACGACACCCTCGGGCGTGATCGAGAACTTCGCCTTCAGCACCACCTTCACGTAGGGGCTGGCCGGGATGCCCGGCGTCTTGACGAGCGTGAGCGCGGGCGACTGCGCGGTGCACTCGTACGCGCCGCCGACGAGCTTCGGCATGCAGAACGCCTCGTCGGAGACGTTCTTGGTCGCGAACGCGCCGCCCGCGAGGTCGCCGACGTCGACGCGGCCGCTGACCTTCCACGAGACGGTCAGCTCGCCCGACTGCAGCGGCGAGTTGCGCGCGACGGTCAGCGTCTCGCCCTGGCGGACGTTCGTGCTGTCCCAGCCGACGACCGTGGAGAGCTCGCCCTTCCAGCTCGCCTTGGCGGCCACGTCGACGTCGAACTCGGCGATCTTGAAGGCGTCGTGCCCACCGATGTGGTAGCTGCCGATGCTCTCGGTCTCCGACTGCAACGTGTGGGTGTACATCTCGGCCTTGGAGGCGGCCGAAGCCATGCCGGGCACAGCGAGCGAGGCCGCCGCGGCGAGGCCCAGCGCGAGGAGCGTCTTCATTGGGGTCCTTCCCTTGGGGAGTTCGATTGCGGGGCGGAGCCTCCAAGGGAGCTGGGTGAGCGCACATCACCCACCCCACCGAATCACCCAGGGCGATCTACAGCAGGCCCAGCTCGCGCCCGCGCGCGACGGCGTCGGCGCGGCTCGACACGCCGAGCTTGCGGAAGACGGTCTTCGTGTGCGTCTTGACGGTGTTGAAGGAGACGAACAGCTCCGCGCCGATCTCGCGCTGGGAGAGGTCGCCGGCGAGCAGCCGCAGCACGTCCAGCTCGCGCTCGCTGAGGTCTCCGTCGACCCGTTCGCGCGTGACCGGCGCGGCGAGCTGGAGCGTGCGCTCGAGCGCCGCCAGCCGCTCGCTCAGCGCGCCGGGGTCGGGCGCCGTCGCCAGGACCGTGCGGGCGTCGCGGGCCAGCGCGCGGGCGCCCGCCGTGTCGCGCCGGCGGCGCCGGCACGCCGCGTGGGTCAGCAGCGCGTGCGCGTGGTCCAGCGGCCAGCGGGCCCGCGCCGCGAGCACCGCCGCACGCGCGTAGGACGCCTCGGCCGCGTCGAGGTCGCCGCGCGCCTCGGCCAGCATCCCCGCGCCCGTGTGCGTGAGCGAGGCCGTCGGCGACTCCACGAACCCGCTGTCCTCGATGAGCCGCTCGGCGTCGGCGATCAGCACGGCCGCGGCCTCCGTCTCGCCCGCCTCCAGCCGCACCACGGCCAACGTGCCGAGCGTCGTCAGGCGCATCTGCGGCGCCGGGGCGTGCTCGAGCATCCGCCGCGTCGGCTCGAGCACCTCGGCCGCGCCCGTCCCGTCACCGGCGAAGGCGCGGGCCGCGCCCAGCAGCATGCCCGCGAGCGCCTTCGCGGCCGGCGCCTCCTCGTCGACGGCCGAGCCGGCGAGCGCGGCCGTCCGGCCGACGTCGCCGCGCATGTAGGCGAGCGACGCGCGCGTGAGCGCGACCTTGCCCTCGAGCGTGCCGAACGCGTCCGGCGCGACGCCGCGCAGGGGGTGGCGCTCGGCGGCGTCGAGCACCGGCTCGGCCGCGTCGAAGCGCCCCGACAGCATCAGCGTCCACGCCCGCGCGACGCACAGCCGCGCGTCGGCCTGCACCACCGCCTCGCCGAGCCCGTCGAGCCAGCGCTCGACCGTGCGCGGCCCGCCCTGCAGGAACGGGTGCCAGTGGGCGGCGATCATGTCGCTCGCGGTCTCGACCTCGCCGGCGGCGATCGCGTGCACGATCGCGTCGTCCACGTCTCCCGCACGCCAGTGCCAGGCCGAGGCGCGTGCGTGCAGGTCACGCACCGCGTCGCCCTCGCGGCGGCCGAGCTCGGAGCGCAGCAGGTCCCGCAGCAGGTGGTGGTAGCGGTACCAGTGCCCGCGCTCGTCGAGCGCGACCACGAACAGGTTCGAGCGGTAGGCCTCGTCGAGCAGCGCGCCCGCGTCGGGGTCGCCGACGACCGCCTCGCACAGCGGCGCGCACATGCGCTCGAGCACGGAGGTCCGCAGCAGGAACTCGCGCAGGCGCTCGGGCACCGCGTCGATCACCTCGCCGAGGAAGTCGCCGATCTGGCGGTCGTCGCCGGACAGCTCGCGCACGTACGCGCCGCGGTCGGCTCGCGTGCGCAGCGAGAGCGCGGCGAGCTGCAACCCGGCCGGCCAGCCCTCCGTGCGCTCCTGCAGCCGCGCGACGTCCTCGTCGTCCAGCCCGAGCGCGAGCGAGCCGTTGAGCAGCGTGGCCGCCTCGGCGCCATCGAAGCGCAGGTCGTCGGCGCGGATCTCCACGAGCTGTCCGGCGGCACGCAGCTTGGGCAGCGAGAGCGGCGGCTCGGTGCGGCTGGCGACCGCGAGCTGCAACGTCCGCGGCGCGTGCTGGACGAGGTACGCGAGCGACGCGTGCACGAGCTCGTCGCGGATCGCGTGGTAGTCGTCGAGGACGAGCACGACCGGCGCCTCCAGCTCGGCCAGCTCGTTGATCAGCCGCGGCAGCACGACGTCGATCAGCGCCGGCCCGGCGTTCGGCAGCGCCGCGAGCGTCCCGCCGCCGAAGCCCGGCGCGACCGTCCGCAGCGCGCCGATCACGTAGCTCCAGAACCGCACCGGGTCATCGTCGGTCGGGTCGAGCGAGACCCACGCGAACGGCCGGTGCTTGCGCTCCGCGATCCGCCACTGCGACAGCAGCGTCGTCTTCCCCCAGCCGGCCGGCGCGCACACGAGCGCGAGCCGGCCCTTGACGCCGCCGGCCAGCCGCACGACGAGGACGTCACGCGGCACGTGCCCGCGCTCGAGGTCGGGCGCGTGCAGCTTGGTCGCGACGAGGACGGGCTCGGGCAGGGTGCCTGACACGCAGGCGATCCTAAACGGGTTCAGTTGCGCGCGATCGTAGGATCGCTGTGGCATGACGACGGTCTCGGACTCGGACATCGACGTCTTCCAGGCGGCGCGGCCACGGCTGTTCGGGATCGCCTACCGGATGCTCGGCAGCCGCCAGGAGGCCGAGGAGATCGTCCAGGACGCTTGGCTGCGCTGGCAGGGCACGGACCGCGCCGCGGTGCGCGACCCCGGCGCGTTCCTGGCCACGGCCACCACGCGGCTGGCGATCAACGCCGCGCAGTCGGCGCGCGCGCGGCGCGAGACGTACATCGGGCCGTGGTTGCCCGAGCCGGTCGACACGGCCGAGGACCCGCTGCTCGGCGCGGTGCGCGGCGAGGCGCTGGAGGTCGGGGTGCTGATGCTGCTGGAGAAGCTGACGCCGACCGAGCGGGCGACGTACGTGCTGCGCGAGGCGTTCGACTACGCGTACGGCGAGATCGCGACGGCGCTGGAGATCAGCGAGGCCAACGCGCGTCAGCTCGCCGCACGTGCGCGCGGGAAGCTCGAGGGTGGGCGGCGCACGACCGCGGACGCGGAGACCCACCGGCGGCTGCTGGAGGCGATCGTGAACGCGGCGCAGGCCGGTGACGTCGAGGCGCTCGAGCGGATGCTGGCCGAGGACGTCGTCACGTACTCCGACGGTGGTGGCGTCGTGCACGCGGCGCGCAAGCCGCTGGTGGGCCGTGAGCGGGTCATCAAGGCGCTGCTCGGGTTCGCGCGCAAGTACTGGTCGGGGGCGAGCGCGTCCACGGTCGATGCCAACGGGCAGCCGGGGATCGTCGTCGAGAGCGGGGAAGGCGAGGTCATCACCTTCGCCGCCATCACGGCGACCGGCGACGGCGTCGAGCAGCTGCTGTTCGTCGTCAACCCGGACAAGCTGAAATTCCCTGTCACGCCCTGACGAGGTCGCCGGTCTAAGCCTTCCATGAAGATCGTCATCATCGGAGGCACCGGCCAGATCGGCTCCAAGCTCGTCGACCAGCTCACCGCGCAGGGCCACGAGGCCATCGCCGCGGCGCCGTCCACGGGCGTCAACACGCTCACGGGCGAAGGCCTCGCCGACGTGCTCGCCGGCACGGAGGTCGTCGTCGACGTCACCAACGCGCCGTCGTGGGAGGACCAGGCCGTCCTGGACTTCTTCACGACCTCGACGCGCAACCAGCTCGCCGCGGAGGCCGAGGCGGGCGTGCGCCACCACGTCGCGCTCTCGATCGTCGGCTCGCGCAAGATGGCCGACAGCGGCTACATGCGCGCGAAGATCGCCCAGGAGGACTTGATCATCGACGGGCCGACCCCGTACACGATCGTCCACGCGGCGCAGTTCTTCGAGTTCGTGCCGTGGATCGCCCAGGCCTCGACGGGTGAGGACGGCAAGGTGCGCGTCTCGCCGCGGCTGTTCCAGCCGATCGCGGTCGACGACGTCGTCGACTACCTCGCGCGGGTCGCGACGGGCGAGCCGGCGGGCGCGGTCGAGATCGCCGGGCCGGACAAGCTCGGGATCGACGCGGCCGTGCGCGCCGCGGTGCCGGACGCGGACGTCGTGTCCGACCCGGCCGCCGGCTACTTCGGCGCGGACGTGGACGACGAGTCGCTCACGGCCGGCGCAGGCGCGTGGCTCGGGAAGCGCCGCTTCGCGGACTTCGTCGCGCGCTGACGCGGAGGCGTAACGTCCGCGGCCATGCTCAAAACGGGGCTGGTCGTGATCGCGTTGTCGCTGCTGTTGGCCGCGCCCGCGGGCGCGGCCGACCGCTACTCGTTCGCCGGCGGCTGCTACGCCGTCGGCGGTCTCGCCGGCGCGGAGCAGGTGCGGATGCAGGCCACGGCGCTCGGCCGCTACCTGCTCTACCGGCCCGACGGCACGTACGTCACGCCCGGCGGGATCTCGGCCACGCCCGCCGACTGGGGCATGGGCGCGGACGCGCGGACGCTCGACGGCGTCCCGGTCACGATCACCCCCGCGAGCGGCTGCGCCGCGTTCCCCGAGGCGCCGCTGAACGCCACCGGCACGCCGTCCAAAGGCGCGACCGAGTTCGGCCGCGTCGGCGGCGTGGTCGACGGCCACATGCACTGGATGACGTACGAGTACTTCGGCGGGCGCTTCCACTGCGGCAAGCCGTGGGACTCGTTCGGGATCACGTACGCGCTGCCCGACTGCGCCGCGATCGAAGGGCCCGGCGGCACGGCCGCGGTCTTCCAGAACTTCCTCAACTACGGCAATCCGGCACAGGCGCACGACACGCGCGGCTACCCCTACCTGACCGAGACCAAGGCGACCAACCTCACGCGCGAGGGCACGTACTGGCGCTGGGTGCAGCGCGCCTGGATGGCCGGCCTGCGGCTGATGGTCATGGGCGTCAATGAGAACCGCGTCCTCTGCACGCTCCAGCCGGTCAAGGTCACCGACTGCGACGAGATGGCGACCGTGCACCGCGGCCTCGACGACATCCACCGGCTGCAGGACTACGTCGACGCCCAGGCCGGCGGGCCGGGCAAGGGCTTCTTCCAGGTCGTCACCGACCCCTACGAGGCCCGGCGGGTGATCAACCGCGGGCAGATGGCGGTCGTGCTCGAGATCGAGATCTCCGAGCCGTTCGGCTGCCGCGGCTGGACGGTGCGCTCGTGCGACCGCGCGCAGATCGACCGCGAGCTCGCCGACCTCCACCGGCGTGGTGTGCGCTCGGCGCTGCTGCTGAACAAGTACGACAACCCGCTCACCGGCGTGCGCTTCGACAGCGGCGCGCAGGGCGCGCTGATCAACGTCGGCAACCTCGCGAGCGCGGGCTCCTTCTGGAGCGCGAAGACGTGCACCGGCCCGCTCGCCGACAACCCGATCGCCACCGCGGACCCGGGTCTCCTGACCGGCATCAGCGGGCTGCTGGGGATCACGCTGCCGCCCCCGCCGCTGTATCCGAAGGCGCCCCACTGCAACACGCGCGGGCTGACCGACCTCGGCGAGCACGTGGTCACGTCGATGATGGACAAGCGGATGATCGTCAACCCCGACCACATGAGCCAGGCGGCCGTGGACGCGACGCTCACGCTGCTCGAGCGGCGCGGCTACTCGGGCGTGATCTCCCCGCACGGCTGGATGGACCCCGGCAACTGGCCGCGCCTGTGGAAGCTCGGCGGGCTCGCGTTCCCCGGGCACTCCGACGCGGCCCGGTACGTCGAGGACTGGCAGCGATACCGACCGCGCTCGACGCCGTACGAGCTCGGCTGGGGCTTCGGTGCCGACCTCGGCGGGCTCTCCACGCAACCCGGCAAGGGCGGGCTCACGTACCCCTTCAAGTCGCTGGACGGCGCGGTCACGTTCGACCGCCAGACGACCGGGCAGCGCACGTTCGACTACGCGGCCGAGGGCGTCGCCACCTACGGGCAGTACGCGGACTGGCTGGCGGACCTCAAGCGCGTGGGCGGCGACCAGCTCGCGGACGACCTGTGGGACGGCGCCGAGGCGTACCTGCAGATGTGGGAGCGCGCCGACGGCGTGCCCACCGGCGGGTGCGCCGCGCGCACGCAGGGGCTGACGAAGCGGCTCAAGCTCGGCGCGAGCTGGACCGGCGTGTTGCGCGGGACCGGCCAGCCGCAGCAGCGCGACCGCGCGTGGAGCTGGTGCGTGAAGGGCACGGGCAACCCGCGCGCGGCCGACGTGGCCGTGTTCGGCGACGACGGGCGCGTGGCGGTCGTCGGCTCGACCGCGCAGGGCCGCAGGTCGGCCGGCGTGGCGGTCGGGCGGCGCGTGGGCGGCAAGCCGCGGATCGTGATCGACGGGCGGCGGGCGTACGCGGTGCGCGGCGGGCGCGTGCGGGCGGTGGCGGTGGCGACCAGGGCGTTCGCACGCGACCGCACGGCGCTGCGGGCGGCGGTGCGCGCGGTGAGCGCGGCGCGCGCGACCCAGTCGCGGCCGGCGTTCGTGGCGGGCGCGAAGGCGGCCACGGCACCCACGGGGCGGACGCTCGCGGGGAGCGGAAATCCGGTGGATGACGCCGCGCTGACACTGCTCTGCAAGCTCGTCGGCGCGTAGCTATATTCGCCGCCGTGTCCGAGTCCAAAGAGCGTGCGTTCGCACTCATCCGCCAGTGGGGCGACCCCGTGCTGCGCGAGCGCGCGCGCCCGGTCGAGGCGTTCGACGCGGCCTTCGCCCAGCACGTCGCGGAGCTGGAGGAGATCATGCGCGCCGCGGACGGCGCCGGGCTCGCCGCGCCCCAGGTCGGGTCCCTGCGGCGCGTGTTCGTCTACCGCCTGCCCGACGACGCCGAGGACGCGCCCGCCCGCGTGGTCGTGAACCCGACGATCGTGTCCAACGGCGACGAGCGCGAGTCCGTGCTCGAGGGATGCCTGTCGCTCGGCAAGGCGCAGGTGCACGTCTCGGTCGAGCGGCCCGTGGAGATCGTCCTGGAAGGCCAGGACGCGCACGGCGAGCCGCTCCGGCTCGAGGTCTCCGGCCTGCACGCACGGATCCTCCAGCACGAGACCGACCACCTGGACGGCGTGCTGATGCTCGACCGCACGCTGCCCGAGCACAAGCGCGCCGCGATCCGCGCGCTGAACGCGGGGGAGGCCTGGCGTCCCCCGCGCCCCGACGACGAAGACGAAGTCGACGCTTAGAGGACGATCGGCTCGCCGATCGGCGCCCAGCGGAAGCGCTGCAGCGTGTCGGCCGGTGCCTGCGCGACGGCCTGCTCCACGCCCAGCTTGCCGTCGCGGAAGTGCTTCCAGCCCTCGTAGTGGATCGGCACCGCGACCCGCGGCTCGAGCAGCTTCGTCAGCTCGACCGCGTCGTGGCCGGTCATCGTGTAGCGCGCTGGGCCGGTGACCGGGAACTGCACGCCGCCGACGTGCAGGACCGCGATGTCCACGTCCAGCCGCTGGGCGACCGACTTGACGCCGTCGTAGAGGACGGTGTCGCCGCTGAACCACAGGATGCCCTCGCCCCAGTCGAGCGCGAAGCCGATCACGTCGCCGACGATCGGGTGGCTGAGCGGCGGGCCGTGGCGGCAGGGCGTGGCGGTGACCTTGATCGTCGGCGAGCCGGGCTTGGCCAGCTCGGTCGTCTGCCAGTCGGTGAGCCCGCGCGTGGCGCCGCCGAGCCGCCGCGCGCCCGACGCGGTGGTGATCACGGTCCCGGCCTGCGGCAGGAACGCGCGTCCGGCGGCGTCGAGGTTGTCCTCGTGGTGGTCGTGCGTGAGCAGGACCGCGTCGATCGGGCCGAGGTCGGCCGGGGCGATCGCCGGGCCGGTCGTCTTCGTCGAGCCGGTGCCCCAGCCGAACTTGTACGTTCCGCCGGCGGGATCGAACGTCGGGTCGGTGAGGATCCGCCAGCCGGCGACTTCGACCAGGGCGGTCGGTCCGCCGATGTGCGTGAACGTGACCACGCGCGGAAGATAAAGGTGCCAGGCACTTTAAGGTCGGTCGGCGCGTTGCACCGCGCTTAAGGCTGCGCTCGTACGATCGGTTTCCAGTGTTCCGCGAAGACACGACAGGACGGCATCGGCACGCCATCGGCGTCGCTGTCCGCGTGCCTGAGGGCGAGTACGGCAGCGGCGTCCCGGAGACCGTGGTCCACCCGGCCATGACGGCTCGCATGCTCGTCCGCGTGGACAACCGCTCGGACGCCGCCGAGCGGCTCGAGCTGACCGTCGAGGGCATGCCCGCCGGCTGGGCCGAGGTCTTCCCCCGCACCGTCCAGGTGCCCGCGGGCGAGCAGCGCGAGGCCGAGGTCACCGTGCAGGTCCCGCATGCGGCCGAGTTCAAGGCCGCCGAGTGGCCGCTCCGCGTCGTCGCCTTCGCGCGCGGCCGCCGCGTCGGCTCGGCCGCCGCGCGCGTCCGCGTCGCCCCGCACGCGGTCGTCTCGCTCGAGCTGCGCCCGAGCGAGCTGCGCGCCCGCCGCCGCGCACTCGCCGAGGTCCGCGTCCGCAACGAGGGCGACGCGCCCGCGGACGTCGAGCTGAGCGCCGCCGTCCGCGCGCTCGCCGACGCCGATGGCCACCACGCGGCCCACGGCCGCGGACGCCACGCGGGCACCGGCCGCGACCGCCACGGTGCGGAGACCGCCCACGACCGCGCCGGCCGCCACGGTGCCGACGCCGCCCATGGCCGCGACGCCGCCCACGGCCGCGACGCGGCCCTCGGCCGTGAGGCCGGCCGCGGCCCCGATGCCGGCCACGGCCGCGACGGCGACGCCGGCGGCCGCGCCGACTCGTCCGCTGCGTTCGAGCGCCCCGGCCAGGCCCCGATCGCGTGCGCGCTCTCGCCCTCCCGGGTGCACGTCGCGCCCGGCGAGGAGGTCGTCGCCCGGCTCGAGATCCGCGGCCCGCGGCACTGGCTGCGGCGCGGCGAGCCCGTGCCCGTCACGGTCGTCACCCGCGGCGCACGGGCCGACGGCACGTTCCGCCCGCGGCCCATGGTGCCCAAGTGGGCGGTGGTCCTGCCGCTGATCGCCGCGGCCGTCGGCGTCTGGCTGGCCACGCGGCCCGACGGGATCTCCGTCCCGCAGGTGACCGGCCTCTCGGTGCCCGAGGCGCGCGAGAAGCTGCGCGAGGCCGGGCTGCGGCCCAAGCAGTCGCGGCTGCCCGCCCCGGCGGCGGAGGCGTCCGAGGCCCGCGGCGTCGTCAGCCAGAACCCGCCGCCCGGCACGCAGATCGCCGACGGCGGCGACGTGACCATCTCCTTCTACGGCGGCGAGGGCGCCGGCACGGTCGCGCCGGAGGTCACCGCCGCGCAGGTCGCTCCGGCCGCTCCGGCCGACCAGCAGGCGCCGGTGATCGCCTACACGCGCGCGAACCGCGTCTACGTCCAGTTCCCGGGCGAGAGCGAGAGCGCGGTCGGCGGCACGGTCGGCGAGCTCAGCGGCGACCCCGCTTGGGACCCGCGCACCGGCGAGCTGGCGTACGTGCGCCGCGCGGCCGCGTCCTCGGCCGCGGAGGTCGTGGCCGTGGACCCGCACGCGCCGGGCACGCCGCGCTCACTCATCCAGGGCGGCGGCTCGTACGTGAGCCCGGCGTTCGCACCCGACGGCACGCGCCTCGCGGTCATCGCCGAGGACGGCACCGGCTACGGCGGCTCGCTGTGCGTCGTCGTCCCGCCGGCGCTCGCCCCGCGCTGCCAGCACGACCCCGACTGGCGCTACGGCCGGCCCACCTACGGCGCCGACGGCGCGCTCTACGCGCTCCGGCGCAGCACCGCGACCACGCGCGAGGGCGGCTGGGACGAGCTCGTGCGCGTCAACGCCGACCTCGTGCCCGAGGGCGAGCCACTCGTCCGCGGCGACCTGCGCGCGGTGGCCGCCGGGCGCGACGGGGGCTTCGCCGTCCTGAGCCGTCGCGCGGGCGACGCGGGCTACCACGCCGAGGTGCTGTCGCCGGCCGGCGCGGCGATGGCCGTGCAGGCCACGGACACGTCGTCGTGCGACGTCGCCTGGAGCGGCGGCGCCCTGATCGTCAGCACCGGCGCGTGCGACACCGGGTCCGAGCAGATCCTGCGCCTGGACCCGGCGAACCTGGACGCGTCGGCGACGAAGCTGCTCGACGGAGGAGAACCGGCCCTGGTGGGGTAGGTTGCGGCGATGACCGCGATGGTCTTCGCCGCCGAGCAGGTCCGGGGCGTCCTCGAAGGCGCGCCGCAGCCTGACGCCGTCGCCGCGCGCCAGATGCAGGCGCTCTCGCTGGCGGTGCATATCCCGCTGGTGTGCTTCGGGATCGCGTTCCCGGCGATGTTCCTGTTCGTGGAGGGCCTGTACCTGCGGACCGGGGACCCCGTCTACAAGGCGCTGGCGAAGCGCTGGTCGAAGGTGGCGCTGATCATCTTCGCCACGGGTGTCGTAACGGGGACCATCCTGTCGTTCGAGTTCGGACTGCTGTGGCCGGACTTCATGGCGACGTTCGGCGAGGTGTTCGGCGTCGCGTTCGGCCTCGAGGGCATCTCGTTCTTCCTCGAGGCGATCTTCATCGCGATCTACGTCTACGGCTGGGACCGGCTCCCGCGCCGGGCGCACATCCTCACCGGCGTCCCGATCATCATCACCGGCGCCACCGGCAGCGCGTTCGTCATCTCCGTCAACGGCTGGATGAACGACCCGCAGGGCTTCGAGGTCGTCAACGGCCAGGTCGTGGACCCGGTGCCCTTCTCGGCGCTGCTCAACGGCCACGTCGCGCACGAGCTCGTGCACATGTACCTGGCGGGCTACCTGGTCACGGGCTTCCTGCTCGCCGCCTACTACGCGCGCCGGTGGCTGAAGGGCAATCACAGCCGCTACACGCGGACCGCGCTGGTCGTGCCGCTCACGTTCGCCGCGCTCGCCGCGCCGATCCAGGTCGTCGTCGGCGACTGGGCGGGCCGCAAGGTCGCCGAGAACCAGCCCGTCAAGCTCGCCGCCTTCGAGGGCGTCTACCGGACCGAGGAGGGCGCCGCGTTCCACATCGGCGGCTTCTACGACTCGGGCCGCAACGAGGTGCGGTTCGGCATCAAGATCCCGTACCTGCTCTCGATCCTCGCCCACCACAACCCGACCGCCGAGGTGATCGGCCTCGAGAGCGTCCCGCCCGAGGACCGCCCGCCGGTGAACATCGTGCGCACCGCGTTCCAGACGATGATCGCGATCGGCACCTTCCTGGCCGCGCTCGGCGTGTTCTTCATCTTCATCTGGCTGCGCAAGCGCCGATTGCCGGCGTCGAAGTGGTTCTTCCGCGCGCTGCTCGTCGCCGGTCCGCTGTCGGTGGTCGCGCTCATCTCCGGCTGGATCACCACCGAGGTCGGCCGCCAGCCGTGGATCGTCTACCGGTTCATGCGCACCGAGGACGCGGTCACGTCCGCGAGCAACCTGGAGATCGCCTACGTAGCGCTGGTCGCCGTGTACGTGCTGCTGTTCGGCTCGGTGATCTGGTTGCTGCGCCGGCTTGCGGCACGCCCGCCCGAAGCGGAGCTCGAGCACCATGGCTGAGATCTGCGCCGCACTCGTGATCCTCGGCGTGACCGCCTACGCCGTGTTCGGCAGCGCTGACTTCGGCGCCGGCTTCTGGGACCTGACCGCCGGCGGCGCCGAGCGGGGCGGCCGCATGCGGGGCATGATCCAGCGCTCGATGAGCCCGGTGTGGGAGGCCAACCACGTGTGGCTGATCTTCGTGCTGGTGATGGTCTGGACGGCGTTCCCGGTGGCGTTCGGCTCGCTGATGTCGACCCTGTCGATCCCGCTCTTCCTCGCCGCGCTCGGCGTGATCTTCCGCGGGATGGCGTTCGCGCTCCGCGGCCAGGCCGCGACGATCAACGAGGCGCGCGTGCTCGGCGCCGTGTTCGCCCTCTCGTCCGTGCTCATCCCGTTCTTCTTCGGCGCGGCGATCGGCGGCGTCGCGAGCGGGCGCGTCCCGGTCGGCAACGCGGCCGGGGACCTGATCGACTCGTGGTTGAACCCGACGTCGATCGCGATCGGCGTCGTCGCCATCCTCACCGGCGCGCACCTCGCCGCCGTCTTCCTCACCGGTGACGCCAAGCGCGCCGACCTGCCGGACATGGTCGCGGCCTTCCGCAAGCGCGCGATCGGCTCGGGGATCGCCGCCGGCGCCGTCGCGCTGGTCAGCCTGTTCGTGGTCCGCTCGGACGCGCGTGACCTCTACGACGGCCTGACGTCCGGCGACGGCCTGGTCGCGGTGCTCGGCTCCGCGCTGTTCGGCCTGCTGACGATCGTGCTCGTCGCGGTCGGCCGCTACGGCCCGGCCCGGTTCGCGGCGGCCGCCGCCGTAGGCGCGATGACGATCGGCTGGGCGCTCGCGCAGGACCCGTACATCCTTCCCGGCGCGCTGACGCTCGACGACGCCGCCGCGAGCGACACAACCCTGACCGCGCTGGTGGTCAGCGTCGGCCTCGGCATGCTCGTATTGGTGCCATCGCTGTGGTGGCTGTACCGACTCGTCCTGCGGGGGACGCTCGACCAGGAGTACGAGCCCCTCGACCAGCGCTTCCGGCCGGTGGACTCATGAAGCTGATGTTCGCCTGCCTCATCCTGGGGCTGCCGCTGATGCTGCTGTTCGAGAACACGTTCACCCGCATCGCCGGCGTGCTGCTGTGCCTCGGGTTCATCATCTCCGGGGTGTTCGTCATTGCCAACCCGGAGGACCTGGGTAGGGAACCCGAGTGAGCTCCCGTCCGAAAGGCTTCAAGCGGCTCCGTGAGCTGCCCGTGGTCGGCAAGGCCATGGACTGGGGGATGGGCTCCGCGGCCGCGGCGGACACGACGCGCAAGGCGGGCTCGCGGATCGCCGGGCTGAAGGTGACCGAGTCGATCTGCCCGTACTGCGCGGTCGGCTGCGGCCAGCTCGTCTACACGCGCGACGGCGAGCTCGTCGACATCGAGGGCAACCCGAACTCGCCGATCAGCCAGGGGACGTTGTGCCCCAAGGGCTCGGCGTCCCGCCAGCTCATCCAGCAGCCCGGGCGGCTGACCAAGATCCGCTACCGGCGCCCGGGCGGCACCGAGTGGGAGGAGCTGGACCTCGAGACGGCGATGGACATGATCGCCGAGCGCGTGATCGCCGCCCGCGAGAACCACTGGCAGTCCCACGACGAGCAGGGGCGCCGCGTGGACCGCACGCTCGGCTTCGCGCACCTGGGCGGCGCGACGCTCGACAATGAGGAGAACTACCTCATCAAGAAGCTCTTCACCGCCGTCGGCGCGCTGCAGATCGAGAACCAGGCGCGCATATGACACTCCTCCTCGGTCCCCGGTCTGGGGACCTCGTTCGGCCGCGGCGCGGCAACCAACTACCAGCAGGACTTCCAGAACGCCGACTGCATCTGGATCCAGGGGTCTGGGCTCATGGAGGCCCATCCGGTCGGGTCCCGCTGGGCCATGAAGGCGCGTGAGCGTGGCGCCACGCTGATCCACGTCGACCCGCACTTCAGCCGGACGAGCGCCGTGTCGAACATGCACGTCCCGATCCGCGCCGGGTCCGACATCGCGTTCCTGGGCGGCCTGATCCGCCACATCATCGAGACCAAGTCGTACTTCGAGGAGTACGTCGTCAACTACACGAACGCGCCGCACCTCGTGCGCGAGGACTTCAAGGACACGGAGGATCTCGAGGGCCTGTTCTCGGGCTTCGACCCCGAGAAGGGCACCTACGACCGCACCACGTGGTTGTTCGAGGGCATGGAGCCTCCGGGCAAGACCTCGAGCGCCGAGGTCCAGTCCACGCAGGCGTTCACCGACCGCACGCAGGCGGGCGAGACGCTCGAGCAGGTGCCCAACGACCCGACGCTCCAGCATCCGCGCTGCGTGTTCCAGGTGCTACGCCGCCACTACTCGCGCTACACGCCCGAGATGGTGTCGAAGGTCTGCGGCATCCCGGAGGACCAGTTCCTGAAGGTGGCCGAGACGCTGATCGCCAACTCGGGTCGCGAGCGGACGACGATGCTCGCCTACGCCGTGGGCTGGACCCAGCACACCGCCGGCGTCCAGATGATCCGCGCGGGGTCGATCGTGCAGCTGCTGCTCGGCAACATCGGGCGCCCGGGCGGCGGGATCATGGCCATGCGCGGCCACGCGTCGATCCAGGGCTCCAGCGACATCCCCACCCTGTACGACCTGCTGCCGGGCTACCTCCCGATGCCGCGCGCCACCGAGCACGACCAGACGCTCGCCGAGTACGTGGAGGCGGGCGGCAAGAAGAGCGGCTGGTGGTCGCACTTCGACGAGTACATCATCAGCCTCCTGAAGGCCTGGTTCGGCGACGCCGCGACCGCGGAGAACGACTACGGGTTCGGCCACCTGCCCAAGCTCACCGGCAACCACTCCCACTACGTGACGACGTTGCGGGCGCTGGACGGCGGGCTGGACGGCCTGTTCGTGATGGGCCAGAACCCGGCCGTCGGCTCCCAGCACGCGGGCCTGCAGCGAAGGGCGCTGGCCAAGATGAAGTGGCTGGTGGTCCGCGACCTCGCCGACCTGGAGACCGCCTCGTTCTGGAAGGACTCGCCGGAGATCCGCTCGGGGGAGATGAAGCCCGAGGACATCCAGACCGAGGTCTTCCTGATGCCCGCGGCCGGCCACGTGGAGAAGGAAGGGCACTTCACGAACACGCAGCGGCTGCTGCAGTGGCGCGACAAGGCGCTGGACCCGCCGGGCGACGCCCGCTCGGAGCTGCACTTCACCTACCACCTCGGCAAGCGCATCAAGGCGCACTACGCCGACTCCGAGCGCGCCCGCGACTGGCCGATCCGCAACCTCACCTGGGACTACGCCGAGCACGGCGTGCACGACGAGCCCAACGCCGAGGACGTGCTGCGCGAGATCAACGGCTACGACCTCACGACGGGCAAGCTGCTCAACGGGTTCGGCGAGATGCGCAACGACGGCACGACGTCGAGCGGCTGCTGGATCTACTCCGGCTGCTTCGCCGACAACGTCAACCAGCCGCGCCGGCGCAACCCGGGCGACCTGGACGCGCCCGGCGGCTCGGTCTCACCCGAGTGGGGCTGGGCGTGGCCGGCGAACCGCCGCATCCTCTACAACCGCGCGTCTGCCGACCCGTCCGGGAAGCCGTGGTCCGAGCGCAAGAAGCTCGTGTGGTGGGACGAGGAGCAGGGCAAGTGGGCCGGCTACGACGTGCCCGACTTCCCACCCGACAAGCGACCGGACTACGAGCCGAACCCGGACGCGGAGGGCATGGAAGCGATCCCCGGCAGCGCGCCGTTCATGATGATGCCGGACGGCCGCGGCGCGCTGTTCTCGCCCAGCGGCCCGTTGGACGCGCCGATCCCGACGCACTACGAGCCGCTCGAGTCACCGGTGCCCAACGAGCTCTATCCCAAGCTGGGGGCGAACCCGCTCGGCATCACGTGGGTGCGTCCCGAGAACCCGCTGGTCGAGGAGAACGACGACCGCTACCCGCTCGTCGCCTCGACGTTCCGGCTCACCGAGCACCACACGGCCGGGCCGATGAGCCGCAACCTGCCGTGGCTGGCCGAGCTGCAACCCGAGATGTTCGCCGAGATCGATCCGGTGCTCGCGCGCGAGCGCGGCATCGTCGACGGCGAGTGGATGGTGATCGAGACGCCGCGCGCGGAGATCGAGGCGCGGGCCAAGGTCACCAACCGCGTGCAGCCGCTGCGCATGGGGGAGCGGACCATCCACCAGGTCTGCCTGCCGTGGCACTGGGGCACGTTCAAGACCAACCCGCAGGGGGTCACGGGCGACACGGTCAACGACTTGATCGCCATCTCCGGCGACCCGAACACGACGATCCACGAGTCCAAGGCCTTCCGCTGCAACGTGCGGGCCGGTCGCCGCCAGGGCGAGAGCACCGAGCGGCTCGCGGACGTCGAGACCCACGAGGACCCGGACAGCCACCAGCGGCCGGACTTCGCGAGCAAGACCCCCCACAGCGTGCTGGGCGACGAGGAGCAGGCCTGATGGAAGTCGCCATCCAGCGACCCGAGGCCCAGCGCATGGGCTTCTTCACGGACACGACGGTGTGCATCGGCTGCAAGGCGTGCGAGGTCGCGTGCAAGCAGTGGAACGACCTGCCCGCGGACGAGCTGCAGCCGTCGCAGTCCTACGACGCGACGCGCTCGCTGTCGGCCTCGACGTGGCGGCACGTGCGCTTCGTCGAGACGCTGACGTTGCTCGAGCCCGAGCCCGAGCCGACGCTGAACTTCGTCGAGGCCGCGCTGGGGGCGACGCTGGACCGCTGGGTGTTCATGTCCGACGTGTGCAAGCACTGCACCAACGCCGGCTGCCTGGACGCGTGCCCGACGGGCGCGCTGATCCGCACGGAGTTCGACACCGTGATCGTCCAGCCCGACGTGTGCAACGGCTGTGGCTACTGCGTGCCGTCGTGCCCGTTCGGCGTGATCGACCGCGACCCGTACGACGGGCGCGCCGCCAAGTGCACGCTCTGCTACGACCGGCTCGAGGACGGGCTGGAGCCCGCGTGCGCGAAGGCGTGCCCGACCGACTCGATCCAGTTCGGCCCGTACGACGAGCTGGTCGAGCGCGCGGAGGCGCGCGTGGCCACGCTGCAGGAGCGCGGGCTGGAGGGGGCGTACCTGTACGGCGCCGGGGAGGGCATCGAGCCGCTCGCCGGGGGCCTCGGGGCGTTCTTCCTGCTCACCGAGCCACCCGAGCGCTACGGCCTCCCCGCCCACGCGGACTCGCCGAGCCAGCAGAACGGACCGATCGCCACCGCGGCGGGCCTGGGCGCGGCGGTCGCGGCGATCGGCGTCGCCCTCGGCAGCTTCGCCGCCGCCTACCGGAGGAAGCGTTGAGCCAGAAGAAGGGGCCGCCACCCGAGGAGGTGATGCGCCGCGAGCAGGCGGGGCGCACGCCCGAAGGGCGCGTGACGACGCCTGCCGTCGGCACCCGCGGGCAGGCCGGCGTGTGGCAGCGCGCGGGCGAGAAGGTCGCGCTCGCCAAGGAGCACTTCGGCGACTCGCGCTGGTCGTTCCTCTACGACAAGGACACGGACTACGCGTCGGCGGAGAACGGCGCCGGGCGCGCGAAGGCGGTCAAGGCCGCGCACGACGCGCGCGCCTCCGAGGAGCTGCCCGTGCCCGTCCAGGGGCCGATGATCCACGCCGCCGTGTGGACGTGGGAGGTGCCGGTCTACTTCTTCGTCGGCGGGATGGCGAGCGGCTCGGCCTTCGTCTCGGTCGCGTGCGACGCGGTCGGCGACCACGACGCCGCCGCGCTCGCCCGCAAGGTCGCGCTCGCCGCCGTCATCCCGGGCGCGCCGCTGCTGATCGCCGACCTCGGCCGCCCGGCGCGCTTCCTGAACATGCTGCGGATCTTCAAGACGCGCTCGCCGATGTCGATGGGGGCCTGGTGCCTCGTCGCGTTCTCGACGAGCGCCGCGGGCGCGGTCGCCGCGGACGTGCTCGGCTTCAAGCGGCTCGCGCGCGTGGGTGGAGGCGGGACGGCGCTGTTCGGCACCTACCTCGGCTCGTACACCGGCGTCCTGCTGGCCGCGACCGCCACGCCGCTGTGGGCCCGCTCGCGCACGCTGCTCGCGCCGATCTTCATCACCACCGCCCTGGCCTCCGGCGCCGGCGCGAACCGCCTCTTCCACCGCCACGGCCCGGCCCGCGACGCGCTCGGCCACATCGAGCTGATCGCGATGGGCTCCAAGCTCGTGCTGTCGGCGATCAACGACCGCTCGCTGGGCGAGCTCGCGGAGCCGCTCGAGGAGCACCGGATCTACAAGGTCTCCAACTGGGCGGCCCGGATCGCGGTCGCCCTGCGCCTGCTCCGTCGCGGCGGCGACCTCCCGAGCCTGCTCGTGATGCTGTCCGCGCTCTGCACCCGCATCGCCTGGGTCGAGGCGGGCGTGCACCAGGCCAAGCACGACGACACCGCGGTGGCCAAGATGGCCCGCCGCCCGTGGAACAAGCCGCGCCGGGCTTAAACGTCCTGGACGTTTAAGCTCGGAGCTCCGGGAAGTCGGCCTCCGACCAGCCGCCCTCGGCGCGTTCGCGCAGCTCGACGCGGCGGATCTTGCCGGAGATCGTCTTGGGCAGCTCGGCGAACTCGATCCGGCGGACGCGCTTGTACGGCGCGAGGTGCTCGCGGCAGTGGCGCATGATCGCCAGGGCGGTCTCCCGCGTCGGCTCGTGGCCGGCGGCCAGCACGACGTACGCCTTCGGCACGGCGAGGCGCACCGGGTCCGGGAACGGCACGACCGCCGCCTCGGCGACCGCCTCGTGCTCGATCAGCACCGACTCGAGCTCGAAGGGCGAGATGCGGTAGTCGCTCGCCTTGAAGACGTCGTCGGTGCGGCCGACGTAGGTGATGTAGCCGTCCTCGTCCTGGGTGGCGACGTCACCGGTGTGGTAGTAGCCGTCGCGCATCGCCTCGGAGGTGCGCTCGTCGTCGTCGCGGTAGCCGACCATCAGGCCGAGCGGGCGGTTGTCGAGTGGCAGGCAGATCTCGCCCTCCACGAGGACGATGTCGTAGCCGGGTAGCGGCCGACCCATCGAGCCGGGCTTGAGCGGCTGGCCGGGCGTGTTGCCGATCATCGCCGTCGTCTCGGTCTGGCCGTAGCCGTCGCGGAGCGTGAGGCCCCAGCGGCGCTGGACCTGCTCGATGACCTCGGGGTTCAGCGGCTCGCCCGCGCCGACCACCTCGCGCAGCGCCGCCGGCCTGGAGCCCAGATCGGCCTGGATCAGCATGCGCCAGACCGTCGGCGGGGCGCAGAACGTGCTCACGTCGTGCTTGGCGATCACGCGCAGCAGCGCGGCGGCGTCGAAGCGCTCGTAGTTGAAGATCGCCACGGTCGCGCCCGCGAGCCACGGCGCGAAGACGTTGCTCCACGCGTGCTTGGCCCAGCCCGGCGACGAGAGGTTCAGGTGCACGTCGCCCGGCTGCAACCCGAGCCAGTACATCGTCGACAGGTGGCCGACCGGATACGACGCGTGCGTGTGCTCGACGAGCTTCGGCTTGGCCGTCGTGCCGCTCGTGAAGTACAGCAGCAGCGTGTCGGACGCGCGCGTCACGCCCTCGGCGACGAATCCGTCCGCGGAGCCGTACGAGCGCCACCCGTCGACGTCGCCCCCCACGGCGATCCGCGTGTAGTCGCCGGCGACGCCGTCCCACTTGCCGGTGTCGGCCGCGCGCACGATCACGTGCTTGGCCCGGCCGCGCTCGATCCGGTCCCGCAGGTCCGCCTCGGCCAGCAGGGTGGTGGCCGGGATGATGACCGCGCCGAGCTTGATCGCCGCGAGCATCGACTCCCAGAGCTCGACCTGGTTGCCGAGCATCAGCACGATCCGGTCGCCGCGGGCCACGCCGATCGAGCGCAGCCAGGCGGCGCGTCCGTCGGACCGCCGCGCCAGGTCGTCGAAGCTCAGGACCTCCGACGACCCGTCGCCTTCCACCACCAGCAGCCCGGGCGCCGCGTTCCCCCGTGCGAACGGGTCGAACCAGTCGAGCGCCCAGTTGAACTCGTCCAGCTCGGGCCACGCGAACGCGGCCCGAGCGGCTTCGTAGTCGTCCCGATGCTGAAGCAGCAGGTCCCGCAGCGCCTTCATGGCGCAGAGGCTACTCGTACAGGACGGCGGCGATCTTCGGGTCGTCGATGTTCGTCTTGTCGTACCAGTAGAAGCCCGTGTCGATCACCTTCGGCTGCTGCTCGCCGTTGATCGCGGCCAGCGCGCTGTCGACCAGCTGCTTGCCCATGCCGACCGGGTTCTGCGTGATCGCGCCGGCCATCACGCCGCTGCGGATCGCGTCCATCTGCGCCTTGCCGGAGTCGAAGCCGACGATCGTGATGCCCTTCTTGCCGCTCTCCTCGACGCCCTTGACGACGCCGATGGCCGAGCCCTCGTTCGCGCCGTAGAAGCCCTTGAGGTCGGGGTTGGCCTGGATGATCGACTTCGCGATGTCAGCCGACTTGGCCTGGTCGCCCGCGCCGTACTGCACCGGCAGCAGCTCGACGTCCGGCGCGTTGGCCTTCATCCACTCGACGAAGCCGTCACGGCGCTCGATGCCCGTGCGCGACGTCTGGTCGTGCACCACGAGGGCGACCTTGCCCTTGCCGCCGATCAGCTCGGACATGTGCTTGGCGGCCTCGGCGGCCGCGGCCTTGTTGTCCGTCGCGGCGGTCGTCACCGGCACGTCGGACTCCACGCCGGAGTCGAACGCGATCACCGGGATGTTCGCCGACTTGGCCTGCTCCATCAGCGGCGCGCTCGCCTTCGAGTCCAGCGCGGCGAAGCCGATCGCGGCCGGCTTCTTCTGGATCGCGTTGGTGAGCATCGTGACCTGCTGCTCGATGTCCTGCTCGGTCGGCGGGCCCTCGAACGTGATCTTCGCGCCCTTGGCCTTCGCCTCGTCCTCGGCGCCCTGCTTGACCGCCTGCCAGAACTGGTGCTGGAAGCCCTTCGACACGATGGCGATGTACGGCTGCTCACCGCCTCCACCACCACCGCCGCCCGCGGACGCGCCGCCGGTCGTCTCCCCACCGTCGTCACCGCACGCCGCGAAGCCCAACGCGAGGCTCGCCGCGCACACCATCAGCCACTTGCCCATGAGTTCTCTCCCCTAGCTTGTGATTCACACAGTGCTGCTGCGCTTGCGCGCCATGTCGGCGTAGACGGCGACGAGGATCACGGCCCCAAGGATCACGTTCTGCCACTCCTGGGGGATCGACATGATCTGCAGGCCGTTGTTGAGGACGGAGATGATCAGCGCGCCGATCAGCGTGCCGACGATCGAGCCCTTGCCGCCGGCCAACGAGGTGCCGCCGATCACCACGGCGGCGATGGCCTGCAGCTCGTAGCCGATGCCCGTGCCGGGCTGCGCGGACGCCAGCCGCGCGGAGATCATCACGCCGGCGAGCCCGGTGAAGAGCCCGGCCAGCGTGTAGATGGCCAGCTTCCACTTGCGCACGCTGATCCCCGACAGCGCGGTCGCCTCCTCGTTGGAGCCGATCGAGTACGTGTAGCGCCCGAGGATCGTCCGGTTGAGCACCACGGCGGCGATCACCGTGGCCACCGCGAGCACGAGCACGGCGTTCGGGAAGTCGACCCCGAGCAGGTGGCCGGTCGAGATCGCGATGTAGCCGGGCTCGTCGTTGAAGTAGATCGGCGTGCTGTCGGAGATGACGAGCGCGAGCCCTTGCGCCACGAGCATCATCGCCAGCGTCGCGATGAACGGCGGGATGCCGAGGAACGAGACGTTGAACCCGTTCACGAAGCCGATCAGGCCCCCGAACAGGATCGTGCCCAGCACGCCCAGCCACACGGGCAGCCCGGTGTTGACGATCAGCACGCCGGACATGACCGCGCACAGCGTCATCCCGGTGCCGATCGACAGGTCGATCCCGCTCGTGATGATCACGAACGTGGTGCCGAGCGCGAGCAGGCCGATCACGACCGTCGAGAACAGGATCGACGTGACGTTCGAGTAGTTCAGGAAGCTCGAGCTCGCGATCGAGAAGAACAGGAAGATCGCGATCAGCGACCCGAACGCGAGGAACTGCTGCAGCCGGTCGCGGACCGCGCTCACGCCGCGACCCGTCGCTGAGTCGCGAGGTGCATGACCTGCTCCTGCGTCGCGTCCGAAGCGTCCAGCGTTCCCGTCACGCGGCCCTCGCTCATGACCACGATCCGATGCGACATCCGCAGGATCTCCGGCAGCTCCGACGAGATCATCACGATCGACTTGCCGCTCTCCGCCAGCTGGTTCAGCAGCCGGTAGATCTCCTCCTTGGCGCCCACGTCGATCCCCCGCGTCGGCTCGTCGAAGATCAGGATGTCGCAGTCCTTCACGAGCCATTTCGCGATCACCACCTTCTGCTGGTTGCCACCGGAGAGGTTCTTGGCCGTCTGCTTGACCGACGGCGTCTTGATGCGCAGCGTGTCCACGTACTCGCGGGCGGTCGCGCGCATCGCCTTGTCCTTGACGAAGCCCCAGGACTGGAAGCGCTCGGCCAGCGCGCTGAGGCCGACGTTGGCGCCGACCTCCTGCTCGAGCAGGAGCCCGTAGCGCTTGCGGTCCTCGGACAGGTAGCCGATCCGGTGGCGCGCCGCGTCCGCCGGGTTGGCGATCTTGACCTCGCGCCCGTGCAGCCGGATCGTGCCGCCGTCGGTCCGGTCGGCACCGACGACCGCGCGCGCGACCTCCGTCCGCCCGGCGCCCATCAGGCCGGCGAAGCCGAGGATCTCGCCCTTGCGCAGCTCGAAGCTGACGTCCCGCAGCAGGTCCTTGGTGCTGAGCCCTTCGACCGACAGCACGACCTCGCGGTCCTCGCGCACGCCGACCGGCTGGGCGTCCATGTCGAGCTCGCGACCGACCATCATCGCGATGACGTCCCGCATGGTCGTCTCGGCGGTCTCGCGCGTGCCGACGTAACGGCCGTCGCGGATGACCGTGATGCGGTCGGCGATCCGGCGCAGCTCGTCCATGCGGTGCGAGATGTAGATCACGCCGGTGCCGGGCGTGACGAACCGGCGGATGAGGTCGTGCAGCACCTCGACCTCGGCGTCGTTGAGCGCCGCGGTCGGCTCGTCCATGATCAGCAGCCGCGCGTCGTAGGACAGCGCCTTGCCGATCTCCACCATCTGCTGCTTGGCCACCGTGAGGTCGCCGACGAGCTGCTTGGGCTCGAGCGGCAGGTGCAGGCGCTCGATCAGCGCCTGCGCCCGCGCGTTGAGCGCCCGCTCGCTCGTGAAGAACCCACCCTCGCGCCCGATGAACAGGTTCTGCGCGACCGTGAGGTCGGGCATCAGGTTGAACTCCTGGTGGATGATGCTGATGCCGAGCTCGAGCGCGTGCTTGGCCGATGTCGGCTCGTAGCGCTCGCCCGCGAACGTGAACACGCCCGCGTCGACCTCGTAGATCCCCGACAGCAGCTTCATCAGCGTCGACTTGCCCGCGCCGTTCTCGCCCACGAGGCCGAGCACCTCGCCCGCGCGTACGTCGAGGTGCATGTCCTCGAGCGCCTTCACGCCCGGGAACGCCTTGCTGACGCCCTTGACCTCGAGCAGGTTCATGCCGGCACCGGCGCGGTCTCGCGCAGCAGGCCCTCGGCGACGAGCTCCTCCCACGCGGCGGCGGGCACGGGCGTGTCGAAGAGCGCGGCGTTGCGCTCCACCTGCGCGCGGTTGCGCGCCCCGAGGCAGACCGTCGCGACGGCCGGGTGGGCGAGCGCGAACTGCGCGGCCGCGACCGGCAGCGTCGTGCCGTGGCGCTCGAGCACGTCGGCGATCCGGTGCACGCGCGCGAGGATCTCCGGCGGCGCCGGCTCGTAGTTGTAGGTCACGTCCTCACGCGGGCGTGCGCGCGCGAGAAGCCCGGAGTTGAAGACGCCCGCGGCGACCACGGACACGCCGCGGCGCTCGCACTCGGGCAGTAGGTCGTCGAGCGCGCCCTGCTCGAGCAGCGTGTACCGGCCGGCCAGCATCAGCACGTCGAGGTCGGTCTCGCGCACGAAGTCCGCGAGCATCTCGCTCTGGTTCATGCCGGCACCGTATGAGGAGATCACGCCCTGTGACCTGAGCTCCTCGAGCGCGGGGAACGCGCCCTCGAGCGCCTCGCGGTGGTGCTCGTCGGGATCGTGGACGAAGAGGATGTCGACGCGGTCGCGGCCGAGGCGCTCCAGGCTCGCCTCGAGCGAGCGCAGCACGCCGTCGCGGCTGTAGTCGCGCACGCGCACCCGGGTGGTCGGGACGACGTAGCCCTCGTCGTCCATGCCGTCGCCGGGACCGGGGACGAGGACGCGCCCGACCTTCGTGGAGATGACGCAGTCGCGCGGGAGGGAGGCGCCGAGCCGCTGCTCGGCGAGCCCGAGCCCGTAGTGCGGCGCGGTGTCGAAGTAGCGCACGCCGTGCTCGAGCGCCGCCGCCGGCGCGCCCGGCCACTCGTCGTCGGGGACGACGCGGCCGAGGTTGCCGATCGGCGCCGACCCGAAGGCGAGCGGTCCGACCTCCAGACCTCCGCGACCCAGCGGTCGCATCATGCGTGCGACGGCTGCGGTCGCGTCCACACGGTCCCGCCCGGGTAGCGGTGGGCGGCGATCGCCTCGGTCGACATCTGCGACGAGAAGCCAGATGCGGTCGGCGCGCGGTAGCGTGCGCGCTCGACCACGACCGGGTCGAGGAAGTGCTCGTGCAGGTGGTCGACGTACTCGATCACGCGGCCGTCGAGGCTGCCAGAGACGGCGACGAAGTCGAACATCGCCAGGTGCTGGACGAGCTCGCACAGGCCCACGCCGCCCGCGTGTGGGCACACGGGCAGGCCGAACTTCGCGGCCAGCAGCAGGATCGCCAGGTTCTCGTTGACGCCCGCGACCCGCGCGGCGTCGATCTGCACGACGTCGATCGCGCGCGCCTGCATCAGCTGCTTGAACACGACGCGGTTCTGCACGTGCTCGCCGGTGGCGACCTTGATCGGGCGCACCGCGTGGCGGATCGTCGCGTGGCCGAGCACGTCGTCGGGGCTGGTGGGCTCCTCGATCCAGTACGGGGCGTACGGCTCGAGCGCGTGGATCCAGCGGATCGCGTCGTCGACGTCCCAGCGCTGGTTGGCGTCGACCGCGATCCGGATCTCCGGGCCGCAGACGGCGCGCGCGATGCGCAGCCGGCGGACGTCGTCCTCCAGGTTCGCGCCGACCTTGAGCTTGATCTGCTCGTACCCGGCGGCGAGCGCCTCCTGGCAGAGCCGCGTGAGCTTCGCGTCCGAGTAGCCGAGCCAGCCGGGTGTGGTCGTGTAGGCGGGGTAGCCGTCGCGCAGCAGCTGCGCGGCACGCTCCTCGCGGCCGGCCCGCGCGCGCTGCAGGATCTCCAGCGCCTCCTCGCGGGTCAGCGCGTCCGTGAGATAGCGGAAGTCGACGAGGTCGACGAGCGCCTCCGGCTCCATGTCGGCGAGCAGCCGCCACAGCGGCTTCTCGGCACGCTTGGCCGCCAGGTCCCAGAGCGCGTTGACCACGGCGGAGATCGCCATGTGCATGACGCCCTTCTCCGGGCCGAGCCAGCGCAGGTGCGAGTCGTGCACGAGCCGGCGCCAGACGTCCCCGATGTCGTCGATCGACGCGCCGAGCACGAACGGCTCGAGCGCGCGGATCGCCGCCACCTGCACGTCGTTGCCGCGCCCGATCGTGAACGCGAACCCGTGGCCTTCGAGCCCGTCTCCGGCGTCGGTGCCGATCACCACGTAGGCCGCGGAGTAGTCCGGGTCCGGGTTCATCGCGTCCGAGCCGTCGAGCTGGAGGGACGTGGGGAAGCGGACGTCGAACGTCTCGAGCGACGTGATGACGGCCGGAAACATGGGATGTTTGGTGGCCACGGGTGGCAGAAAATCATCGGATGACTGCGCTGTCAAGCGAGTATGCTCGCCGAGGTCATTGGATGTTTCGCGCTGACGCCCATCATCACCTATGGAACCTCGAGGTGCGGGACCAGCCGTGGATCGACCCCGCTTCGCCGCTTCGGCGCTCGTTCGGCGTGGACGAGCTCGCGGCGGTCGCACGGGGGTTCGACGCCACGGTGCTGGTGCAGACCGTCACGGAGCCCGAGGAGACGCCGGAGCTGCTGGCCCTCGCGGCCGAGCACGAGCTGATCGCGGGGGTGGTCGGCTGGGTCGACCTCACGGCGCCGGACGTGGGCGACCGGCTCGCGGAGCTGCGCAGCGACTGGCTCGTGGGCATCCGCCATCAGGTGCAGGGCGAGCCGGACCCGCGCTGGCTCTGCCGTGACGACGTGCGGCGCGGGCTGCGGGCCGTCGCCGACGCCGGCCTCGTCTATGACCTGCTCACGCTCCCGCCGCAGCTGCCGGCCGCGATCGAGACCGCCTGGGCGCTCGACGACCTCGTCTTCGTCGTCGACCACCTCTCCAAGCCGCCGATCGCGAACGGCGAGCTCGAGCCGTGGGCGAGCGACGTCCGCGCGCTGGCCCAGCACGAGCACGTCAGCTGCAAGCTCTCCGGCATGGTCACCGAGGCCGACTGGTCCACGTGGACCGTCGCCGACCTCGCGCCCTACTTCGAGGTGGTGCTCGAGGCGTTCGGCCCGGAGCGGCTGCTGTTCGGCTCGGACTGGCCGGTCTGCACGCTCGCGGCGAGCTACGACGAGGTGGTCGAGGCGGCGGAGGCGCTGACCGCGAGCCTGAGCGCGGCGGAGCGCGCGCAGATCTTTGGTGAAACGTGTCGTCGGACCTATACGCTGGCCTGAGCCAAAGGAGCACCACGTGAGCGTCACCCAGCGAGCGATCGACGACATCAAGGCGATGATCATCCGCGGCGAGTTGGCCGCGGGAGCCCGGCTGCCCAAGGAGGCCGACCTCGCCGCCCGCCTCGGCATCTCCCGCAACTCCTTGCGCGAAGCCGTACGCGCCCTGACGCTCGCCAACATCCTCGAGGCGCGCCAGGGCGACGGCACGTACGTGACGAGCCTGGAGCCGAGCATGCTGCTCGAGCCCTTGACGTTCATGGCCGACTTCCACCAGGACCGCACGCTGCTGCACGTGCTCGAGGTGCGCCGCATCCTCGAGGCGGCGGTCGCGGCGCTGGCGGCGCAGTACATCACCGACGAGGAGCTCGTCGAGCTGCACTCGATCGTCGAGGAGATGGACGCCTGCGACACGGTCGAGGCGTTCGTGGCCAACGACCTGCGCTTCCACCGGCTGATCGGCGCGGCGTCGCGCAACCCGGTCCTGGCGTCCGTGCTCGACTCGTTCTCGACGCCGATGAGCCGCACCCGCGTGTGGCGGGGCGTCACCCAGGCCAACGCCATCGCGCAGACCAAGGCGCAGCACGCGGCGCTCTACGACGCGCTCGCGCACCATCGCCCGGACGTCGCCCGCGCGGTGGCCACCGCGCACATCGCCGGCGTCGAGGCGTGGCTCGAGACCGCGCTCGACGAGACCGAGCCCGACGCGCTCGCAGCCTAGTCGGACTCGCCAGACCTCCCACCATTGCGCGTCCGGGTCGCGAAGAAGTTCGCGCCGAAACCGGTTTCGACCGGAAACATCGGATCTCTGCTTGACATCTGACTCGGCTGGGTGAATAGTTGCGCGGCCGTTCAAACCGGTCGCACCTAGAGGAGAGTTCTGATGTCGGGGAGGAGAGCCCCACGCCGCGCCGCGGCGTTGCTGGTCGCTGGATTGACAGGGATGGTCATCGCGCCGCCGAGCGTCTCGGCCGCGCCGAGCACCGCATGGGTGGACAACGCCTTCCGCGTGGACACGCCGAACGTCGTGCGCCGCGCGAACATCGTCCTCGGATCACCGCCGCTGCAGGCGAACCAGCTGATGCCGCTGGGCAACGGCACGTTCGGCGCCGCCGTCTGGGGCGCGGGCGGCTTCACCGCCCAGTTGAACCGGGGCGACACCTGGCCGACGCGCAAGTCGCCCGGCCAGGTCACGATCCCCGGCCTCGCGCCGCTGACGAACGCCGCCGACTACCGCGGCAGCGTCGACCTGTACGACGCCACCTTCCGCCAGTCGGGCGGCGGCATGACCGCCACCACCTACGTCCGCGCGGACAAGGACCAGCTCGTGGTCGACGTCACCGGCGCGGACCCCAACTCCACGCAGACCGCGCGGATCAACCTGCAGAGCGGCCGCAACCCCACCGCGGGCGCGAGCGACGGCATCGCCCGGCTCGCGGAGACGTGGGTGGACACCGGCTCGTTCACCGGCGGCACCGGCAAGACCTTCGGCTCGCTCGCGGCGGTCACCGCTGGCGGGCGCGAGGTCAGCGCCCGCGTGGTCGACGCGCGCACGGTCGAGGTGAGCTTCAAGCCCAACGCCGACGGCACGTTCCGCGTGCTGATCGGCTCGCCGAGCTACAACGGCGGCGACGCGCAGGCCGCGGCCGCCGGCGTGCTCGGCTCCGACACGACCGGCAACCTGCGCACCGCGCACCTCGCGTGGTGGCAGCAGTACTGGAACAAGGTCGGGCTGATCCGCCTGCAGTCCGCCGACGGCACCGCGGACTACATGGAGAACCTCCGCACGATCTTCCTGTACGTGCAGGGCGCCTCCGAGCGCGGTGAGTTCCCGACCGGTCAGGCGGGCACCAACCCGCTGTTCAACTTCAGCCGCGACTCGCAGGGCTGGGGCGGTGGCCACTACTGGCACTGGAACATGCGCATGCACCTCGCGGCCAACATGGGCGCGGGCAACACCGACGCGAACCTCCCGCGCTACCGGCTCTACCGCGACAACCTCGAGAACATCCGCAAGTGGACGACGGAGCGCATGGGCGGCCGCCCGGGCATCTGCGTCCCGGAGACGATGCGCTTCGACGGCACCGGCTGGTACACGGGCACCGACGACGGCAACCCGAGCTGCATCGCGGCCGGCCCGCCGGAGTGGAACCGCCGCAACCTGACCACCGGCGCGAACGTCAGCCTGTCGATGTGGCGCCACTACCTGGCGACCGACGACCGCACGTTCCTCGAGCGCAACTACCCGTTCATGGCCGACGCGGCGCGCTTCCTGCTCGCCTACGCGGTCGAGGGCGCGGACGGCAAGCTGCACACCTCGCCGTCGAACGCGCACGAGACGCAGTGGGACGTCAGCGACCCGATCACCGACCGGCTCGCGATGAAGACCCTGTTCCCGATCGTGGTCGAAGCGGCGACGCTGCTCGGCCAGGACGCGGCGCTCGTCACGCAGCTGCAGGCCGCGATCCCGAAGATCCTCGATCTGCCGACCGAGACGCGCAACGGCCAGACCGCGTTCGCCTACTCGGCGCAGCCGCTCGCCCAGCTGCGCAACGTCGAGAACCTGGACCTGGAGACGGTCTTCCCGTTCAACACGGTGACCGACCAAACGCCGGCGGAGTTCGAGCTGGCCAAGGCGAGCTACGCCACGCGCCGCTTCGTCAACGCCAACGACTGGAGCCTGGACGCGGTCGACGCCGCGCGGCTGCACAACGGGCCTGAGGTCGCCGCGCGCCTGCGCGCGACCACGAGCTCCTACCAGATCTTCTCCAACGGCCTGGCCAATCTCGGCCCGACCGGCGCGACCAACACCTACGACGAGCACGCGGGCGTGACGGCGCTGGCGATCAACGAGGCGCTCGCGACCGACTTCGACGGGATCGTGCGCATCGCGCCCGCGGTGCCGCCGGGCTGGACCGCCGAAGGCACCGTGTTCCTGCAGCACCGCTCGAAGATCAGCGTCCAGGTGCAGGAGGGCGCGGTCACCACGGCGGCGCTCGTCAACGGCCCGGCCGCGCGCAGCATCCGGATCAAGAACCCGTGGCCCGGCCAGGAGGCGCAGATCGTCTCCGGCTCGAGCCCCGGCACGGTCGTCGTGCCGGCGACCACCGCGGCGCTCATCACGCTCCCCGCGGCCGCCAACGGCACGTACCTGATCCAGCGCCCGAGCGCGCCGACCAGCGCGCTGCCGACGGCGGTCCTCACCGGCGCCGCGCCGACCGAGGCGCGCCACCTGGCGGGCTCGAACGCGCGGATCGGCATCGACGTCCCCGGCTACGAGCCGCCCGGCCCGTGCCCGACGCCGACGCAGACGCCGCTGTTCGCCTGGGACCCGTCCTCGGGGAACACCATCGACGACGCGTCCGGCTACGACCGTGACGGCGTCTGGGCCGGCGGCGCCGCCAGCTACCTCGCCACGGGCCCGACCGGCTCGAGCGCGAGCATCGACGGTCCGCGCTACCTGCGCACGAACGGTGTTGCCACGCTCGGCTACCTGCGCGAGGCCACCTGGGCGGCGGAGATCAAGATCAACGCGTCCAACTCGTACCGCCGGATCTGGGACTGGAAGACGCCCAGCGGCGGCGACAGCGTCGGCTTCCTGATCGACCTCACGCCCAGCGGCCAGGTGCGCATCATCACCTCGGGCGTGGGCGTCACCACCAACGCCGTGCTGCCGACCGGGCGCTTCATCAACCTGGTCATCACCGCGTCGCGGTCGGGTGAGATCGACGTCTACGTCGACGGCACCCGCGTCGGCGGCGGCTCGATCCCGAACCTGGCGATCGACGGCTGCGCGCCGGCGGAGCTGCGGATCGGCGCCGACCAGGGCGGCGGCCAGCGCATCAGCGCCGAGGTCGACCGCACGGCGATGTTCACCAAGGCGCTCGGCGCCGAGGACCGCGGGCGCTGGCAGGCGCTGGCGTTCACGGCCCCGGGTGAGTCGGTGACCGCGGAGACCGAGATCAGCGGCTCCGTGCCGCAGGTCCTGTCGCTCGCCTTCAACCAGGCGACCGCCAACCTCGGCACGTTCAAGCCCGGCGTCACCGCCGACTACACGGCGACGCTGGACGCCACCGTCACGAGCACCGCGCCGAACGCGGCGCTGACCGTGCACGACGCGTCCGCGACGGCACCCGGGCACCTCGTGCAGGGCAGCTACGTGCTCCCGCAGGCCTTGCAGGTCCGGGCGGGGGCCGGTGCGTTCGCGCCCGTGGGGGGCGCGAGCGCACCCACACCGCTCGTCAGCTACACGGGCCCGAAGAGCCTCGACGCCGTCGCGATCGCGCTCAAGCAGCCGATCGCCGCGACGGACGGGCTGCACACGGGCGCGTACGGCAAGACGCTCACGTTCACGCTTTCGACGACGACACCGTAGGGGGAGAGGGAATTGGGTCTCAGGACGGTCGCGGCGGTCATCGCCGCGGTCCTCTCGTGCCTTTGCTGGACGGCCGCGGCCGGCGCGCAGACGCCGGTCGCGGGTGACTTCCAGAAGGTCACGCTGGACGACAACACGCAGAACCCGATGGAGCTGGACATCGCCCCGGACGGGCGCGTCTTCTACATCGAGCGCGATGGACGGCTGATGATCTGGAAGCCGAACACGCAGCAGACGCTCACAGCGGGCACGGTGCCCGTCACCCGCAGCCAGGAGAACGGCCTGCTCGGCCTCCAGCTCGCCCCGGACTTCGCGACGTCGAAGTGGGTCTACCTCTTCTACTCGCAGCTGCCCGACAGCTCGAACACGCAGGTGGTCGCCCGCTTCAAGGTCAACGGCGACACGCTCGACCTCGCGTCCGAGCAGAAGATCCTCACGTTCACCCACCAGCGTGGGCAGTGCTGCCACTCGTCCGGCTCGATGTCCTTCGGTCCCGACGGGAGCCTGTTCATCTCCACGGGCGACAACACGAACCCGTTCGACTCGGGCGGCTACAACCCGATCGACGAGCGCTCCGGCCGCTCCGCGTGGGACGCGCAGCGCACGTCGGCCAACACCAACGACCTCAACGGCAAGATCCTGCGGATCAAGCCGGTCGAGAACCCGACCGGCACGCCCGGCCTCGGCAACACGTACACGGTGCCGCCCGGGAACCTGTTCGCGGCGGGCGTCGACAAGACGCGGCCCGAGATCTTCGCCATGGGCTTCCGCAACCCGTTCCGGATCACGGTCGACCAAGAGACCGGCTGGGTCCTGAGCGGCGACTACGGCCCGGACGCGGGTACGGCGAACGCCAACCGCGGCCCGCAGGGCTCGGTCGAGTTCAACGTCGTGCCCCAGGCCGGCAACTATGGCTGGCCGTACTGCATCCGCGACAACGTGCAGTACAACGACTACAACTTCGAGACCTCGCAGTCCGGCGCCAAGTTCGACTGCGCGAACCTCAAGAACGACTCGCCCAACAACACGGGCCTGACGGACCTCCCGCCCGCGCAGCCCGCGTCCGCGTGGATGGGCTTCAGCGACACCGACCCGCGGTTCCGGCCGAACCTCGGCACGGGCGGCGCGCCGATGGGCGGCCCCCGCTACCACTTCGACCCGAACCTGGACTCGGACCGCAAGTTCCCGGCGTTCTACGACGACAAGTGGTTCATCGCCGAGTGGAACAACGGCTGGATCAAGACCGCCGACCTCGGCCCGACCGGCGCGATGACCGCGGTCGACCCGTTCGCCCTCGGCACCGGCTACAAGCGGCCGATGGACCTCGACTTCGGTCCGGACGGCGCGCTGTACGTGATCGAGTGGGGCTCCGGCTTCGGTGGCGACAACGCCGACTCGGGCGTCTACCGGATCGACTACGTCGCCGGCAACAAGGCCCCGATCGCGGAAGCCACGGCCTCCGTCACCAACGGCCTCGCGCCGCTGGCGGTGCAGTTCAACTCGACCGGCTCCAAGGACCCCGAGGGCGAGGCGATCACCTACGCCTGGGACTTCGACTCCGACGGCACGGTCGACTCGACCGCGGCCAACCCGGCGCACACCTACGCGACCAACGGCGCCTACACGGCCAAGCTGACCGTGCGTGACGCGGGCGGCCTGAGCGCCGTCGAGAACATCCTGATCACGGTCGGCAACCGCGCGCCGACGGTGACGATCGAGACGCCGCTCAACGGCAAGCTCGCGTCCTTCACGGACAAGATCCCGTACAAGGTCACCGTCACCGACCCGGAGGACGGCTCGACCGGCTCCGGCATCGACTGCTCGCAGCTGACGGTGAAGATCTCGCTCGGCCATGACGAGCACGCGCACGACCTGTCGAGCGCGCAGGGCTGCGAGGGCACGTTGAGCTCCGGCCTGGCCGCCGGCCACGGCCCCGAGGCCAACACGTTCACGGTCATCTCGGTCAGCTACACCGACAAGGGCGGCGCGCTCGCGCTGACCGGTCGCGCCGAGGCGATCCTGCAGCCCAAGCAGAAGCAGGCCGAGTTCTTCGCCTCGACCGGCCGCGTGCCGGACGGGACGACCGGCGGCACCGCCGGCGTGCAGACGGAGACCACGACCGACGTCGAGGGCGGCGGCTCGAACATCGGCTTCATCGAGGACGGCGACTACACGTCCTACAAGCCGTTCAACCTGACCGACATCTCCGAGGCCCGCTTCCGGGTCGCGAGCGCCGGCCCGGGCGGCACGATCGAGCTGCGCTACGACTCGCCGACCGGCCCGCTGCTGGGCAAGACGGCGATGATCACGCCGACCGGCAACTGGCAGACGTACAAGAACGTCTCGCTGCCGTTGACGAACGTGCCCGCGGGGACCCACGAGCTGTTCGTCATCACCCGCAACCCGGGCCAGACGGCGTCGCTCCTGAACATCAACTGGATCGACTTCGTCGGCAAGGGCGCCGCGCAGACGGCGGCTCCGGACGTGACGTCGACGGCGACGCCGCTGACGGGCGCCGCGCCGCTCCCGGTCAAGTTCGAGACGACCGCGACCGACCCGGACGGCGGCACGCTGGCCTACGCGTGGGACTTCGGCGTGCCCGGCACGACGACGGACACGTCGACGGCCGCCTCGCCGAGCTACACCTACGCCAACCAGGGCAACTACACCGCCACGCTGACGGTCACCGACGGCCAGGGCGGCACGACGGTGAAGACGTTCGCGATCCGCGTCACCGCGCCCGCCGGGTGCGGCACGCAGTACCGCGACGACTTCGACGGCACCGACCTCGGCGCGGGCTGGGACGTGGTCCGGCGTGACCAGGGCCTCGTGGTCTCCGGCGGCACGCTGAAGATCCCGACCGCCCAGGGCGACGTCTACGGCGGCGACAACAACGCCAAGAACATCGTCCTGCGTGCGGCGCCGGCCGGCCCGTGGACGGTCACCACGAAGGTCAAGCACAGCGGCGACCGCCAGTACCACCAGGCGGGCCTGATCGTCTACGGCGACGACGACAACTACACGAAGTTCGATCGCCTGGCCGACAACACCGCCGGCAACCCGGTGACCGAGCACTTCGAGTTCATCAACGAGGTGGCCGGGAACCCGCGCAACACGTCGGAGGACTCGGGCGGACAGCTCGGGGCCGGCTACCCGCAGGACTTCTTCATGAAGATCGAGTCCGACGGGGCGCAGATCCGCGGCTACCAGTCGACGAACGGCACCGATTGGACGCTGGTGGGCCGCCCGGCCGACCTGCCGACGGGCACCGTGCGCGTCGGCATGTTCTCGCTCGGCAACGCGGCCGCGACCGCGGTCACGTCCGAGTTCGACTGGTTCACCCTGACCACGCCGGGTGGCGGTGGCGGTGGCGCGGGTGACGAGTTCACCGGCACGTCGCTCGACAAGACCCGCTGGAACGCGATCACGCGTGAGGACACGTCGCTCTACAAGGTGGAGAACGGCGGCCTGACGATGACGATGGTGCAGGCCGACGTCGGGGGCGCGAACAACAAGAACTACATCCTGCAGACGGCCGACCACACGTCGCCGGACTACGTGCTCGAGACCAAGCTGTCGGCCTGGACGTTCGCCGGCCAGTACCGGCAGGCGGGCATCCTGATCTACGGGGACGACCAGAACTTCATCAAGTTCAACGCGATCTCCGACGCGACCAACACGCGGATCAACCGGATGGAGATCCGGTCGCGGATGGCCGGCACGACGGCCGACGGCCCGAACCTCGACGTGCCCACGGGCGTGACGGGGATCTGGCTGCGGCTGACGAAGTCGGGCACGAGCTACCAGGCCGAGGCGTCGTTCAACGGGACGACGTGGCAGAACGTCGGCGCACCGGTGGTCAACACGGTGGCGGACATGAAGTTCGGCCTCTACACCGCGGGTGTGGACGGCGCGGGCGGCACGGCGACCTTCGACTACTTCAAGGTCAACGGGTCGACCGGCTGCGGCGGCTCGGCCAACACGCCGCCGGTGCTCACGTCCGCGACGGCCACGCCGACGGCGGGCTTCGCCCCGCTGCAGGTCGCGCTGAGCGCGGCCGCGACCGACGCCAACGGCGACGCGCTCACGTACTCGTGGGACTTCGACGGCAACGGCACGGCCGACGCGACGGGCGCGACCGCGTCCACCACGTTCACCACGGCCGGCAACCGCACCGTGAAGCTGACCGTGTCGGACGGCAAGGGCGGCACCGCGACCCGGGACATCCCGGTCCAGGTGCTGGCCGCGGACGATCCGGCGAAGAAGCTCCGCGCGCTGGTGTTCTCCAAGACCGGCGGGTTCCGGCACGACGCGATCCCGGCGGGCGTGACCGCCATCCAGGGTCTCGCCGCGTCGAAGGGCTGGCAGGTCGACTCCACCGAGGACGCGTCGCTGTTCACGGCCGACGTGCTCTCGCACTACGACGTCGTGATCTTCAACTCGACGACGGGTGACGTCCTCAACGCCGCGCAGCAGACGGCGTTCGAGAGCTTCATCAAGAGCGGCAAGGGCTACGTGGGCATCCACGCGGCCGCCGACACCGAGTACGACTGGCACTGGTACGGCGGCCTGGTGGGCGCGTACTTCCGCAACCACCCGGCCGGCACGCCCAACGCGACGGTCATCGTGGAGGACCTCACGGACCCGTCGACCCAGGGCCTCCCGGCCCGCTGGGCGCGGACGGACGAGTGGTACAACTACAAGAAGCCGGACAACTCCAGCGGTGACGACTACTCACCGCGCAGCACGCCCGGCGTGCACGTCCTGCTCACGATGGACGAGGCGACCTACGCCGAGGACGACGGCAACGCGACGGATGACGACCATCCGATCTCGTGGTGCCAGCGCTACGACGGCGGCCGGTCCTGGTACACGGGCATGGGGCACACGCAGGCGACGTTCCAGGAGGCCGGGTTCCTGGCGCACCTGGGCTCCGGCATCGAGATCGCGGCAGGCGTGCTCCCGTCCGCGGCCTGCGGCGTCGCGCCGCAGGGGCCGGGTGAGGAGACCGAGGTGCCGGTGGAAGTCGGCGGCACCGTGCCGGGCACCCTGTCGCTCGCGATCGCGGGCGACGGCGCGCTCGGCCCGTTCCTCCCGGGCCAGTCGAAGGACTACACGGGTCAGCTGACGGCGACCGTGACGTCCAGCTCGGCGGCGTCGGCCCTGACGGTGCGCGACCCGAGCGCGACCGCCACCGGGCGGCTCGTGAACGGGACGCAGGCGCTCGAGCAGCCGCTGCAGCTCAAGGCCGGGACGGGTGCCTTCGGCGCCCTCAACTCTGCTGGGCTGCCGCTCGCCACGTTCACCACCCCGGTGGGCGCGCGGGCCGTGCCGATCGACCTGAAGCAGACCATCGCGGCGACCGAGTCGCTGCTGACCGGCAGCTACAAGAAGACCATCGTCTTCACGCTGTCGACCACGACTCCCTAAAGGGAGACCCTCCGTGAAGGAGCGTCGGCTTGCACGGGCCGGCGCTCCCGAGCGGAGCCCTTACCGCGGCCGCAAGATGTCCACCCGCATCGGAATCGGGTAGGCGCCGGGCGTGAAGCGCTCGCGCAGGTTCTCCTCCTCCTGCGCGTAGCGCTCGGCCCGGGTCGGGTCGGCCGCGAGGACGCGGTCCCGCAGCTGCTCGAGCCGGTCGAGGTGCAGGACGACGTCGTACTCGATCGTCTGCACCGGCTCGAAGCCACTCGCCTGGATCGCGCGCTGCGCCTCGGCGCGGACCGCGGTCTCGTCGTCGACGGGGCGCAGCAGCTCGAAGAACGCGCCGACGGGCAGCGGCTCGGCGATGTAGACCAGGTCGCGCACGACGCGCCTGAGCTCTGGGAACGCGCTGTGCGGGTCCGGCACGTGGTGCAGGCTGCGCATCAGCGTGGCCACGTCGACGGACCGGTCGTCGAGCGGCAGGTCCTGCGCGCCGCCGGTCAGGTAGCGCCCCTCGGGGTCGATCTCCCGGGCGCGCGTGACGTCGATGTCGACGCCGAGCGCATCCGCTCCCGCGCCGCGCAGGGCGCGCACGAACGCGCCGTCGCCGCAGCCCACGTCCAGGACGGTGCGCCCCTCGAGCGCGACCGCGTTCGCCAGTGCCTCGAAGTCATCCATAGGTAGAGGCAGCGTACGCTTGCGGCATGCCGACCTGGGACGACGTCCGCGCGATCGCCGCCCGCCTCCCCGGCTGCGAGGAGTCCACGTCCTACGGAACGCCTTCGCTGAAGGTCCGCGGCAAGTTCATGTGCCGGATGCGCACCGACCCGGACGCGCTGGTCGTCCGCTGCGTGGACGTCGCCGACGCCGACGCGCTCAAGCTCGGCTCTCCCGACGTGTTCTTCTCGACGCCCCACTACGACGGCTGGCCCGGCATCCTCGTCCGCCTGGACGCAGTCTCGCCCGAGCAGCTCGCCGAGCTGATCGAGGACGCCTGGCGCATCCAGGCCGCGAAGCGCGTGGTCGCGGCCTACGACCGCGGTGGGTGAAGTCGCGCGGGCGCGCGCCCGCGGCCAATGGCTCCACGCGCCCGCCGAGGGCGACGTCGTGCGCCACCTCCTCGCCGTCCAGGCCCAGGACGTGGCGAGCGTGCCGTACGCGCTGGCAGCTCGCGGCGGCGGCTTCCGCGACGGTCTCGTCGTCACCTGGCTGATGCGCGCGACGCTGCACCTCGTCGACGTCGACGACCTCGCCTGGCTGCACCCGCTGTTCGCGCCGCGCCGGGCCGCCGCGAGCGACCGCCGCCTCGCGCAACTCGGCGTGGCCGACCCGGACGCGCTCGTCGAGCGCCTCGTCCGCGCCGTCCCGGCCACGCGCGACGAGCTCGCCACGACGCTCGGCCTGACCGGCCAGGCCGTGCCGCACATCATCGCCCGCGCGGCGATGACGGGCCGCGTCGCGCTCACGGCGGGCGCGCCCGCCGCGCCCGCGGCCTCCGGCTCGTCCCCGTCCCCCGCCGCGACCGCCGTCCCCGGCTCGTCGCTCGGCCTCGCCGCGCCCGACTCGGCGCCCGCGCCCAGCGCGCGCGTCGTCGTCCCCCTCCACTTGCCGCCCGCGCCTGATCGCGACGCGTCGCTCGACGAGCTCGCGCGGCGGTACTACGCCTGCCACGCGGGTGCGGACGAGCGCGATCTCGCGTACTGGTCCGGGCTGCCCCTGCGCGACTGCCGGCCGCCCGCGTCCACCACGATCGTGGATGGCCCGGTCCCCGACGTGCTGATCCCGGCGTTCGACGAGCTCCTGCTCGGCTGGCGGGACCGCTCACCCACGGTGCCCGCCGAGCACGCCAAGGCCGTCCATCCCGGCGGGGGCATGATCCGCGCGGTCGCCCTCGAAGACGGCGTCGCGGTCGGCACCTGGACCCGACGGGGCGGCGTCGTCCGTTTCTAAAGGCCCAGGGCCTTCATCTTCCGAACGGGCCCTTCTTCTTGCCCTTGCGGCGGGGTACGGCGCGCTTGGCCTTCGTGGTGAGCTGCTTGCGCTTGGGCTGCTTCTTGTGCGTCTGCTGGTAGGCGACGCCACCGCCGGCGGCGGACAGGGCGGCGACGACGGCCGCGATCAGGCCCGGGTTCGCGCGCAGCCGCTTGAACTCGCGCTCGACCTCCGGCCACACCTGGTTCTCGATCAGCTCCTGGGCGGCCTCGGGCGTGGCCTCCAGCTGCGCGGGCATGATCGCGGGCGCGAAGCTGACCTGCACCTTGACGGGCTTCGGGAACCAGCCCCAGGCGAACAGCTTGTCGGTGCCGGTGATCGCGCACGGGACGATCGGCGCCTGCGCCTCGATCGCCAGCCGGCCGACGCCACGCCGCGGCTCGCGCAGCGTCTCGGGGTCGCGGTGGCGGGTGCCTTCAGGGAACATCGCCAGCACGCGGCCCTTCTCGAGGTGCACCTGGGCAGTCCGCAGCGCGTCCGGGTCGGCGGTGCCGCGGCGCACGGGGAACGCGCCGAGCCCGCTCAGCAGGCGCGCGGTCTTCTTGCCCTCGAAGAGCTCGGTCTTCGCCATGAAGTGCAGGTGTCGCTTGGTGGCGAGCCCGATGAAGAACGAGTCGTAGAAGCTCTTGTGGTTGGGCGCGATGATCGCGGGCCCTTCGGCCGGCACGAACTCGGCGCCGGTGACCCGCAGGCGGTACCAGACGGCGGCGATCGGGGTGAGGACGATGCGCGCGAGCTCGTACACCCACGAGGTGCCGCGTTTGCGTGAGAGCTCGTTCGCCTCTTCGTTGGTGAGGGCCATAAGCGCGTAGATTCTTGCCGATGGAGGCTCGGCGGATCTACTACGAGCTCACGGACGGGCTGGAACGCCGCCTCCGGGCGGAGGAGCTCGTCTACCTCGCGCCCGGTCTGCCGACCCGCGCGGAGATCGCCGGCGAGGCCGCCAAGCCGCAGTCCGACAAGGCCGGGATCGAGATCGCGCAGGGCGCTTTCCTCGCCGACGTGCTCGCCGACCCCGAGTGCGGCCGTCATCTGCTCGACACGATGTTGGCGCCGACGCCGCTCGCGCTCTCCCACCGCGAGGCGTTCGCGCGCGACGGCCGGGTGGACCTCGGCCGCGCGTTCGTCGAGCGTCGCGGGAACGTCGGCGTCGCCGAGCTGCGCAACCCGCGCCACCTCAACGCCGAGGACGACACCACGCTCGCCCCGCTGGAGGCCGCCGTCGACCTGCTGCTGGGCGACGAGGCGACGGAGGTCTGCGTGCTGCGCGGCGGCGTCGTCGAGCACCCGCGCTACGCCGGGCGCCGCATCTTCGGCGCCGGCCTGAACCTGACGCATCTGTACCGCGGCCAGATCTCCTACCTGTTCTTCCCGGTCCGCGATCTCGGCCTCGTGCACAAGGTCTTCCGCGCCGACAAGCTGTGGATCGCCGCCGCGGAGACGTTCGCGATCGGCGGCGGCTGCCAGCTCCTGCTCACCGTCGACCACATCCTGTGCGAGCGCGGCACCCGGCTCACGCTGCCCGCCCGCAACGAGGGCATCATCCCGGGCGCCGCGAACCTGCGGCTGCCGCGCTTCGTCGGCGACCGCCGCGCCCGCCAGGCGATCCTGTCCGGCGCCGAGCTGCAGCCGGAGGAGCTCGCGGACGAGCTCGTCGAGGTGGGGGAGATGGACGCGGCGATCACCGCGCGCGCCGCCGCGCTCGCGACCGCCGGCGCGGTCTCCGGTGGCGCGAACAAGCGGGCCTTCCGCGTCGGCCAGGAGCCGCTCGACGTCTTCCGCGAGTACATGTCCGTCTACTGCCGCGAGCAGGCGGCCTGCTACTTCAGCCCCGCGCTCATCCGCAACCTGGAGGAGAACTGGCGTGCCCACGAGAGAGGCGCTTGAGCGGGTCGTCGAGCGGGTGCGCCGGACGCCGTTGGGCGAGCGCATCCCGGCCGGCTGGGAGGCGCTGACCGACCTCCCGTTCACGACGAAGGAGGACCTGCGCCGGCACTACCCGCTCGGCCTCGTGACGGTCCCGCACGAGCAGCTGCGTCGCATCCACGCCTCGTCCGGCAGCCGCGGCAAGCCGACGATCGCCGCTTACACCCAGCACGACCTCGACGTGTGGTCGGAGGTGATGGCCGACTGCCTGACGATGGCCGGCGTGCAGCCCGGCATGGTGCTGCACAACGCGTACGGGTACGGGCTCTTCACCGGTGGCCTCGGCTTCCACCAGGGCGCGGAGCGGATCGGCGCGCTGACGATCCCGGTGAGCGGCGGCGTCACCGCGCGGCAGGCCCTCCTGCTCCGCGACCTCCGAGGTCAGGTGCTGTGCTCGACGCCGAGCTACGCGCTGCACATCGCCCAAGGGCTGCGCGAGGCGGGCATCGGACCGGACGAGCTCGCGCTCGAGATCGGGCTGTTCGGCGCCGAGCCGTGGACCGAGGGCATGCGCGACCAGCTGGAGGCCGAGCTCGGCCTGGTCGCGCTGAACATCTACGGCCTCTCGGAGATCGTCGGCCCGGGCGTGGCGGCGGAGTGCCCCGAGGGCCGCGACGGCCTGCACGTGATGGAGGACCACTTCCTCGTCGAGGTCATCGACCCCGAGACGGGTGCGCCGGCCCCCGACGGCACCGACGGCGAGCTCGTCTTCACCACGCTGACCAAGGAGGCGATGCCGCTCCTGCGCTACCGCACCGGCGACATCGCGTCGCTGGATCGCGAGCCGTGCGTGTGCGGCCGCGCCTCCGCGCGCATGAGCGCCGTCCGCGGCCGGCGCGACGACATGCTGATCATCCGCGGCGTGAACCTCTACCCCTCGCAGATCGAGGAGGCGCTCCTGCACGTCGACGGCGTCGCGCCGCACTACCAGCTGATCGTCGAGCGCCCGGGACAGCTCGACGAGCTCACCGTCCTCTGCGAGGGCAAGGGCGCGAACCTCGCGAGTCGCGTGAAGGAGGCGATCCGGGAGCAGGTCGGCGTCACCGTGCGCGTCCTGGTCCGCCCGCTCGGCGAGATCCCGCGCAGCGAGGGCAAGGCGGTCCGCGTCGTGGATAAACGAACCTAAAGGGGTCTGACCCCTTCAGGTTCCGAGCACCGGCTCGAGCTGCGGCCGCTTGGCCGTGATGCCGTCGCCGGAGGAGACGCCGCGGAGGCGTCGCAGGACCCACGGCGCGAGGTACTTGCCGGCCCACACCGCGTGCGAGACGGTCGACCGCGGGCCGAGCGGATCGGTGAACGGCTGCGTCCAGGACGAGTCCGCGCCCTCCAGGCCCATCGCCTCCGCCGCGGCCGCGGCGATCCGGGCGTGGCCGTGCGGGTTCGCGTGCAGGCGGTCGGTGTGCCAGAGCCGGCGGTCGGACGCCACCGGGTGCGCTTCCAGGTCGACGAGGAACGTGCCGTGCGTGGCCGACAGGTCGCGGATCGCCCGGTTGAGGTTGCGCAGGCGCGCCGCGGCCCCCTTGGCGATCGGGTTGATCGGCACCGGGTCGGGCAGCGTGAACGCGATCACGTCCGCGCCGGCTCCGCGCAGCGCGCCGATCAGCGTGTCGATCCGCTCGATCACCGTCGGGACGCTGCAGTCGCGCCGGAGCATGTCGTTGAGCCCGGTGAGCACCGAGGCGAGGTCCGGGCGGAGCGCCAGGGCCGGCTCGAGCTGCTCGTCCACGAGCTGGCGCGCGAGCTTCCCGCGCACGGCCAGGTTCGCGTACTGCAGGTCCGGCGCGTCCTGCGCGAGCCGCTCCGCGAGCCGGTCCGCCCAGCCGCGGAACGTCCCGTCGGGGTTCATGTCCCAGAGCCCTTCGGTCGTGCTGTCGCCGATGGCCACGAAGCGCCGATACGCCATGCATCCAACGCTACAGAAAAACCTAAAGGAACCTAAAGGGGTCTGACCCCTTTAGGTTTGGCGGGTGATCACGAGGCGGCAGCTGATCGCTCGTGGAGCGGCCGGGGCGCTCGCGCTCGCGCTGCCCGAGGCGGCCGAGGCGCGGCGGCTCACGCGGACGCAGGAGCGTGCGCTGCGGACCGCCGTCCGTGGGCGGGTGCTGGTGCCCGGCGGCAGCGGCTACGACGCCGCCCGCGTGGTCTTCAACACGCGTTGGGACGGCGTGAAGCCGCCCGCCGTCGTGCAGGCGCGTGACACCGCGGACGTGCGCGCGGTGGTGCGCTGGGCCGACCGCTTCGACGTGCCGCTCGTCGCCCGTTCGGGCGGCCACGGCTACAGCGGCAACAGCACGAGCGCCAGCGCGGTCGTGGTCGACCTCGACGCGCTGGACGCCGTCCGCTTCAACGACGGGATCGCCACGCTCGGCCCGGGCGCGCGACTGGGGGACGTGTACGCGCGGCTGGCGAGCCGCGGCTTGACGATCCCCGCCGGCAGCTGCCCGACGGTCGCGGTCGGCGGGCTCGTGCTCGGCGGCGGGATGGGCCTCGCGGGCCGCGCCTTCGGGCTCACGTGCGACCGCGTCACGAGCTTCGACGTCGTCGACGCCGACGGCCGGCGCCGGCGCGTCGACGACGGCTCGCTCTTCTGGGCGCTGCGCGGCGGCGGTGGCAGCTTCGCCATCGTCACCGCCGTGCGACTGCGCACGCGGCGCGTCACGACCGCGGCGTTCTTCAGCGTCAGCTACCCGCGCGGCGCGCGCGAGGAGGCGCTGCAGCGGTGGGACGCGCTCGCCCCGAAGGCCCCGCGGGAGCTGACCGCGATCCTCACGCTGACGACCGACGGCGCGACCGCCTTCGGGCAGTACCTCGGCAGCCCGACCGCGCTGCGTCGCCTGATCCGCCCGCTCGGCGGGGTGCCGACCGTCGGCAGCGCCGACTACCGGACCGTGCAGCGCCGCTGGGCCGGCAATGCCAACCCGCCGCGCTCGGCGTTCGCCGCCAGCTCGATGTACGTGACCAAGCGCCTGACCGCGAGCGGCCGCCGCGCGTTCGTGGCCGCCGCGGACACCGGCGCGACGCTCATCCTCGACGCCTACGGCGGAGCGATCAACCGCCCGGACGGCGACGCCACCGCGTTCCCGCACCGCGACGCCCGCTTCAGCGTCCAGGTGATCAGCTACCGGGACGTCGCGACCGCGCGCACCCAGGTGCGCCGGGCACGGAAGGCGATCGCGCAGTACGGCGGCGGCGCCTACCTCAACTACGCCGACCCCGACCTCACCCACGCGACCCGCGGCTACTGGGGCGCGAACCTCGAGCGGCTGCGCCGGGTCAAGCGCGAGGTCGACCCGGCGAACCGCTTCCGCCCTGCGCAGGGCGTGAGACCCGCTACGTGATGGTGATCGGGGTCCCGACCGGCATCAGCTTCTCGAGCTTGAGGATGTCGGCGTTCTTGAGGCGCACGCAGCCGTGCGAGACCCGGCCGGGGAGGATGCCCGGCTGGTTGGTGCCGTGCACGCCGACGAGCCCGCCACCGGGCCAGTCGGTCAGCGTGTCCGACGTCGCGCTCGTGATGTAGGCGAGCGGCCCGTAGACCGAGCCCTTGCCGCCGTAGCCCTTGAGCTTGGCGCGGATGTAGAACTGGCCCTTCGGCGTCGGCCACTGCGACTGCCCGACGCCGATCGGCGCGCTGAAGACCTTCTTGCCGTTCTTGATCAGCGTGATCTTGTACGTCTTGGTGGAGATCTTCAGCCACGTGTTGACGGGCTGCAGCGAGCTCACCGCGTCGGCGGGCACCCAGCCCGTCGTGTTGTTCGGCCGCACGGGCAGGCGCACCCGCAGCCACTCCTCGCCGTCCACCTCGGTGCGATCGAGGACGAACACGAGGTCGTCGGTCTTCTCGGGCGTCCGGAGCGTGAGCTTGGCGACCTTCTTGGCCGTCGGGCTCGGCTCCTCGCGCGCGACCTCGGCGCGGTTGACGTACGCGAAGTACGACGTCTTGCCGGGCGTGCTGACACGCTCGACCTCGGCCGCGCGCGCGGTGCCCTCAGACACGGCGGCGGCCGCGACGAGCGTCGCGGCCGCAGCCACTACCAACTTCTTGACTGGCATCAGCCTGCTTTTAGCCGGTCACCCGCGGCACACGCCGCGATTGCGTCTTGCGGGCGGCGCGAACCGTCAGACGCTGGACGTCCGAGCACTCGGCGACGGTGATCCGCGCGGTGCCCGTCTTGGGCGGGCGCACCTTCAGGATCGCGACGCCCTTCGAGTTCGTCTTGGCGCTCACGGTCTTGCCGCCGGGGAGCGTGATCTTGACCGTCGTGCCGGCGTCGACCTGGCGCACGGTGGCCTTGATCGACGTGAGCTCCTTGGCGCGCACCTGAAGGCCCTTCGGGGTGGACAGCGTGCACGGCGCCTGGGTCGCGTTGGCGGGCTTCACCGCGGTCTCGGCGGGCGGGCCGGCCGGAGGCGGCGAGGCGGGCGGGCTGCCGGGCGGCGGCGTGAGCGTGACCGTCCACGTGTCGGGCGGCGAGCACACGTCGCGCTTGTCGATGTCGCTCTCAGCGCACGCGTACGCGGTGTTGGTGTAGACGCCCGGCGCCTGGTGCAGCTGCGCGCAGGTGAACGTCCACGACTCGCCGTTCGAGAGCTTGCCGTCGCCGTCGTCGCCGGTGGAGTACGTCGCGTTGCCGCACTTGTCGTCGGAGACACGCACCTTCGACATCGGCACGGGGGTGGAGCTGGTGTTGGTGACGACGAACGTGTAGGTGACGTTCTGCGGCGCGACGCCGGACTCGATCGAGCCCCGCTTGTCGATCGTCAGCGCCGGCTGGGTGATGTCCGTGCCGATCGAGCGGTAGATGCGGTAGGCGTGAGGCACGCGCGCGTCGTACAGCGTCGAGTTGCCCTCGAGCTCGGTGGAAGCGTCAGCGACGCCCGGGTTGACCGTCACCGTCCACGGGATCGTCACCTTCGTGAGCGGGAATCCGGCCGGGAACGTGAAGCCCAAGGGGTTCAACACGTTCGTCACGCCGGTCGCCGTGCCGTCCAGCGCCGGCAGGCGGAACACGAGCGGCGAGTTGAGCGTGATGTTGCACGGCCGGTCACCGACGTTCGCGAGCGAGATGATGAACCGCACCTGGTCGCCGGGACGGGCGGGGTTGGAGGGGTCGCGGATGTAGCGGAAGTCCGATTCGTTTCCGCCACAGTTGTCGGGGATCTGCTGCGCCGACGCCGGCGACGCCATTGCCAGACCCGTTGCCAACAACGCCCCAATAAGTACTGCTCGCCTCATCACTCCCCCTGCCGTCAACAAAGTCGGCGAGAAGCTATACGGACGGACGGCCCCGCGCGGAAGCACTTTTCCGGCCGTTCATCGACTGGAAAGTGGAGTTACGCCAACCATGACGATGCACCAGAAAAGCCTGTATGCAACGATGCAAGAGTTCTGGCCGACCGGAGTGTTGCTGCTCTGACGTCCAGTCTGCTGACAGCGCGTCGATGAGAGCCCATCACGTCGCGTCGGTACCGTCAAGGGCATGAGCGACCCCGCAGACCGGGACTGGGGCATGCGCACCCGCGCGATCCACGCCGGCGCCCGTCCTGACCCCACCACCGGGGCGCGCGCGGTGCCGATCTACCAGACGACGTCCTTCGTGTTCGAGGACACCGAGGACGCAGCCGACCTGTTCGCGCTGCAGAAGTACGGGAACATCTACTCGCGGCTCGGCAACCCGACCGTCGCGGCCTTCGAGGAGCGTGTCGCGAGCCTCGAAGGCGGGATCGGCGCGGTGGCGACCAGCAGCGGCCAGGCGGCGGAGACGCTCCTGTTGACGCAGCTGTGTGAGGCCGGCGACCACGTGGTCGCGTCCTCCGCGCTCTACGGCGGCACCTTCACGCTGCTGAACGTGACCCTGCGCCGGCTCGGCGTGGAGACCACCTTCGTGGCGCCGGACGACCCGCAGGCCTTCGCCGACGCGATCATCCCCGGGCGCACGAAGCTCGTCTACACGGAGATCATCGCCAACCCGGCGGGGACGGTCGCCGACCTGGAGGCGCTGGGCGCGGTCGCGCACGCGGCGGGCGTTCCGCTCGTCGTGGACAGCACGCTCGCGAGCCCGTACCTGTGCCGCCCGCTCGACCACGGCGCGGACATCGTCATCCACTCCGCGACCAAGTACCTCGGCGGCCACGGCACCTCGATCGCGGGCGTGATCGTGGACTCCGGCCGCTTCCCGTGGGACAACGGCAACTTCCCGGTCATGACCGAGCCGGTCGCCACCTACGGCAACCTGCGCTTCTGGGACAACTTCGGCGAGTACGGGTTCGCCACCAAGCTGCGCGTCGAGGGCCTGCGCAACCTCGGCGGCGTGCTGTCGCCGTTCAACGCCTTCCTGATCCTGCAGGGCATGGAGACGCTGCCGCTGCGGATGGACGCGCACGTGGCCAACGCGCAGAAGGTCGCCGAGTGGCTGGACCAGGACCCGCGCGTCAGCTGGGTCCGCTACGGCGGGCTGCCGGACGATCCGAACCACGCGCTGTCCAAGAAGTACCTGCCGAAGGGCCCGGGCGCGGTGTTCGCGTTCGGCTGCGAGGGCGGGCGCGAGGCCGGCGAGGCGTTCATCGGCCGCGTCGAGCTGTGCTCGCACCTGGCGAACGTCGGCGACACGCGCACGCTCGTCATCCACCCGGGGTCCACGACCCACCGCCAGCTCTCCACCGAGGCGCTGGACGCCGCCGGCGTCCGCCCCGAGCTCGTGCGCATCAGCGTCGGCATCGAGGATCCGGACGACATCATCTTCGACCTCGATCGGGCGCTCGGATGACCGCTTCCACCTGGACTCCTCCCACCGCGGGTGAGCGACTGGCGATCCTGCGCCGCGCGAAGACGATCGCGGTCGTCGGCGCGTCGTCGAAGCCCTCGCGCGCGAGCAACTTCGTGCTCACCTACCTGCTGTCGTCGAGCACCGACTTCGAGGTCTGGCCGGTCACGCCCAACGAGGACGAGATCCTGGGCGCCAAGTGCTACCCGTCGCTGAAGGACCTGCCGGCCGCGCCGGACGTCGTCGACGTGTTCCGGCGCGCGGACCAGCTCCCGGGCGTCGCGCGCGAGGCCGTCGAGGTCGGCGCGGGCGCGTTCTGGATGCAGCTCGGCCTGCACAGCGACGAGGCGGCGGAGATCGCGCACGCGGGTGGCCTGGACGTCGTCTCCAACCGCTGCATCAAGATCGAGCACGCGCGCTTCAACGGCGGCCTGCACCTCGCGGGCTTCGACACCGGCGTCATCTCCTCCAAGCGCACCCGTGGTTGAGACCCTCGTCCTCCCGGACGGCCTCCAGCTCGAGTCCGGCGCCCACCTCGCCCCGGTCGAGATCGCGTACGCCCGGTACGGCGACCCGGCCAACCCGGTCGTCTACGTCTGCCACGCGCTGACCGGTGACGCCGAGGTCCTGAACTGGTGGGACACGCTGATCGGGCCGGGCAAGGCGATCGACACCGACCGCTTCCACGTCGTCTGCTCGAACCTGCTCGGCGGCTGCAAGGGCACGACCGGCCCGTCCTCGACGAACCCGGCGACCGGTGAGCCGTACGGGACGGACTTCCCGCTGTTCACCATGCGCGACCTCGTGCAGGTGCACCGCACGCTGCTGCGCGCGCTCGGGATCGAGACGGTCTACGCCGCGGTCGGCGGCTCGCTGGGCGGCATGCAGATCCTCCAGTGGTCGCTCGACCACCCCGGTGAGATCGAACGGGCCGTGCTGATCTGCGCCTCCTCGCGGCTGACCGCCCAGAACATCGCCTTCAGCAAGGTCGCGCGCCACGCGATCCTCACGCACGACGCGATGGACGTCGCGCGCATGATGGCCCACATCACCTACCTCTCCGAGGAGGGGATGGACCGCAAGTTCGAGCGCGCGCGGCGCGTGCCGGACGCGGAGATGACGCTGGGCTCGGACTTCGAGGTCGAGCACTACCTCGATCACCAGGCGAAGATCTTCCTCGCCCGCTTCGACCCGGGCACGTACCTGTACCTCTCGCGCGTCATGGACTACTACGACGCGTTCGCCGACGAGCGGCCCGTGGCACCCAGCACGTCCTACCTGCTGGTGAGCTTCTCCTCCGATTGGCGTTTCGGCACCGACCACTCGGTCCGGATGGACGAGCAGCTGCGCGCGTTGGGCGTGGACGTGCGCCATCACGAGGTCGAGTCGCCGTGGGGCCACGACTCGTTCCTGATGGACGTGCCCGAGTACCACCAGCTCGTCCGCGACTTCGTGTATCAGGAGGTCGCCGGGGCGCTCTAAAGGGGTGTGACCGAGTTGTGCGTCATCCACCCCGGCGAGCTCTCTCCCCTCTGCTGGCCTCGCCTTGCCCGTCATCTCCCCGCGGGCACCCGGTTGCGCGTCCTCGAGCTCGAGGCGCTCAACGGCTATTGGGAGCACGATCCGAACACCACCGTCGACGGCCTCGCCGACCGCCTGCGCCTGACGCTCGACCCGCGCCAGCCGCGCGTGCTGGTCGGCTGGGGCGTCGGGGGCGTGGTCGCCGAAGCGCTCGCGGCCCGGCTCACGCGGCCGCCGCGGCACACGATCCTGCTGGACTCGGCCGAGCCCGGCCTGGCCGACAAGCCGACGGACGCCGACCTGGTGCGCTCGTACGCGATGCTCGTCAGCGCGCGCCGCGGCCGGCCCTTCCCGCTCGAGGAGACGACGCTGGATCCGCTCGTCGAGCGGCTCGCCCAGCACGGCTTCGGCGCCGCCGACGTCCTGCGCAAGGGCTTCTTCCAGCACCAGCGCACGCATCACTTCAACCATCGCCTCACGTCCCGCCACACGCCGGCGGGGATGCCGGTGACGGTCGTCCAGCCGGCGGCCAGCCTCTACGAGGACCTCGGCTGGGACATGCGCGTCGAGCTGCTCGCGGCCGGCGGCGACCACTACACGATGCTGACCGACCCCGACCACACGGTCAGCGTCGCGCTGCTGCTGACGCGCTGGCTGAGCCCGGCTTACGCGGCGGCCTGAAGCCGTGACCGCAGCGCGCGGTCGGCCTGGCCGGCCGCGCCGTTGACGCAGTCCAGCGGGGCGACGACGCCCTTGCGCGCGGCGGCCTCCACGCGGCGCAGGCGCGAGGCGAGCCGCGCGATGCCGAAGCCCGCGCTCGGCGAGCGCAGCGCGTGCGCCGCCTCTCGCAGCTCCTCGGCGGTGGTGGCGGCGTTCAGGCGCTCCAGCCGGCCGGGCAGCTCGCCGTGATAGACGGCCAGCATCTGATCGACGAGCGCGCGGCCGCCCAGGTTGTCGGCGAGCTCGTCGAGCAGCGTGTCGTCGAGCACGGGCGTGATCCGGCGGTCGAGCTCGGCGCGCAGGGCGGGCAGCGAGATCGGCTTGGCGAGGTGGCCGTCCATGCCGGCGGCGCGGCAGTGCGCGACGTCCTCGGCGGCCGTGTCGGCGGTGAGCGCGAGCAGCGGCACCTCGTCGTCGAGCGCGCGGATCGCCCGCGCGGCGTCGAGCCCGCCCATCACCGGCATGCGCAGGTCCAGCAGCACGGCGTCGAACGTCTCGCGGCTGACGGCGTCGACGGCGGCCTGGCCGTGCTCGACCAGCACGGTCGTGACGCCGAGGCGCCCGAGCTGCATGCCGATCAGCCGGCGCAGCGCGGCGTCGTCCTCGGCCACGAGGACCTTGCTCGCCACGAGCGCGGGCGCGGCCGCGAAGCCCATCTCCGGCGTCGCCTCGCCCGCCTGCAGCGGCAGCTCGAGCGTGAACGCCGAGCCCTCGCCGGGCGTGCTGACGACGGTGACGTCGCCGTCCATGGCCCGCGCCAGCCGGCGCGCGATGCTGAGGCCGAGCCCGGTGCCCGCCCAGGCCCGCGTGTGGGTGCGCGTCCACGGCTCGAACAGGCGCGCGAGGTCCTCCTCGGCGATCCCGCGGCCGGTGTCGGAGACCGTGATCTTGAGCGTGTCCCCGTCGACGTGCGCGTCGATCCGGGCGTGCCCCTCCTCGGTGTACTTGACCGCGTTCGAGGCGAGGTTGAGGACGATCTGACGCACCCGTGCCGGGTCGCCGCGCAGGGCGTCGGGGACGTGCGGGTCGACGTGGACGAGCAGGTCCACGTTGCGGCCGCGCAGGCTGGGGCGGAGCACGCCGGCGACCGAGGTCAGCAGTCGGCGCGGGTCGTAGTCGGACGCCTCGGACTCCTCGCGCCCCGCCTCGGCGCGGGACACGTCGAGCACGTCGCGCAGCAGGCCGGTCAGCGACTGGGCGGCGTCGGAGATCACCTCGGCCAGCTCCTGCTCGTGCCGCGGCAGGCCCGCGTCGATCAGCAGCTCGGCGGCGCCCGCGATGCCCGACAGCGGCGTCTTGAGCTCGTGGCTCATGGTGGCCAGGAAGCCGCGCTGCTCCTCCTCGACGAGCTTGAAGTGGGTGGCGTCGCGGAACGTCCACAGGCGCCCGCCGTCGGCGAGCGGGACGAAGTCCAGGCCGACGCGGCGCCCGTCGTTGCACTCGAAGTGGACGAAGCGGACGGGCTCCTTCTTCTCGGCGATCGTGCGCAGCTGGGCGAGCGCCAGCTCGGGCTCGGCGACGAGCTTGCGGATCGCGCCGGAGATCAGCGAGGCGCTCTGGCCGACCAACTCGTCCGGCTGGCGGTCGAGCTCCATCAGCGAGCAGGCCTGCTCGTTGATGACGACGATGCTGCCCTCGGGGTCGACCATGATGATCCCGTCCGGCGCGCTCGCGATCAGCGCCTGCAGCTGGCTCGAGAGCGTGTCGCCGCGCAGCTCGGCGGCGCGGGTGCGCGTGATGTCACGCCCGGTGATCTCGACCGCGATCGCCCGGCCCATGCGGAAGCGCAGCGTCGCCTGGCCCTGGATCGTGCGGTAGGCGCCGTCGCGCGTGCGCAGCCGCAGCTCGAGCATCTTCGTCCGTGGCTCGTCCGGTCCGGCGTCGGCGAGCGCGGCGCGCAGGACGGGCACGTCCTCGGGGTGCGTGAGCGCGCGCCACAGGCGGCCGAGGACCTCGTCCTGGCGCAGGCCGAGCGCGTCGGCGACCGACGGGCTCGCGTACTCGATGATGCCGGACGCGTCGAACATCCACACGAGGTCGGGGGACTCGTCGACGAGCGTGGTGATGCGCGCCGCGGAGCGGGCCTTGGCCTCGGCCTCGGTGATCGGCGTGAAGACGGAGGCGATCAGGCCGTCGGGCGTGGGGGCGGAGCGGACCGCGACCCAGATGATGTCGTCGTCGCCGAGCGCGATCCCGTACTCCTGGTCGACGCGCCCGTTCGTCCGGCCGACGCGCGCGGCGGGCAGCTGCTCGGCGGGCAGCGAGCCGCCGCCGGGAGCGCGCAGCATCGACACGTCGGACGGCTGGCCGACCATCAGCTCCCGCGGCACGTTGAGCATGCGCTCCATCGCCGCGTTGACCTCGACGACGACGCCGTTGGGCTCCCACACCATGACGCCGTCCTCGAGGGCCGGCGGAAGGTCGACGCCGAGTGCTGTCACCGCCCGGCGCCCATCCGGTAACCGACGCCGCGGACCGTGCAGACGAAGTCCGGGGAGCGGGGGTCATCGGCGAGCTTGCGGCGCAAGTTGGAGACGTGGACGTCGACGAGGTGGTCGTCGCCGAACCAGTTGGGGCCCCACACGCGCTCGAGCAGCTGGGCGCGGGAGAACGCCACGCGCGGCTCGGCGGTGAAGGTGTCGAGCAGGTCGAACTCGATCCGGGTCAGCTCGAGGGTCTTGCCCTCGAGCGTGACCTCGCGGGCCAGTGGATCGATCGTGAGCGAGCCGAAGGTGCGGGTCGTCTCGACCGCGAACGCCGCGGCGGCGGCGTGCGACGGCGGCGCGGTGGCCGCACGGCGCGCGCGGCGGAGCACGGCCTTCACGCGGCCGACGAGCTCGGCGACGCTGAACGGCTTGGTCACGTAGTCGTCGGCGCCGGCCTCGAAGCCGACGACCTTGTCGAGCTCGGTGTCCTGCGCGGTGAGCATCAGGACGTGCGCGTCGCTGAACGAGCGCACGCGCCGGCAGACCTCGACGCCGTCGATGTCGGGCAGGCCGATGTCGAGGACGATCAGGTCGGGGCTCGTCTTCTCGGCCGCTTCGACGGCGGCCTCGCCGTCCGCGGCCTGGTCGACCTGGAACCCCTGCTGGATGAGCAGGGCGCTCACCAGCATCCGGTTCTCGGCGGCGTCGTCGACGACGAGGGCTCGGGGTGTCACGGTCGTGCCGGGCATGGTCTTCCCCTGTCATCGGCACGACTCGGCGACTCTGCAAGGGGTAGAACTTCGTTCGTGCTCTTGACAGGTTTGCGGGACCCGGACCAGCGCGAGGCGATCCGGGTGGGAGAGGACGCTCTCACGTACGCCCAGCTGGCGTCCGCTGCGGGCGCGGTCTGCGCGCGCGTCCGTGGGGCGGCACGCGTCGCCGTGGTGGCGGAAACCCGCCTGGAGACGGTCGTCGCGGTCGTCGGCGCGCTGGCCGCGGGCGTGCCGATCGTGCCGATCAACCCGAAGGCGGGGGAACGCGAGCTCGAGCACATCCTCACGGACTACGCGCCGGACCTCGTGCTCGACGACGTGGACCTCACCCAGACGGGGGACTGGCCCACCGCGGAGCCCGACGAAGCGGCGCCGGCGATCGTCGTCTACACGTCGGGCACGACGGGGCCCCCGAAGGGCGTCGTCCTGCCGCGCCGGGCGCTCGCCGGCAACCTGGACGCGCTCGCCGAGGCGTGGGCGTGGACCGGTGACGACGTGGTCGCCCACGGCCTGCCGCTGTTCCACGTGCACGGGCTCATCCTCGGGACGCTCGGCCCGCTCCGGCTCGGCGGCGGGTCCTGGCACCTGGGCCGGTTCTCCTCGGGCGCCGCGGCCGAGGCGCTGCGCGGGCGCGCGACGATGCTCTTCGGCGTGCCGACGATGTACCACCGGCTGGCGGCCGACCTGGAGGCCGACGCGGAGCTGGCGTCGGCGTTCAGCGGCGCCCGGCTGCTCGTCAGCGGGTCGGCGGCCCTGCCCGCGGCCGACCATGCGCGGATCCGCGCCGCCTGCGGGCAGGAGGTCGTCGAGCGCTACGGGATGAGCGAGACGCTGATGAACACGGCGATCCGCGCGGACGGCGAGCGCCGGCCGGGCACGGTGGGCGTGCCCCTCGACGGCGTCTCGGTCCGGCTCGTCGACGACGCCGGCGAGGAGCTGGACGTGTGGGACGACGAGACCGTCGGCGAGATCCAGGTGCGCGGCAACAACCTCTTCCTCGAGTACCTCAACCGGCCGGACGCGACCGAGGAGGCGTTCCGCGACGGCTGGTTCGCGACGGGTGACGTCGCCACGCGGTCGGCGGACGGCTACATCCGGATCGTCGGGCGGCGCGCCACCGACCTGATCAAGAGCGGTGGGTACAAGATCGGTGCCGGCGAGATCGAGAACGCGCTCAACGAGCACGCCGCCGTCGCCGAGTCGGCGGTCACGGGCGAGCCGGACGACGACCTCGGCGAGCGCATCGTCGCCTGGGTGGTCGTCGAGGACGGGCACGAGCGCCCGTCGCCCCAGGAGCTGGCCGATCACGTCGCCCGGTTGCTCACACCGCACAAGCGCCCGCGCGACGTGCGCTACCTCGACGCGCTGCCTCGCAACGCGATGGGGAAGGTGACGAAGAAGGCCCTACGCGCCTGAAACGGTAAAGACCAGGCAGTTCCGGCCGAACACCGGGACGATGTTGGGCAGGCGCACCTTCACGATCGCGGCTGTGGTCGCCCTCGTCGCTCTGGCGGCGGGAGCCGGCATCGCCGTGCTCCACTTGCGCGCCGACGAGCAGCGCAGCCGCTACGAGGCGCTGATCGAGCTCGAGGCCGACGCCAACCGGGTCGACGCGCTCGAGTCGGAGGCCAACGCCCGCGCCGGCGTGCCGCTCGCCGTCCAGGCCGAGCTGAACGCGCTCCTCGTCGAGATGGCGGCGGACCTGGGCCGGCTCACGCGGGCGGGCACCCCTGGCGCCGCGCCGATCCACGCCCGCTTCATGCGCTTCAAGCCGCTGGTCGAGGAGGAGTTCGCCCTGATGCGGGCGCGCCAGTTCGAGGAGGCCGCCCGGATCGACGCCGCGGTCGACTTCGACACCATCCCGGCCGACCTGCGCCGCGCCGCGCGCCGCAGCGACGCCTCCGCCGAGCGCAGCGAGCGCCTCGCCTGGCTCGGCACGCTGGGCATGCTCGTGCTGTCCGTGATCGCCCTGACCGCGGTGCTCGCCCTGCTCGACCGCGCCGGCCGCCGCCGCATGCGCGACGAGGAGCTGCAGCGGCTCGCGTTCGCCGACCCGCTGACGGGCCTCCCGAACCGCTCCCTGTTCGAGCAGCGCATCGCCGAGGTGCTCAAGGCGGACGTCCCCGCGATCGTCGCGTTCCTCGACCTCGACGACTTCAAGCGCGTCAACGACTCCCTCGGCCACGCCGCCGGCGACCGGCTGCTCGAGATCTGCGGCGAGCGTCTCCGGCACGCGCTGCGCGCCACCGACACGGTCGCGCGGTTGGGCGGCGACGAGTTCGCGGTCCTCGCGCTCGGCGCCGACGACCCCGAGGCGCTCGTCGACCGCCTGTTCGCGGTGCTCGCCGCCCCGGTGATGCTCGAGGGCAAGCGGCTGGCCCTGCGCGCCTCGATCGGCATCGCCGGCACCGACTCCGGCCGCGACCTGCTCCGCAACGCTGACCTCGCGATGTACGCCGCCAAGGGCTCCGGCACCAACCGCTTCGCCGTCTACACCGCCGACATGCACGTCAACGCGCTGGCCCGCCTCGACGGCCGCGAGCAGCTCGAGCGCGCGATCGAGAACGAGGAGCTGGTGTTGCACTACCAGCCGATCGTCGACCTCGACCTCGGCCGCGTCGCCGGCTTCGAGGCACTGGTCCGCTGGCAGCACCCCGTCCGCGGCCTGCTCGGCCCGGGCGAGTTCATCCCGCTGGCGGAGGAGACCGGCCTGATCGTGCCCCTCGGCCGCTGGGTCCTGCGCGAGGCCTGCCGCACCGCCGCCTCCTGGGCCGGCGCGCCGTACCTGAGCGTCAACGTCGCCGGCGCCCAGCTCGAGCAGGAGGGCTTCGTCGAGGAGGTCGCCGCCGCGCTGCGCGACGGCGACCTCGTCTCCTCCCGCCTCATGCTCGAGGTCACCGAGTCCACCCTCGTCGGCGAGGACTCCGCCGAGCGCCTCCAGGCCCTGCGCAAGCTCGGCATCCGCCTGGCGATCGACGACTTCGGCACCGGCTACTCGTCCCTCTCGTACCTGCGGCGCTTCCCGATGGACGTGCTGAAGATCGACCGCTCCTTCACCCAGGAGGCCTGCGAGGACGGCGCGCTCCTCCAGGCCATCGTGGCCATGGGCGAGTCACTCGGCCTGGTCCTCGTGCCGGAGGGCATCGAGTCCGAGGAGCAGGCGGACGAGCTTCGCGCGCTCGGCTGCCGCCTCGGCCAGGGCTTCCTGTTCGGCCGCCCGGTCCCGGCGTCCGAGCTGACGGGCATCGCGACCCGCGCGGCGGTCTCGCTCTAGCGGAACCGCAAGCGCTTCGTGGCCTTGGCGCTGCCGTGCTTGACGGTCAACGTCACAGAGCCCTTGCGCCGCATCGTCGCGTTGAGCGACAGCGTGATCGAGAACTTGCCCTTGCGCACGGCGGCCGACTTGCGGGTGCTGCGCTTGCCGCGGGTCACGGTCGCGGTGACCTTGCCGGACGTCGCGTTCGCGACGCTGCCCTTGACGATCAGCCGCGTACCGCTGCGACGGGCGCTGGAGAGCTTGATGCGCGGGGCGGCGGCGTCCTCCAGGATCGGCGGGTTCAGCGGCAGCGTCCGCGCGGTCCCGACGCCGACGGCGGTGGCAGGGTCGGCGTTGCCGGCCGCGTCCTCGAGGTGGATCCGCTCGACCGGTGAAGCCGAGGTCAGCTGCGTGAGGCCGGCGCCCCTGACCACGGTGCCGTCGGACAGGTGCGCCGCCGCGATCGGTGCGGCCGTCCCCTGGTCGGGGTTGCGCCAGCTGTAGAGGTAGAAGCCCGCGCCGCTCGGCTGCACCGTGAGTCCCTCGGGAGCGCCGGGCGCCTGACGGTCGAGCAGCAGGGTGCCGATGGCGGCGGTGCTGCTCTGGCCCGCGGCGTCCGTGGCGGTGGCGGTCAGCGCGTGCGCGCCGTCGGGCAGGGCGACGCTGACGGTCACGCCGCCGGCCGGGCACGGCCGCAGATGCCGGAAGTCGCACGTCGAGGTGACCGCGCCGACCGCTTGGCCGTCCTTGCGCAGCGCGACGGACGCGATGCCGCTGGCGTCGGTCGCGCCGACGCTCACCTCGGGCGTCCGCTGCCAGCTGCCGAGGGTCGCGGTCGGTGCGATCACGGGCGGGGCGGGATCGTCGATCGTCGCGCGGGCGGACTCGATCGTCAGCCAGGCCCGAGAGCCCGTGGCGGTGGAGCAGGTGGTCGCGGCGCACCGGACGCGGAAGGCGACCTCATGCGTCAGGTCGTAGTTGACGGTCGCGACGTTCGCGTCGCACCGGCTGCCGCTGCCGCAGCCGTCGACCACCGCGCCGTCGGAGAGCACCGCGATCTCGTACTCGCGGTCGATCTTCGCGAGGCGCCGCTGCACGCGGAGCGTCTCGAACGACGTGCCGGCCGGCGCCGAGACCGTCCACGAGGCCGCCGTCCCGCCCTGCATGTCCCCGACTTCGACCTTGGTGCCGACGAGGACGCCGATGAACGGGTCCGTCAGGACGGGCGGGCACGCTGCGCGCGTCGTCAGCACCGACGGGTTGTCGTTGCGCACGGCGAACCCCGTCTCCTGCGGGTCCGCGCACAGCTGCACGTCGTACGTCCCGGCGTGGGCGGCCGGGACGATCAGCGCAGCGACGAGCGCGACGAGCGCGAAGACGCTCGCCTTCACGGTTTGACGCGCACCGCGATCGTCCGGCTCACACCCTCGACTGTATTGGAAAGCGCGGCTAGCGCGGAGCGATCCGGGCGAGCAGGCCGCGCGCGGCCTCGACCGCGAGGTCGCGGTCGTACGTCAGGCAGAAGTCGAAGCGCCGCTCCATGTCCGGGCAGTCGGTGTCGCCGAGGTCGCGGGCGACGAAGGCCGCCGCGAAGTGCGGGGCGACGACCGTGACGTTCCACTCGCCGGCCAGGGCGTCGTCGACGTCGAGGTCCGCGCCGCGGACGCCCGGGACGGGCTCGGCGGAGAGGCCGACGCCCAACGCGCCGACCAGCGCCGCCGAGGTCGCGAGCTGCTCGTAGCGGGCGGCCGAGCGCGGGGTGAAGTGGCGGGCCTCCTGGAAGGCGGCGAAGACGACGGCGGACTCGCCCTGGGCGGCGACCTGGGCCTCGAGGTGCTTGCTGATGGCCAGGAGCAGGCCCTTGGTGCCGCGGCGGGGGCGCACGCGCGCGGCGACGGCACGGTAGGGCGACGGCGGGATCGGCGCGACCACGCGGCGCGGCGCCAGCGGCACCGGCAGCTCGCGGGTGCCCGTCGGCAGCTCGGCCGGGCGGCCGAACAGCCAGCCCTGGCCGTAGCGGGCACCGAGTGCGCGGGCGACGGCGAGCTGCTCCTCGGTCTCGATGCCTTCGGCGAGCAGGACGGCGCCGGAGCGCTCGGCCTCGGCGTTGACGGCGTGGACGATCGCGGCGATCGCCGGGGAGGGGTTCTCCTGGACCAGGCGCAGGTCGAGCTTGATGACCTCCGGGTTCACGAACGGCATCAGCGCGAGCGAACGGCGGTCGGCGCCGACGTCGTCGAGCGCCATCATCAGCCCGCTGGTGCGCATGGCGGCCACGCGGGCCAGCATCTCGGCCGGCTTGTCGGTCAGGGCGCGCTCGGTGAGCTCGATCACGACGTCCAGCTCGCGGGTGGCGCGGGCGAACAGCTCGGCCAGCTCGACCGGCACGGACATGTCGAGCATCGACGGCTCGACGTTCACGAACAGCGTCTTGCGCAGGCGCGCGTCGAGGGCGCCGCGCAGCGCGGCGGCGCGGCACGCCCACTCGAGCTGCTCCAGCAGCCCGTGCTCGCGGGCGCAGGCGAAGAGCAGGTCCGGGCGCTCCAGCGACGAGCCGACCGGCCCGCGCGCGAGCGCCTCGTAGCCGACGACCTCGTGGGTGTCGAGGTCGACGATCGGTTGATACACGGAGCGGATGAGGTCGCCGTCGAGGATCGAGCGCAGCTCGGCGACGCGGGCGGCCTCCCGGAGGATGGCGGTCATCTCCCTCTCTCTTCGGCCACAATCCGACGAAGTGCGAACGGATTGGCCGAATTCGGCGCGAATGGCAATTTCTCTGACGTTCGACGTCGACGCCGAGACCGGCTGGCTGGGCGAGGACCCCGCGTACGCCCACCGGCTGTCGACGCTGAGCGAGGCACGCTACGGCGTCACGCGCGGGCTGCCGCGCATCCTCGACACGCTGAGCCGCCACGACGTCAAGGCCACGTTCTACGTCCCCGGCCACACGGCGGAGCTCCACCCGGACGCGATCCGGCGGATCGCGGACGAGGGCCACGAGATCGGCCATCACGGCCACATGCACCTGCGGTCGGACGCGATCGGCGAGGCCGCCCAGCGCGAGGAGATCGAGCGGGGCCTCGAAGCGCTGCAGCCGATCGCCACCCCGATCGGGTATCGCAGCCCGAGCTGGGAGCTGACCCCGACCACGCTCCAGCTGCTCAAGGACCACGGCTTCGCCTACGACAGCAGCTTGATGGGCGACGACCGCCCGTACTTCCACGACGGCCTCCTCGAGCTGCCCGTGCACTGGAGCCTCGACGACTGGCCGCACCTGCACTGGAAGCCGGGCCGCGGGGACGCGTTCACCGCGCCCGAGGCGTTCCTCGACACGTGGCTGAAGGAGTTCGAGTCGGCGCTCGAGGAGCGCAGGCACCTCACCTACACGATGCACCCGGAAGTGATCGGTCGCGGGCACCGGATGGCGCTGCTCGACCGGCTCATACGCGAGGTCAGCGAACGGGCCGACGTGTGGTTCGCCACGCACGCGGATGTGGCAGCCTTCGTGACGTCATGACGTTCGCCGTCCACCGCTCGGACGAGCCGACCGCGAAGCAGCGCGGCGAGGCGTTCGGGCGGGCGATGGCCCCGCAGGTGCGGCACACGGTCGCCGTCTACCGCCGCATGTTCGACGAGCGCGGCGTGACCGTGCCGGCCGACCTGCCGCCGCACGCGGAGATCGACGCCATCGCGCACGGCGCCGGCGTGGACCCGGGCTTCCTGCGCGCCGTCAACGCGCGCACCGAGCTGCTCAACGGCGCCGACGAGTGCTCCGTCCAGGGCGCGGGCGGGCTGCTCGCGCAGAACTGGGACTGGCACCCGGACCTCGCCGCCTCGACGGTGATCTGGATCGTCGAGCACGACGGCCGCTGGTTCGCGACCGCCACCGAGGCCGGCATGCTCGCCAAGATCGGCCTCAACGACGCGGGGCTGGGCGTCTGCCTGAACATCCTGCGCACGACCGCCGACGGCGGCACCGACGGCATCCCGATCCACGTCCTGCTGCGCACCGTGCTGGAGACCACGCAGACGGTCGACGAGGCGATCGACGTCCTCACCGCCGCGCGCGTGACCGCGAGCAGCGCCGTCACCGTCGCCACCCCCGGGGACATCGCGCACGTCGAGCTCAGCCCGGGCGGGGCCAACGTCCTCCGGGGCGCCGTCGGCGCGCACACGAACCATTTCATCGTCCCGCCCCGGGCCGGGACGGACGTGATGGCGGTCGAGTCGCCGACCACGCACCTGCGCCTCGACGTCGTCCGGACCCAGCCGCTGCTCGACGCGCTCCGCTCCCACGACGGCCACCCGAAGGGCGTCTGCCGCCACGTGGACGCCGGCGACGCGTGGATCGATCAGACCGTCACGATCGCCTCGGTCGTCATGAACCTCTCCACGCGCCGGCTGCACGTGGCCGCAGGTCCGCCCTGCAGCCACGAGCACCACGAGGTCACGCTGCCGACGCGCTCTTCTTCCGGTCGGCTCGCATCGACAGCAGCGCGGTGAGCGCGAGCGTCACGACGATCACCGACAGCGACAGCCAGATCGGCACGTGCCAGATGTCCACCAGGAGCATCTTCACGCCGATGAACGCGAGGATGAACGACAGGCCCTGGGTCAGGTAGATGAACTTGTCCATCAGGCCGACGAGCAGGAAGTAGAGCGCGCGCAGGCCGATCAGCGCGAAGGCGTTCGCGGCGAAGACGATGAACGGCTCCTGCGTGACCGCGAAGATCGCCGGGATCGAGTCGACCGCGAAGATGATGTCGGTCGTCGCGATCACGACGAAGACGGCCAGCAGCGGCGTCGCGATCCGCTTGCCGTTGACGCGCGTCCAGACCTTCTCGCCGTCGTACTCGTCGGTCATCTTCACGCGGGAGCGGATGAACTTGAGCGCCGGGTTGTGCTCGGGCTCGACCTCCGCGTCGTCGTGGCGGGCGAGCTTCCAGGCGGTGTAGAGCAGCAGCGCGCCGAAGAAGTAGAACGTGATGTGGAACGCGTCCAGCAGCGCGGCGCCGAGGATGATGAACACCAGGCGCAGCAGCAGCGCGAGGATGATGCCCCAGGCGAGCACCTTCGCCTGCGCGTGCTGTCCGGGTACCGCGAAGTAGGACAGGATCACCGCGAACACGAAGATGTTGTCCAGCGACAGCGAGCGCTCGAGCAGGTAGCCGGCGTAGAACTGCGAGCCGGCCTCGCCGCCCTGCCAGGCCCAGAACACCGCGCCGAAGATCAGCGCGACCGCGATCCAGCCGACCGACCAGATCGTGTTCTCACGCACGCTCGGGACGTGCCCGCGGGCGTAGATCACGAGGTCGAAGACCGCCATCACGACGATCACGCCCGCGAGGATCCCCCACGTGGCGAGGTTGATGTCCAGGTTCAGTTCAGGAGCGCTACTGGCGGCAAACACGGATTGTCCTTCTCCAGGCAGGTACGGGAGAAGGTTTCGTCCGCCGCAATCCGGCCGGTGGCGCCGGGCCTATCGGCCGTGCTGACGAACGCCACCCGTCGGGACTACTTCCCTTCCATGGGGACGATAGCTCATTGTCTTCTCACGAAGTGTGGTTCCGGCGTGACGTAGCTCGTCCGGGGCGTGCGCCGCGGTGGCGACCGCGCGCAGCCGCGAGGTGCCGTCGGGGACCGTCGGCGGGCGGATCGCCTGGACGAACACGCCCTCGTCCAGCGCCTCGGCGCACGCGGCCATGGCGTCGTCGGGGTCGCCGACCACGAGCGGCACGATCGGCATGGCGCTCACCTCGACGCCCAGCGCGGCTCGCAGCGCCCGCGCGTTCGCGTGCAGCCGCGCCATGAGCGGCGCATCCATCAGGTCGAGCGCCTTGAGCGCCGCCCCGATCGAGGGCGGCGGGAGCGCGGTCGAGTAGATCAGCGTGCGCGCCCGGTTGACCAGATAGTCGGCGACCTCGCGCGAGCAGCACACGAACGCGCCGTAGGAGCCGAGCGCCTTGCCCAGCGTCCCGATCGTGATCACGTGGTCCTGCAGGCCCAGCTCGTGCACGAGCCCACGGCCCTCGGCGCCGATCACGCCCGTCGCGTGCGCCTCGTCGACGATCACGCGCGCGCCGGTCTCGACCAGGGCGGCAAGATCGGCGGTGTCACCGTCCATGGAGAACACGGCGTCGGTGACGATCACGTCCGCGCCGCTGGGGATCTCGCCGTGCGCGTACACCTGCGTGCGCGCTCGCGCGAGCCGGCAGCCGTCGATGATCGAGGCGTGGTTGAGCGCGTCGGACGCGACCACGCCGTCGGTCGCCAGCGCCGCGATCACGCCCGTGTTGGCCAGGAAGCCGGAGCCGAACAGCAGGCACGCCTCGTAGCCCTTGAGCTCGGCCAGCCGCTCCTCGAGCTCGCGGTGGATGCTCATGTGGCCGCTCACGAGCTGGGACGAGCCGGCGCCCGCGCCCCAGCGCGCCGCCGCCTCACCCGCGGCTTCGGCCACGCGTGGGTCACCCGCCAGCCCGAGGTAGTCGTTCGAGCACAGCAGGAGCACGTCGCGGCCGTCCAGCGTCACCCGCGGCCCCTGCGCCGACTGCACCTCGCGCAGGAAGCGGCGCAGCTCCGGCGCTACGTCGGGCAGCTCACGCATTGCGCCTTGAAGCCGGTCGGGAGCACCTGGACCTTGAGCTTGCGCCCGCAGTGCACGCACCAGCGCGGCGGGTCCAGGGCCCGCACGCACGTCTCGTGCCCGGCCTCCTCGACCGTCTTCCCACACCCCGGGCAGTAGCTCACAGCGTCTTCGAGAGCTCCTTCACGGGCATCGACAGCTCGGCCAGCAGGTCGAGGTCCTCCTGCGGCGAGCGGCCGAGCGTCGTCAGGTAGTTGCCGACGATCACCGCGTTGATGCCACCGACCATGCCCTGGCGCGCGCCGAGGTCGCCGAGCGTGAGCTCGCGCCCGCCGGCGAAGCGCAGGATCGTGCGCGGGAGCGCGAGGCGGAAGGCGGCGATCGTGCGCAGCGCGTCCAGCGCCGGCACCGGCTCGAGCGACGCGAACGGCGTGCCCGGGCGCGGGTCGAGGAAGTTCAGCGGCACCTCGTCGGGGTTCAACGCGGCGAACTGCGCGGCCAGCTCGGCGCGCTGCTCGAGCGACTCGCCCATGCCGATGATGCCGCCGCAGCAGACCTCCATGCCCATCTCGCGCACGAGCTGCAGCGTCTCCCAGCGCTCCTCCCACGTGTGCGTGGTGACGACGTTGCCGAAGTGGCTGCGGGCCGTCTCGAGGTTGTGGTTGTAGCGGTGCACGCCGAGGTCGCGCAGCTCCTCGCCCTGCTCGCGGGTGAGGATGCCGAGCGAGCAGGCGACGTTGATGTCGACGTTGTCCGTGATGGCCTTGACGCCCTCGCGCACCTGGTCCATGAGCCGCTTGTCGGGCCCGCGCACGGCGGCGACGATGCAGAACTCGGTCGCGCCGGTGGCGGCCGTCTCGCGCGCGGCCTCGACCAGCGACGGGATGTCCAGCCGGACGGCGCGGACCGGCGTCTCGAACCGCCCCGACTGCGAGCAGAAGTGGCAGTCCTCGGGGCAGCCGCCGGTCTTGATCGAGACGATGCCCTCGACCTCCACCTCGGGCCCGCAGTGGCGCATGCGCACCTCGTGGGCGAGCTCGAGCGCGTCGTCGACCCGCTCGTCGGGCAGGCGCAGCACCTCGAGGGTCTGCGCCTCGTCGAGGCCGATCCTCCGCTCGAGGACCTGCTCACGGGCGATGTCGAGGATCATGCGGGCAGCTCCATGGTCGTGAATTCTCCCTCGGGGATCTTCCCGAGGAGCGGTGCGATCTGCGTGAGGTCCTGGAGGTTGCACTCGGCGGCGAGGTCGGGATCGCGCGGCCACGCGCCGATCACGATGCCGAGGCAGCGCAGGCCGCGGCGCTCGATCGCTTCCACCGTCAGCGCGGTGTGGTTGAGCGTGCCGAGGCCGGCGCGGGCCACGACCACGAGCGGCGCGTCGAGCAGGTGCGCGACGTCGGCGATCGTGCCGCCCTGGTCGTCGAGCGCGACGAGCAGACCGCCCGCGCCCTCGATGATCACGCGCTCGTGGTCGAGCTGGGCGACGAAGTGGGCGACCTCGGCCATCAGGACGGTCGGCAGCTTGGCCCGGCGCGCGGCGGTGGCGGGGGCGAGCGGCTCCGGGTAGCGCGCGAGCGTGTGGACCTCGGCGCCGCTGAGCTCGTGGACGACCGCCGCGTCGTCGTCGTCGCCGGTCTGCGCGGCCTTGACGTAGGCGTCGCCGGGGCGCGCGAGCGCCGCGGAGACCCAGGTCTTGCCGACTCCGGTGTCGGTTCCGGTCACCACGACCCTCATCCGGCCGCGGCTCCTGCGATGGCGGCGCGGCAGATGCGCGCGATGTCGTCGTCGTCGGTCACGTAGGGAGGCATCGTGTACACGAGGTCGCGGAACGGCCGCAGCCAGACGCCGTGCTCGACCGCTGCCCGGGTGGCTGCGACCCCGTCGATCGGGTGGTCGAGCTGGATCACGCCGATCGCGCCCTTCACGCGCACGTCCTTCACGCCGGGGAGCTCGCGCGCGTCGTGCAGGGCGCCGAGCCCGCGCTCGATCCGCGCGACGTCGGCCTCCCAGGCGCCGTCCTGCAGGAGGCCGGTCGAGGCGAGCGCGGCGGACACCGCCAGGGGGTTGGCCATGAACGTGGGGCCGTGCATCAGCGGGCCGTCGACCTTCGCGGCCAGCTCGGCCCGGCAGAGCGTCGCGGCGAGCGTCATGTAGCCGCCGGTGAGCGCCTTCCCGAGGCAGAGGACGTCCGCCAGCTCGGCCGCCGCGAACAGCGTGCCGGTGCGGCCGAAGCCGGTGGCGATCTCGTCGAGGACGAGCGGGACGCCGTACTCGTCGCACAGGTCGCGCAGGAGCTGCACGCACTCGCGCGGGTGGAAGCGCATCCCGCCCGCGCCCTGCACGATCGGCTCGACGATCACGCCGGCGAAGTCGTGGGCTTCGAAGAGGGCGCGCACCGCGGATTCCCACTCCGGCGTCCACTCGGGAAGCGGCGCGAAGACGTGCTCGGCCAGCGAGCCCTGCCACATCGAGTGCATGCCGCCGTCGGGGTCGCAGACGGCCATCGCGCCGAACGTGTCGCCGTGGTAGCCGCCGCGCCAGGTCAGCAGCTGCCGCCGCTCACCGTGCCAGGACTGCAGGACGAGCTTGATCGCGACCTCGACGGACACGCTGCCGGAGTCCGCGAAGAAGACGTGGTCGAGCCCCGTCCAGTCGGTCAGCCGCTCGGCCAGGCGGATCGCCGGCTCGTGCGTGAGCCCGCCGAACATCACGTGGGCCATCCGGCCGAGCTGGTCCTGCACGGCCGCGTCGATCACCGGGTGGCGGTAGCCGTGGATGGCGCACCACCAGGAGGCCATGCCGTCGACGAGCTCGCGACCGTCGGCGAGCGTGAGCCGCACGCCCTCGGCGGACGCCACCGGCAGGGGCGCCTGAGCCGCCGGCATCGGCCCGTACGGGTGCCAGATGCGGGTGCGGTCGAGTTCCAGCAGGTCGGCGTTCACAGACGCTCGACCCTATCGAGTCGTTTCCGGCTCCAAGATCGCGCGCCGCGCGGAGGAGTTGCCGGTGCCGGGGTCGATCGAGACGAGGTCGGCCGCGAGCGGCTGGAAGGCGGGCTTCGTCGTGAAGGTGAAGCGGGCGAGGCTGAGCTCGGTGCTCTCGGCCAGGTTGCCGGTCCCGCCGGCGCCGATGCTGCCGCCGTTGATGACGGTCACGCCGGGCCGCTGGTCGAGCGCGGTCTTGTGCGTGTGGCCGATCAGGAACACGAGCGGGCTCTGTGGCGGATCGTCTTTCAGGACGTCCAAGGCCGTGCTCAGCAGCGCGCCCTCGTGGACCATGACCACGTCCACCTTGCCGATCAGCGGGCGCAGCCACTGGAGGAACGCCTCCTGCATGCCGGGCTGCGGGTTGTTGTCGAAGCGGTCGCGGAACGACTCCGCGCTGCGCCGCTCGAACGGGTCGTCGTAGCCCGCGACCCGCAGGCCGGCGATCTTGTTGATGACCGGCCCGTAGGTCCCGTCCTGCTTGAGGCGCCCTCGCTGCGTGAGCACGATCCCGCCCGCGGCGGCGAGCTCGCGCTTGAGATAGTCCGAGTCGTGGTTGCCGGAGACGAACACGAACGGATCGCCGGTGTGGACGATGCGGCTCACGAGCCGGGTCTCCAGCGGTGAGCCGCGGTCGGTCAGGTCGCCGACGAAGAACAGCGGCCCGCCGTCGGTCGCGCGTTCGAGCACGCCCAGCGCGACCGTGTTGTTGTGCAGGTCGGAGGCCACCGTGATCGTCGGCTGGCCGGTCAGGCTCTGGCGCCGGCCGGGTTCGACCACGAGCCGGGCGAGGCCGACGAGCTGCGCGTCCAGCTCCTGGTCGAGCACGCCGGGGGTGCGCTGCGCGGCCTCGACGGCCTCCAGCGCGCGCGGGATGTCCGGGCCGTGCGCGTAGTACTGCGGGTCGGCGATCTCGCCGCGCGGCGGGACCAGCGTGACCATCGCCACGCCGATGCCGATCGCCACGAGGATCGCGGTCGGCGCCGTCCAGCGCAGGCGCGGGACCCGGCTGCGGATGGCGAAGGCGACGAGCAGGCCGAGCGCGGACGCGGCGGCGACGGTCAGGCCGATCAACCGCATCAGGTAGGTGCGGAGGGCGTCCTCGGCCTCCTTGCGGACCTGCTCGACGTCCAGCGGCTTGCCTTCGGCGAGCGACGTGGCGACCCGGCGGTTGACGGTCTGCAGGTCCACCCGCAGGCGGATCGGCGCGCGGATCGCCTCGAAGCGCGCGCCCCAGTCCACGAGCGGGACGTACACGTCGAGCGCTCCGCGGTGGCCGGGGGAGACCGACATCCGGATCTCGCCCACGGACAGCGTCGCGCTCTGGTGGTAGCCGACGAGCGCCAGGTACCCGCCGGCGGCCGTCGCCGCGACGACGAGGATCACCGACAGCGCGCGTCGCGCGTAGGTGATCAGGCGGGCCTTCAGGTCCCGCCGGGCCCAGGCCGGTGGCCGCTGTGCAACATGCGCCATTCCGCTCTACCAACGTACGAGGTCATCGCCGCCGCTCCCACAGCTCCATCGGGGAGAGGCGTCTCAGACCCAGCTGCTGGTACAGGCGTTCCCCCAGCTCGGTGGCCTGAAGCGTGATCGTCGTCAGCTGGTGGCGCTGGGCGTCGGCGAGCGCGCTGCGCATCACCTGCGTGGCGAGGCCGTGCCGGCGCGCCTGCGGGATCGTCGCGACGAACGAGACGCCGCAGTCCTGCCCGTGGTGCAGCGCGAGCGCGACCGAGGCGGGCGCGCCGTTGAGGTCGGCCCGGTAGCCACGCAGCGTGCCCTCGTCGAGCGTGTTGAGCGTGCGCTCGAGCCGGCTGTCGACGTTCCCGTACGCGAGGTCGTTGACACGGCCGACCTGCTGCAGGTTGGCGTTGGGCCGGGGATTGGCGGTCGACAGGTCGATCTTGAGCTCGCTCAGGACGGCGCCCATGCCCGGCGAGGCGGACGCGATCGCCATGTTGGCGTGGCGCAGCTCGCTCGTCACCTCGCGCGCCGCGCCGTCGACCCACACCGCCCAGCGCCGCACCCCCGCGTCGCCGTAGCGGACCTCGAGCTCCTCGAGGTGGCGCGGCGCGGCGGCGGGATCGAGCGCGACGGCGGCGTTGAGCGCGGGTGAGTCGGGCGCGCTCGGCACGATCGATGCGAGCAGGCCCTCGCGCCGGATCACGAAGCCGTTCTTGGCGTTCCCGCCCAGCAGGGTCTGCAGGGCGGCGAAGCCTTCCCACAGGCGGCGTTTGAGCTCCGCGTCGTCCATGTGGGCCGGGAGGCTACCCGTCGGCCTGCAGGCGGTAGCGCTCGCGCGTGGCCTCGTCCGGCGGGTAGGTCCCGCGCAGGGGTTTCCCGGCGGCGATCTCCTGCTGGATGAACGCTTCCAGCCGCTCCTGCTCGGAGGCCGCCTCGGCGACTTCCTGCGCGAGGTGCCGGGGCACGCAGACCACGCCCTCCGCGTCCCCGACCATGACGTCGCCGGGGTAGACGGCCACCTCCGCACAGCCGATCGGCACGTCGAGGTCGACCGCGTGGTGCTGGGCGAGGTTCGTCAGCGGGCTCGCCCCGGCGGCGTACACGGGGAGCGCGGCGAGCTTGGCGATCTCCGGCGTGTCCCGGAGCGTCCCGTCGGTCACCAGCCCGGCCGCTCCCCGCACCTGCAGGCGCGTGGCGAGGATGCCGCCGGCGCTCGCCGCCCGTCCCTGCCCGCGGCAGTCCATCACCAGCACGTGCCCGGGCGGGACGGTCTCGACCGCCTTGCGCTGCGGGTGGTCGTAGTCCTGGTAGACGGCCAGGACGTCGATGTCCTCGCGCGCCGGGATGTACCGGAGCGTGAAGGCGGGGCCCGCCATCCGGTGGCCCGTGAGCGGCTTGATCCCGTGCAGGAACGTGTTCCGCAGCCCGCGGGAGAGCAGCTGCGTCGAGATCGTGGCGGTGCTGACCTGCTTGAGCAGCTCGATCGTGCGCGCGTCCATGGCACGATGTTGACGTGCGCAGCCACCGATGGTTCGGCGTCGACGACCTGCGGTCCTTCGGCCACCGCTCGCGGACGCTCCAGATGGGCTACGACCGGGAGGACTTCGCCGGCAAGCCGGTCATCGCGATCGTCAACACGTGGTCGGAGATCAACCCGTGCCACACGCACTTGCGCGACCGGGCGCAGGACGTCAAGCGGGGCGTGTTCCAGGCGGGCGGGTTTCCGTTGGAGATCCCGGCCCTGTCGCTCAGCGAGCCGTTCATGAAGCCGACGACGATGCTCTACCGGAACCTGCTGGCGATGGAGACCGAGGAGCTGCTGCGGTCCTATCCCTTCGACGGCGCCGTGCTGATGGGCGGCTGCGACAAGACGACGCCGGCGTTGGTCATGGGGGCGCTGTCGGCGGGCTTGCCGTTCATCTTCGTGCCGGCCGGCCCGATGCTGCGGGCGTCCTGGCGCGGGAGGACGCTGGGCTCAGGCTCGGACGTCTGGAAGTACTGGGACGAGCTCCGGGCCGGGACGATCACCGAGGACGACTGGCACTCGGCCGAGGAGCGGATCGCGTCCTCGCCCGGGCACTGCATGACGATGGGGACGGCGTCGACCATGACGTCGGCGGTCGAGGCGCTGGGGCTGTCCCTGCCGGGCGCGGCGTCGATCCCGGCGGCGGACTCGGACCATCCCCGCATGGCGGTCGCGTCGGGGCGGCGGATCGTCTCGTTGCCGGAGCCGGCGCTGTCGCTGGAGAGCTTCGAGAACGCGATCAAGGTCGTATTGGCGTTGGGCGGGTCGACCAACGCCGTCATCCACCTCGTCGCCATGGCCGGCCGCGCTGGCATCGAGGTGACCGTGGACCTGTTCGACCGCCTGTCGCGTGAGGTCCCCGTGCTCGCGAACCTGCGGCCGTCGGGGCAGTACCTGATGCAGGACTTCTTCGAGGCCGGCGGGCTGCGAGGGCTGATGTCCCGGCTGGACCTGCACGACGTCCCGACCGTGTCCGGGTTCTCGCTGCTGCAAACGCTGGAGGGCGCCGCCGTGTACGACGACGACGTCATCCGGCCGCTGTCGAACCCCGTCAAGGCCGAGGGCGGGCTGGCCGTGTTGCGAGGGTCCTTGGCACCGGAAGGAGCGGTCATCAAGCACTCGGCCGCGTCCCCGGAGCTGTTGCAGCACACCGGCCCGGCGGTGGTCTTCGAGGACTACGACGACATGGTGGCGCGGATCGACGACCCGTCGTTGGACGTCACACCCGATTCCGTGCTGGTGCTACGGAGCGCGGGACCGCTCGGCGGCCCGGGCATGCCGGAGTGGGGCATGCTGCCGATCCCCAAGAAGCTGCTGGCGGCCGGCGTCCGCGACATGGTGCGGGTCAGCGACGCCCGCATGTCCGGCACCGCCTACGGGACGTGCGTGCTGCACGTCTCGCCCGAGTCGTTCGTCGGCGGCCCGCTCGCGTTGGTCCAGACCGGCGACCTCGTGGTCCTGGACGTCCCGGCCCGCCGCCTGGACCTCGACGTCCCGGAAGAAGTCCTCGCGGCCCGTCGTTCTTCCTGGGTGCCCCGAGAGCTCCCCGCGACGCGCGGCTACGCCCAGCTGTTCGCCCAGCACGTCACCCAGGCGCACGAGGGCTGCGACTTCGACTTCCTCCACGGCGCCGGCGGCGTCCCTGAACCAGCCATCCATTAGATGAACACCTTCGAAGGCCCCTGGGACGTCATCGTCATCGGGGCAGGCATCCTCGGCCTCGCGACCGCGCGAGAGCTGCTCTTGCGGTCGCCGGGCACGCGCGTGCTCGTGTTGGAGCGCGAGCCGTCGATCGCCGCCCACCAGACCGGCCACAACTCCGGCGTCATCCACGCCGGCATCTACTACAAGCCCGGGTCTCTGAAGGCCCAGCTGTGCGCCGCCGGCCGCGACGCGATGTACCGCTACTGCGACGAGCACGGCGTGCCCTACGAGAAGTGCGGCAAGCTGATCATCGCGCGGGACGAGTCGGAGCTGGCGGCTTTGGACGAGCTCGAGCGCCGTGGAGTCGAGAACGGCGTGCCGGGCCTGCGGCGCCTGTCGGGTGCCGAGATCGCGGAGATCGAACCGCACGCCGTCGGCGCCGCCGCCCTGCATTCCCCCGAGACCGGCATCGTCGACTTCGCCGCGGTGGGCCGCGCGATGGCCGCGGAGATCCAGGGGCTGGGCGCGACGATCGCCTTGGGCGTGGCGGTCCGATCGCTCGCGCGGCACGGCTCCACCACAGTGGTTGCGACGAGCGAGGGAGACATCCCGTGTGGGCGCGCGATCGCCTGCGCCGGCCTCTGGTCGGACCGCCTGGCCGCCGCGTCCGGCGACTCCGACAACCCCCGCATCATCCCGTTCCGCGGCGGCTACGCGAAGCTCAAGCCCTCGGCGCGGTATTTGGTGCGGTCCCTCATCTACCCCGTCCCGGATCCGTCGTTGCCCTTCCTCGGCGTCCACCTCACCAAGACGATCTCGGGCGACATCTGGCTCGGCCCGACGGCCCTGCTCGCACCGTCGCGCACGGCCTACTCGCTGTCGTCCGTGAGCCGGTACGACCTCGGCTCGACCCTGCGCTGGCCCGGGACGTGGCGGATGGCCCGCCGCTTCTGGCGCACCGGCCTGACCGAGATGCACTTCGCCGCGCGCCGCGCGTCCTTCGTGCGGGCGTGCGCGGAGTACGTCCCGGCCTTGCAGGCCTCCGACGTCGAGCCCGGCCCGGCGGGAATCCGCGCCCAAGCCGTCGACCGATCGGGCGCCCTGCTGGACGACTTCGCGTTCGGCTCTGCGCCGGGCGTCCTGCACGTTCGCAACGCCCCGTCCCCGGCTGCGACCTCGTCCCTGGCGATCGCCAAGATGCTCGCGGATCGACTCGACGCGGCGTAGTCGCTACCCTGCTTCTCCGCACGCCCTCTTAGCTCAGTTGGTAGAGCACTTCCATGGTAAGGAAGGGGTCGCCGGTTCGAGTCCGGCAGAGGGCTCTGCGCCGGTTCAGAGTTCGACCGCGACCGGCGCCGCCGCGAGCCAGGTCCTCGTCCACGAGCGCCGCGTGATCACCTCCGTGTCGCCCCGTCGGTAACGCCCGTACGCCGGGTGGACATCAGACGCGGACCCGCTCGAGCGTCGTCGTCATGGAACCGTGCTGCGTTGAACGCCAAGTTCCAGAACCCGGGTCGCCACGGCCGTGCGGGCATCGCTGGCGCCACGGCGCGCCGACTGGTATAACCAGCCCTCATGACTGGTCCAACCAGTTCAACGGTCTCCGATCGCATCCACTCTCAGCTGCGCGGCGACATTCTTGGCGGCCGGTACGAGGTCGGCGCCGCGCTGCCCTCGGAGCGCCGGCTGAGCGAGGAGCTGGAGACCAGCCGGCACGGCGTCCGCGAGGCACTCAAGCGGCTCCAACAGGCCGGACTGGTGTCGATCAGCCAGGGCGGCGCGACGCGGGTGCGCGACTGGCGGCGCCACGGCGGCCTCGAGCTCCTGCTCGACCTCGCCGCGGAAGGGGACGCGCCGGATGCGCTGCACGTGCCGCGCGCGGCGATGGAGATGCGCGCGTGCATCGGTGCGGACGCGGCGAGACGGTGCGCCGAGCGCGCCGACGCAGCGACCAAGGCGCAGATCGTCGCGCGCGCCGAGCAGCTCGCCGCCGTCGAGGACCTCGAGGCGCGGAACGCGCACTACGAGGTGCTCTGGGAGCTGATCGTCGACGGCGCCGACAACATCGCCTACCGCCTTGCCCTGACGTCGTTGATCGCGCCGCGCCAGCACGCCGTCGCGATCGACGCGCACGCCGTTGCCGCCGAGCTGCAAGACGCCGACACGATCCGCGGCCTCGCCCAGGCGATCGCCAACCACGACGAGGACGCGCGCACGAGAGCCGCTGACCTCTTGGAGCGCTCGATCCCCCGTGGCTGAGGTCCTCTACTACGCGATCCCGTTCTTCGTGCTCCTGCTGATCGCGGAGTACGCGTCGTTCCGGCACCTCGACCACGACCACGAGGATCTGGTCGGCTACGACCTCAAGGACACCGGCACGTCCCTGGCCATGGGCATCGGGAACGTGGCCATCAACGTCGGCTGGAAGCTCGTGGTGGTGGCGGTCTACGCCGCGCTGTACGAGCTCACGCCGCTGCGGCTGGACCCGCACAACCCGCTGACGTGGGTGCTGCTGTTCTTCGCCGACGACCTCGCGTACTACTGGTTCCACCGCGTCTCGCACGAGAGCCGCGTGTTCTGGGCCAGCCACGTCGTGCACCACAGCTCGCAGCACTTCAACCTGTCCACGGCGCTGCGGCAGACGTGGGTGCCGATGACCTACTTCCCGTTCTGGCTGCCATTGCCGCTGCTCGGCTTCCCGGTCTGGATGGTGCTGCTCGCCCAGGCGTGGTCGCTGATCTACCAGTTCTGGATTCACACGGAGCGGATCAAGCGGCTCCCGCGCTGGGTCGAGGGCTTCTTCAACACGCCGTCGCACCATCGGGTCCACCACGGCATGAACGACCAGTACCTGGACAAGAACTACGGCGGCATCCTGATCATCTGGGACCGCCTGTTCGGCACCTGGGAACCCGAAGGCGAGCGCGTGAAGTACGGGCTGACGACGCAGCTCACGACCTTCCACCCGGTCCGCGTCGCGTTCCACGAGTACATCGCGCTCGCGCACGACGTGCGGGCCGCCAAGGGCCTGCGCACGAAGCTCGCGGTGCTGCTGCACGGACCCGGCTGGCGGCCGGAGCCGTCACGCAAGCGTCACACCGTGTGACGAATCCGCACCCGCTCTGCACCTTTCCACGCGCGCGAAGCCACGACGAGGCGCCGGCCTGGCAGCGTCCGCTGCATGACGATCACCACCGAGGACCGCGCCGCGCTGCTCAAGGAGGGCGTGCTCGTGCACTCCGTCCATCACTACGAGACGCACCCGACGCAGCTGTTCGTCACCGCGCCTGACGAGGAGCACGCGCTCGAAGCGGTATCGGCCCGGCTCGGCGCGGCGGTCGACGTGAACGTCTGCGGCGACGCGCCCCGCGAGGTTCGTCCGCGCCGGTGCACCGGCCACATGGAACGTGAAGCCGGACGCTTGCAGCTGCGCTACGACATGCAACGCGACGAGCACATGGACGAGATCCTCGTGGCCGAGGACGACGAACGTGTCGTCGTGTTCGCGACGGTGTGCACGCCGATCGATCCTCAGCTCGGTGACGTCGTGGGGTGCCCGTACCACGTGCACCTGGATCGTCCGCTCGGCGAGCGCGTGGTCTTCGACGCCGTGGCACGCGCGCCGGTGCCGTACTTCAACGTCTACGACGGCATCTGGGACCGAGTCGAGGCGCAGCGCGCAGCGTCAGACCGAACCGGGTGACCCGGTCGCGCCCCGGTACCCTCGGAGGTGATGGCCGAGCCCTCCAAGCGCCGACTGCCCCAGGTCCGGAACGTCCCCTGGGGCGAGTTCCGGCGTCACGCCACGACGGCCTTCCTCATGCTGCAGGCGGGCTGGGGCGCGCTTTCCGAAGCGGAACGCAAAGAGGCGCGCAAGCTGGTGACGAAGTCCCGCGGGAACCCGAAGAACCTCACCAAGCTCGAAGCACGCAAGCTCGGGAAGCTGGCGGCCAAGGCCGCGACCGCCGCGTCGGCCGCGCGCCGGCTCACGCGCTAGTCACGGCTGCGGTCGAGCGGGCACTCGCCGCTCCGGCGGTGCGGTGATCGTGTCCGCAGTCGGGCTGGCGAGCTGTCGCTCGAGGGCCGTGAAGCTGTCGATGAGCTCGGCGGCCTCGAACGCGCGGTTGCGCTGGCCGATGTTGGTCTGCTTGAGCACGCCCGCTTCGACCAGCCGTGGGATCGCCTCGTTGACCGCCTGGACACTGCGGCCGATGAGCGAAGCGCCGCTCTGCACGGTGATGACCGGGGCTCCAGGGAGCGCCGCGAGCAGGAGGTCGACCGCCGAGTTCTTGCGCACTCGCCCGAGGCGCTCTCGCCATTCCGTCTGGAGGGCTCGAACTCTGGCCTCGAAGGCATCAGCGTCCGCGACCGCGCGCTGGCAAGCTCCGGCGAAGAGCGACACCCACGCGTTCATCCCCTCTAAGGCCGCTTCGCTGCTGCGTGATCCCGCGTAGCGCGTGCGCGTGAGCCCATCGATGTAGTCGCTCGACCAGGTCGCCAGGACGAGCGAGATGGGAGGGACGAACCTCGGCGCGACCCCTCTGCGGCGAAGGATGACGTGGATCAGCGCACGCCCGGTGCGACCATTGCCGTCCGCGAACGGATGGATCGTCTCGAACTGCGCGTGGGCCAGCGCGGCCTGCGCCACCGCCGGGAGCCGGTCCTGGTTGCAGAACGCGCAGAGGTCCTGCATCAGCTCGAGCACGTGCCCGGGGGGCGGGGGCACGAACGCCGCGGAGCACGGGTTGAAGCTGCTTCCGCCAATCCAGTTCTGCTCCTCGCGGATCTTGCCTCCGTGCGGCTCCATGTCAGTGCCTGCGAGCAGGCGCTCGTTCACCGCAAGGAGATCGTCGACCTCCAGCTCTCTGGCGCCGCTCAGCGTCTCGACGGCCCAGTGCATCGCTTCGACGTTGTTGAGCACCTCCGTCGCGGTCACATCGGGCCGGGCGTCGTCCAAGCTGCGGGCCAGGTCGGCTCGGAGCAAGCGCCGTCCCCCGACTTCGAGCCCTTCGATCTTCGAGGAGGCGACCGCTTCCGCTCGTAGCAACAGACGTGCCATCGCTTCGGAGTCGGCGAGCGTCGTGGTCTCCTGGTTGAGCCGACGGATCGCGACCTCGGCGTCGCTGACGTCCGCGGCGGTGTCGCCATCGAATGAGATCGGCGCGTCGGCGAGGAGGTCCGGTACGTACGCCTCGTAGTCGCAGCCCTGTCGGTCGCGTCGTGAGAGGCTCGACCGCGCGTCGGTCTGCCATTGAAGCTTGATCAGCGACGACACTTATTCAAGCTTATCTCGTAACCTTGAACACCGGCGGTATGGCTTACCGAATCTTGCGTCAAACGCGGTGTTATTCAAGCTTACGCTCGAAGCTTGAATAAGGTGGGCGGCGGTCCGAGGTTCGTCAATAGGCGACGCGCGTGCTCTCGCACAGGAAGCGCATGAAGTCGCCCGCTGCGGCGCAGCGCTCCAGGTAGAGGTCGAGGAAGCCGGGCGAGACCACGTCCTCCTCGGTCAGCGGCGAGTACGCGATGAAGTCCTTGCGCTTGAGCTCCTCGATCAGCGGGTGATCGCGGTCGAAGCCCGCCGGCGGCCGCTTCAGCGCCTCGCCGCCCAGGGTGTACAGGGGCGACAGGCCCTCGACCAGCCCGGTCCAGCGTGCCGGCTTGCCCGCGATCGCGGTCCGGATCAGGTGCAGGACCTCGCGCTCGGGGTGCCAGGTTCCGCAGGCCATGAACACGTTGCCCGGCTCGAGGTGCAGGTAGAAGCCGGGCGCGTGGACGTCGCGGGTGCGGGCGTGGCGGAACTGGATGCCGGTGTGGGTCTTGTACGGCGTCTTGTCCTTGGAGAAGCGGGTGTCGCGGTAGATGCGGAACACGGACCCGCCGGTCGTGCGCGCGTCGGCGACGAAGTGCGGGCTGATCTCCTCCGGCAGTCGCATGCCGACGTCCTCGACGAAGGCCAGCGCCGGCTCTTGGACCTCGGCGACGTACCGGTCCTTGTTGTCGGCGAACCAGGAGCGGTCGTTGTTCGCGGCGAGGTCGCGCAGGAACGTGAACAGCGCGGGCGAGAACGAGGGCTCGAGATCGGTCACGCAGACATCATGGCCAACGACGATCGGTGACACGTGTAAGTCCGCTCGCTAACCAGGACCGTTGACACCGTCCTACTGAGCCGTAAGGTTGCGACGACTGCCGGGGAGAGCCGCGATCAGGGGGTCGCGGACGGCAGCACCAAAGGGAGGCAAGACCTTGCGTTTCATCGTGCTCGCGCTCGTCGCGCTGGCCGCACTCGTGCCCACGACGACGGCGACCGCGGCGCCGGCACCCGCGCCGCCGAACACCATCGTCCGCACGGACGTCATCACCGACGTGCACCCGTTCGGCTGGAAGGTCGCGGCCGTCGCGATCGAGTACCGCAGCAACATCAACCTCGGGAGCGCCGACATCCCGAACAGCGCGTTCACGGTCAACGCGACCGCCAACGGGGCGACTGCGCCGCGTACGGTCGTCGACGTCTACACCAACAACGCCGCCGAGATCGACACCCGCGGGCCGAAGGGCACGCCGGGCAAGTTCCTGATCATCGAGCTGAGCTCGGACGACCGCAACTCCGGTGCGCTCGTCTACGCGGGGGGCCGCAACGAGCCGATCCCGCTCACCGGCGCGTACAGCGTTCGCCAGACCGCGGACATCACGGACGCCAACGGCAAGGTCCGTCTGAAGGCCGCGCCGTACGCCATCACCAGCCAGGGCCAGATCAACCCGATCGTCGACGACTTCATCAGCGGCACGTACACCGACAGCACCGGGTACGCGCTCAACTTCCGCCTGTACACGCCGCAGGCCCGGCCGGAGTACCGCAAGGACGGCTTCCCGCTCGTGCTCTTCCTGCACGGTGGGGGCGAGCGCGGCGCGAACAACATCACGCAGATCACCGCCAACGAGGGCGCGGCGGCGTTCGCGGCGCCGGACCGGCAGGCGAGCGACCCGAGCTACATCCTCGCCGCGCAGGTCCCGGTCGGCTCGAGCTGGACGACGCCCGCGCAGCAGGCGGCGCTGATGGAGCTGCTGGACACGATCGTCGCCGGCAACCCGATCGACAAGGACCGCCTCTACGTCACGGGCATGTCGATGGGCGGCATCGGCACGTTCGACCTGCTCCCGAAGTACGCCGACAAGTTCGCCGGCGCGCTGCCGATCGCGGCGGCGGGCGACGCGACGAAGATGCCACTGATCAAGGACGTGCCGATCTGGGCGACGCACTCGATCGACGACCCGACCGTCAACTACACGACCGGGACGCTGGCGCTGATGAACGCGCTGGACGCCGCGGGCGCGCTCGTCACGCGCGCGCAGTGGGCCGGGAACCTGCCCGAGCTGCAGGCCGAGGCCGAGGCGCTGCGCCAGTACGCGCAGGCTGAAGCCGCCGGCAGCCACACGCTACTCACGGCCTACACGCCCGGCACCACACCGGTCAACGCCCACTGGTCGTGGGTCCCGACCTACCTCAACGACGTGATGCTCGACTGGCTGTTCGACCAAGACCTGCAGGACCGGCCGGCGCCGACCACGACGTCGGTGACCGCGACGACGCAGGTCGTCGGCATCGCGGACTAAGACCTCCTCCACCGAGCGGGTGCCTTCGGGCGCCCGCTCACCTAAGCGGGTCGTGCCCCCAGTTCATGAGGGAGTAGCGCCAGCGGGAGTGCGCTTTGTCCTTCTCAGGCCCGCCCTGGGCGGTGTGGCGCTTGACGTACCCGACGACCTTGCGCATGTGGGCGTAGTCGTCATTGGTCAGGTCGTCCTTCTTCGTGCGCTTGATCTCGACGATCCGCCGACCGGAGTGATGGCCGACCGACTCGCCCTCGCCCCAGCCGACGGCCTTGGACTCGTCGGTCGCGAGCCAGTCCTCGAGCTCCTTCGGGGCCATGTTCACGGCATCCTCGAAGTCGCCGCGGATGTCGTCCGCGGTCACGAGCGCTTCTTCAGGGCCGACGGCTTGTGAACGGCCTCGCCGCCGCCCTTCTCGCTCTTGACGAGGTACTGCGGCTCGTCCTTGGAGGCCTTGACCTTGCGCCCGCCCGCCTCGGTGTCCGAGGTGATCTTGCGCTCGACCACGCCCGGCGTGTCGTCCTGGCCGTGCGAGCTCCACACGACCTTGTCGCCCTTCTTGAACTCGTCGGCCATGGGCGAGACCTACCCACTGCAGGTCTCGCCCGTGTGCCAGCTTCGCGCTACCGGTACACGACCTCGCGCTCGGGCTCGTCGACGGTCGCGCGCTCCTCGGGCGGCTCGATGTTCAGGTGCGGCAGGCGCTTGTCAAGCCACGCGGGCATCCACCACATGGCCGGACCGGCGAGGTGCATGACCGCCGGCAGCAGCAGGAGCCGGATGATGAACGCGTCGATGAAGATGGCCGACGCGAAGCCGACGCCCATCATCGCCAGCGCCCGCTCGTTGCCGATCGCGAAGGCGCCGAAGACCGCGATCATGATGATCGCCGCCGCCGTGACGACCCGGCCGGTCATCGCCAGGCCGTGCTGGACGGCGTACTTGGCGTCGCGCGTGTGCGTCCACTCCTCGTGCATGCGGGACACGAGGAAGACCTCGTAGTCCATGCTCAGCCCGAAGACCACCGCGAACACCATGATCGGCAGGAACGACTCGATCGGGCCGGTGGCATCGCCGAACAGGCTGGCGAAGTTGCCGTCCTGGAAGATCAGCGTCACGACGCCGAACGCACCGGCGATCGACAGCAGGTTGAAGACGCCGGCCTTGACCGGGATCAGCAGCGAGCGGAAGACGATCGCGAGCAGCAACAGCGAGAGCCCGACGACGACGCCGATGAACAGCGGCAGCTTGTCCCGGATGGTCTGGGAGAAGTCGAGGTTGCTCGCGGTGGTGCCGCCGATCGAGATGCGCGCGCCGGTCGCGTCCGCCACTGGCGGGAGCGTGGTGCTGCGGGCCGTCCGCACCGTCTCGTCCGTGCGCTCGTCCTGCGGCGTGGTCGTCGGGTAGGCGATAATCGTCGCGGTGTCGCCCGCCTCGTTGAGCTGCGGCGGGAGCACCTGGGCGATACCGTCCTGCTTGCCGAGCGCCTCGGTGATCTGGTCGAGCGCGGCGGTGTCGCCGGGCTCCGGGAGCTCGACGCCCAGCAGCAGCGGCGCGTTGAAGCCCGCGCCGAAGCCTTCCTTGAGCAGGTCGTACGCGACGCGCGCCGTGTCGTCGGACTTGTACGTGCTCGCGTCGCTGGTCGCCAGCCGCATGTGCAGCGCCGGAGCGGCGAGGGCGAGCAGCACCGCGAGGGCGATGATCGCGACCGGCGCGGGGCGCCGGGCGACGAAGCCGCTCCAGCGCGCGGAGAAGCCGGCCTCGGTGTCGGCGCCCTGGGTGGCGGGCTTCACGCGCCCGCCGATCTTGCTCAGCAGCGCCGGGATCAGCGTCAGCGCGCCGGCCATCGTGGCCAGCACGGAGAGCGCGGCGGCGATCGCCGGGCCGTAGAGGAACGAGATCCCGAGCAGCATCATGCCGAGCATCGCGATCACGACGACGATGCCGGCGAACAGCACGGCGCGGCCGGAGGTGTCGATGGCGATCAGCGTCGCCTCGCGCACATCCCGCCCGCCGCCGCGCTCGAGCCGGAAGCGGTTGAGGATCAGCAGCGCGTAGTCGATGCCGACGCCGATGCCGATCATGGCGGCGAGCTGCGGCGCCCAGTCGACGACGTCGATCGCGCGCGTGGCGACCACCGCGGTCAGCGAGAGGCTGACGACCATCGCGAACAGCGCGTTCAGGAGCGGCAGCCCCATGGCGATGATGCCGAGCGTCAGGAAGAGCACGATCGCCGCGACCAGGATGCCGATCATCTCGCCGGCCCCGCCCGTCTCGGCGGTCGACCAGTGGATGATGTCGCCGCCCAGCGCGACCTGCACGCCGTCCTGGCCGTCCAGCTTGAGCACGTTCTCCGTCATCGTCTTGACCGGCACCGGGTCGACGTCGCCCGGCGGCTCCTTGAACTGGATCTGCGCGAAGGTGATCCGGCCGTCCTTGGAGACCGGGGCGCCCTTCGCGAACGGGTCGGCGACGGCGAGCACCTCGGGTGACCGCTTGATCTCGGCGACGACGCGCTCGATCGTCGGGCGGTGAGCGGCGTCGAGGACGGCGCCGTCCTTGACGGCGAAGACGACGTTCGCGGTGTCACCCGACTGCTGCGGGAACTTCTCCTGCAGCAGGTCGTAGGTGCGCTGCGATTCCGTGCCGGGCAGGTTGAAGTTGTTGACGAACTCGCCGGCGGCGGTCACCCAGAGCCCGATGGCGACGACGAATGCGGCGAGCCAGACACCGAGGACGGTGCGGCGGCGGTCGTGGGACCAGGCGGCGAGCTTGCGCATGCGCGAAACCTAAAGCGAAGATGAAGCGATCTCGCCGGGGTTGTCCGTAGGGCGAAGTAGAGGTGGCACCCGTTCTCGGCCTCCTGTCAACCCCCGGTTCGTCAGCGTCGTCGCGCCCACGCAGTGATGGCCATGCCGGTGAACCCGACGCTCGTCGCCACGAACGAGGCTGCCGCCGCGGCCCGGTACTCGGGGCGCTGGTCGGCGTCCGGCTTGAAGGCGAGTGGCAGGAACAGCAGGGCGTTGGTCCACGCGCCGACGCCCAGCGCCGCAGCGACGGGGCGCGGCGCGTCGGGAACCGCCGTCGCGCAGGCGACGGTCGCCGTCCCGAGGATCGCCATGTCCAGGTGCCACTGGCGAACCCGCGCGGCGCTCTTGATGCCGACGTCCCGAACTCGCTCGGGCTGCTGACGCGCGAACGTGTACACCCAGCCGGACAGCGCACCGGCGGCGAGCTCGGTCAGGCCGGAGGCGAGCAGCAGCGACGGGCGAGCGGGCGAGGGCATCGGCGGAGACTGGCAGACTGCAGGAGGGATGCGGGACGATGTGAAGCTGGTGCTGGTACGGGTGACGTTGCCCGCGACCGTGTTCGTCGCGGGGCTGATCCTGATCATCATCGGCGGTGAGATCGCGCAAGGGGCGGGCGTGTTCCTGATCGGCTCGTCGATCCTCGGCGCGCTCGCGAACGCGTACATGCGCCTCGCCTTGCAGAGCAACGAGGATCGTGAGCGCGAAGAGGCGCGACGGCAGTTCATGGAGAAGCACGGCCGCTGGCCTCGGCGTGACGAGATCTGAGCGCGACGAGCTCCCGTCCCGCGGCATCAGAGGCTCCGTCCGTGCGAGGAGCGGACCGTGCGGACGCCACGTCCGCGCTGCTCGGCCACGGCTGCGGCGCGCTCGAGGTCGTCGAGGATCACCGCGAGCGTCGTGCGCGCGAGCGCGCTCGCGCGCATGAACTCCTCGGGTGGCGTGGCGGCCAGCCGCACGCCGACGGTCCCCATCGCCATCGCGACGACGTCGTGCCGGGCCTCTTCGATCGGGGCGCCCGTCGCCTCGACGACGGCCTCGGCGAGGTTCTCGACGAGGCCGACGACGGTGTGGCCGACGTTGAGCAACTGCACGACGAACTCGGTGACGTGTGGGGGCGGGAGCATGTCCATGCCCACCATAGGTCCGCGGTCCGGGAATCTCTGCAACAAAAGTGCACCAAAACTGTGACTTTTCACGCGCGGTCGGTGGCGATCGGCGGGACGCGTGGGACGGTGCCGAACATGATCAACGAACGCGAGATCGTCAGCGCGCAGGACAGCGTCGCGCTGCTCAGAGAAGGCATCGCGGTGCTCTCGGTGGAAGAGCACGAGGGACGCATCCAGGTGGGGGTGTCCGGGCGGGACGACGAGCGCGTGCGCCGACGGGTGGTCGAGCGGCTCGGGGACGTGGACGTCTGGGTCGTCGGCGACGTGTCGCGCCAGCTCAGGCCACGGGCGGCGTCGTCGTACATGCCCGAGGACGGCAACGTGCTGCACCTGCGCTACGTCGTGCAGGGCGGCCAGCACGTGGACGAGATCGTCACCGCCGAGGACGACGCCGCCGTGGTGGTGTTCGGCTGCATCTGCATGTCGGTGGTCGGGGACGAAGGGCCACCGATCGACGCGCCGGCGTTCGTCATGCTCGAGCGGCCGCTCGGCGGCCGGACGGTGATCGACGGCGTCAGCGGCACGCCGCTGCCGTTCCGCAACGTCTACGAGGGGATCGGGGAGCCGTTGGGCTAGGTCCTGCCTCAGAGCGGCAGTGGAGCGGCCGACTTGACCGTGCGCAGGACGAAGTCCGACCGCACATCGGTCACGTGCGGGAGCTTGAGGAGCGTGTCGAACATCAGGCGCTCGTAGTCGACGAGGTCGCGGACGACGACCTCGAGGCGGAAGTCGGCGACCCCGGAGACGATGTGCGCGGAGATGATCTCGGGCGCCGCCGACAGCGCGCGCGAGATCTCGGCCGCGGACTGGTCCGAGTGCCGCTCGACCTTGAGGTCGACGAACACGGTGAGCGCCAGGCCGAGGCGCGGACGGTCGAGCACGGCGGTGTAGCCGGTGATCACGCCGGACGACTCCAGCGCGCGCAGGCGGCGCAGGCACGGCGACGGGGACATGTGCAGCCGCTCGGCGAGCGCGGCGTTGGAGATCCGGCCTTCGCTCTGCAGGATGGCCAGCATCTGGCGGTCGACGCGGTCCAGGGGCATGATCGTCCTCTCGAAGGCAGTGGAGGAGCAGATCATTGCGCAAGGGTGCGGCTAGCACCGGTCAAGTGAGCACCATCTGCCCCGAGATCGGCGAGAAACTGCCTGCATGCTCACCACGCGGACGGCCATCGCCCTCTACGTCGGCGCCGTGCTCGGCCCGGGAGTGCTGTTCATCCCGGCGGTCGCCGCGCGGGAGGCCGGCCCCGCGTCGATCCTGGCGTGGGCGGGGCTGCTGGCGCTGTCGGTGCCGCTCGCGGCGACGTTCGCGGCGCTCGGTACCCGCCAGCCGGAGGCGGGCGGCACGGCGGCGTACGTGCGCAAGGCGTTCGGCCGCCGGGCCGGTGCGACGACGGGCTGGTGGTTCCTCGGCGGCGTCGTGATCGGCGCGCCGGCCGTCGCGCTCGTCGGCGGGTTCTACGTGGCCGAGCTGCTCGGCGCCGGGCGCGGCGCGGCGGTCGCGGCGGCGGCCGGGATGGTCGGCATCGTCCTGGTGACGAACGCGGCGAGCCTGCACACCACGGCGCGGCTGCAGCTGGGGCTGGCCGCGGTGCTCGCCGGGCTGCTGCTCGTCGCCGTCGTCACGGCGCTGCCACACAGCGAGGCCGAGAACTGGACGCCGTTCGCACCCCACGGCTGGCTCGCGATCGGCGGTGCGGCGAGCGTGCTGATGTTCTCGTTCGTCGGCTGGGAGGCCGGCTCGCACCTCGCGGGCGAGCTGCAGGACCCACGACGCCAGCTGCCGCGGGCGATCGGCACCGCGCTCGCCGTCGTGGTCGTCCTCTACCTCGGCCTGGCGGCGGCGACGGTGGGCGTCGGGACGCAATCCGACGTGCCACTCGCGGACCTGATGGGCGCCGGGCTCGGCGACGCCGGCCGGCGGATCACCGCACTGCTCGCGGTCTTGCTGACGATGGGCACGATGAACACGTACGTGGCCGCCGCCACGCGGCTGGCGGGTGCGTTGGCGCAGGAGGGGAACGCGCCGCGATTCCTCGCCTCGCCCAGGCTCGCGCTCGCGACGATGGCGGGCATCGCCGGCGCGTTGCTGGTCGTCCTCGGGGTGGAGCTGCTCGACGTGGACGCGTTGATGCGGGCCACGAGCGCGCTGTTTGTGGCGGTCTACGTCACGGCCACCGCGGCCGGGAGCCGGCTGCTCGACGGGGCGGCGCGGATCGCCGCGCGGGTCGCGTTCGTCGCCGTCCTGGTCGTGTTCGCCTTCTCCGGCGCGTACATCCTCGTGCCGCTCGTGATCATCGCGGTCACCAAGCTGTCGCTGTCGCGGCGCGCGGTGCTGGTCGCTCAGTAGCGGGTGCCGCGCTTGCGCGGGATCTTCGGGCGGCGCGGGCGGCGGTGGGCGTTGCGCGGGTCGCGCGTCGGGACCTCGGCCTCGACCTCGCAGGCCGCGAAGTCGAAGCTGCTGCCGGTGATGCCCGCCGCGACCTCGAGCACCGCGGTCGCGGCGCGCAGGTCACGGGGGCCGAGGAGCATCGAGGTGGGGGCGAGCAGCTCGTAGAGCGCGTCGCGGAAGAACGCGAGCGCCGCGGCGCGATCCGCGACGTCCTTGGCTCGGGTGAGCTCGGCGACGATGGAGTCGGAGGAGGCGACGAGCTCGAGGAGCGCATCGACGAGCTCGACGTGGCCCGGAGGTGTGGTGAGTTCTTCCATGACGCTTCTAGGCCTCGGCGCGAACTTCTCGCCCCCTTGAGAAGTTGCAGATTTGTTGCAATCTCGTCTTGTTCCGTGACAAGCGGATCGTCGATCCTGCCTGCATGGCACCCAAACATACGTTCGCCGGAGAGCTCAGCCAGTACGACAAGCCGAACTGGGACCCGCTGATCGACCTCGTGGGCGTGCATCTCGTGCGCTGGTTCATGTGGATGCACGAGTTCGAGGTGGACGCCACGCCCACGCACGCGTACAAGCACATCGCCACGCGGCGGTACCTGCACATCGGCGAGGACGGGCGGCTGTTCGGGTACGTGCCGCGCTTCCGCTATCAGGTCGTCGAGCGTGAGCAGGCACTCGACGAGGTCTTCTTCGAGTGGGAGGAGACGGTGCCCCAGCCGGACGAGGCGGCGCTCGCGGCGTTGGAGCAGCTGCGGCGGAGGGCGGCGTCGTGAGAGGGTCCGCCGATGCACTTCATGGTGATCGAACGTTTCCGGGCCGGTGCCCGTCCGGTCTACGAGCGCTTCGGGGAGCAGGGGCGCCTGATGCCGGACGGGCTCGAGTTCGTCGCGAGCTGGGTCTCCGCGGACCTAGGTCGCGTGTTCCAGGTGATGGAGTGCGAGGACGTCACGCTCCTCCAGCGCTGGGTCGCGAGTTGGGAGGACCTCACGGAGTTCGAGATCGTCCCGGTCGTCCCGGGCGGGAGCGGGACCGCCGAGGCCGTCCTGGGGAGCTGAGTCGACGGCCGCCGGATAGACGCGGGGAACCCGATAGAGGCACATGGCCGGCGCTCCTCTCAGGCGGGCGTGGCGACCTGGGTCAGCTGGGACAGCCGGAAGTGGTTGCCGGAGGGGTCGCGAAAGCCGCAGTCGATGCCGTACGGGCGCTCCTCCGGCGGCTCGGTGAACTCGACGCCGCGGGCCCGGAGCGTCTCGTACTCGCCCTGGATGTCGTCGGTCGTGAAGAACACGGCGGTCGCGACGCCCTTCGACATCGCCTCCTGGGCGGCCTTGAAGCGCTCGTCGTCGAACGCCGGAGGGCCGGGGATGGCCATCAGGACGAGCGCGACGTCGGAGCCGGCCGGCGCGACCGTCAGCCAGCGGAAGTTGCCCAGCTCGGGCATCGTGACGTCCTCACGGACCTCGAAGCCCAGCTTCTGCGTGTAGAACGCGAGCGCCTCGTCCTGGTCGTGAACCCAAATCTGCGTGGTGGCGATCTTCATGGGACAGGACGCTATTCCGGGCCCGCGCCGTTGTCTTCTCGAAACGTGCGGTGTTGCGGTCGCCCGTACGCGCGGACGACGCAGCTGGGCACCATCGCCCGGGCGCCGGCGGGTGGGTGCTGCGCGCGGTACTGGGCCGGCGTGGCGTCGAACATGCGCTTGAAGCTCGTGGTGAACGAGCCGACGCTGGTGAGCCCGACGTCGAAGCAGATCTCGGCGATCGTGCGGTCGGTGTTGCGCAGGAGCGCGGCGGCCCGCTCGAGCCGGCGGGTGAGCAGGTACACGTGCGGGGAGACGCCGAACTCCTTGCGGAACGCGCGGGAGAAGTGCGCGCGGGAGAGGCCGGCGGCCGCGGCCATGTCGTCGACGCCGAGCGGCTCGCTGTACCGGAGGTCCGCGAGGTCCTTGCCCCGGAGCAGATGCCGTGTCGGTGAGACCTGGGCCACCGGTTCGAGTATCGCCGATGAGTACCCTCACCGCCCCAGGGTTCACGAACGCGAAGAGCAGGCGATGAAGCTCATCTACACGTATACGGACGAGGCGCCGGCGCTGGCGACGCACTCGTTGCTGCCGATCGTCGAGGCGTTCGCCGCTCAGGCGGGCGTCGACATCGAGTTGCGGGACATCTCGCTCGCCGGGCGGATCCTCGCCCAGTTCCCCGACCGGCTGACGGATGAGCAGCGGGTGGCCGACGCGCTGACCGAGCTGGGCGAGCTCGCGAAGACGCCCGAGGCGAACATCATCAAGCTGCCGAACATCAGCGCCTCGATCCCGCAGCTGAAGGCGGCCATCAAGGAGCTGCAGGACGCGGGCTACGACATCCCGGACTATCCGGACGACCCGACCACGGACGACGCGATCGCCGCGCGCGAGGCGTACGACCGCGTGAAGGGCTCGGCGGTGAACCCGGTGCTGCGCGAGGGCAACTCGGACCGCCGCGCGCCCGCGTCGGTGAAGGCGTACGCGCAGGCACACCCGCACTCGATGGGCGAGTGGTCCAAGGACAGCCGCACGCACGTCGCGACGATGGCGGACGGCGACTTCCGCTCGACCGAGCTGTCGGTGACGGTGCCGCACGCGGACGAGCTGCAGATCGAGTTCGTGGCGGCCGACGGCACCGCGACGGTGCTCAAGGCCGACATCAAGGTCCAGGAGGGCGAGGTCATCGACGGCGCGGTCATGCGCGCCCGGGCGCTGGACGCGTTCCTGGCCGAGCAGATCGCCGACGCCAAGGAGCAGGGGCTGCTGTTCTCCCTGCACCTGAAGGCGACGATGATGAAGGTCTCGGACCCGATCATCTTCGGCCACGCCGTGCGGACGTTCTTCGCGGGCGTGTTCACCGAGCACCGCGAGGAGCTCGAGCAGCTCGGCGCGAGCCCGAACAACGGCCTCGGCGCGATCCTGTCGGCGCTGGACGGGCTGCCCGGCAAGGACGGCGAGCGCATCCGCGCGGCGATCGAGGCGACCTACGAGACCGCGCCGGCCATCGCGATGGTGGACTCGGACCGCGGGATCACGAACCTGCACGTGCCGAGCGACATCATCATCGACGCGTCGATGCCGGCGATGATCCGCTCGTCCGGCCAGCTGTGGAACGCCGAGGGCGCTCAGCAGGACACGAAGGCCGTCATCCCGGACCACTCGTACGCCGCGCTGTACGCCGAGACGATCGACTTCTGCCGCGAGCACGGCGCGTTCGACCCGGCGACGATGGGCACGACGCCCAACGTCGGCCTGATGGCGCAGAAGGCCGAGGAGTACGGCAGCCACGACAAGACGTTCGAGATCGCGGCCAACGGGCGTGTGCGCGTGGTCGACGCGGCGGGCGACGTGCTGCTCGAGCACGAGGTCGAGGCGGGCGACATCTGGCGCGCGTGCCAGACCAAGGACGCCCCGATCCGGGACTGGGTGCGCCTGGCCGTCGAGCGCGCGCGGGCGACCGGCGTGCCGGCCGTGTTCTGGCTCGACCGCACGCGGGCCCACGACGCAGAGCTTCTGAAGAAGGTCGACGCGTACCTCGCCGAGCACGACACGGACGGGCTGCAGATCGAGATCCTGCCGGTCGCCGAGGCGACGCGGTTCACGCTCGAGCGCGCGGCGCGCGGCGAGGACACGATCTCGGTCACGGGCAACGTGCTGCGCGACTACCTGACGGATCTGTTCCCGATCCTCGAGCTCGGCACGAGCGCGAAGATGCTCTCGATCGTGCCGCTGATGCAGGGCGGCGGGCTGTTCGAGACGGGCGCGGGCGGCTCGGCCCCCAAGCACGTGCAGCAACTGGTGAAGGAGAACCACCTGCGCTGGGACTCGCTGGGTGAGTTCCTCGCGCTGGCGGTGTCGCTCGAGTTCCTCGCGGAGAAGACCGACAACCCGCGCGCGCAGGTGCTGGCCACGACGCTGGACGCGGCGACCGGCTCGCTGCTCGAGAACGGCAAGTCGCCGCAGCGCAAGGTCGGGCAGCTCGACAACCGTGGCAGCCACTTCTACCTGGCGCTCTACTGGGCGCAGGCGCTGGCGGCGCAGTCGGACGACCCGGAGCTGGCGGACGCGTTCAAGCCGCTCGCGGAGCGTCTCTCGGCCGAGGAGGAGGCGATCGCCGGCGAGCTCGAGGCCGCGCAGGGCGAGGGCGTGGACCTCGGCGGCTACTACTTCGTCGACCGCGAGAAGGCGACGGCGATCATGCGGCCGAGCGAGACGTTCAACGCCGCGCTCGAGACACTCGCCGCGAAGGCGTAGGCCGCACCGCGGCTCGCGCGGGCGCTGCGGCGCCCGCGCCGGCCGGGCGGGCTGGGCTGCGGGCCTGGGCTGGGCGGGCTGGGCTGGGCTGGGTTGGCCTGCGCGTATGCCCACCGATTCGCGGGCATACGATCCGGCCATGGGCGAACGAACGAGCTACGCGCCCGGGACGCTGTCCTGGACCGAGCTGCTGACGAGCGACGCTGACGCCGCCAAGGCGTTCTACACCGAGCTGTTCGGCTGGTCGTACGACGACCGTCCGATCGGCGACGGGATGGTCTACTCGATGGCGCAGCGCGACGGCAAGAGCGTCGCGGCGCTCTATCAGAGCCAGGACCCGCCGCATTGGAACTGCTACGTGACGGTCGAGTCGGTGGACGAGACGGTCGAGGCGGCGCGCGGGCTGGGCGCGCAGATCCTCGCCGAGCCGTTCGACGTGATGACCGCGGGGCGGTCGGCGGCGATCGCGGACCCCACAGGCGCGGTGCTGTACCTCTGGGAGGCGGGTGACAACATCGGCGCGTACCTCGTCAACCAGCCCGGTGCGATGGCGTGGAACGACCTCGTCACGGCCAAGCCGGACGCGGCCGCCGACTTCTACGGCGCGCTGTTCGGGTGGACGGTGGAGGAGATCCCGAACGCCGGCGGCTACCGGAGCATCAAGAACGGCGAGCGGACGAACGGCGGCGTCATGCCGTTGGACGGCCCGTCCGCGTGGATGCCGTACTTCGGGCACGAGAGCGTCGACGCGGTGATCGAGCGCATCGACGGGCTCGGCGGCAAGCTGATGACCGGGCCGCTGCCGGTCCCGTCCGGGCAGTTCGCGGTGTTCCTCGACCCGCAGGGCGCGGTGTTCGGCGTGCTGGAGTCCAACGCGTACGACGACTGATGCAGCTGGAGACGTGGGCCGCCCCGCCGGGTGAGGTGATCCCGAACCACCCGCGCTTCGAGGTGCTGCTGTACCGCGGCGTGGACGTGCGCGACGCGCAAGGGCTCTTGGCGGCGCACGGCTGGGGCGGCTCCTGGGTCGACGGCGTGTTCGACTTCCACCACTTCCACTCGACGTCGCACGAGGTGCTGGCGGTGATCGCGGGCGCCGCGGAGATCGAGCTCGGTGGGCCGCAGGGCCAGACGTTCGCGGTCTCCGCCGGGGACGTGATCGTGCTTCCGGCCGGGACCGGGCACCGGCGCGCGAGCGCGTCGGCGGACTTCCGCGTCGTCGGCGCGTACCCGGCAGGGCAGGAGGACTACGACCTGCTGCGCGAGGCCGACGAGGCGGCCCGCGCCCGGATCGACGCGCTGGCGCCGCCGCCGCAGGACCCGGTGGGCGGCGGGGGCGTCGCGCGCTGGCGCGCCGGGTAGATCTGACGCATGGCCAAAGATCACGGATCGTCGGTGAAGGACGACAAGCAGTACGAAGCGCTGCGCGACCAGGGCGCGAGCAAGGAGAAGGCGGCGCGGATCGCCAACTCGGACACGAAGTCGACGTCCAAGAAGGGTGGCAAGGCGCCCGCCTACGAGGACTGGACGAAGGACGACCTCGAGCAGCGGGCCAAGGAAGTCGGCATCGAGGGGCGCTCGGACATGAACAAGGGCGAGTTGATCAAGGCGCTGCGCGACCACTAGCGTTGCGCACCTGAGCGTCCAGGCACCCAGGTGGTGGGTGGTGCGGCCGGCGGCGAACCTCAAGCCGGCGACCTACCGCTGCCCGTTCTGCGAGGAGCACCTGCCCTCGCTCATGGGGCACATGCTCGTCGTGCCCGAAGGCGACACGCGTCGCCGCCGGCACGCCCACACCGAGTGCGTTCTCATCGAGCGGCGCGCCGGACGGTTGCCGTCACGCGACGAGTGGCTCGCGACGCAGCCCCGGCCGGAGCGCCGGAGCCGACTCGCGCGCTTGCTGGGCGGGCGCGACACGCCGTGACGCCCCGCGCAGGTGGCGCGCGGGGCGCCCGCGGCGAGTGGCGGATTCGAACCTGCGCGCCGCTCGGACTCGAACCGCGAGGGGACTTGCAACGTCCGTCACGAGGCCCTACCTTGCAGCACCGCATGACAAGCAGCCACCGAGATCACGAGCTGTACATCGCCCTCGCCGGGAGGTGCGTCCACGCCTGAGCGCTTGCTCGGACAGCGACGCAGCACCACAGCGAGGGCGGCCCGGCGGGCCGCCCTTTCTCGTTCTTTGACAACTGCATCCACGCAACACGAACGCTCGTAGCTCAGTGGAAGAGAGCACCGCCCTGCGACGGCGGAGGCCGCTGGTTCGAATCCAGCCGAGCGTGTTCACCGCGGGCCGAAGGCGTCCGGTTACCGCCTGTCAAGCGGTGGCCAGCCAGGCCACTTCTCCGGTCGCCACCCACATGACCGCGGTGAGGTTCTGCACGTGCCCGTAGCTCAACTGGCCAGAGCGCCGCCCTGTCGAGGCGGAGGTCGCCGGTTCGATCCCGGTCGGGCGCGCCTTGCCGCGGGCCGAAGCGCGCCGGTTACCAGGGGCTCGGTCCGTCCCACCGGACGCCGGACGAGCGTCCGGTGCGCACACCACGACCGCGGCACATCCACTCGAGACCGAAAGGAGGGAGATCCCATCAACTACCTGACCCGCATCAACTTCCGCCGCACGCGCCAGAGCGAGCCGCTGCCCGGCACGGCCCAGGTGCCGAACTCGGCCGGCGGCTTCGCCTGGGCCGTGGACGACTGGACGCGCCTGCGGCGCTTCCTGATCCTCGGCTCCGAGAGCGGCTCGTACTACGCGGGCGAGCACGCGCTCACCCGTGCGAACGCGGACGCCGTCGCGCGGGCGATCGCGGCCGACGGCCGGCGCGCCGTCGGCGAGATCGTGACGATCTCCCGCGCCGGCCGGGCGGCCTCCAACGACCCGGCAATCTTCGCGCTGGCGATGGCGGCCGCGGCCGCCGACGAGGCGACCCGCACGGCCGCCCTCGACGCGCTCCCGCAGGTCTGCCGCACCGGCACGCACCTATTCACGTTCGCGCGTCACGTCGAGCAGTTCCGCGGCTGGGGCCGCGCGCTGCGCCGCGGCGTCGGCCGCTGGTACGTCGAGCAGCCGGTCGACCGCGTCGCCTACCAGGCGATCAAGTACCGCCGGCGCGACGGCATGAGCCACCGCGACCTGCTCCGCCTCGCCCACCCGGGCGCGAAGACCCGCGCGGGCAACCCGCGCCTGCCCGTCAGCGACGAGCACGCGCGCCTGTTCGAGTGGATCGTCCGGGGCGGCGAGCCGGCCGCGCGTGGGGCCGGAGAGTCCGCGATGGGCGCGGGCGGCGAGTCCGTGGCGCGTGGCGCGGTGGGCGCGGGCGGCGAGACCGCGGCGCGTGGCGCGGCCGCTCGCGACGGGCTGCCCGCCGTGATCGGCGCGTTCGAGGCCGCGCAGGGCTCCGGCTCGGCGCGGGAGACCGCCGCACTCGTGCGGGCGTACGGCCTGCCGCGTGAGGCGGTCCGGCCCGAGCACCTGGACGATCGCGAGGTGTGGGCGGCGCTGCTCGAGCGGATGCCGATGACCGCGCTGTTGCGCAACCTCGCGACGCTTACGCGCGTGGGGGTCATCACGCCGGGGTCGGTGGGTGCCGATCTGGCGGCCGAGCAGCTCGGCGACGTCGAGCGGTTGCGGACCGCGCGGGTGCACCCGATCACGGTGCTGTCCGCGTTGCGCACGTACGCGCGCGGGCGCGGGGTGCGCGGGCAGCACACGTGGGCGCCGGTGGCGCGGATCGTCGACGCGCTCGACGGAGCGTTCTACGCGGCGTTCGGCAACGTCGAGCCGGCGGGAACGCGGATGCTGCTCGCGTTGGACGTGTCCGGGTCGATGACGTGCGGCGAGATCGCGGGCGTGCCGGGGCTGACGCCGCGGGACGCGTCGGCGGCGATGGCGCTCGTGACCGCGGCCACGGAGGCGCGGCACGAGATCGTCGGGTTCTTCGCCGGCGACGGCGGCTGGAAGTCGGGGCAGCGCGACTGGCACCGCTACGGCGGGATCACGCCGCTCTCGATCAGCCCGCGCCAGCGTTTGACGGATGCGATCGGCGCCGTGTCCAGCCTGCCGTTCGGCGGGACCGACTGCTCGCTGCCGATGCGGTACGCGCTCGCCGAGGGCCGTGAGATCGACACGTTCGTGGTCTACACGGACTCGGAGACGTGGCACGGCGAGATCCACCCGGCCCAGGCGCTGCGGGAGTACCGCGAGCGGACCGGGATCGCCGCGCGGCTCGTCGTGATCGGCATGGTTGCGAACGGGTTCACGATCGCCGACCCCGAGGACCCGGGGATGCTGGACATCGTCGGGTTCGACGGCGCGACGCCGGAAGTGGTCTCCGGCTTCGCGCGCGGGGTGGTGTAGGTGAAGGGGGCGCTTCGGCGCCCCCTTCGCTCGTTAAGCGACCGCTCCGTACTGCTCGATCGCGTACCCGAGGAGGCCGGCGGCCTCGAGCGCGGGCAGCGGCGCCCGGAACGTGACCTGCACGACGCCCGGCGCGCGACCGATCTCGATCGCGCCCGTGATCGTGGCGCGGTTCATCACCTCGGGCACGCTCATGTCCAGCAGCTTCGCGGCGCGCGCCAGGCCGTTGTCGGTCGCCGAGTTCAGGTCCGGGCCGGTGCCGATGACCGAGATCGGCAGCGACTCCTCGATCGCCGTGACGCCCTCGCGCTCGGCCAGCGCCAGCGCGCGGGCGCGCTCGTCGGCGGTCAGCGGACGCGCCAGGAACGGCAGGTCCTCGAGCACCGGGAACAGCACCGGCCCGTCGATGCCGAGCGCCTTGAGCACCTCGACCTGCAGCGTGACCGTGCCGGCCACGTCGGCGGTGTGCCCGGCGATCTCGCCGTCGCCCTGCATCGCGTGCATGTCGCCGAGGTAGACGCCGCCGCCCGGCACCTTCACCGGGCAGACGAGGATCGCGCCGGCGCGCACGGCGTCGATGTCCAGGTGCCCGTCCGTCTTGTGCTGCTGAAGCGCCTGGGCGTCCATCGCGAACCTGTGCGGGGCGCCGACGAGGAACGCGCCGAAGTCGCCCGCGTTGTGCGAGTCCGGCATCGGGGCGCTGGGCGTCGTGCCGAGCTGGCCGAGGAACGGCCGCATGCGCGTGACCACGCCGACGAGGTCGCTCGGCGCGAACGTCAGGATCGGGTTCTGCGCGCTGTTGTCCGGCAGCTGGGCGTAGGCCGCGGCGTCGCCCGCGATCTCGCGTGCGCGGTCCTCGTGGACCGACAGGCCCAGGCGGCCGTCGAACGCGAGCGTGTAGCCGTTGGTGAACGTGAAGGGCGTCGCGTCCGCCCCGCACGCGACGCAGCGCACCGCGGTCTCGCCGATGCCCTCGAGCCGCGTCTCGGGCCACTCCGCGCCGCAGCCCGGGCACACCGCCGCGCAGTACGGATCGCCGTTGAAGCGGCCCTCCATCGCCTGGTCGTTGCCCGATGCGGTCGCGCGCGAGGTGACCGCGATGTCCTTGATGCGGATCGCGATCGCGTCGCCCGGCTCCGCGCCCTCGACCGCGACCGGCGTGCACACCTCGTGCCCGCCGCGGATCGCGGGCGTGATCATCGGCCCCCAGCACCCGGGCGTCGAGTTCCAGACGATGTGCCCGCCGTCGGCCACGGGGCCGAGCTGCTGCACGTCCGGGCCGAGCACCCCGTCGGTGAACGTGTCGACGATGACGGTGCGGCGTGCGGTCGACGTGTCCTGAATCGCCATCTCCAACTCCTTTTCAGCCGCCGGAGACCGGCAGCAGCAGGGCGACCTCCTGGCCGTGCTCCAGCCGTCGGTCGCGGGTCACGTGCTCGCCCGCGACGACCGGCAGCACCGATCGCAGCGCGGGCGCGAGGTCCGGCTCGTCCTGGGCGAGCCGGGCGAAGAGCTCACCGACGGTGGCGCCTTCGGAGATCTGGACAGACTTCAGCGGCGCGGCCGAGAGGCGCGCGAGCCCAGCGCCGAGACGGACCCGAACCGTCAATCCGAGGCAAGCCTAACCGCCAGGCGCGAATACCGACGCGACGTGTCCGGCGTGCCCGCCGCCCGGCCGACCACCGCGCGTGTGCCGACCACCAGCGTCGCCACCCGCGCGCGGGTCATCGCCGTGTAGAGCATCTCGCGCCGCAGGAAGTACGGGCCGGCCTGCGGATGCGCGACCACGATCGCCACCGGCAGCTCGATCCCCTGGCCCTTGTGGATCGAGCACGCGTAGGCGAGCTGCAACCGCGGCGCCTCCTCGTCGGGCAGCTCGACGACCATGCCGTCGGCGCTCACGATCAGCTTCTCGTCGCGATGGTCGAGCAGCCGCAGGATCGTGCCGTTCATCAGCCCGAGCTCGTGCAGGTTGCGCCCCGACAGCATCAGCTTGTCGCCGATCCGCAGGCGCCCGCCCAGCACCGGCTCGCCGCCGCGGTTGAGCGCGCTGCGCAACCGCGTGTTGAGCGCCTCGATCCCGAGCGCGCCCCGGTAGACGGGGGCGAACACCTGCAGGTCGGTGACCGGGTCGATCCCGTAGTGCTTCGGGAGCCGCTGCGCCACCAGCGACTCGATCTCGTCCAGGGCCGCCGCAGGGTCGTCCCGCTCGATCAGGAACAGGTCGCGCTGCAGGCCCTCGTGCGGTGCGAAGTCCGGCATCTGGCCCTGGCGCACGGCGTGCGCGCCGCGGACGATCATCGACCCCGCGGCCTGGCGGAAGATGTGCGTGAGCTCGGCGACCGGCACGACCTTCGTGGCCACGAGCTCCGCGAACGGCTTGCCCGCGCCGACCGGCGCCAGCTGATCGGCGTCGCCGACGAGCACGACGTGCGTCACCGCGCCGACCGCCCGCAGCAGCGTCACCAGCAGCTCCAGGTTCGCCATCGAGGTCTCGTCCACCACGAGCACGTCGCCCTCGATCTCGTCCTTCGTCGGGCCCTGCCCGGGGATCCAGCCGAGCGCGGAGTGGATCGTCGAGGCCTCCATGTCGGTCGACTCGGCCATCCGCCGCGCCGCGCGGCCGGTCGGGGCGACGAGCGTGACCGACTTCTTCTGCGCCTTGGCCGCGGCGCAGATGAGCCGGATCGTCGCGGTCTTGCCGGTGCCGGGGCCGCCGGTGACGATCGAGATCCGGGACGTGAACGCCGCGAGCACCGCCGCCGCCTGCTCAGGCGCGGGGGTGAGGTCCTCCTCGGCGACGACCGCCGGCTTCAGCGACGGCCGCGAGTCGGCCAGGCGGCCGATCAGGTCGGCCAGCTCCGCTTCCAGCTTCCAGGTGGGCGGCCGGTACGCCCACAGCGCGCCCGCCTCGTCCTCGAGCACCAGGTCCTCGTGCTCGACCATGTCGTGCAGCAGCTGCGCGTCGGGCGGCGCGCCGCCCACCAGCGTGCCGGCCTTGCTGACCAGCTCCGGGACGGGCAGGCACGTGGAGCCGTCCCGCTCTGCCTCGGTGAGCACGTGCACGACCGCCGCGCGGCGCCGGCCCGGCGAGTCGCGCGGGATGCCGGCGGCCTTGGCGATGGTGTCCGCGATCTGGAACCCGACCCCGAAGACGCTCGTCAGCTCGTACGGCCGCTTGCGCACCATCTCGTGCGCGCGGTCGCCGTACTCGGCGGCGATCCGCGGCACCAGCCACGCGAGCCCGTGCGGCGCGAGCAGAAGGTGGAGCGCGCGCGTGGAGCGCAACGCGGCCCACGACTTCGCCGCCTCCCGCGAGCGCGGGTGCGAGAGCCCGGCGCGGCGGAACGCGAGCGCCGGGTCCTGGTCGATCACCTCCAGCACACGCTCGCCGTAGCGGTCGAGCAGGTTCGAGGCGCGCTTGATGCCCACGTGGCGTACGCGCTTGAGGTACGCCAACAGCGCCTCGTCGCCCGACGGCGGCATCGACTCGGCGATCGAGACCTTCACCTGCGGCCCGTAGCGCTTGTCGTCGTGCCAGACGCCGACGACCTTCACGTGCTCGCGCTCCTCGAGGTGCGCGAGCGGCCCGATCAGCACGAGCTCGTCGCTGCCACGGTCGGCGTCCACGACCGCGAAGCCGCTCTCCTCGCTGGAGAAGCGGATGCGGCGGACGACGATCTCGTCCTCGAACGGCGTGCCGGGCGTGTCCATCACTGGCATAGAGGATCGCGCGGCGAGAAGTTCGCCCCTAGTAGCGGCGCGCGCCTACGTAATGCGTGCCCCAGTAGTCGCCGCCGATCGCGTGCTCGCGGACGCCGTGCGTCGTGGCCGAGATGACGGTCGCGTTGCCGGTGGCGATGCCGACGTGCGACGCGCCCGGCCCGTTGGCGTCGAAGAACACGAGGTCGCCCGCCTGGATGCTCTCGCGGGTGACCGGGGTGCCGACGTTGAACTGGTCGAAGCTCGTGCGCGGGATCGTGACGCCGGCCTGCGCCATCGCCCACTGCGTCAGGCCCGAGCAGTCCCACGCCGGCCCTTCGCCGCCCAGCTGGTACGGCGCGCCGAGCTTCGTCCGCGCCGCGCCGACCGCCGAGCCGCCGCTCGACGACGGAGCCGAGCCGCCGCCGGACACGCCCAGCGCGCCGAGCGTCGCCGGACCGGCGACGCCGTCCACGACCAGGCCGCGGCTGCGCTGGAAGTCCCGCACCGCCTGGCGGGTGATCGGCCCGTAGACGCCATCGGCGGAGATGCCGAGCGCCCGCTGGATGGACATGGTGGTGGCCGCGTTCGACGGCGTGACGCCCCGGGACCCGCTCGGCGTCGGCGCGCCGGCCAGGCCGAGCGCGCGCTTGGTGGCCGGCCCGACGATGCCGTCGACCACCAGCCCGCTGCGCGCCTGGAAGTCCTTCACGGCCCGGCGCGTGATCGGCCCGAACTCACCGTCGGCGGTGATGCCCAGCGCACGCTGGACCGCGCGCACGTCGTCCCCGGTGGTGCCGCGCTCGAGCTCCTGCGCCGCCGCGGTGCCCGTGGTGGGCACGGCCACCGACGCCGCGACCAGCGCCGCCGACACCTGCACGTTCGTCACCCGGCTCCTGGTCTGCGCCCGGCGGCGGCGGGAGCGATCCAACGACCGCTCCCACAACTCGACGCTCGCGAGATCCCGCTCCATGCCCTCATCACACCATCAGCCCCCGACGGATCGGGGATGCGCGCCGTCCGTCGGATCACTCAGGCGTCGCTCAGTACAAGTCCGTTTACCAACGACTGCGGAAGGAAAAACCTGCACGAGTGAATCACCGGCGATCGCTCGTTCGCGCCCCTGCCGCCAGCGCGCTGCTCGTCCTTGCGGTCCTTGCCGCCATCCTCGCCCTGCTGGTCGACCATCGTGTCTCACGGGACACGCTCGAGCGCACTGCGGTCTGGCGCGACGAGCTCGCCACCATCCGCGGCGAGGCCTCGCTGGCGCGGCTCAACGCCGAGAAGCGCGCCGCCGGGGACATCCGCGCCGACGTCGACGGGCCGCTGAACGGCGCGCTCGACGCCTGCGACGGGCTGCAGGCCAGCGCGAGCAACGGGCTGGTGGTCCCCGCCGAGCGCCTCTGCCAGCAGGTGCGGCTGTTGCGCTCGACACCCCGCGACGACGTCGTGTTCGCCGCGCTGCTGCACGAGCGGGACCGGGCGCTCGCGGCGGTCGAGGACCGTCGCCAGCAGGACGAGCGCTGGCTGCTGCGGCTGGAGCTGTTCCTGGGCGCCCTGCTGGTCGGCCTGTTCGTCGCCGCCTCGCTGATGCTGCGCCGCGCGCGGTTGCGGCTGGCGGCGCAGGGCGAGCAGCACCGGACGGTGCTCGACTCGGTCGGCGACGGCATCATGACGACCGACGGCGCCGGCATCGTCACCTACGCCAACCCCGCCGCCAACGCGATGCTCGGCGCGGCGGACCTGCGCGGCCAGTCGCTCGTCGGCTACCCCGGGTCCAAGCCCGCTGCGACCCTGCTCGACGGCAAGACGCGGCACGTGGACAGCGAGCCGTTCGAGAACCCGGAAGGGCTCAAGCGCATCTTCCGGTACACGATCAGCCCGGTGCGGGTCGGCGAGCGCGTGGTCGGCGTCACGTCGGTGTTCCGGGACGTCTCCGAGCGTGTGCGCCGTGAGCGCCGGATCGCGGCCGAGCACGCGGCCGCCCGGGTGCTGGCGACGGCGACGAGCCTGGAGGAGGCGGCGTCGCGGCTGGTGCAGGAGGTCTGTGGCGCGCTGCACTGGGAGGTCGGGGCCGTCTGGGTCGTCGACGGCGTCGACCTGCAGCTGCGCGCGTTCTGGTCGCCGCGCGAGGAGATGGCCGACGAGATCCAGGCGCGCATGGGCGAGCTGGTGCTCAAGCGCGGCGACGGGCTGGCCGGCCGGGCGTGGGCGGAGCGTGGTCCCGTGTGGATCCGCGACGCGCGGCAGGAGGCGCGCTTCGCGATCGCGCGCTCGTTCGGCGTGCGTGCCGGCTTCGCCGTGCCCGTGATGAGCGACGCGACGTGCCTGGGCGTGCTGCAGTTCTTCGACACCAGCGTGCGCGACCGCGACGAGGAGCTGGAAGCGACGATGAGGTCCGTCGCGGGCTATCTCGCCCAGTTCATCGAGCGCCGACGGGCCGAGCTGGAGCTGGTCCACGCCCGCGACGAGGCGCTCGAGGCGGCGCGGCTGAAGTCCGAGTTCGTCGCCAACGTCAGCCACGAGATCCGCACGCCGATGAACGGCGTGCTCGGCATGGCCGACCTGCTGCTGGACACGTCGCTCGACGACGAGCAGCGCTCGTTCGCGGAGACCGTCAAGAGCTCCGGCGCGTCGCTGCTGTCGATCATCGACGACATCCTCGACTTCTCGAAGATCGAGGCCGGCAAGCTCGACCTGGACCCGATCGTCTTCGACGTCCGTGAGGCGGTCGGCGACGTCTGCGAGCTGCTCGCGAGCCGCGCGCACGACCGCGGGCTCGAGCTCGTCGCGCAGATCTCCGACGACGTGCCGCAGGCGGTCACCGGCGACGAGGGCCGGCTGCGCCAGATCCTCACCAACCTGATCGGCAACGCGCTCAAGTTCACGCACGAGGGCGAGGTCGTCGTGACGGTCACCGCCCAGACGGGCGGTCTGCGGATCGCGGTGCGCGACACCGGCATCGGCATCGCCCCCGAGCTCGTCGAGGGCCTGTTCGACTCGTTCAGCCAGGCCGACAGCTCCACCACGCGGCGCTACGGCGGGACCGGGCTCGGCCTCGCCATCTCCCGTCAGCTGGTGGAGATGATGGGCGGGCGGATCGGCGCGGAGAGCGAGCCGGGGCACGGCAGCACGTTCTGGTTCACCGTCCGGATGCCGACCGCGACCGTGCAGTCGGTGCCGTTGCCGCGCGAACTTGCCGGGTTGAGAGTGCTGATCGTCGATGACAACGCGACCAATCGTGAGATCCTCGAGCGTCGGATCTCCTCGTGGCGGATGAACGCCGACAGCGCCGACGGCGGCGAGGCGGGGCTCGTGAGCGTGCTCAAGGCGCGCGAGGCCGGCACGCCCTACGACCTCGTCCTGCTCGACCACCACATGCCCGGGCTCGACGGCCTCGACGTCGCGCGTGAGCTCGGCCCGGACGGCCCGCGCGTGATCCTGCTCAGCTCCGCGGGCCGCAACCGTGGCGGCCCCGGCATCAACGCCACGCTCACCAAGCCGGTCCGCGACTCGCGTCTGTACGACACGATCGCCAACACGATGGCCGGCGACGGCACCCGCGTGCCGGGGCCCGCCGCCCGCCCCGCGCTGCCCGAGGAGCGCAAGAGCGCGCCGATCCTGCTGGCCGAGGACAACCCGACCAACCAGGCCGTCGCCGTCAACATCCTGCGCAAGCGGGGCTACCGCGTCGAGGTCGTCGGCAACGGGGAGGAAGCGGTGGCGGCCCTGCGTCGCGGCCCGTTCGCCGCGGTGCTGATGGACTGCCAGATGCCGGTGCTCGACGGCTACGCGGCCACGGCCGAGATCCGCGACCTCGAGGGTGACGCGCGCCACACGCCGATCATCGCGATGACCGCGCACGCGATGGAAGGCGCGCGCGAGCGTTGCCTCGAGGCCGGCATGGACGACTACCTGAGCAAGCCGCTGCGGCCCGAGGCGCTCGACGAGGTGCTCGCCCAGTGGCTCGACAAGCCCGCACCGCCCGTGATCGACCGGAGCTTCCTCGCCGCGCTCGCCAAGGACGTTGGGGGCGAGGACGTGGTGGCGGAGATCTGCGACCTGTTCCTCTCCGACGTCGACGTGCGCGTCCGGGCCATGCGGCGCGCGGCCGAGGACGGCGACGCCGACGCGCTGCGCGGCGCCGCCCACCAGCTCAAGGGCAGCGCGGCGAACATCGGGGCGGTGGCGGTGTCGGGCGCGGCCGCGGAGGTCGAGCGGATCGCCCACTCGGGCCGTCTCGACGGCGTCGAGGCGGCGCTCACGCGGCTCGCCGACGTGGTGAGCATGACCTGGGCCGCCTTGGGTAAGAGCGCTCCGTGAAGATCCTTGTCGCCGAGGACGACCCCGTCTCCCGCCGCGTTCTGGAAGCCGTGCTGGCGCGGATGGGGCACGAGTGCGAGTCCGCCGAGGACGGCGCGGCGGCATGGGCGCGTTTCCAGGACGCCGTCCCGGACGTCCTGATCACGGACTGGATGATGCCCAACCTGGCCGGCCCCGACCTGTGCCGCCAGGTCCGTGCCCGGTACGGCAGCGACTGCTACGTGATCATGCTGACCGCGCTCAGCGGCGACGGCGACGTGAAGGTCGCGATGGAGGCCGGCGCGGACGACTTCCTCAACAAGCCGCTGGACCGCAACCAGCTGACCATGCGCCTCGCGGTCGCCGACCGGTTGCGACAGCTCCGTCTCAAGGTGGCCGAGCTCGGCGGAAAGGCGTAGCTTCCGCGGCATGTCCACGGGAACGCAGGACGTCGAGTCGGCGCTGATCGAGTCCGTCTGCGAGCGAGTGCGGGAACGGGTGGCGCCGGAGGACGTCGCCGATGCCGAAGCCTTCGTCCGCCAGTACTACCGCCGAGCGCCAGCGGCGGACCTGAAGGGGCGCGAGCCCGTCGACCTCTACGGCGCCGCGCTCGCCCACCGCACGTTCGGCGCCGGCCGCGCCGACGGCGAGGTGCGCGTGCGCGCGTACAACCCGACGTTCGAGCAGCACGGCTGGCAGTCGCCGCACACGGCGATCGACGTCGTCAGCGACGACATGCCGTTCCTCGTCGACTCCGTGAGCATGGAGCTGAGCCGCCGCGAGCTCGGCATCCACGTGCTCGTCCACCCCGTGGTGGGCGACGAGTCGTACATGCACATCGAGGTCGACCGCCAGGCGTCGGGCTTCGACGAGCTCGAGCGCGCGATCGAGCGCGTGCTCGAGCAGGTGCGCGCCGCGGTCGACGACTGGCCGCAGATGCGCGAGCACATGCACGCGCTGATCGACGAGCCGTTCCCCGCCGGGCTCGACCGGGACGAGTGCGAGGAGGCGCGCGCGCTACTCGCGTGGATCGCCGACCACCACTTCACCTACCTCGGCTACCGCGAGTACGAGCTCACCGAGGAGGACTCGCTGCAGGCGGTCGAGGGCACCGGGCTCGGGCTCCTGCGCGGCGGCAGCGCGCAGTCGACGGGCTTCGCGAAGCTGCCGCTCGCGGTGCGCGCGCTGGCGCGTGAGCCCGACCCGCTGATCCTCGCCAAGGCGACGACGCGCTCGCCGATCCACCGGCCCGCCTACCTGGACTACATCGGGGTCAAGAAGTTCGACGGCGACGGCAACGTCGTCGGCGAGCGCCGCTTCCTCGGCCTCTACACGACCGGCGCCTACCGCGAGGTGCCGGCCAACATCCCGGTGCTGCGCCGCAAGGCCGCGGCCGTCCGCGAGCGCGCCGGCTTCATGCCCGGCAGCCACGACGACAAGGCGCTGATCTCGGTCATCGACACGTTCCCGCGCGACGAGCTGTTCCAGATCGGCGTCGACGACCTGTACGAGATGGCGAGCGGCATCCTCGAGCTCGGCGAGCGCCAGCGCGTGCGGCTGTTCATGCGCACGGACCGCTACGAGCGCTTCGTCAGCTGCCTCGTCTTCATCCCCCGCGACCGCTTCAACACCGACAACCGGATCAAGATCGGCCGGCTGCTCAGCGAGGCGCTCGGCGCGGAGTCGCTCGACTGGGGCCTGCGGCTGACCGAGTGGGTGCTCGTGCGCATCCACTACACGTTGCACCTGCCCGCCGACGTGCGGCCCGACTACGACGTCGAGGCGCTCGAGGCCCGCATCGTCGAGGCGGTGCGCTCATGGGACGACGACCTGCTGGACGCGCTGCTGGAGGAGTGCGGCGAGGAGCGCGGGATGACGCTCTACCGCCAGTACGGCTCCGCGTTCCCGCCGCAGTACCGCGACGACCTGCTCGCGCGCTCGGCGGTCGCCGACATCCTGCGGATCGAGGCGCTGACCGACGAGGACGGGCTCGACCTCTCGCTCTACCGGCCGCTGGAGGCGCAGGGCGGCGCGCTGCGCTGCAAGGTCTATCGGCGCGGCGAGCGCGTGTCGCTGTCGGACGTGCTGCCGATGTTCGAGTCGCTCGGCCTGACCGTCACCGACGAACGGCCCTACCTGGTCACCCCGCGCGAGGGTCCGCCGGCGTGGCTGTACGACTTCGGCCTGCTCGCCAAGGGCGAGGTCGACGTCGACGCGATCCGCGACCGCTTCCACGAGGGCTTCGAGCGCGTCTGGCGCGGCGACGCCGAGCAGGACGGCTTCAACGGGCTGATCCTCGCGGCCGGGCTCGACTGGCGCGAGGTGATGCTGCTGCGTGCGGTCGCGCGCTACCTGCGCCAGGCCGGCATCCCGTTCAGCGACCGCTACATGGAGGCGACGCTGCTCGCCCACGCGGACGTCGCCCGCACGCTGATCGAGCTGTTCCGCGCGCGCTTCGACCCCGACGGGAGCCGCGGCGGCGCGTCGGCGATCGCCGAGCGGATCGAGCAGGCGATCGACGCCGTCGACTCGCTCGACGAGGACCGGATCCTGCGCGGATTCCTGAGCGTGGTCACCGCGATGCTGCGCACGAACTTCTTCCTGCCCGGCCCGAAGCCGTACCTCTCGTTCAAGCTCGACCCGCACCAGATCCCGCTGACGCCGCGGCCGCGCCCGAAGTTCGAGATCTTCGTGCACTCGCCGCGGGTGGAAGGCGTGCACCTGCGCGGCGGCGCGGTCGCGCGCGGCGGCCTGCGCTGGTCGGACCGGCGCGAGGACTTCCGCACGGAGATCCTCGGCCTGATGAAGGCGCAGATGGTCAAGAACGCCGTCATCGTGCCGGTCGGCTCCAAGGGCGGGTTCGTCATGAAGCGGCCCGGCGACCAGGTCGTCGAGGTCTACAAGACGTTCCTCTCGGGCCTGCTCGACGTGACCGACAACATCGTCGGCAACGACGTCGTGCCGCCCTCGCACGTGGTGCGCGCCGACGGCGACGACCCGTACCTGGTGGTCGCCGCGGACAAGGGCACGGCCACGTTCAGCGACATCGCCAACGGCGTCGCGAACGACTACGGCTTCTGGCTCGGCGACGCGTTCGCCTCCGGCGGCTCGGTCGGCTACGACCACAAGGCGATGGGCATCACGGCGCGGAGCGCGTGGGTGTCCGTCCAGCGCCACTTCCGCGAGCTCGGCGTCGACGTGCAGGCGCAGGACTTCACCGTGGCCGGGATCGGCGACATGAGCGGCGACGTGTTCGGCAACGGGATGATGCTGTCGCCGCACATCCGGCTCGTGGCCGCGTTCGACCACCGGCACGTCTTCCTCGACCCCGACCCGGACCCGGCGAGCAGCCTGGCCGAGCGCGAGCGCCTGTTCGCGCTGCCGCGCTCGAGCTGGGACGACTACGACCGCTCGCTGATCTCCGAGGGCGGCGGCGTCTTCCCGCGCACCGCCAAGTCGATCGAGCTGACCGAGCAGGTGCGCGCGGCGCTCGACGTCGACGCCGAGCGGCTCACGCCCTCCGAGCTGATCCAGGCGATCCTGCGGGCGCCCGTCGACCTGCTCTGGAACGGCGGCATCGGCACCTACGTCAAGGCGGCCGAGGAGACCCACGCGGACGTGGGCGACAAGGCCAACGACCCCGTCCGCGTCAACGGGCGCGAGCTGCGCGCCCGGGTCGTCGGCGAGGGCGGCAACCTCGGCTGCACGCAGCGCGGGCGGATCGAGTTCGCGGCCCAGGGCGGGCGCATCAACACCGACGCGATCGACAACGCGGGCGGCGTGAACTGCTCCGACCACGAGGTCAACATCAAGGTCCTGCTCGACTCGGTGGTCGCGGCCGGCGACATGACCGTCAAGCAGCGCAACGCGCTCCTGGCGGAGATGACCGACGCCGTCGCCGAGCGCGTCCTGCGCGGCTCGTACACGCAGACCCAGGCGCTCTCGCTCGCCCGCTTCCAGGCGTCCGCGATGCTGGATGTGCACGACCGCTTCATGCGCGACCTGGAGGCCACCGGGCGGCTGGACCGCGCAATCGAGGCGCTGCCGGACGCCGAGGCGATCGCCGAGCGCCGCCAGGCCGGCCTCGGCCTCACCCAGCCGGAGCTCGCGGTGGTGCTCGCCTACTCGAAGATCACGCTCTACGCCGCGCTGCTGGACTCCGACCTGCCGGACGACCCCGCGCTCGAGGGCGAGCTCGCCGTGTACTTCCCGTCGCCGCTGCCCGAGCGCTACGGCGAGGAGATGACGCGCCACCGGCTGCGCCGGGAGATCATCGCCACGCGGGTGGCCAACCAGATCGTCGACCGCGCCGGCACCACGTTCATGTTCCGGCTGCGCGAGGACACGGGCGCCACGCACGCGGACATCGCACGCGCGTCGGTGATCGCGCGGGACGTGTTCGACGTGCAGTCGCTCTGGCGCGAGGTCGAGGCGCTCGACGGCGCGGTGACCGCGGACACGCAGACGTGGATGCTGCTCAGCGGGCGGCGGATGGTCGAGCGCGCGACGCGCTGGCTGCTGCGCACGCGCCCGCGGCCGATGGACATCGGCGCCGAGGTGGCGCGCTTCGCCGACGGCGTGCACGCCGTCTCGGAGCTGCTGCCCGGCGTGCTCGTCGAGGCCGAGCAGGCCGCCTGGCGGGACCGCGTGGCCGGGCTCACGGACGCGGGCGTGCCGGAGGCGCTGGCCGCGCGCGTGGCGTCGCAGAGCGTGCTCTTCAGCGCGTTGGACGTGGTCGAGGTCGCGGGCGGCGGCGACCGTGGGGTGGACGAGGTCGCGGCCTTGCACTTCGAGCTCGGCGGCCGGCTGCACCTGCACTGGCTGCGCGACCAGATCGCGCTGCTCACCCGCGACACGCGCTGGTCGACGATGGCGCGCGCCGCGCTGCGTGACGACCTGTTCTCGCTGCACGCCGACCTCACGCGCGAGGTGCTCCGCTACGACTCGCTCGAGGCCTGGTTCGAGGCCAACCGCGCCGCGGTCGAGCGCGCGCAGGAGATCCTCGGCGAGATCCGCGCGGGCGGCGCGTTCGACCTGACGACGCTGCCGGTGGCGTTGCGCGAAGTCCGGAATCTCATCCAGCCACGGGGGTAAGAACCAACCATGTTGTTCGGACAAGAGCACGTCGACAAGTACAAGGCGACCGACGGCCAGGAGGGCCACGACTGGCAGGGCACCCAGTGCCTGCTGCTGACCACCAAGGGCCGCAAGTCGGGCGAGCCGCGTGAGCTGCCGCTGATCTACGGCAAGTCAGGCGAGGACTACCTGATCGTCGCCTCCAAGGGCGGCGCCGACGAGCCGCCGGCGTGGTACCTGAACCTGCAGGCCGACCCGACCGCCGAGGTGCAGGTCTGGGGCGACCGCTTCAAGGCCCGGGCGCGCGTCGCGACGCCCGACGAGAAGGCCGAGATGTGGAAGACGATGACCGCCGAGTGGCCGGCCTACGACGACTACCAGAAGAAGACCGACCGGGAGATCCCGATCATCGTGCTGGAGAGGGAGGGTTAGGCGACGCCTCCTTGGCGACCGCGGCCAGCTCCGCGCGCGCCTCGTCGCCCAGCTTCTCGAACCGCAGGGCGTAGATCCGGTAGCCGCGCTCGCCGACCACGCGGGCGCGGCCGTTGATCCGCCCGCGGTCCGGCAGCTCGAACTCGAACAGCTCGTCGACGGCCATCGGGCGGTTGGCTTTCACGCGCATCCCGCCGGGCCCGAGGTCCAGTGTCATCGCCTCGATCACCTTGCCCGTCTTCCGGTGCAAAGTGCACTCCAGGGCGATCTCCGTGCGCCAGCTGCGGCGCCGTTCCCCGCTCATGGCTCCCACACCGACCAGTATGTCTCTTCATGGTCTTCTACGAACCCGATAAGCGCGACCGCGGGTTGCTGCCGCACGATCCGTTCAAGGCGTTCGTGGCGCCGCGTCCGATCGGGTGGGTGTCGACCGTGGGCCCCGGCGGCGAGGTCAACCTGGCGCCGTATTCGTACTTCAACGCCGTCTGCGACGCCCCGCCGACGGTGATGTTCTCCAGCGCCGGGCCCAAGGACTCGGCGACGTTCGCCCACTCGGGCGGCGAGTTCGTGTGGAACATGGTCACGTGGGACCTGCGCGAGCAGATGAACCTGACCTCGGCGACGCTCCCGCGCGGCGAGAACGAGTTCGAGCACGCCGGGCTGGAGATGGCGCCGTCGACGCTCGTCGCCCCACCGCGTGTCGCGAACGCGCCAGTCGCGTTCGAGTGCAAGGTCACGCAGGTGGTCGAGATCGTCGGCGGGAAGAACATCGTCACGTTCGGGCAGGTGGTCGGCGTGCACCTCGACGAGCGCTACGTGGTGGACGGAATCGTCGACCTGACGCGGCTCAAGCCGATCGCCCGCTGCGGCTACCGGGGCGACTACGCGGTCGTCGACTCGCTGTTCGAGATGATCCGGCCGGACTTCGACTCCTGAAAACCGGTTCGTTGGTCTTAGCGGGTCCGGTGCGGTTGTATCTGCGCTGATGTTCTTGGAGGCGGCTGGTGGGGTGCTCGTCGGCGGGGGCCTCGCGTGCGTGGCCGCTGCTGTCGCCGGCCGGCGCTCGTGGCTCGTGGCGACCTTGTTCGCGGCGGCGTTGGCGTGCGCCGCCGTCGACGCGTTCGGCGGCAGCTCGTGGTTCCACACCGCCGCCGGCGCGCTCGGCTTCGCGGGCGCGGTGACGATGGTCCTCGAGCGCCTCGGCAAGCCGCTGACGCTGAGCTGGCTGGACTTCGTGATGGGCGGCTGCGCGGTCGGCGCGCTCAGCGCGACGACCGGCGCCGAGCTCGGGGCCACGCTCGGCGCGAGCGGCGTCGCGGCCGCGCTGGGCCTCGCCCGCTGGCGGGTGAGCGTGCCGCTCGCCGTCGCCTTGGTCGGCCTGATCGCGCTCGGCGAGCTGCCGTGGCTGTCGGCCGTCCCCTTGGCGGTCGCCGTGTGGCTGCGCGAGCCGCCCGCGACGCCCTCGCCGGAGTTCAACCCGATCGTGCTCGCGGCGCTGCTGGCGTACGCGACCAGCGCAATGGTGCTGCTCGTGGTCGGCCAGTTCGTCTCGCTCCCGGCCGACGCCGCCACGCTGGCCACCGTCACGATGCTGACGGGGATGGCGCGGGCCGGCCTGACCGTCGTCGACCGGCTCAAGCACAGCCACTACCAGGCGGTCACCGACGACCTCACGGGGCTCGGCAACCGCCGCCAGCTCCTCGACGCGTTGCGCGAGGCGATCGCCGCGGATGACCAGGAGGTCGCGCTGCTGCTGATCGACCTCGACGGCTTCAAGGAGCTCAACGACACGCTCGGCCACCACGCCGGCGACGAGGTGCTCCGCCAGATCGGGCCGCGGCTCGAGGAAGCGCTCGAGCCGGGCGACACGCTCGCGCGCCTCGGCGGCGACGAGTTCGCGGTCGTGCTCGCCCCCGGTGACGAGACGTCCGCGTCCGCCACCGGCCTGCGGCTCCGGTCGTCGCTGGAGCGCTCGTTCTCGGTCGGCGGCATCCGCGTGCACATCGACGCGTCGATCGGGATCGCGCTGTTCCCCGAGCACGCGCAGGACGCGCTCGGCCTGCTCCAGCGCGCCGACGTCGCCATGTACGAGGCCAAGCGCACCCGCACCGGCCACGAGGTCTACCTGCCCGCGCGCGACACGCACTCGCGCCGGCGCCTGGAGCTGCTCGGGGAGCTGCGCGACGGCCTCGCCGGCGGCGAGCTGATCCTGCACTACCAGCCGAAGGCGGAGATCGCCACCGGCGAGGTGCGCGGCGTCGAGGCGCTCGTGCGCTGGGTGCACCCCCGCCGCGGGCTGCTGATGCCCAGCGACTTCCTGCCGCTCGCCGACCACAGCGGGCTCGGACGCTCGCTGACGGCGTTCGTGCTCGACCGCGCGCTGGTCGAGATCGGCGAGCGGCGTGCGGACGGCTTCGACCTGTCGGTGGCGGTCAACCTCTCGCCCGCGGACCTGCTCGACCTGGGGCTGCCGTCGGAGGTGGCGCGCACGCTCGAGCGGCACGCCTTCCCGGCGTCCTGCCTGCGGCTGGAGGTCAGCGAGGACGCCGTGATGGCCGATCCGGAGCGCTCGCTCGAGGTGCTGCGGGAGCTGCGCGCGATCGGTGTCGCCACGGCGCTCGACGACTTCGGCTCCGGGCACGTGTCGCTCGGGCACCTCAAGCACCTGGGCGTGGACGAGATCAAGATCGACCGCTCGTTCGTGATGCGGCTCTCCGAGGACGCGCGCGACGCCGCGATCGTGCACACCACCGTGGACCTCGGCCGGCGGCTGGGCATGCGGGTGGTCGCCGAGGGCGTCGAGACCGCGGACGCGTGGGACACGCTCGCCGGGCTGCGCTGCGACGAGGCGCAGGGGTTCTTCCTCGGCCGCCCGATGACGGCCACCGCGCTCGCGGGCTGGATGCGCGATCGCGCTGCCGCCGCCTGAAGCGGTCCACGGCTTTAGCCTGGTGAGCATGCTTCGCGTGCTGGCGGTGGCGGTCCTGGCCGTGGTCATGTGTCCGGTGGCCCATGCGGCACCGCGGACCGTCGCGCGCAGCGGCGACTTCACGCTGCAGGCCGAGCGCAAGGGCGGCGAGGTGTGCCTCACGCTGCGCCGCGACCGGCGCTACCAGGGCGAGGCGTGCGGCCGGCAGCCGCGCTCGCCGCACCGCACCGTGTCGGTGTTCCCCGACGTCTACTCGACGGCCTACGCCGCCGCGGTCGGGCCGACGGTCCGGCGTGCGGAAGCCGAGGACGCGCGCGGGCGCCGCACGTCGCACAAGGTCTTCGCGGCCCGCGGGTTCGCAGCCCGCTTCGTGGTCGTCCCGCCGAAGCCGGGCGCGGTGTTCGTCCGCTTCTACGGGGCGGACGGGAAGCTGCTCGGGATCGACGCCGGGCCCGTCGGCTACATCGCCCCCGCCGACGAGACGCAGATCCTCGGCGACCGCGACGCGGGCGTGAAGGTGCACACGGAGCCGCAGCTCGCGCCCACCCCGGATCAGGCCGACCGGCTCCGGACCCTGGCGTGCGTCGACGTCGTCAACGCGTCGGGCGGCAGCGGCGTCTGCGGTGAAGGCACCGACGACGCCCTGATCATCCTGGACAGCTGCGACGGTCCAGGGATCCTCGGCGCGGTCGTCGGCTCGGGCATCGCCGGCCTCCGGCTCCAGCTCGGCAGCGGCGCGACGGTCGAGCTGCCGGCGAAGGCGCTGTCGCCGGCGTTCGCGGGGCGGCGTGCGGTCGGGGCGGAGGTGCCGGCCGGCGAGGCCATCCGCTCCGCGACGGCGTTCGACGCCTCCGGGCGGGACGTGGCCGGCGTGGGCGTCGGCCTGGCCCCGAGCGGCCTGCCGTGCACGGAGGAGGAGCGCGGGGAGAACTTCTCGGCACCCTTGGTGCCGGTCTCGCCCCCGGCTGCTCCCGTGGCGGCGGCGGTCGCGGGCGGCCTGCCGCTGGTCGTGGCCGACCAGGGCGAGACGCTGTGCGCCGAGCTCGGGACGCTCACGCCGCAGCTGTGCCCGGCGGCACCCGTCGACTCGGATCCGCCGCGGCTGCTGCGGCGCGGCGCCACGGTCGCGGGCGTGCTCAGCGCCGACGCCGCGCGGGTCACGCTCGAGCTCGACCGCGGCCGTGACGTGACCGTGCCGACGACCACCGCTCCGGCCTACACCGGCCGCTGGGCGGGCAAGGTGCGGTTCTTCGCGGCGGAGGTCCCGGCGGCGCGCACCGTCGTCCGCACCGTCGTCCGCGACGCTCGCGGTCGGACGATCGGCGTCAGCGATCGCGGCCTCGGCCGCTCGAGCGTGAACCGGCGGGTGCTCGCCGAGCAGGGCGGCGTGCGCCTGCAAGTGGTGCGCCAGGCCGGCGCGCAGCCGTGCGTCACCGCGTTCGTGGCCGACCTCGCTCCGGCGCCGTCGTTCTGCACGGTGCGCGATCCCGGCCGGCCGATCGACGGTCCCTTCCACACCTACCGCGCGGCCGTCGTCGTCTCGTGCACCCCGCGGCTCGCGCTGGCCTACGGGCGCATCGCGGACGGGATGGCGGTGCCGGAGGTCGTCCTGGCCGGCGGCCGGCGCATCAAGGGCCAGCGGGTCGCGCTGCCCGACGACGACGCATGGTTCGCCTTCGTGCCGGACGCTGCCGTGGAGTGGCTCCGTGCCGGCAAGGTGCAGGCGCAGCTGAACCTGCCGCCCGCCAGCGCGCAGTGCGGGTACAGCGCCGGCCGCGCCTTCTGATCGTTCGCCGCGCAGTGGCCGGGCGCCTCACCGCGCCCGGCCACGCGCGATGGCGCGCAGACGCGCTGACCCGATCGCCCGTCGCGTCCGAATACACGGGGTATGCGCAGCCACCGTTCAGAGATCGCCGGCGTGGTCATGGCCGATGCGACCAAGCCCGGCTTCCCGCTCACCTATGTCAGCCCCGGCTTCGAGGAGATGACGGGCTACTCGGCGGCTGACGTCCTCGGGCGGTCGTGTGCGCTGCTGCAGGGCGCCGAGACGGACCCGCGCGGCATCGCGGTGCTGCGCGAGGCGCTGCGGGACGGGCGCGAGGCGTACGCCACGATGCTCAACTACCGCGCCGACGGCACCCCGTTCTGGTGCGAGATCGCGCTCGCGCCGCAGCGCGACGAGGGCGGCCGCGTGGTCCAGTACCTCGGCGTCCAGAAGGACGTGACCTTCCGCCGCCAGGCCGAGGAGCGCATCCACGAGCTGGCCTACTACGACAGCCTGACCGGCCTGGCGAACCGCGCCACCCTGCACAAGGAGCTGCACGCCGCGCTGGCCCACGCCCAGCGTGACACCGACGAGCTGGCGCTGCTCTTCATCGATCTCGACGACTTCAAGCGCATCAACGACAGCCTGGGCCACCACACGGGTGACCTGCTGCTGAAGGCGGTCGCGGACCGGCTGCGCGACGTCGTGCGTCCGGGGGACCTGGTCGCGCGCCAGGGCGGCGACGAGTTCACGGTGCTGCTGCGCAAGGTGCCGAGCGACGTCTCGGCGGTGGCCAGCGACGTCGCGGGGCGCATCGTCACGGCGCTGCACGAGCCGCTCGACGTGGACGGCATCCCGGTCGACGTGCGCACGAGCGTCGGCATCAGCACCTATCCGCGCGACGCGGAGACCGCCGAGGACCTGCTGCGGCACGCGGACGCGGCCATGTACGTCGCCAAGGGCGGCGGCAAGGACGGCTTCCACGTCTACCGCTCGCGGGGCAAGACCATCGAGACCGCCGAGCGCACCGACGACTTCGATCCACAGGCGGCGCACGAGGAGCTCGACCGGATCCTCGCGGGGCGTGACCTGCGCGCGGTGTTCCAGCCGATCGTCGACATCGCCGGCGGCAGCGTGGTGGCCTACGAAGCGCTCGCCCGCGGCCCGGAGGGGTCATCGCTCCAGCGGCCCGACCGGCTGTTCGAGGCCGCGGCCGCGGCGGGGCGCACGGCGGAGCTCGACTGGCTGTGCCGCGCCGTCGCCATCGAGGCGGCCCTGGAGGCTGGGCTCGGCCGCACCGCGACGCTGTTCCTGAACTGCGAGCCCGCCGCGATCGGCACGCCGTGCCCGGAGCCGTTCCGCGAGCTGTGGACGCAGGCCGGCGAGGAGCTCGACCTCGTGCTGGAGATCACCGAGCGCGCGGTCACCGACCGGCCCGCCGAGCTTGCCCAGGTCATCGCCGAGCACCGCGATCACGGTCGTGGCGTTGCGCTCGACGACCTCGGCGCGGACGTCCGCTCGCTGGCGCTGCTGCCGTTCGTGGCCCCCGACGTGATGAAGCTCGACCTCAGCCTGGTGCAGGACCGCCCGTCGACCGACCAGGCGGCGATCGTCAGCGCGGTCGCCGCCGAGCGGGAGCGGACCGGCGCGCAGATCCTCGCCGAGGGCATCGAGGACGAACGGCACCTCGCCGTTGCCCAGGCGCTGGGCGCGACGCTCGGCCAGGGCTGGTTCTGGGGCCGGCCCGGCCCGCTGCCGCAGCGCACGGGCGGGACGACCGTGCGCCGCCACGCCCATCCGCCGCGCCGTCCGGGCCGCACGCCGTTCGAGGTCGTCGCCGCCGAGCGCGAGACCGCGCGCGCCACCAAGCGCCTGCTGCTGCCGATGAGCCACCACCTCGAGCACCGCGCGCTGCGGATCGGCGAGGGCGCCGTGATCCTGTCGGCGTTCCAGGACGCCAAGCACTTCACCCCCAAGACCGTGCGCCGCTACGAGACGCTCGTGCGCGGCGCGAGCCTGGTCGGCGCGTTCGGCGTCGGCCTCGGCGAGGAGCCGGTGCCGGGCGTCCGCGGCGCGTGCATCGACGCCGACGACCCGCTCGCCGGCGAGTGGAGCGTGATCGTGCTCGGTCCGCACTTCGCCGGCGCGCTCGTCGCCCAGGACCTCGGCGACACCGGGGCGGACCGCGAGCGCCGCTTCGAGTTCGCGACGGTCTACGACCGCGACCTGGTCATCGCGGCGGCGCAGACGCTGCTGACCCGGATCACACCGGTGCGGAGCGCGCTGCTGGACGGGGTGCTGTAGCGAACCGGGCCTCGTGCACCGGCTTGCAGCGGTCGTAGAGCCAGGTCAGCACCGAGATCAGGAACGCGAAGAACAGCGCCGTGCCGAGCGGGAAGTTCTCCACCGGCGTGAAGAAGCGGCTCGCGAGGAAGATCAGGCCGAGGTTGACGACGAGCAGCGCGGGCAGCTCCGCGAGCCCGAAGCGGGCGCTGATCGCCTCGTTGGCGGCGACGATGGCGACGACCGCGATCGCGACCTCGAGGGCCGTCGTCTCGACGTGCGGGAGGATCTCCGCGAACAGGATCGCCAGCAGGCCGAGCAGCACTGCCTTCTCGGCCAGCGCGCGCCACGGCACGCCGTGCGGGGCCGGCGGCCGGTGCGGCACCGGGGCGGCGGCGAGCTGCCAGCCGTGGTCGGGTTCCGGCATCCGCGGGCGCGCCACGAGCTGGAACAGGGCGACGAGCGCGAGGACGCCGAGCGCGGACAGCACGCCGACCCACGGGTGGTCGGCGACCGTGTCCGTGAAGTCGCGCTGGGCGATGTGGATCCAGTACTCCTGCGGAAGCTTGACGCAGACCCAGAGGACGATCGCCGTCCACAGCCAGAACCGCGGCGACCACGTGGCCGGGTCCCACCGCAGCGCGACCACGGCGTGGACGATGAAGAAGAACTCGAACGTGTTCGGGAACACGAGCAGCATCGCCCGGCTGTCGAGCAGCTCGAAGGCCAGCACGCCGACGAGCCGGTAGTAGAAGAGGAACTGGCCGATCCGGAAGGCCGCGTGGCTCGTCCAGTTGCGGAGCATCGAGACGTACGCGATCGCCAGGTAGTAGATGTCGAGCGCCTTGTCGACGCTCTGGTACGGGCCGTCCGGGCCGAGGTCGACGTCGGTGAACGCGGCCAGCAGCGAGTTGTCGACCGCGTCGAGGACGAGCGCCACCACGATCAGCAGCTCGAAGCGCGGGATCAGCAGCGGCACGAGCAGCCGCGCCAGCACGAGCGCGACGATCAGCGCCCACTCGCTCACGGACGGATCGGGGATCACCGAGCTAAAGCTTCCTCAATGCGCGTAACCCGCGCTGTGCGGGTGCGATAGGTAGGGGGTGAGCCGCGTGCGTGATCGCCGGCGCGCGGCCGCGCGTCTTGCCCTGCTGGGCGTGCTGATCGCCGCCGCCTTCGTGGCCGTGACCGTCGCCGGGATCGGGCCCGCCGAGGTGCGGGGCTGGGTGCGCGAGGCGGGTGCGCTCGGGCCGCTGCTGTTCGTCCTCGCGGGCGGCGCGCTCGGGCTGGCGCTGTTCCCGGGGCAGGTGACGGCGACGGCCGCGGGCGCGCTGTTCGGCGCGGTCGCCGGCACGCCGATCGCGCTGCTCGCCGCGCTGCTGACCGCCGCGGGCTCGCTCCTGCTGGCCCGCAGGATCGGCGCGGACGCGCTGCTTGCCCTGCTCAGCCCACGCGCGCGGCACCGGCGGGCGTGGGTGGCCGAGCACGGCTTCGGCGCGGTCCTCGCCTCCCGGCTCGTGCCCGGGGTGCCGTCGGGCATCGTCAACTACCTCGCCGGTGTGGCGGGCATCGGCATGCGGGCGTTCCTGGCGGCGGTCGCGCTGGGTGCGCTGCCGAAGACGATCGCGTACGTCGCGCTCGGCGGTGCGCTCGCCGACCCGCTGTCGGCGCGCGGCGCGGTCGCCGTCGGCCTCTACGTCACGGCGGCCCTGGCGGGCCTGCTCGTCGCGCGGCGGCTGGTCGCGGCGCGGCCGACGACCGCTCACGGCGCCCGTGCGTAGGTGACGGCGATCGTCCCGGTGGCGGTCAGCAACGTCAACGTGGAGCCTTCGACGCTGAAGCCCGCCGCCTTGGCCAGCGCGGCCAGATACCGCTGCTCCTGCTCCATCAAGGGCTTGGCGCAGGCCATCTCGGTGTGGAAGATGCCGGTGATCTCCAGGTCGCCGCTCCACTTGGCCGAGTAGCGGTTGCAGCCCGCGTGGCCCGACAGCGTGCCGTCGGCCTCGAAGGTGGCGGTCAGCTCCGTGCCCTCGAGCGGCCCCGTGACGGCGTCGCGCTGCAGGAACGAGGTGACCGTCCACGCGCCGAGCGGGCTCGCCGGCGCGAAGCGCAGCTGCTCCGCGTCGTCGGCGTCGGCGAGCACGAGCTGCTCGCCGTCGGTGCGCCAGCGCGCCACTCGCGCGAGCGCCGCGGTGAACGCGGCCTCGACCTCGGCGGCGGGGGAGCCGCAGGCCATCCTCGTGCCGGCGACCGTGCCCAGCCGCAGCGTGTCGCCCTCGGCGGCGTAGCTCGTCGAGTAGCGGTTGCAGCCGCTCGAGCCCGACAGCGTCCCGGCCTTGAACGTCGCGCTCGGCGTCGCGGCCTCCCAGCCGGGCACGTCGACGCCCGAGACCAGCACCCACGGCGTGCCCTCCAGCGTGGCGCCGCTCGCGGCCCGGTCGTCATTCCCGCAGGCGGTCAGCAGCAGCAGGAGGAGGGCACAGGCGAAGAGCGGTCGCATACCTCCATTACGTCGTCGTGCGGGAGTGATCACACCTCACCCCGCGAAGGTGATCCCTCAGCGGCGCAGCTTGAGCGCCTGCTTGACCGTAGCCCCGGCGGACGGCTTGAGCTCGACCGAGACGGTCTGCGCGCGACGCGACCCGAGCGCCCGCGCGCCCCGGCGCGACGGCTTGACCGTGACCGTGCCCGACTTGCCGCCTGCGACCCGGTACGCGCGCGACCCGACCGTGGTCTTGCCCTTCTTGATCCGCACCGTCCCCTTGCACGCAGCGGTGCCGGTGCACCTGAGGCTGACGGCGATCCGGCCCTTGCGGTAGCGCAGGGCGGTGGAGCGCAGCGCCGGCCCGACGACGGTCCGCGCCCCGCCCCAGTGCGGGTAGACGCCGGGCGCCAGGACGCGTTCGGCCCCCGCGCCCGTGAGGTCCTTGATGACGATCTGGTCGCCGCGGTCGAACGCGACCCGGTCGCCTTCCGGAGAGAAGACGGGGGTGGTGTCGGTGGTGCCGGTGGTCACGTCGCCGATCGCCGCGCCGGTGGCGACCGAGTAGCGCACGATCTGGCCTTCGATGCCCGTCTCCTGGCCCGGGGTGAGGGCGGCGATGACCTCGGTGCCGGCCGCGTTCGCGCTCGGGAAGCCGATGCCGCCGCGGGCGTCGGACGCGAGCACGCCCACGCACGTGCCGGAGACGGCCGGTGCCTCGGCGGGGGTGGCCATCGTGCACACGCGGGACGGCACGCCCCGGCTCGTGTCCGCGGGCAGCGCGCCGATCGCGGTGTTCCCGAGCCAGCCGTGGGAGATCACGCAGTACGAGCAGAACCCGACGCCTTCGCTCTCGGCCGCGCCGACCGTAAGCCGTCGGACCCAGACCGCGTTGGTCCCGCCGAACCCGTCCGGGCCCGGGTACCACCAGAGGTAGCGCGAGCCGTCGGGAGACATCAGCGGCTGGTTGACGACCGAGCCGGTGAACCCGATCGGCGCGGGCGCGCCGCCGGTGACCGGGGCCTTGACGAGGGCGCCCGACGAGTCGACCCAGGACGCGGTGGTGCCGTCGCGCGTGACCCCCGCGACCCGGCCCTGCGGCGCGAGCTGGCGGGGTGCCTCACCCGTGTCGGGGTCGACGGCGCATACCGCAGCCCCGCACTGGAAGACGATCGTCGACGCACCGGCGGGCGTGGACCCGAGTGCAAGTAGGCACGCGGCGCTGAGCGCGGCGAGAAAGATCCGGCTGCCTCCCATCCCCAGGACCCTACTCATCGTCGTTTTGGAACGATCGGTCAAAAACGGTGCTACGGTGATTGCCATGACAACCACCGACGCTCTCCCCACCCCCGCCCTGGTCACGCCGCGCGACCTCGAAGGCCGCAAGGCGCTCGTCACCGGCGGCACGCGCGGCATCGGCGCCGCGATCGTGCAGCGGTTGCTCGACGCCGGCGCCGACGTGGTCACGACCGCCCGCTCGGCGACCGAGACCACGCCCGCCGACGCCACGTTCTTCACCGGCGACGTGAGCACCGAGGCGGGTGCACGCGCGATCGTCGCGCAGGCCGTCGAGGCGCTCGGCGGCGTCGACATCGTCGTCAACAACGCCGCCGCGGCGCGCGCGCACTTCAGCGGCCCCGGCACGATCCCGGACGCCGAGTGGCAGGACGCGCTGGACCTGAACTTCCTGTCGGCCGTGCGCATCAACAACGCGGTGCTGCCGCAGCTGCTCGAACGCGGTCACGGCGCCATCGTGAACCTGTCGTCGTCCGCGGCGCTCTCCATGCCCGCCCCGCTGCTGCACTACGGCGCCGCGAAGGCCGCGCTGATCGCCTACGGCGCCGGCCTCGCCAAGGAGCTCGCACCGGCCGGCATCCGCGTGAACACGGTCACGCCCGGCAACGTGGTCACGCCGGGGGCGGACGAGATCCGGCAGGCGATCGCCGACCAGTTCTCCGTGTCGCTGGACGCCGTCGCGGGCGGCAACCCGCTCGGGCGGCCGGGCGTCGCGACCGAGCTCGCCGAGCTGGTCGGGTTCCTGGTCTCCGACCGCGCGTCGTTCATCACGGGCGCGAACCTGGTCGCCGACGGCGGCGAGACCGCCTAGCCTCATTCGCGTGGCCCGACCGCGTGAGTTCGACGAGGACGCCGTCGTCGCCGCGGCCCGCGACCGGTTCTGGGACGCGGGCTACGCGGCGACGTCGCTCAGCGACCTGACCGAGGCCACGGGGCTCGGCCGCGCGAGCCTCTATGGCGCGTTCGGCGACAAGCACGCGCTGTACCTGCGGGTGTTCGACGACTACATCGTGGGTGCGGTCGGAGGCGTCCGGGAGGCGCTGGCCGGCGACGACGCCGGTGCGCTCGAGCGGATCCGCGCCCGGCTGCTGGCGAACGCGGCCGGAGCGGCGGCGAACCCGCGCGGCTGCCTGCTCGCGCGCGGCACGGCGGAGCTCGCGGCGCGCGACGTCGACGTCGCCGAGCGGTCCGGCCGTGCGCACGAGACCATGCGCGCGGCGTACACGGCGGCGGTAGCGGCGGCGCAGCGAGCGGGGGACCTCGCGCCGTCGGCCGACCCGCACGCGCTCGGGGACCTGCTGCTGGCCGTCGATCGCGGCACCGAGGCGCTCGGCCGTGGCGGCCTCGACGAGGCGTCGCTGCGCGCGCTCGTCGAGACCGCGGTGGCCGGTCTGCCTAGGTGAACAGCGCGGTCAGGTCCAGCTCGGCCATCTCGTCGTCGGTCGGCCGGCGCTCGTAGCGCTCCGCGGCGTCCAGCAGCTTCGGCAGCACGTGGACGTCGCCGGTCGTGAGCAGGAAGACCTGCGGGTTGCCGAGCACCCAGTGGACGGCCCTGTCGATGTCGGCCTGGTCGGTGAGCGGCTCGTACCAGGTCGCGGCGGTGTGCGCGCGGCCCTCCCAGGGTGCGCGGGCGAGCGCCTTGATCGTCTGCAGGGCGACGTCGCGCGTCGCGCACAGCTCCGCGAGCTCGTCGAACGTCTCCGCGTAGCGCGGGTCGCGCATCTGGACGGCGTTGTACGGGCAGAGCACCGAGTCGAACGCGAACCGCTGCAGGCTGCGCTGGTGCATCTTCGGCACCGAGAGCCCGTGGCCGGTCACGCCGATGTGCTTGACCAGGCCCTCCTCGCGCGCCTCGAGGCAGGCTTCCAGCGCGCCGCCGGGGCTGAGCGCGACGTCCCACTCGATGACGTCGACGAGGTTGTGCAGCTGGATCGAGTCGACGTGGTCGACGCCCAGCCGCTCGAGTGACCGCCGGATTTCCTCGCGCGCCTTCGCGTACGTGCGCTCGCCGGTCTTCGTCGCCACGAAGAAGTCGTGCTCCTTGAGCCACGTGGCGATCCGCAGCTCCGCGTCGCCGTAGCTCGCGGCGACGTCGATGTGGTTGATGCCGTGCTCGAGGAGCACCTGGAGCGTGGCGTCGGCGTCCGCCTTGCTGACGTCGCCGAGGGCCGCCGCTCCGAAGATCACGCGGCTGGACTCGTGTCCGGTCGCGCCGAAGGGGGCGCGCTCGATCATCGGCCGAGCTTACGCGCTTGCCGCCGGCCGTGGCTGCGCGGCCGGCGGCGGGGCGCGGTGATCAGGCCGTGGTCGCGCGCGCGGCGTCGTTGATCAGCTGGGCGACGGCGACCGGCTGGGACACGGTCACGCCGTGGGAGGCGTCGACCTCGACGGTGGTCGAACCGGCGCGCTCGGCCATGAACCGCATCGAATCCGGCGGGACGGCGAGGTCCTGGCGGGCGATCAGCGTCCAGGAGGGAATCGTCTTCCAGGTCGCCTTGGTGGCGCGGTCCTCGAGCGCGGTGGCGGCGATCGGGCGCTGCGTGGTGGCGAGCAGCGCGGCGAGCTCCGGCTCCACGTCCGCGATGAAGACGTCGTGGTAGCGCTCCTGCTGGATGTACAGGTCCGTGCCGGTCGTGCCGTCGGGCAGCGGGAACGGGACCGGGTTGAGCGCCTCGCCGAGCTGCGCGCCGGGGAACTTGCCGGCGAGCTCGGCCGTGCTCTCGCCGACGTCCAGGTTGAAGCTGGAGATGTAGACGAGCGCTTTCACGTTCGCGGCGCCTTCGGCCGCCTCGGTCATGACCGAGCCGCCGTACGAGTGCCCCGCGACGACGACCGGCCCGTCGATGCTGTCGATGATGCTGCGGACGTAGGCGGCGTCGGCCTGCAGGCCGCGCAGCGGGTTCGCGACCGAGATGACGGTGTGGCCCTCGCGCTTGAGCGCGGGGATCACGTCGTTCCAGCTGGCGGACTCGGCGAAGGCGCCGTGGATGAGCACGATCGTGGCGGGCATGGAGAACTCGACCTCCTGGGGTGGTGGACACCTGCGGTATGCGGAATGCAATATATTGCATGACAATGTGAGATCGTCAAGTTGGTCGATGTCCACGTGCCAAGCTCGTCGCATGCCGATTCCCTCCGACGACTCGCCGGTGATCGAGCGCAAGCTGCTCCGCGACGACGTCTACGGGCGGCTGCGCAACGCGATCGTCGACGGCACGCTCGCCCCGGGCGAGCAGCTGCGCGACGCCGATCTCGCCGCGTGGCTGGGCGTGAGCCGCACCCCGGTGCGCGAGGCGCTGCTGCGGCTGTCGGAGGCCGGGCTCGTCGTCGTCCAGCCCGGCCGCTCGACCGCGGTCAGCTCGGTGGACCGGCGTGCGGTGCGGGACGCGCGCGACGTCGTGGCCGCGATGCACGAGGTGGCGGTGCGCGAGGCGGTGGGCGGCCTCACGGACACGCATCTCGACGCGATGCGCGACGCCAACCGGCGGTTCGCCCAGGCCGTCGCCGACGGCGATCTCGAGGCCGCGTTGCGCGCCGACGACGACCTGCACGGCGTGCCCGTCAGGGTCGCCGCGAACCGCGCGCTGATCGCGGTGCTGGACCAGTTCACGCCGGTGCTGCGCCGCGCCGAGCGCCTGCGGTTCTCGACGCGCAGCGGGCAGGCGTCGATCGAGCGCCACGACGAGCTGATCCGCCTGTGCGCGGCCGGCGACGCCGCCGGGGCGGCCGCGGTGGCCTTCGACACGTTCCACAGCCTCGCCGTCGACGAGGGCTGAGCGGCTTCAGGCCCGGCCGGCGAGCACGTCGGCGAGCGCGAACGAGACCGGACGGTCCAGCTGCGCGTAGCCGCACGTGCGCGGGTCGCGGTCCGGCCGCCAGCGCACGAACTGCGGCGGGTGCCGGAAGCGCGCGCCCTCCAGGTAGTCGTAGCGGACCTCGACCACCCGTTCCGGGCGCAGCGGCGTGAACGTCAGGTCCTTCTTCGGGTTCCAGCGGCTCCCGCCCTCGGGACCCTGCGTCAGCTCCGCCGCCCAGTGCCAGGGGTGCTCGGAGAAGTCGACCACGAGCGGCTGCAGCTCGGCGTAGAGCTCCCGGCGGCGGGCCATCGGGAACGCGCCGATCACGCCGACCGAGGCCAGCCGGCCGGTCTCGCCCTGCCACTGCGAAGCCGGCGCCGCCTCGTCGACGTAGAGCCCGAGCAGCAGGGACCCGATCGCCTCGGGATCGGCCTTGTGCGTGCGGTACCCGGCGAGCACGCAGTCCGCGGTGCGCACGTGCTTGATCTTCGTCATCACGCGCTTGTCCGGCTGGTAGGTGAGGTCGGGCCGCTTCGCGATCAGCCCGTCGAGCCCGGCGCCCTCGAAGCGCTCGAACCAGGCGGCGGCGGTCGCCTCGTCGCGCGTGATCGGGGTGACGTGCACGGGCGGCTCGGCGTCGCGCAGCGCCTCCTCGAGCAGCGCGCGCCGCCGCTCGAACGGCAGCCCGGTCAGGTCGTCGTCACCGAGCGCGAGCAGGTCGAACGCGACGAAGCTCGCGGGCGTCTCGGCGGCCAGCCGCGTCACCCGGCTCGCGGCCGGGTGGATGCGCTGCTGCAGCGCCCAGAAGTCCAAGCCGCCGTCGCCGGCGATCACGATCTCGCCGTCGATCACGGCCCGCGCCGGGAAGCTCGCCCGCACCGCCTCCACGACCTCCGGGAAGTACCGCGTCATCGGCCGCTCCTTGCGGCTGCCGATCTCCACCTCGTCACCGTCGCGGAAGACGATCGAGCGGAACCCGTCCCACTTGGGCTCGTAGAACTGCCCGGCGGGGATGCTCGCCGCCGGCTTGGCGAGCATCGGCGCGACGGGTGGTGTCAGCGGGAGGTCGATGCCTCGCGCCCTCAGTGCTCGATCGCGTCTTGGATGCGCGCGGTGAGCTGGTCGGGCGTCTCGCCCGGGCGCGGCTGCAGCGGGCGCGCGAAGGTGACCTTCGTCTTGCCGCGCCGGTTCAGCCCGCGGCCCTTGGGCATGACGAGCGCGGTGCCCTCGATGTGGATCGGGATGATCGGGACGCCGGCGGTGAGCGCGAGCTCGGCGACACCCGCGCGGTAGCCCTCGGGGCCTGCGCCGCGGGTGCCCTGCGGGAACAGCATCACGTTCCGGCCGCTGCGCAGGTGCGCCGCCGCGGCGGCGAGGCCGCGCCGCTGGCCGCCGCCGCGGTCGAACGGGAACGTGTTGATCCAGAAGCCGGACGCGAGCGCGTACCCGCGCTTGCGGTAGAAGCGGTCGGAGGCGGCGCCGACCACGGTGCGGCTGCGCCAGGCGTGCGGCAGCGCGAGCAGCACGAGCGGCGTGTCGATGTCGCTCTCGTGATTGGGAGCGAGGATCGCCGGCTGCGGCGCGTGGACGAGGTCCTCGGCGCCGATGATCGTCGGCATCGCGACGGCGCGCGTGGCGGGGAACAGCAGCGCCTGCTGCGCGAGCTCGCGGATCAGCGCCGGGCGGGGCTCACGCAGCCACGCCTGGTCCTCGACGCCGCGCTCGCCCCACGGGTCCTTGCCCGCCCGCAGCGTGCTCCACTTCGACGGCGCGCTCGGCGCGCGGCTGCCGGCCTTGTTCGAGCCGGCGAGCTTCTCCAGTCGGCGCCCACCGGACGCGAACTTCACGCTTCAACCTGCGCGTAGAACAGCGGCGGGCAGTGGAAGTGGGTCAGCGACGGATCGCGGCCCACGACCTGCTCGGCCATCTCGAGCGCGTCGCGCATCGTGTCGGCGCGGCGGAAGCCGAGCCGGCGGCAGGCCTCGGCGTCGCCGCCGACGAAGATCACGTCGCCGAGGTGCTGGAGGCCGTGCGCGCCCCAGTACCACATGTAGAACGGGTGCACGCCGTGGTACGCGTGGCTCGTCCGGTACAGGTGGCGGTACCACTCGTCCTCGGCGTAGCTCTTCTCGAAGCGGCGCTCGATCTCGATCGGGTCGGTCGTCGTCGCCAGCACCTCCTCGTAGAAGTCGACGTACGAGGGGTGGTGGACGGGGTGGAACTCGCGCGTGACCGGGTGCGTGAAGATCATCACGCCGCCCTCGCGCACGAGCGGGACGCCCTGGTAGAGGTTGAAGAAGTACCCGAGCCCCATGCACATCACGAGGATCGGGTTCAGGATCGAGTCGACGTTGTACGGGCCCACGTACGGCAGGCCGGCGGTGACGATGTCCGCCTGGCCGCGCACCGCGACCGCCTGCTGGGCCGCGACGTGCTCCAGCGTCACCTCGTGCACGGGGCCGACCGCGCCCGCCTGCACGCCCGTGATCGCGTACGGCGCCGTGGACTTGTGGAACAGCGCCCGGCGCAGCTTGGGGTTCATCCGGTCCGTCGTGCGCTTGAGGCCCGCGAACGTCGTCTGCTCGCGCGCCGTCCAGCGGGCTTCCGGCTTGGCCAGGAAGCCCAACGGCCCGTCGAACATGTCGTTGTTGAGCGACGTCTCGATGTGGAAGATCGGCACCGCCGCCTCGACGATGTCGCCCTGGCGCGCCGTCGAGTGGTGCATCTCCGACTTCGCCGGGTCCATGAAGGACTTCGAGTGGCGCATCGTGTGCACGTTGTGGTGCGCCTTGACGCTGTTGTACGTGCCCAGGCCGACCGCGACCGACTTGTGGCCACCGTCCATCGAGACGATGTTGATGTTCACGTAGACCAGCAGGTCCGACTCGGCCGCGCGCTTGGACAGCTCGACCATCTCGCCGTGGCGCGTCTCGCCCAGCGAGACGATCCCGTCGGGATCCTCGGCGTCGTGGTTGTAGAGCCGGTCGGGATAGAACTCGTCGAACACGCGCGCGCCGACGGCCCGCTTGAGCTCGGCCGCGGTCATCCGCCGGTGCAGCGCGAGCGCCGCGATCATGTGGATGTCCTCGACGCCCGCCCGGTAGGCGCGCTCGAGCACGTGCTCGATGATCCGCCCGCGGATGTCCGGCGTCTTCATCGGCGGCAGCGGCAGCGAGATGTCGTCGAACGCGATCGTGAGCTTCATGCCCGGGCGCAGCAGCGCGTCGAGCGGGTCCATGCCCAGGGGCGAGTCCAGCGCCGCGCAGATCGCGGCGTCGACGTCGATCAGGCCCTTCAGCGGCGGCGGCGGGTAGACGATGCGCGAGCCCACCGGCAGGCGCTCGAGCCGGAACTGCTCGCCGGAGTGGAACAGCGTCGGCGGCGAGTGCTCGTGCACCTCGACGACGCACGCCTCGCGCTCGGCGGCGGGATGGCGGCGCTTGGTGCGCTCGATCATGCGGGTCGGGGCAATGCTCATGCGGCGATCTCGAAGACGGTCTTGACGCGCCCGGCGCGTGCGGATTTGGGCGCGGTCTCCAGAGCCTTCTGGAAGCTGCGCAACGGCCAACCGCGGTCGATCAACCGACCCGGCTTCAACGTACGAGCGAAGTTCAACGCGGCGGGGAAGTCATGCTCGTAGCCGTAGGCGCCGCGCAGCTCGAGCTCGCGCAGCCACGCGGCGGCCAGGTCGACCTTCAGCTCACCCGGCATGCCGACGAGCACCACACGCCCACGCGGCCGCGTGATCGTGATCGCCTGCTCGATGCTCGTCCCCGTCCCCACGCAATCAAGTACACGGTCGAAGCCGCCAAGCAACAGCTCGCGGTTCAGATGACCGACCAATCTGCGGGAATGCGTGATCCGGGCGGCGTCGATGTAGAGGTTCTCGGGCGTGAGGACGTCGTCGGCGCCGAAGCGGCGCGCCGCGGTCTGCTGGCCCGCATGCTTGGCGACGACGATGATCGTCGCGCTCGGCGCCGCCTCGCGGACGGCGGCCAGCGTCAGCAGCCCGATCGTGCCCGCGCCGATGATGCAGATCGTCTCGCCCGGCTGGACGTCCGCCTGGCGCGCGGCGTGCAGCGCGCACGCGAGCGGCTCCACGAGCACGGCGTCCTCGTCGGACAGGTCGTCCGGCACCGTGTGCAGCTGGGACTCGTGCGCGACCAGGCCCTCGCTCCAGCCGCCGCCGGTCTCGCGGCAGAAGCCGGTCTGCAGGCCGGCGGACAGGTTCCCGTCGATCACGTTGCGGCACAGCGCCGGCAGCCCCTGCGCGCACTCGGTGCAGGGCGGCGTGACGCCGCGCACCGTGCAGCCGAGCGCGGGCTGGACGACGACGCGCTCGCCGCGTCGCGGACCCGCGCCGATCTCGCCCACGATCTCGTGGCCGGGGACGAACGGCGTGCTGGTGAGCGTGGCGAGGTGCAGCGACGCCTTGCCCGTGACGAGCGCGAGGTCCGAGCCGCAGATGCCGGTCAGCTTCGGGCGCACGGGCACCCAGCCGGGGCCGGGCACGCGCGGCGGGCGCACCTCGCTGAGCGCGAGCGAGCCCGAGCCGGGCAGCTTCGCGCGCTGGGCCACGTACCTGGCGACCGAGGGCGTGTAGGTGACGGCCTGCATGCCGCTAGATCGCCGCCTTCTCCGTGCCCCACGTCTCGATCGGCCAGCGACGGCGGCGCGCCTCGCGGGAGAGCCGGAAGTCCGGGTTGATCGCGTGCGGGTGGCCGACGAGCTCGAGCAGCGGGAGGTCCGCCAGTGAGTCCCCGTAGGCGTGGCAGTCCGACAGCTCGACGCCGTGGTCGGCGGCGAGGCGGGCGGCGAGCGACGCGCGGCCGTCGGCGGTCAGCGGCGGCTCCTCCAGCTCACCCGTGAAGCGCCCGACGCGCTCGACGAGCTTCGCGGCGTGGACCTCGTCGGCGAGGTGCTTGAGCGGGTCGACCAGGAAGTCCAGCGCGCTCGTGATCAGGATCACGCGGTCGCCACGGCGCTTGTGCTCGCGGATGCGGCGCACGGCCTCGTTCTGGATCCGCGGCTGGATGAAGTCCGGCAGCGCGTCCTCGGCCTGGCGCTTGAGCTCGCGCGCCGGGAGGTCCTTGTAGAGCTTGTAGAAGTTGCGGTTGAAGGCCGTGCGGCTGCGGCGGTCCTCGATGATCCAGCTCGGGACCTTGGTCGCCACGCCGGCCGTCCACACGAGCTTGTCCAGCTCGGGCATGTCGCGCGTGCGCAGCCAGGCGTAGAAGTGCGCGACGGTCGAGTCGAGCACGACGCCCTCGACGTCGAAGAGCGCGAGGGCGGGCGGGCCCTCGGGCGCGGGACGACGACCGGCCGAGCGGGTCTTCTTCGGCCCGGGAGGCGCCGGCACGGCGATCTTGCGCAGCGCCGGCAGGTGGACCTCGCCGAGGTAGTGGTCCCAGTCGATCTCGTCGACGTCGAAGCCGAAGCGCTCCTGGTCGTCCGGGTGCAGCGACTCCAGCAGCGCGCGGGCGTTGCGGTCGTCGAACACGCAGTCCAGCTCGCCGTAGGGCTTGTAGATCTCGTTCAGCCGCTTCAGCCGGTCGAGCTTGCGCTGGTTCTTGTGGAGCTTGAGCTCGACGTCGTTGCTGCGCGGGATCGGCAGCTTGTCGACGAGCGTGCGACCGCGCTCGAGCACCTTGGTGGCGCGGTCGAGCGTCGTCAGGATCTCGCGGCCGGAGGAGAACTTCCAGTCGGGCACGCTGACAGGCAGGCCGTCCTCGTCCGGGATCGGGAAGTCGCGGAAGTAGCGCGTCGTCATCTCGGCGAGGTCGCCGATCGTGAACGGGTTGCGCATGCCCGTGCTGACGTTGAACACCCGCGGCGTCTCCGGCGGGTGCGCCGCGGCGGCGAGGCACGCGTTCGCGACGAAGTCGACGGGGATGATGTCGATCCGGATGCTCCGGTTGGCGCCGAAGCGGCCGGGGATGATGCCGGCGCCGTAGCCGAGCATGATCGGGTCGGCGACCTTCAGCGACTCCATCCAGCCGGGGTACGGCGTGTGCAGCGCCGACTCGACGATCGCCGGGCGCACGATCGTCAGGTTGCGCGGGTTGGCCGTGATCAGCGTGCGCTCGCCGAGCGCCTTCGAGAGGCCGTAGGTGTCGCTCCAGCCGAGCGCGCGGGCGCGCTCGCGACCGCGCTCGGTCAGCTGGTCGCGGACCCACTCGTAGCGCAGGATCTCGGCGCGCGTGCCGACCGCCGGGCCGCCGGCGGGGCCGATCGCGCGGTGCGCCTCGGCGACGAAGCGGTGCTGGTGGACCGGGAGGCGCGACTCGGCCTCGATGTCCCGGCGCCACGCCTTGGCGGCGTCCAGCTCGGCGTTGAGGTCCAGCCACGGCTCGGTCGGCGCGGTGCCGGACGGCTTCTCGAGCACGAGCCCGGTGCGCATCCCGGCCGCGTAGGCGGTGGAGACGTGGATGAAGTACGGATCGCTGCCGGCGGCGCGCACGGACTCGAGCAGGCGCGCCGGGCCCTTGGAGTTGAGCTCCAGCGCCTCGTCGAGCGGCTGCTCGAACGAGACCGAGGCCGCGCAGTGGATGACGACGTCGATCCCCGCGCCGACGTCCAGGCCCTCGCGGCCGAGGTCGCCGCTGATGGCCTTGACCCGCGAGCCGTCGAGGCCCTCGCACGGGCCGCTGGTCAGGATCTCCTCGGAGAGGCGCTTGGCCGCGTCACCGCGCAGGAGCAGGGTGACGTCGGTCTCCGGCAGCTCACGCAGGATCTGGCCGAGCACGGCCTTGCCGAGGAAGCCGGAGGCTCCCGTGAGCAGAATCGTCTGGCCGGCCAGCCGCTGGCGGATGGTCGCGGGGAATACGTCTTCGTCAGGCAGAGCGAGCACCGTACCAAGGCTCTCTACTAACGTGTCAGTAGATGCCCTCTCAGGCCCGCATCTTGGAGGCGGCTCGCGGCGAGTTCGCGCTCCACGGCTACGCCGCGCGGCTGCAGGACATCGCCGAGCGGGCGGGCCTGACGCACCCCACGCTGCTCTACCACTTCAAGTCCAAGGAACGGCTCTACGCCGCGGTGATCGAGCAGGCGATGCTCGACTGGGCGGACATGACGTCGCAGGTCGTCGCGGTCGCGCCGGTCGGGTTCGACCGCGTCGCGGCGCTCGTCCGGGCGGGCATGGAGTTCTTCGCCACGCACGCCGACTTCGTCGTCATCTGGCGCCGGGAGGCGATCGAGGGTGGCGGCCGGCTCGAGGGCGCGATGGCCGAGCACATGCGCCCGTTCCTGGACCGCGCGATCGCGTTCCTGGAGCGCGAGATGGCCGCCGGCCGGCTGCGCGAGCACGACCCCAGCGAGCTGATGCAGATCGTCTACGGGGCGGTCTCCACCTACTTCTCCGACGCGGGCTTCCGGGCCCGGCTCTTCGGCGGCGACCCGACATCGGCCGAGGCGCGCGAGCGGTTCGGCGACGCGCTCACCGCGATGTTGCGGGACGCGCTGGCTCCACGTTGAGCCGGCCGCTCTTGAACGGCTTGATGTCGATCACCGCGTGCTTGTAGCCGGCGCGCTTGATCGCGGCGACGATCCCCGGCTCGGCTGACAGCGCGCGGTCCAGGTCCTCGATGGCGACTTCCAGCCGGCCGAGGATGCCGTGGTGGCGGACGCGGATCACCGGGAACCCGAGCGCCTTGACGGCCTGCTCGGCGCGGTCGATCTGCGCGAGCGTCTCGGGGTCGACCCCCGTGCCGTAGGGGATGCGGGACGCGAGGCACGGGGACGCCGGCTTCTCCGCGCTCGGCAGCTCCAGCAGGCGCGCCAGCTCTCGCACCTCGGCCTTGCTGGTGTTGACCAGCGGGTGGACGACGTCGTGCTCGGCGGCGGCCTTCAGGCCCGGACGCCAGTCGCCCTGGTCGTCCTGGTTGGCCCCGGACAGCAGCGGGACGCCGGGGTAGCGGGCTGCGAGCGTGTCGTAGAGCTCGGACTTGCAGAAGTAGCACCGGTCCCGGCCGTTGGCGCGGTAGCCCTCGCGGGCGAGCTCGTTCGTGCGGACGATCTCGTGCTCGATGCCGATGTGGGCGGCGACGCGCTGGGCGCCTTCGAGCTCGCCGCTGGCGACGCTGGGAGAGACGGCGGTGACGGCCTTCGCCTTGTCGCCGAGGGCCCGATGGGCGATCGCGGCGACGACGGAGGAGTCGACCCCGCCGGAGAACGCGACGACAGCGTGCCCGAGCTCGCGAACATAAAGCTCCAGGACGTTTAAGTTCGCCAGGACGTTTAAGTTCGTGTCAGGTCCGGGCATGGGCCTCGCTCAGGGCTCGCGCCCAGACGACCTTCACGGGCTCGCCGGTGATGCGCGCGGCGCGCTCGCAGTCGGCGTGCTCGGGGGCCAGGTTGACGACCTTGCCGTCCAGCCGGCCGACCTTGATCTTCACGGGCTCGCCGCCGACTTCGACGGTGAGGAAGTCGCGCTGCAGCTCAACCCGGTCCAGGTGCGCGACGCGGACGCCGAGCGTGCTCGTCTCGCGCAGGACGGCCTCGACTACGGCGCGCTGGTGCTCGGGCCGGGCCAGCGCCGAGAACACGAACCCGGGGCGGCCGTGCTTCATGCTCACCGGCGCGGTCCAGACGTCCAGCGCGCCGGCGGCGAAGCAGGCCGCGGCGGCGTCGGGCGCCAGCTCGGGGATGAGGTCGTCCAGGTTCGCCTCGATCAGGCTCACCGTGCCGGTCGTCGCCTCCGTGCCGATGATCGCGCGCACCACATTCGGAAACGGCTTGAGGTCCCGCGTGCCGGCGCCGTAGCCGGTCTTGTCGAGCGTCATCCGCGGCAGCGGGCCGTAGCCCTCGGCGAGCGCGGCGACCAGCGCCGCACCGGTCGGCGTGACGAGCTCCAGCTCGAGCTCGACCCCGTGGATCGGGGCCCCCTTGAGCAGCTCGAGCGTGGCGGGCGCGGGCAGCGGCAGGTTGCCGTGCGCGGCCTTCACGAACCCCCGGCCCATCGGCAGCGGCGAGCACAGCACCTTGTCGATGCCCAGCGACTCCAGCGCGAGCGCGACGCCGACGATCTCGCCGATCGCGTCGATCGCGCCGACCTCGTGGAAGTGCACGCGCTCCGGCGGCATGTCGTGGATGCGGCCCTCGGCGATCGCGAGCCGCTTGAACGCCTCCTGTGCCCGCGCCGCCGCCCGCTCCGGCAGGTCGGCGGCCGCGATCAGCTCGCGGATCGTCCCCCAGTCGCGGTGCGGCTGCTCGGCCGCGCCGGTGACCGTCGTCGTGACGGCGGTGATGCCGTGCCGGTCGGCGGTGCCGCGCTCGACCTCGAGCTCGAACGCGGAGAGGTCCACCGTCGCGCCCGCGTCCAGGAGCGCCCCGAGCAGCATGTCGCCCGCGACGCCGCCGATGCAGTCCACGTACAGGACCCGGGTCATGCGCTCTGCCTCGCGATCCGCGCGGCGATCGTCCCCGCGCCGAAGCCGTCGTCGATGTTCACCACAGCCACGCCCGCGGCGCAGCTCGTGATCATCGCCAGCAGGGCGGAGACGCCGCCGAACGTCGCGCCGTAGCCCGTGCTCGTCGGCACGGCGATCACCGGCGCGCCGACGAGCCCGCCGACCACCGACGCCAGCGCCGCGTCCCACCCGGCCACGACGACCACGCAGTCGGCGCGCTTGAGGTCCGGCAGCGCGGGCTCGAGCCGGTGCAGCCCGGCCACGCCCGCGTCCACGTGCACCACCACGTTGGTGCCGAGCAGCTCGGCGCGCACCTGCGCCTCGCGCACGACCGGGAGGTCGGACGTGCCCCCGGACACGATCGCGACGGTCCCGCGCGCCTCCGGCACGTCACGCGCCACCCACGCGAGCCGCGCCCGCTCGTCCTCCTGCGCGTCCGGCGCGACCTCGCGCAGCGCGGCGCGCGCCTCCGCGTCGGCCCGCGTGACCAGCACGCTGGACGCCTCGGCGTCCAGCAACGCCTGCGCGATCGCCCGGATCTCCGCGGGCGTCTTGCCCTCGGCCACGATCGCCTCGGGCGCGCCTTGACGGGCCTCGCGGCTGGTGTCCACCCGCGCGAAGCCGAGGTCGGCAAAAGAGTCCATCTGGCTTCGCAGGTTATCCGCGGGGTACGGCCAGCCCCACCGGCGTGAGGTGGGTTGCAGGTCGGGAACTGACGCGCTGGCCCCCTGGGGAGAGAAATCACTCCGAAGGACTATTCACTGCACACCCCGACCTGCCGAGGATCCCGTCATGACCACCAGCACGCACGAGCTCGCCCACCGCGCCAACGACGGCATCTCCGTGACGATGTCCTGGGACGCGGTCACCGATCGGGTGACGGTGGCGGTCACCGACTCCAAGACCGACGACGCGTTCGAGGTCGTCGTGGCCCCGGGCGAGCGGGCCATGGACGTCTTTCATCATCCGTACGCGTACCGGGCGGTGCGCGAGGACCGCAGCGGCGCGAGGCTCGTCCAGACGACATGAGCGGGCGCAAGATGGGATGATCCCGGTCGCGATGGTGAACGCGACCGACCTCACGGTTGTGCTGCGTGACGAGCCGGGCGGCCTCGCCCGGGTCGCCGAGGTCGCCGTGACGGCCGGGGTGCACCTGCGCGGGCTCGCGGGGTTCACCGGAGACGAGCACGGGTTCGTGCACGCGCTGGTGGACACGAGCGACGTCGCGGCGGTCACCGCCGCGCTCAAGCAGGCGCGGATCAAGGTGGCCGACTCGCGCGAGGTGCTGGTGGTGCCGGTCGGGCCCGGTGGGCTGGTCGACGTCATGCGCTCGCTGGCCGAGGGCAACGTCAACGTGGACCTCGCGTACACCGCGCTCGGGGGCGACCGGGTCGTGATCGCCACCGACGACATCTACAACGCACGCGAAGCGCTCACTTAGGCTGGTAACTTGCCGCCGGCATGGCGGTGTGCCGGATCTGCTCGGGCGAGCTCGAGCTGCGCGTACGCGGCAACGGAGCCGCGGTTACCGCTGCCCATTTCTCGCCGTCCGCGCACCTGGTCGGCCAGCACGGTGACCTGCTCGGCTGCGTCGAGTGCGGCACGATCCAGCAGCCGGTGCTGCCGCAGGGCGCCGCGCTGCACGCGCTGTACCGCGAGATGCGCGACGACGACTACCTCGCCGAGGAAGCGGGCCGGCGCGCGACCGCCAAACGGCTGCTCGACCTGATCGCCGCGCACCGGCCGGACGGCCGCCTGCTCGACGTCGGCTGCGGGCACGGGCTCCTGCTCGACGAGGCGCGCAAGCGCGGGTACGAGACGGTCGGGCTCGAGCTGAGCCGCTCGAACGCCCGCCACGCGCGCGAGGCGCTCGGGCTCGATGTCAGAGAAGTGCCCTTGGAGGCGTTCGAGCACGCGACGAACGGCGACGCGCCCGGCGCCTTCGACGCGATCGTGCTCGCCGACGTGATCGAGCACCTCGACGACCCGGTGGCCGCGATCGACCAGTGCGCCGCGCTGCTGCGGCCGGGCGGCGTGCTGTGCGTCGTCACGCCCGACCCCGCCTCGCTGACCGCGAAGGTCGCGGGGAAGCGCTGGTGGGGCTACCTGCCGGCGCACACGGTGCTGCTTCCACGCCGCACGCTGCGCGAGCTGATCAGCGCCGCCGGGCTCGTGATCTCCGACGACGTGCCGTTCAAGCGGACGTTCGCCGCCAAGCGCTGGGTCGGTGGGCTGGCCGAACGGCTGCCGGCCGGCGAGTCGCTCGCCGCGCTCGCGGATCGCCTGCCGCCGGTGCAGCTCTCGCTCAGCCTCGGCGACGAGCGCGTGATCCTCGCGCACCGCACGCCGGTCACGCCCGCCGCGGAGCCGCTGCTGCGGCACACGAACGGCCGTGCGCCGATCCACGTCGTGCTGCCCGCGTACCGGGCGGTGCGCACGATTCCGGACGTCGTCGCGCAGATGCCCAAGGACGCGGCCGACCACGCGCTGCTGATCGACGACGCGTCCCCGGACGAGACAACCACGGTCGCGCTGCTGCACGGCCTGGACGTGCTCCGCCACCCCGCGAACCGCGGCTACGGCGGGTCGCAGAAGACGGGCTACACCCGCGCGCTGCGCGACGGCGCGGCCGTGATCGTGATGGTCCACGCCGACAACCAGTACGACCCCGGCCTCGTCGCCGACATGGCCGAGCCGATCCTCGCGGGCGACGCCGACGTCGTGATCGGGTCGCGGCTGCTGGTCGACCGCGCGGTCGCGGGCGGGATGCCGCGCTGGAAGTGGGTCGGCAACCGGCTGCTGACCGGGATCGAGAACGCGGTGTTCGGCGTGCGCTTCTCCGAGTACCACACGGGCTATCGCGCCTTCAGCGCCGACTTCCTGCGCTCGGTGCCGTTCCTGCGCAACTCCGACGACTTCGTGTTCGACCAGGAGATATTCGCCCAGATGCTCGCGCGCGGCGCGCGTGTGGTCGAGATCCCGATCCCGACGCGCTACTTCCACGAGGCCTCGAGCGTCGACCTGGTCACCAGCCTTCGCTACGCGTTCAAGACGCTGTGGGTGCTCGCGCGGTTCAGGCTGGACCGCCGCTGGACCCTGCTGCGCCGACCCGCCGCATGGCTCTCAGCACGCGACGACTAGCGATCGCGATCCTGGCCGCCGCGCTGGCGATCCGCGTCGCGTGGGTCTTCGCGACGCCGGACTACCGGCTCGTGCACGACGCGCTCGACTACAACCGCCACGCGATCTCGCTCGCCAACGGCGACGGCTTCGCGCTCAGCTACGGCCGCCCGACCGCGTTCCGCCCGCCCGCGTATCCGCTCTTCCTCGCCGGCGTCTACTGGATCTTCGGACCCTCGCTGGAGTGGGCGCGGCTGGCCAACGCGCTGGTGGGTACCGGCATCGTCGCGCTGATCGGCGTGATCGCCTTCCAGGTCTGGGGCCGGCGCGTCGCGCTGATCGCGATGGCGCTCGGCGCGGTCTACATCCCGCTGATCCTCGTCGGCCAGTCCGTGATGAGCGAGCCGCTGTTCGTGCTCTGCCTGCTGGGGGCGATCGCGTGCGCGATCCAGCGCTGGCCGGTCGCCGCGGGCGTGCTGATGGGGCTCGCGGTGCTCGGCCGGGCCAACGCGCTGATCCTGCTGCTGCCGCTCGCGTGGGCGGTCTGGAAGGGACCCAAGCCCGCGCTGATCATGGTCGTCGCCTGCGCGCTGACGATCGTGCCGTGGACGATCCGCAACTACGTCGTGCTCGACCACTTCGTGCCGGTCTCCACGCAGCTGGGAAGCGCGCTCGCCGGCACCTACAACAGCGAGGCGATGAACAACCGGGAGAACCCGGCCGCGTGGATGTCGCTCAAGCGAGTCGACGACTACCGGCCGATCTTCAACCGCGTCCGCGAGACGAACGAGGCCGTGCTGGAGCAGGAGCTGCGCAGCGCGTCGCTGGACTACATCAAGGACCATCCCGGCTCGCCCCTGAAGGTCGCCTACTGGACCACGCGCCGGATGCTCGACCTCGGCGGCTGGGACTGGGCGATCCACACCGCGGGAACGGTCAGCGCCGGCAAGCGCGCGGGCGCGGCGGGGATCATCTGCTTCTGGGCGTTCGCGCTGCTGGCGATCGGCGGCGCGTTCACCCGACGCGCCCGCGAGGCGCCGCTGTGGCTGTGGGCCGTGCCGGTGCTGATGTACCTCGGCGTGGTCTTCCTGGTGGTCGAGACGCCGCGCTACCGGCTGGCGATCGACCCGTTCGTGATCATGCTCGCCGCGCTGGCGGTCTCAGCGCTCACGACCAAGCGGGCCCAGGTCCCATAGCCCCTCGTCGTGCGGCTCCTCGAGCCAGGCGCGCGCGTCGGTGCGGCCTCGCTCGATCAGCGCCTTCGCGAACTCGGGCGCGAAGAACAGGTAGCTGAGCAGCTCGCCGTGCAGCGGGTCGGCGTCGGCGTCGATCAGCCGGCCGAGGAACGCGAGCTGCGGGGAGCGCGCCGCGTGCAGCAGCCCGCCGTAGTGCTTGCGGAAGACGTCGCGGGCGATCTGGCCGATCGTGTCGCGTTCGGGCGGCGCGACGAAGATGTACGGGATCCGCCGCTCGGGGCCGGCGAGCCGGTTGATCGTGGTCAGCGTCTGCAGGTCCTCCACGAGCGGGTCGGCGAGGAGCGCGTCGAGCACGAGCGCGGCGCCCGCGGCGAGGTCCGGGCGGTCGTCGGCGCCCGGTTGGCCGGGGTGGATCGAGTGCAGGCCGATCACGATCACCCGCTTGGCGCCGAACGCCAGCGCCGGCTTGATCGGCGCGTTCAGCCGCGTGCCGCCGTCGAAGTGCCACCCGTCGGCGAGCCGGACGGCCGGGAACAGCGCGGGGATCGCCGACGACGCGCGCACGTGGGTCTCGGTGAGCGCGGCCGGCACGTAGTCGATCCCGCGCTTGTCGTCGCGCACGCTGTCCGGCGTGCCGCCGGTGTGGAAGACGATGCTGCGGCCGGTGCGCGCCGACAGCGTCACCACCGCGGCGGTGATCAGCTGGCCGTTGTCGACGTGCTCGCCGATCGCGTCGAACGGGATCGCGCGCTCGAGGGTCGGGCCGAGCGGCGTCGTGTCCAGCAGCGACGGGATGTCGAGCGACAGCAGGCCCGTGAAGTTGACGGCGCCGCGCGCCAGGCGCTCGAGGTCCTTCAGCGAGGGCGTGGCCATCACGTCGCCCCAGTGCAGGCGCTCCCACACCTCGCGGCCCGCGGCGAGCGTGGGGTCGCCGCCGTCCGGGACGGTCGCGGCGATGTAGGAGCCGTTGATCGCGCCGACGCTCGCCCCGACGATGATGTTCGGCCGCTCGTTGACCGGCAGCGCGGGAAGCAGGACGGACAGCACGCCGGCCTCGTACGCGCCCCGCGCGCCGCCACCGGCGAGGACGAGGCCGACCGGATTACGCGAGGGCACGGGCCACCGTCGTCAGGAACGAGCGCGCGGTGGCGAGGTGCGTGCGCAGCTCCTCCTGCGTGAGCCCCACCTCGTAGGCGCGGTGATGGCACGCGTTCGAGAGCGCCGTCCACGCGAAGTCGGCCTCGCGCGCCTCGGGCTTGTCGCCGAGGTAGGCCGGCAGGCACACCCAGCGGTCGCGCAGGCTCGTGTCCAGCATCCCGGCCGCCTTGTCGTTCCAGAACACGTCGAGCGTGCGCTCGAGCGACTGGCGGATCAGCGCCGCGGCGGCGTGCGGCCACGCGCCGGACGTGCTCGGGTCGAACTCGTCGAGCTGACGCTGCGCCTCGTCGAGCACCTTCGAGACGGTCAGGCGCTCGCTCACTTGGCGGTCGTCTCCAGGTCGCGGATGAAGCTGCGCGTGCTGTCCGGGAGGTGGGCGAGCGTCTCGCGCTCGAGCACGTTGCCGTGCGCGCCGCGGTTGAGCGCGGCGATCAGCGCGGCCGGGCGGTCGCCGTAGCGGCGCTTGATCTCGGCGCCGACCTCGCCGTGGCGGCCGGCGTCGCCGAACAGCACCAGCGCGAGCGTCTCGCGCAGCGACCGCGCCTCGGCGATCTGCTCGTCGGCCTCGGTGAGGTCCGTGCCGTGCTGGGCGGCGCGGCGGCGGACGATGTTCGCCGCGGCCGCCTCGACCGCGCTGCGGCAGAACATCGGCACCACGCGCGCCTGCACCTCGACCGGCAGCCGGTCCGGCTTGGCGTAGCCGCGCGCGCCGTCGAGGTAGCGCTGGACCGGGCTGCGCGAGACCTGCACGTCCACCGACGACTGCGCGCGGCGGTCGACGTGCAGCATCGTCGCGTCCAGCCGCAGCCGCCGGATCGCCTCCGGCAGACGGTCGTCGTGCGTGAAGACGATGATCTGGCGCGTGCGGGCGGCGCGGTGCAGCACCTTGGCCAGGCCGTCGACCTTCGCGGGGTCCATCGCCTGCACCGGGTCGTCGATCACGGCGAAGCGGAAGGGGGACTCCTCGAGCGCCGCGCGCGGGAGGAAGACCGACACGGAGAGCGCGAGCAGCTCGCCCTGGGACATCACGCCGAGCGCGTTGGCCTCGGTGTCGTCGGCGCGCACGTCGAAGTCCGCGCGGCCGCCCTTGCCGACCTTCTTGAGCGTGATCTCGTGCAGGTCGACCGAGCTGCCCTGGCGCAGCTCCTGCCAGTTGGCGATCGCGGACTGGGAGATCGGGGCGAAGCGCTCGCGTCGCAGCTCGTCGGTGGCGCCCTTGAGCCACTTCTCGGCGTCCTTGATCGCCTTCAGCGTGGCCGCCGCGGTCTCCACGTCCTTCGCGCGCCCGAGCCAGCCGCGCAGCTGGCCGGCCAGCTCCTGCCAGGCGGCGCCCTTGCGCTCGAGCTCGGTCGCGGCGCGCTGGGTGAGGTCGCGCAACGCGGCCGTCGAGGCCTTCAGCTCCTCCTCGCTCGCGCGCGCGAGCTCGAGCTCCTCGTCGACCAGCCCGAGATGCCGGGCGGCGTGCGGCGCGGCGAGCGCGTTGCCGTCCAGCAGCGACTCCACGCGCCGGCGCGCGACGGCCAGCTGCGCGTTCGCGCGCGTGAGCGCCTGCGCCTCCTCTTCGAGCTGCGCGGCCTCCTCCTGGGCGGCGGCGACCCACGCCTCGTCGAGCACGTCGGGGGTCTTGCACACCGGGCAGTCGTCGGTGAGGCGCTGCGGGTCCTTGAACGCGAGCGCCTGGCGCAGCAGAGCGGCCAGGTTCGTGGCGCGCGCCGCGTCGGTGGCGCTCGCGTCGGCGTGCGCGCGCTCGGCGCCCTTGAGGTCCTGGAACGCGTCGCGGATGTCGGTGTCCGAGGGGAGCGCGAGCGCAGCCAGCCGGCGCAGCAGCGTCAGGTCCTCGGTGTAGCTCGGGGTCTCCTCCAGCAGCCCTTCCAGCTGCGCGAGGTCGGGCTTGCGGCCGCCGATCGCGGACCCCACCAGCGCGGAGCGGTCGTCCTCGGGGTCGAGCCGGGCGAGCAGCTGGTCGCGCTCGGCTGTGACCGCTTTGCGCTGCCCGTCGAGCTGCAGGCGCGTCTGCGCGAGCTGCGCGGCGAGCGCGTCCAGGTCGCCGAGGCCGAGCACGGGCGTGAGCGCGTCGTACAGCGAGCTCAGCGTGTCGAACATCGTCGCCAGCTCCGCGTACGCGAGGAACGGCCGGAAGCTCGGCAGGTCGCGGTCCCAGCCGTGCTGCGCGAGCGTGGCGGCCGGTTGCGCGCGCCCGCTGGCGTCCCCGTACGGCGCGCCGTGCGGCCATTGCTGGTCCAGCGTGACGACCTCGCCGCCCTCGAGCTGCAGCTGCGCGGCGATCGTCGTCGGCGCGGTGTGGTGCAGGCACTGCCACGTCTCGCTCCACGCCTTCGGACGCTTCTCCCAGCGCTTGAGCGCGCCGGTCATCAGCAGCTCCAGCCCTTCGGCGAACGACGACTTGCCGCTGCCGTTGCGGCCCACCACGACCGTGAGCCCGGGCGACGGGTCGAGCTTGAGCGTCGCCGGCCGCCCGATCCCCCGGAACCCCTCGACCGTGACCTCCTTCAGCCACACCGGCGGCGAGGTGTTCGTCGTCGGCGCGGGCGCGGCGCTGTCGGCGGCCACCTCGATCACGCGCTTGGCCTCGTCGTCGAGGTCGCTCGCGCCGAGCCGCTCCAGCAGGAGGGTGCGAAGTACCGGATCCATCGACCCGCGATCGTAGAACCCGGCGCGGTCGCCGAGCGCGGCGGCCGCTCTCACGACCGCCGCGTTCCGGGCGCGGACACGCGGCGCAGGCCGCGCGCCCGTCGAAGACTACGCCAGGACCAGCGCCTCGGCGCGCAGGCGCAGGCCGCCCGCCAGCGCCGTGCGCAGCTCGTCGGCGTCGTAGCGCGCCAGCTGCCCGGTCACCCACGGGATGCCGAAGCCGGGGACCGTCATGGCCTCCGCGGTGGTGATCCACACGTAGCCCAGGTCGCCGACGCGGAAGCTCTGCACCATCGGCTCCCCGTCGAAGCGGTGGGCGTGATCGGTGTTCGGCTGCTCACGAATCAGATCCACGCGCGCAGCCTCCCGGGTGGCGGTGGGGCGCGTCAACGCGCCAACGGCCACAACCCCCCGGCCGGGCTAATGCGCGCTATTCCGAATGTCGGAGCAGGTAGTCGATGTAGATCGGGCGGCGCGCGTCCATGGCCTCCTCGTCATGGCGCAGGACGTCCAGGACCTGGCGGCTCCAGTGCGCGACCTCTTCCTGGCCCTGCTCGGCGTCGCCCTCGGCGGCTTCGGCGGCCGGGGTCTCGGACAGCAGCCGCCAGAAGAACTTCACATCGAGATGGTGCTCGGCGCGCTTGACGGCGCGGTCGTGCAGCTCACGGGAGGACAGCGCGTCGAGCTCTTCGAAGGTGGTCACGGCTCGGAGGTTATCCGCGGACCGGGTGCGCCGAACAGGTACCCCTGGGCGTACGGGCATCCGAGCGCGAGCAGCTGCGCGGCCTGCTCCTCGTCCTCCACGCCCTCGGCGACGGCGGCGATGCCGAGGGCGGAGGCGAGCGACACGATCGCCGCGACGATCGCGGCGTCGCCGGGGGACGTGCCGAGCGCGGCGACGAACGAGCGGTCGATCTTGACGGCGCGCACGGGGAGGTCGCGCAGCGAGGAGTAGCCCGTGCCGAAGTCGTCCAGCACGAGCCCGACGCCCAGCTCGCGCAACGCGGCCACGTTGGCACGAGCCGTCTTCGGCGCGCCCTGGAGCACGCGCTCCTGCAGCTCCAGCCGCAGCCGGCCGGGCGGCAGGCCGCTCGCGTCGAGGGCGTCGGCGACCACGGTGGGCAGGTCGGGCTGCGCGAGCTGGCGCGGCGAGAGGTTGACCCACACCGCCGGGCCGTCCTCGGCGCGCCCGAACGCCGATGCGCTCTCCCGGCAGGCCTGCATCAGCGTCCAGGCGCCGATCTCGACGATCAGCGCGCTCTCCTCCGCGACGCCGATGAAGTCCGCCGGGGCGCTCATCACGCCGCCCGGCGAGTCCCACCGCAGCAGCGCCTCGTGCCCGATCACCGTGCGGTCGGCCAGCGCCACGATCGGCTGGAAGGCGAGCCGCAGCTGGCCGAGCGAGAGCGCGCGCTCGAGCGCGGCCGCCGTGCGCAGGCGCTCGCGCGCGTGCCGGCGCAAGCGCGTGTCGAACACCTCGACGCGGCCGCGGCCCTCGGCCTTGGCGCGGTAGGCGGCGGCGTCGGCGTCCGCCAGCAGCGCGTCCGGGTCCTGGCGGCCGGCCGCCCCCAGCGCGATGCCGATCGAGGCGGAGAGGCGATGCTCGATGCCGTCGACGTCCAGCGGCTCGTGCAGCGCCTCGGTCAGGCGGTGGCCGAGCGCGATCGCCGTGTGCTCGTCGATGTCCTCGCAGACGACCACGAACTCGTCGCCGCCGAGCCGCGCGACCGTGTCGGCCGGGCGGACCGTCGCCACGAGCCGGCGTGCCAGCGCGATCAGCAGCGCGTCCCCCGCCGCGTGGCCGTAGAGGTCGTTGACGGCCTTGAAGTCGTCGAGGTCGATGAACAGCACGCACGCGGCGCCGTCGTCGCGGCTCGTGCGCGCGAGCGCGTGGATGAGCCGCTCCCGGCACAGCGCCCGGTTCGCGAGCCCGGTCAGCGGGTCGTGCAGCGCCTCGTGGCGCATCCGCTCGTCCCCGCGCAGGCGCCCGAACGCGGTCGCGAGCACGTTCGCCATCGCGCGCAGGAAGCTCTCCTCGTCGAGCCCGAGGTCGCCCTCCACGCAGATCTCGCCGAAGACCTCGTCGCCCGACGCGATCTCGAACGTCGTCAGGTCCTCGCTGTCGCCGCCCCAGCCGGCGAGCACCTCGTCACCGCGCCGCACGACGACGTACTCGAGCGCGAGCGTCTCGCGCATGCGGTCGACCGCCTCCACGGCGAGGTCGCCGACGTCGGCGCCGGACAGCGCGCGCCCGCCCAGCGCCGCGATCGCCGCCTGCTGGCGCGACTGGCGCTGCAGCCGCGCCATCGCCTCGCGGTAGGTCGTCATGTCGCGCCCGATCGCGAGCAGGAGCGGCCCCGCCTCGGTCTCGACGATGCCCCAGCTCATCTCGCCCACGAACTCGCTGCCGTCGCGGCGCAGGCCGTCGGCGCGGATCGTGAACCGCAGCGGGTGCTCGGTCGCGAAGTACAGCTCCATGTTGCGCGTGTAGCGCGCCCGCACCGCCTCCGGCCAGAGGACCTGGACCGGCCGCCCGACCAGCTCGCCCGGGTCGTACCCGAACAGCGTCTCGGCGTGCGCGTTGACGAACACGATCCGTCCGTCGCGGCCAGTCGCCACGGTGGCGTCCGGCAGGCCCTCGAGCACGGCCCGCAGCGCCTTCTCGCCGAAGAGCAGCCGTTCCAGCTCGCTGGAATCCGTCCCCCCGGCCTCGTACTCGTCGGCATCCATCTACGGCTCGCCGAGAGCCTATCCGGCTAGAGCAGCCCTTTATCGCGCAATTGCGCGAGGGCCTCGTCGCGCTTGTCGAGGTCGAGGCCCATGCCGGCGAGCACCGCCGGCGTCTTCGTGAACTGGATGTCCCGGTAGTCGACGACCTCGACCCGGTTGCCCCACGGGTCGCGGAAGTCCAGCCGCGAACCCGGCTCGATCGCGACGTCGGCCGCCTCGAGGGCGGCCCGCACCGCGTCTTTGTCGTCGACCACGAGCCCGAAGTGGCGGCCGTGGTCGGGCCCTTGCTCGCGCCCTTCGGAGAGCGCGAGGAACTGGTCTCCCAGGTCGATGAACGCCATGCCCGGGGCGACACCGCGCAGATGGAGCTCGAAGAACCGGCCGTAGAACTCGAGCGCCGCGTCGATGCTGTCGACTTCGAGCGCCACGTGGTTGATCCCGACGAGCTTGGAGAGCATCGCGTGATCACATCACGCGCGGCTGACCGAAGGGGGCGATTAGAACTTGAAGCCCATGACGTGTCCTCCTGACAACGGTGATCGACGCCCGCCGAGGGCGTGTTTTGCAGGGATTTTGCGACTTGGAGTCGCGCTGTGCTCCGTTCATCGGTCACACAGCACGACTTCTGTAGCCCTACAAATCACAACTACCCCGTACGGGGGAGGGCGTGCGCGTGCACGCGGCGGCCGAACGCCAACTCGGCCTCGAAGTCGGCGTCGTCGCCGTGGGCGAAGCGCAGCTCACCGGCGGTGAGCAGGCTGATGAAGACCTCGACCACGGTCGGGTCGAGCTGGTGGCCGGAGACGCGCCGCAGCTCCGCGACGGCGTCGGTGGGAGAGATCGGCTTGCGGTAGGAGTCGCGGGCGGTGATCACGTCGTAGGTGTCGGCGACGGCGAGCAGCCGGGCGCCGACCGGGATCTCCTCGCCCGCGAGCGCACGCGGGTAGCCGCGGCCGTCCCAGCGCTCGTGGTGCGCGTGCACGATCTCGGCGACCGGGCCGTAGCCGTCGATCCGCCGGACGATGTTCGCCCCATCCTCCGGGTGGCGCTTGACGGCCTCCCACTGCTCGTCGGTGAGCCGCGCGTCGGCGAGCAGGATCGAGTCCGGGAACGCGAACTTGCCGATGTCGTGCAGCAGGGCGGCGGTGTGCACGAGCTCCTGCTCGTCCTCGCTCCAGCCGAGCGCCTCGGCCAGGGCGCGGGCGTAGCGGGCGACCGCGGCGCTGTGGCGTGCCGTCATCCGGTCGCGCAGCGCGAGCGTCTCGATCATCGACACGAGCACGCCGAGCTGCAGCGCGGCCAGCCGCTCCGCCCGCTCGCGCGAGAGCAGCAGCTCGCGCAGCAGGTACTGGAACACGAGCAGCACGAGCAGCATCAGCGCGATCGCGGCCACGCCGGTGCGCACGTAGAACGCGGCGACGAGCGCGCACAGCGCCGCGCTCAGCACCTCGCTCGGCAGGACCGGGATGAAGATCTTGCGGAACTCGCCCGCGAGCGAGACGCGCGTGGCGAACGCGTGGTGGCCGCCGATCATGAGGAAGTTCATGAGGTTCGTGAGCAGGAAGACGCCGATCACGAGCAGCGGGAAGGCGGCGGACATCTCGCTGATGTCGGCGGCGTCGATGATCAGCCCGCCGACCAGCGGGAAGCTCGCGAACGTCGCCAGGTTCGCCAGCAGCAGCGGGCCGGGGGTGCGGGAGCGCAGCTGGTCGAGCAGGACGCTCGTGACGCCGATCGCGGCGGCCGGCGCGGGGCCGAGCAGCGCCATCGCCAGCACGAGCGCGAGGAACGAGCCGCTGATGCGCTGCCCGTGGTGGCGGACCGCGAACAGGTCGCTCGTGAGCGCGAGTCCGAGGATGACTGCGACGAGCGCCGGCGGGTCCCACTGGGCGCTGGTCGAGGTGAGTGCGGCCACGGCGATCGAAGCCGCCAGTACGGCGGCTTCGACGACGAACAGCAATGTCGATCGGGTCGACATCGGTCGTCAAGACTAAGCCGTCCCTGCCCACTCCCTGCGAGTTTCCATCCAGGTTGGCGCTGGAGGTCGTTCAGCGGACCACGATGCCCCCGCCCGCGGAGGCCGCATGGCCGTCGACGGTCGTGCGCGCGTAGACGATCACCCCGCGATCGCGACGGATCGCCTGCGCGAGGATGCGCTTGCCCGCCCGCGTCAGGCGCACCCGCACGCGCCGTTGCTCACCGACAGGGATGCTGAAGCGTCGCGCGCGGCTCACGACGGGGCGGTTCCCGGCCGTGAGGCGCAGGGTTCCCGCGCACGCACCCGGACCGGACACGCAACGCACGGTCACGCGCAGGGTGGACGCCAGGCGCTGGGACGGCTGCTCGGGCAGCTCCAGCTCGGCGCGGGCGCACGGGCCCGGGCCGGCGCCGATCGCGAGCGGCGACTCGACCGGCGCGACCAGCAGACAGCCGTTCGCGCTCCACAGCACGTGCCGCTCGTCAGCGGTGAAGGACTCCAGCCGTCGCGTCGGGACGCCGAACGGGCGTACCGTGCCGTCCGGCTCGAGCACCTTCAGCCCGTAGCTCTGGCGGTAGACGACCCGCGCGCCGGCGATCACGGGCCGGTAGCCCGTGCCGGCGATCCGGCGCGGTGCCCCGCCCGGCAGCAGGTCGTACAGGGACTCGGGCCCGGTGACCACGGCGGCGCGACCGTCCGGGCCGAGCGCGACCCAGTCGGGGAAGCCCGGGAACGACGGGGTGGCGACGACCGCGCCGGTCCGCCAGTTGCGGATCACGACCCGCTTGGCGTCCTCCTCCGCGTACGACATCAGGTCCCCCGCGACGGTGGCGGTCTGCGCGTCCCCCTGGTCCGGGATCGGCAGGACGTGCGCGCCGGCCGCGTCGTGCACGACGAGCCGGTCCTGCTCGTGCACGATCAGGCGGTCCCCGTCGACGGTCGCGGTGCGCAGATCGGCCGCGCGTGCGTCGAGCGGGGCGACGCGGGTCCAGGGACCCGTCGGCGGACCGCTGAAGAGGTGCGAATCCAGCTCACCGTCCGGCGTCTCGACCAGCAGGTGCAGCGCCACCCGCTGCGCCGAGGCGGACAGCTCCGGCATCGGGGTGTGCCTGGGCGGCACGCGGTACGCGAACACCCGGCGCGGCGTCCCGCCCGTGAGCGGGACCGCGTAGACGCCCAGCTCGCGCCCGCGCGTGCGCGTGAAGAACGCGGAGTCGCCGGAGAGCGCGTACGCGTCGCCGCCCACGAGCGCGTCCCCGGGATCCAGCGTGGTGAGCGGCGTCGGCATGGCCAGGGCGCTCACAAGCGCGAGAGTGGTGAGCATGCTCGACCCGAATACCCCGCCTGGGGCTAGCCGTACCCGGCTCGGGGGAGTCCGGTAGGTCGGCTCGCCGGGAGCCTCCACGGATTTCGGGCCCCGCTGAGCCGAACATCTGCAGCGTGACCGAGAACAAGAACTTCGCCGCCCGGATGGGCCGCTGGAGCGCCCAGCACCGCAAGAAGGCCATCTTCGGCTGGCTCGCCTTCGTCGTGCTCTCGCTGGTGGTCGGCGGAGCGCTCGGCGTGAAGGCCCCCGAGGACGAGAACACCTACGTCGGCGACTCCGGCAAGGCCCACGCGCTCGTCGACCAGCACTTCCCCTCCGAGAACGCGGAGAGCATCCTCGTCAAGGGCAAGGACGCGAAGGCCGTGCGCGCTGCAGTCGACGACACGGTCGCCGCGGTCTCCGAGCAAAAGGCCGTCTACGACGTGCAGTCGCCGTACGAGAAGGGCAACGAGGGCCAGCTCGCGAAGGACGGCGCGGCGCTCGTGACCTTCAAGCTGCGCGGCGATGAGGCCGCGGCGGAGACGTCGGTCGAGCCGGTGCTGGCCGCCGTGGCCGGCGTGCAGGCTGCGCATCGCGACGTCTTCGTCGGCGAGTTCGGGTCCGCCTCCGCGAGCAAGGCGCTGTCGAAGGCGTTCGAGGACGACTTCAAGAAGGCCGAGACGCTCTCGCTGCCGATCACCCTGCTCATCCTCGTGCTCGCGTTCGGCGCCCTGGTGGCCGCCGGCGTGCCGCTGCTGCTCGGGTTGTCGGCGGTAATGGCGGCGCTGGGCCTGGTCGCGCTGCCGTCGCAGCTCGTCCCGCTCGGCGAGAACACCGCCTCGATCGTCCTGCTCGTCGGCCTGGCCGTGGGCGTCGACTACACGCTGTTCTACCTGCGCCGTGAGCGCGAGGAGCGTGCGCGCGGCGCTTCACACCGCGATGCGATCCACACCGCCGCCGCCACCTCCGGCCGCGCGGTGCTCATCTCCGGCCTGACCGTCATCGTCGCCATGGCCGGCATGTTCCTGGCCGGCGACCAGACGTTCACCGCGCTCGGCGTCGGTGCGATCACCGTCGTGCTGGTGGCCATGATCGGCTCCGTCACGGTCGTCCCCGCGATCCTCTCCGTGCTCGGCGACAAGGTCGAGAAGGGCCGCGTCCCGTTCCTGCACCGCCTGCGCCGCGAAGGCGGCGAGAGCCGCGTGTGGGGCAAGATCCTCGACGTCGTCCTGCGCCGCCCGGCCGTGTCGGCCGTGCTGGCCACCGCGGTGCTCCTCGCGCTGGCGTTCCCCGCGCTCGGCATGCGCGCGGTGCTCTCCGGCACGGACGACCTGCCGCGCGACCTGCCGGTGATGCAGGTCTACGACAAGATGGAGGCGTCGTTCCCGGGTGGCCAGATCCCGGCCGTCGTGACCATCAAGGGCGACGACGTCACGTCCCCCGCGGTGGTCGCTTCGATCAAGGACCTCGAGCGGCGCGCCGTCGACTCCGGCCGCTTCAACGCGCCGGTCGACGTCACCGTCTCCAAGGACAAGCACGTCGCCCAGATCGCGATCCCGATCAAGGGCAGCGGCACCGACGACCTCTCCAACGACGGCCTGGCGGACCTGCGCCAGTCGCTGGTGGCGCAGACCGTCGGCGGCGCGGACGGCGTGTCCGCGGCCTACGTGTCCGGCATGACCGCCGAGACCAAGGACTACGTCGACTTCCTCAAGGGCCGCGCACCGCTGGTCGTCGGGTTCGTGCTCGTGCTCGCGTTCCTGCTGCTGCTCGTCACGTTCCGCTCGCTGATCATCCCGATCAAGGCGATCGTGCTGAACCTGCTGTCGGTCGGCGCCGCGTACGGCGTGCTGACCTGGGTCTTCCAGGACGGCCACTTCGAGCACGCGCTCGGCTTCGAGTCCAACGGCGGCGTCACCGCGTGGCTGCCGATCTTCCTGTTCGTGATCCTGTTCGGCCTGTCGATGGACTACCACGTGTTCATCCTCAGCCGGGTCAAGGAGGCGGTGGACCGCGGCATGAAGACCGAGGACGCCGTGACGCACGCGATCAAGGCCACCGCCTCGACCGTGACCAGCGCCGCGATCGTGATGGTCGCCGTGTTCGCGATCTTCGCGACGCTGAGCTTCATCGACTTCAAGCAGATGGGCATCGGCCTCTCGGTCGCGATCCTCATCGACGCGACGCTGGTGCGGGCGGTGCTCCTGCCGGCGACGATGAAGCTGCTGGGCAAGTGGAACTGGTACCTGCCGAAGCGGCTGCACTGGCTGCCCGAGTTCCGCCACGAAGCAGAGCCTTCGCCGTCTCAGGCCTAGCGCCCAGCGCGATCCCGATGGCCACGAGCGCCGTCCCCGCGAGGTCTGCGGCGGACGGCGCTCGGCCGTTGAGGGCCGCGTCGGCGGCGACGGCGGCGATCGGCATGAAGCCGACGAGCAGGCCGGCGCGACCGGACCCGAGGCTCTGGACGGCGCTGAACCAGAGCACGAAGGCGAGCGCGGTCGTGATCACCGCCAGGTAGAGGATCGCGGCGGTGTGGGTGAGCGTGGGCGTGGGGATCTCGCCGCGTGAGAGCACCGCCAGCTGGACCGTCGCCAGGATCGCGGCCCAGGCCGCGACGCGCATCGGGCCGAGGCGGGGGAGCAGCGGCGCGGCGAGCAGCGTGAAGCCGACCTCGCCGACGAGCGCGCCGATCGCGAGCAGGGTCCCGAGGAGCGTCACGCCGGAGTCGGCGCCGTTGACGATGGCGGCGCCGGCGACCACGACCAGCGCGGCCGGCAGCACCTGGCGGTGGCCGGTCGCGAGCGCGAGCACGACGGGCGACGCGCCGATGATCACGCCGGCGTTGGTCGCGCCGATGTGGTCGACGGCGGCGAGCACCGCGAGGTTGAAGCCGACCATGCCGACCGCGGCCGTGGCGTTCAGCAGCGCGAGCTCCTTCAACGTGGGACGGCCGAGCCGGCCTTTGAGCAGCGCGATCAGGATCAGCGCGCCCAGCGCGTACCGGATGAGCTGGCCCGCCGTGTACGAGTAGTCCGTGAGCGCGCCTGAGACCGGGAACGACGCACCGACGACGCTGGCGGCGATCGCGCCCTTGATCCATCCGTTCATGGCTGGTGACGGTACGGGCGCTCTGGCCTGGGTGTAAGGTCCAGATCGGTGTCTGAAAACCAGGCCAGAGAGGTGCTGGTCGGCTTGGAGCGCGGCGCCGGCCCACTGCAGCGCCAGGTCGAGGACCAGCTGCGCGCGGCGATCCGCTCGGGGTCGCTCGTCGCCGGCGAGCGCCTCCCGTCCTCACGCGTCCTGGCCGCGGACCTCTCCGTGTCGCGGGGCGTCGTGAGCGACGCCTACGCCCAGCTGGCCGCCGAGGGCTGGCTGGAGGTCGCCCCGCGCCTGGGCCCCCGGGTCGCCACGAACCTAAAGGGGTCAGACCCCTTCACGCGACAGGTGTCGCACGAAGGGGTCAGACCCCGACGCGCGACAGATGTCGCGGTGCGGTACGACCTGCGGCCGGGGCGGCCCGACCTGGCGCGGTTCCCGCGGGCGGACTGGCTGCGGTCGCTGGGGGTGGTGGTGCGTGGCGCCGGCGACGTGGAGCTCGACTACCCGCCGACGGCCGGCGCGCCGCGGCTGCGGGCCGTGCTCGCCGCGTACCGCGGACGGGTGCGGGGCACGCTGGCGACCGCCGACGACGTGCTCGTCGGGCTGGGCGCGGCGCAGGGGTTCATCACGCTCGCGGTCGCCCTGCACGGGGCGCGGGTGGCGGTCGAGCGCCCGGGGCACGTCGGCATCCGGGAGCTGCTGCGGGTGCGTGGGCTGGAGCCGGTGCCGGTGCGGGTGGACGGCGAGGGCATCGTGGTCGACGAGCTGCCCGACGACGTACGCGCGGTGCTCGTCACGCCCGCGCATCAGTTCCCGACCGGGGTCGTGATGTCGGCGGCGCGGCGCGCTGAGCTGCTCGCCTGGGCGGAGGCGCACGGCGCGATGATCGTCGAGGACGACTACGACGCCGAGTACCGCTACGACCGCGCACCCGTCGGCGCGCTCCAGGGCCTGCGGCCGGACCTCGTGTTCCACATCGGGTCGGTGTCGAAGACGCTCGCGCCCGCGCTGCGGCTGGGCTGGCTGATCGCGCCCGCCGCCTGGCACGCGCGCCTGCTGGAAGCCCGCGAGGGTCTCGACCACGGCCTTCCCGCGCTCGAGCAGCTGGCGCTCGCCGACTTCATCGAGCGCGGTGCGTACGACCGGCACATCCGGCGGTCGGCGCGCGCGTACCGCCGTCGCCGCGACGCGCTGCTCGAAGCGCTGGCGGCGTCGCTGCCCGACGCGACCGTCAGCGGCGCCGCCGCGGGCCTGCACGTGGCCGTCCACATCCCCGACGCGGACGAGGACGCGCTCGTCGCGGCCTGCCGCGAGCAGGGCGTGGTGCTCGACGGCGCCGCGCAGCACGGCGCGACCGGCGCGGGCGCCACGCTGCTGATCTCGTTCGCCGCCGTGCCCGACGCGGCCGCGGGCCACGTCGTGGAGCTGCTCGTCAAGGCGCGGGCACGATCACGACCGAGTCGCCGATCGTGACGGTGGCGACCGGGCTCGCCTGCGTCCAGCGGACCGTGGCGGTGACGCCGTCGGCGTGCAGCCGCGCCTCGACTCCACCTGTCGCCGGGGCGTACGTGCCGGTGCCGCTGACCGGCAGATCCCCGACGAGGCGGCTGTTGACCAGCCGGAAGGCCACGTGGTCGTCCTCGTCGGTCGCCGTGAAGTGCCCGCCGCGCAGCCCGGGGCCGCGGTTGCCGGACGAGTAGAGCCGTCGCGCGATCGCGTCGCCGAACGCGCCCGCCATGACCGTCGCGACCCGGCGCGCGCCCTCACCCGGGTCCGGCCCGGAGGCCAGCCGGGCCGGCGCGGCGGCCGCCACCGTCAGCGGGTACGCGCCCGCGGTGTGCACCGCGGGGATGAGCGCGGCGCAGCGGTCGTCCAGCCCACCGCGCAGGAACGAGCGGATCACCGTCCGCGCGCAGCGCATCCCCTCGACGAGGTGCGTGCCGCCCTGTGAGGTGACGTGGACGGTGTTGCGCAAGACGACCGTGCGGACCGTGCCGCCGAGCGCCTCCGCGACGACCGGCGCGTCGGAGACCGGCGTGAGCGAGTCGAGGTCGCCGCCGGCGAGCAGCACCGGCACCGACGCGGGCAGGCGGCGGTCCGGCAGCGCGGGCGGGCGGCGCAGCGGCGGCGGCCAGCGACGGCAGACGTCGTAGGGCTGCGTGAAGCCGCTGACGCTCGTCCACTCGCGCAACGTGAACGGGGCGAAGGTCGCGGGCGGCGGCGTGGCGCGCCCGAGCACCTGCGGGTAGTCGGCGCACGCGACCGCGAGGTACGCGCCGCGCGAGAAGTACTCCGCTTCGGTCGGCGTGTGGCTCCAGGTGCTCGCCTGGCCGGCCAGCCGCAGGAGCGGCACGGCGTCGCCGGCGAGCGCCGCCGTGACCGCCGGATCCAGCTCGCGCAGGATCACCGGGTCCGAGGCGGAGTCCTGCACGAGGTCGGACAGCGCGCGGGGGTCCACGGACACGCGCAGCGGCGTGCCGTCCGCGTCCTTGGTCCGGCCGGAGAGCGGGGCCACGCGCACCCGCTCCAGCAGCTGCCCCAGCCGCGCGACCGACCCGGGCGAGACCGTCTCCAGCGCACTGCGGGCCGTCGCCGCCGACGACGCGTACCACGGGTCGGTGTCCCGCCGCGGGTAGGCGGAGTCGAGCGTGACCGAGTGCAGGAGCGACGGGTGCCGCGCGGCGAAGTCCTGCACGAAGTACGTGCCGTAGGAGTCGCCGTAGAGGTCGACCTGGCCCAGCTTCAGCGCGCGGACGACCGCCGCGAGGTCGTCGACGGCGTACGCGGTGGCGAACAGCGACGGGTCGCCGTAGCGGCGCCGGATCTCGCTCGCGCACCGGGCCGCGGGGCGCGCGAACCCCGGCCCGCTCGTCCGGCCGTCGAACGACTGCACCGAGCGGCAGTCGATGAGCGCCGACCCGCCGGTGCCGCGGTTGTCGACCAGCAGCAGGTCGCGCGACTCGAGCAGCGGGCCGAAGATCGCGCGGTACTCGGCGCGCGTGCCCGTCGACGGATAGCCCGGGCCGCCTTCGACGGCGACGATCGGCGGTCCATCCGGCTTCCGCGCCCGGTACAGCCGGAACGCGACGTCGATCGACCGCCCGCGCGGCCGCTCGGGGTCGAGCGGCCGCCGCAGCTCCCCGCACACCGCGCCGCCACACCGCCGCAGCTCGCCCGCAGCCTGCGCCGGCGCGGCGAAGGCCAGGACGAGCGCGGCGACGGCGAGCGCGCGCAGCATGCGCCGAGACTAGTTCAGAGCCATGTTCGGCTCGCCCTTCGCGTTCAGGCCCGTGCCGCGGGCACACGCCCCGCCACGTGGCGCACCGCTGTTGTAGGCCTGGCGGAAGCAGTTGCGCAGCGCGAGCTGGCCCCAGTAGTTCGGGTGCCCGTCCTCCTGCAGCTGGTACGGGCCGAAGATCGTCGACGTGGTGCGGATCTGGTGCACCCACTCGGTCTTGTCGACCGCGCCCGGCGACTGCCAGGTCGCGACGCCCTTCTCCTCCAGCAGCCCGACCGTGCTCTCGCACAGGCGGCGCCCGTTGAGCGCCCCGACGGCGTCCAGGACCTGCACGTTGGACATGCCCGCGACCGCGTTCTTCACGGTGTTGTTGAGCGTCTCCACGACGGTGTTGCGCGCCCAGTTGACGTCGGCGTTCCAGGCGCCGCAGCCGCCGACCGACTGGCGCGACCAGCCGGTCTCCGGGTAGCGCATCCCGCCCGACAGCGGCAACGGCGCCGAGTACGTCTGCGCGAGGATCTCGTAGCGGGACTCGTCGTAGCCGGCGTTGCCCATCGCCTGCTTGAGGCGGTTGAAGGCCGCGCGCACGTTGGTCGTGATCGCGTTGATGTTCGCGGCCGAGAACATCGCGGTCAGGTTCGAGTCGTCGTGGCAGTAGTTCTTCCACCAGGACGGCGACGTGATCCAGTTGGTCACGCACGTCTCGAGGATGTCGGCGAACCCGTAGTCGTTGGCGCCGATCAGCACGACGACCGCCTTGATGTCCGGGTCCGTGCTCGCGAGGTCCTGCAGCATCCGCGCCTGGCCCTTGTTCGCGCCGGAGACCGCGAAGTCCAGGCCGGGCTTCCACTTGCCGTCGCTGGTGCGCGAGTAGGTCCGAGCGCCGGAGCAGGCGAGGTTGACGCTCTTCACGCGGTCGCCGATGTGCACCTCGGCCGATCGCGACCGATGGCAGCCGGGCGTCGACTCCGCGCCGCCCGCGTCGTCGTACGCCCCGGCGCCGAGCGCGTCGGTCTTCGACGCGGACTGGTTCGTGTTGCCCGCCCAGCGCCCGGCCTCGCCGGAGATCGCGGAGTCGCCGACGGCGACCACGGTGTCCGCGGACGCCGCGGATGGCAGGGCGGCAGCGACACAGAGTGCGGCCAGGGGGATCCAGCGTGCGCGCATCGGGGCTCTCCTCATCACTCGAACGGGTGGATCAGATCACGTGCGGCTTGGCACAAGCTTGGGTTAAGGCAGGATCCCCCGGTGCTGACCGTCGAGATCGATCCCGCCGAAGCGGGATTCGATGCGCGCCGCCTCGCGCGCATCGACACCCACTACGCCCGCTACGTCGACGAGGGCAAGCTGCCCGGCTTCCTGGCCGTGGTGGCGCGCGACGGCAAGGTCGTGCACGTGGCCAAGGCCGGTCGCGCGGACCTCGAGGCCGGCCGCGCGGTCGCCGACGACACGCTCTGGCGCATCTACTCGATGACCAAGCCGATCACCTCCGTCGCCGCGATGCTGCTGTGGGAGGAGGGCGCGTTCGAGCTCAAGGACCCGGTCGCCAAGTACATCCCCGCGTTCGCGGACGCGCGCGTGTGGGCGGGCGGGAACCAGAACGCGCCGGTCACGCGGCCGGCGGTCGAGCCCGTGCGCATCTGGCACCTCCTCACGCACACGGCGGGCATGACGTACGGCTTCCACTACGCGCACCCGCTCGACGGCGTCTATCGCGCGCACGGCTACGAGTTCGGCAGCCGCGACTCGCTCGAGGACACGGTGAACGCGTGGGCGCGGCTGCCGCTGCTGTTCGAGCCGGGCACCGAGTTCAACTACTCGGTGGCGACCGACGTCGTCGGCCGGCTGGTCGAGGTGCTCTCCGGGCAGCCACTGGACGTGTTCCTCCAGGAGCGCATCTTCGATCCGCTGGGGATGACCGACACCGCGTTCAGCGCCGTCGACCCCGACCGGATGGCCGCCCTGTACGAGCCCGGCCTCAAGCGCAACGACCGCCTCGGCGCGCCCGCGCTGCATCCGCCGGAGATGCTCTCGGGTGGCGGTGGGCTCGTCGGCACCGCGGCCGACTACCACCGCTTCACGTCGATGCTGGTCCGCGACGGCGCGCCGCTCCTCGCCCCGCGCACGCTGCGCCTGATGGCCCAGAACCACCTGCCGGGCGGCGCGGAGCTCAAGGACATCGCGCGCCCGACGATCTCCGAGACGCAGAACGACGGCATGGGCTTCGGGCTGGGCTTCTCCGTCGTGCTCGATCCCCCGGCGACCAAGATCGCCACCGCGCCGGGCGAGCTCGCCTGGGGTGGCCTGGCGAGCACCGCGTTCTGGGTCTCCCCGCAGGACCGACTGAGCGTGCAGTTCTTCACGCAGCTGATCCCGTCGAGCACGTACCCGCTGCGGTCGCAGCTGCGTCAGCTCGTCTATCAGGCGATGATGGAGTGATGCGCGCGAAGCTCGTCGGCGTTCCCGGATCGCATCCCGTCATCAGCGCGGAGCTGATGCTCCGCCACAAGGGCGTCGAGTACACCCGCCTGGACCTGCCGAACATGACCCACAAGGTCATGCTGCCGCTGCTGCGCTTCCGCGGCTCGACGGTGCCGGTGATGACGATCGAAGGCAAGCGCGTCTCCGGCACGATGCGGATCGCGCGGGCGCTGGAGACGCTCGTCCCGGAGCCGCCGATGCTGATCCAGGACACGGGCGAGGAGGCGTGGGCGGACTCCGTGCTGCAGGACGGCGTGCGCCAGCTCGCCCGCTACGCGATCGGCCAGGACGAGGAGGCGATGGCGAGCTTCCTGCATCAGCCGCTGCTCGGCATCCCGGTGGGCGTCGTCAAGCCGACCCTGCCGGTGCTGCGCCCGGTCGTCGCGCGCCAGATGCGGCCCAAGCCGGGCACCGCGCAGGCGTGCCTGCAGGCCCTGCCCGGGCAGCTGGACCGCGTCGACGCGCTCCTGGCCGAGGGCGTGATCGGTGGCGAGCGGCCGAACGTCGTCGACTTCCAGGTCGCGCCGTCGGTGCGGTTGATGCTCACCTTCGACCAGCTGCGCGAGCACATCGACGCGCGCCCCGCGGGGCAGCACGCCCGGCGCTACGTTCCCGATTATCCCGGCCGGTTCCGGGCAGTATTCCCGGACGCATGGCTGCCGCTGTAAGACACGACGTCACCATCGGGAGCGAGGTCGCCGCCTGGCTCTGGCATCCCGAGGGCGCGAAGGGCTGCGTCGTGCTGGGCCACGGGCTCTCCGCCGTGCGCGACCAGCGGCTCGACGCCTTCGCCGAGCGCTTCGCCGAGGCCGGCCTCGCGGCGCTCGCGTTCGACTACCGCCACTTCGGCGCGAGCAGCGGGCAGCCCCGCCAGCTGCTGGACATCAAGCGCCAGCTCGAGGATTGGCGCACCGCGGTCGCCTACGCCCGCGGGCTCGAGGGCGTCGAGCGCGTCGGCCTGTTCGGCTCCTCGTTCGGCGGCGGCCACGCGACCGAGATCGCCGCGAGCGACCCGAGCATCAGCGCGGTCGTCCTGCAGTGCGCGATGGTCGACGGCCTGCCGGCCGCCCTCAAGATCCCGCCCAAGACGACCGCGAAGCTGGCGAAGGTCGCGCTGCAGGACGAGATCGGCTCACGGCTCGGGCGCAAGCCCAAGTACGTGCCTGCGGTCGGCGCCCCGGGGGAGCTCGCGCTCATGAGCACCGAGGACGCCGTCTCCGGCTTCGCGTCGATGACGCCCGAGAACTCGCTCTGGGTGAACGCCGTGGCCGCCCGCATCGGCCTGTGGGTCGGCACCTACCGGCCGGCCCGCAACGCGGCGTCGATCACGTGCCCGGTCCTGGTCGCGCTGTGCGAGAAGGACTCGCTCGTCTCCAACGAGGCGCTCGAGAAGCTGGCGGACGCGGCGCCGCAGGGCGAGCTCGTCCGCTACCCGATCGGCCACTTCGAGCTCTACAGCGGCGAGTGGTTCGAGCGGGCGGTGACGCGCGAAGCGGAGTTCTTCGCGCGCCACCTGAGCGCGTGAGCTACTCGCTGATCTGGATGTAGACGCGCTTGCGGGCGCCGGCCGCCGTCGCCGTGCCGTCGCTGTTGCGCGCGCTGAACACGAACGCGTTCGGCGTCTTGGCGTTGGCCGGCGCGCACTCGACCGCCGCGGTCTGGCAGCGCGCGACGCTGACCTCGCCACCGAAGTTCGGGTCGGCGGTGCCGTCGCCGGACTGGTCGATCTTGTTCTGGATCGCGATCGTCGCCTGCAGGCCCTTGCCCTCGAGCGAGGCGCCGGCGTCGATGTAGACGTTCGCGTTCGTCTGGTAGGCGTCGAGGATCGTGAAGCCGCCCGACTGCTCCTCGATCTGCCCCGCCTCGTTGACGAGCAGCCAGCGGGTCTTCAGGGACGCGGCGTCGGCGCCGTCCACGCGGTCGGCGTTCAGGCCCGTGGCCACGCCGGTCGCGTTGGTGGTGAACGGGCGCTTGCCGTCGCCGCCGTTGCCGACGGTGATCGTGCCCGCCGTCTCCCCGCCCGCGGCGTTGAACTCGAACGCGAACCCGTTCGCGAGGTTGTTGGCCCGGATGCACGGGTTCTTCGGCGGGTTGGCCGCCGAGCCGCCCGCCGTCGACCGGCAGCCGTAGATCGCGCCGCCGCCCGTCGCGGACTTGTTGGACTGCCGCGTCGTGTAGCCGGCGGCGTTGTTGGAGATGATCTCCGTCTCCTTGGTGGCGGTGCCGTTGCGCGTCCCCTCGCGGAGGGCGTCACCGGTGGCCGCGACCCCGAGCGGCGCGATCCCGAGGACCAGGATCGTGGACGCGATGACGACGTGGCGGGTACGGGTGTTGAATGAGCGCATGATGAGTGCTGCGCCGCACGGGCCATGGCGGATGCCCCAGTTGGCGTGCCCGCGATGCCGCAACCGAGAGGTTGCTCAACACCCGGTGGTCGAACGCGAATCCGACATCCGGTCCAATGTGAGACGCCAGTGGGGCCGCCACCCTCCGGGGCTATGAAACCTGCTCGAGCCGCGTCGCGGCTGGCGGCGATGGCGTGCGCGCTCGGCCTGGTCATGGCCGCGCCCGCTTCTGCCGCCGACCTCGACCTTGAGACGCTGGACGGGCCGACCGCGGTCAAGCTGATGGACGAAGGCAAGCTGACCTCCGTCGAGCTCACCCGCGCGTACATCGCCCGCATCGCCGCGCTGAACAAGCGCGGGCCTGGCCTCAACGCCGTGTCGCAGCTCAACGCGCAGGCGATCAAGGACGCCGCGCTGCTCGACAAGGAGCGCAAGGAGGGGCACGTGCGTGGCCCCGCGCACGGCCTGCCGATCCTGCTCAAGGACCTGATCGACGTCAAGGGCATGTACACGTCGGCGGGCAACTTCTCGCTGCGCAACTCCTTCCCGCAGATCGACTCCGGCGTGGCCAAGAAGCTGCGTGAGAGCGGGGTCGTGATCCTCGGCAAGCTGGGGCTGTCCGAGTACGCGAACTACTTCGGCAACCAGCCGTCGGGCTTCAGCAACCTCACGGGCCAGGTGCTCAACGCGGTCGACGCGGACCAGAACCCGTCGGGCTCCTCGTCCGGCTCGGGCTCCGCGTCCGCCGCCGCGCTGTCGACGCTCGTCGTCGGCACGGAGACGTCCGGCTCGATCATCTCGCCCTCGCAGGCGAACGGGCTCGTCGGCCTGCGCCCGACCGTCGGCCTGGTGCCGGGCTACGGCATCGCGCCGATCTCCGCCTCGCAGGACACGGCCGGCCCGATGGACCGCACGGTCGCCAACGCGGCGCTCACGCTGCAGTCGATCGCGGGCTACGACGCGCACAACGCCGAGTACTACAAGGGCATCTGGGGTCCGGGGATCAAGGACGAGGACATCATCCCGCCCGTCCCGGCCACGGTCCCGAACTACGTCTCGGCGCTGGACCTGAACTTCGTGCGCGGCAAGCGCATCGGCTACAACGGCGCGCTCACCGAGGGCACGCCGCTCAAGCAGGCCTACGACGCGCTCGCCGCGGCCGGCGCGATCCTCGTCGAGCGTCCGGTGATCAGCCCGAGCGGCATCCCCGGCGGCGTGCTCGCCTACGAGGCCAAGCGCGACATCGGCTCCTACTACAAGCACCTCGGCCCGGAGGCGCCGATCAAGACGGTCGAGCAGGAGATGGCCGACAACACGCTCAACGCCCACGAGGCGCTGAAGTTCGGCAACGCGACGCACGCCAGCGCGTTCGCGATCGACATCTCGCCCGACTCGCCCGCGTCGGTCCAGTACCGCAGCGACCTGCTCGTCGGCAAGCAGCTGAGCCACTCCGGGATCGACCGGATGATGCAGAACGACACGCCGGCAGACCCGAGCGACGACTTCATCGCGATCCTCGGCAGCGTCTCCAACGGCGCCCGCGCCGGCTACCCGCAGATGACGATCCCGATGGGCTACAACGACACCCAGCGGCGGACGCTGAACGTCTCGATCCACGCCAACGCGTACAAGGAGCGGGACCTGATCGGCGTCGGCTACGTGATCGAGCAGGGCACGAAGCTGCGCAAGCCGGTGTCCCAGATCAACCCGAGCATGTACCGCTGCGCCGACACGACGCCCAAGCCGGCGTTCGCCGAGCGCGGCGCCTGCAACCCGAGCTACAAGGACGCGCTGGCGCTGGCCGGCGGCACGGAGACGATCCTGCCGTTCTCGCTCGAGACGGAGTCCGCCGCGTCGCTGCGTGACCGGCTCGCCTCGGGCACGCTGACGTCGGAGGCGCTGACCAAGGCGTACCTGACGCGGATCGCGCTCGTGAACGCCGAGGGCCCGGCGCTCCAGGCCGTGCGGTCGCTGAACGCGGACGCGGTGGCGCAGGCGAAGGCGCTGGATGCCGAACGCGCCGCGGGCACGGTTCGCGGTCCGCTGCACGGCCTGCCGGTCCTGCTCGACGACACGATCGACGCGGCCGGGCTCCCGACCACGGGCGGTTCGATCGCGCTCCAGAACCACAAGCCCGCGGCCGACGCCGCGCTCGTCGCCAAGCTCAAGGCGGCAGGCGCGATCGTGCTCGGCAAGACGAACGTCACCGAGCTCGGCGGCCTCTTCGACGCCAACCTGCCCGAGGGCTACTCGTCGCTCGGCGGCCAGGTGCTGCTGCCGTCGGACACCGACAAGACGCCGGCGGGCTCCTCCGCGGGCTCGGCCGCGGCCACCGCGACCGGCCTCGCCGCGCTGACGATCGGCACGGAGACGTCGACCGACACGGCGCAGCTGATCGCTCCCGCGGGCGTCGCGGGCGTCGTCGGCCTCAAGCCCAGCGTCGGCGCGGTCTCGACGACCGGCGTGCTGCCGATCGCCAAGGCCCAGGACGCGGCCGGCCCGATCACCCGCACGGTCGCCGACGCCGCGACCGCGTTCGAGGTGCTCTCCGGCAAGACGGTGAGCCTGAACGCCTCCGCGGCCGGCACCAAGGTGGCCGTGATCAACAACACCACCGCGCCGTACCCGGCCGCGATCACCGCGCTGACCGGCGCGGGCGCGACCACGGTGACGAAGACGGTCGGCACGCCCGCCAGCGTCCCGAGCATCGTCACGCGCTCGTTCGAGACGGACCTGAACGCGTACCTCGGCGGCAAGGCCACGCTGAAGTCGATCACCGACTACAACGCCGCCAACCCGGTCGAGGGGCTCAAGTACCAGCAGCGCGAGCTGACGGCGGCGCTGTCGCCCGACACCTCGGCGCTGGAGGCCGACACCACGGCCGGCAAGGCCGCCAACGCGGCCGTCATCGACGCGCTGCTCGCGGACACCGACGTGATCATGGTGCCGTCGGGCAACGCGCTCGTCGGCTACGCGGACCGCGCGGGCTACCCGGTCCTGACCGTCCCGGCCGGCTTCGGCACGGGCAGCGCGGGCCGCAACCCGATCGGCGTCACGTTCGTCGCGGCGGCCGGCGCCGAGGCGAAGCTGCTGTCCGCGGGCTACGCGTTCGAGCAGGCGACGAAGGTCCGGCAGGCGCCGTCCTTCACGAACCCGAGCATGTTCCGCTGCGTGCCCGGCTCCACGTTCTACTCGCCGCACCACTGCCACCCGGGCGACCTCGAGTCCCCGACGGCGGCCGGTCCGAACGAGACGGCGGTCGCGGGTGACGTCGGCGGTACCGTGCCGGCGACGCTCGCGCTGACGCTGGGCGCTCCGGCCTCGTTCGGCGCGTTCACGCCGGGCTTCCCCAAGACCTACAGCGCGACGACGAAGGCGACGGTCATCTCGACCGCCGGCGACGCGACGCTGACGGTCGCGGATCCGTCCACGACGGCGACCGGCCATCTGGTCAACGGCTCGCTGAAGCTGCCGAAGCCGCTCGGTGGGCTGGGCGTCGTGAAGACGTGGACGGCGCCCACCTCCAACGAGGAGGTGCCGGTGACGTTCACGCAGGAGGTCGGAGCGAACGACGCGCTGCGCACCGGGTCCTACTCGAAGACCCTGGCGTTCACGTTGTCGACGACGACGCCGTAGCAAGTTGCAGGGGGTCGCACGCTCGCTGGGTGCCGTTGAGGGGCGGCCGGGGGAAGCGAGCGTGCGGCGCGGTCGAACGCGGGCGGGTGACGGAAGGGGAAGAGGGACGCTCCGTCACCCGCCGCGACCGCGCTCGATCACGCCGTGCTCGTAGGCGTAGATCACGGCTTGCACGCGGTCGCGGAGGCCGAGCTTGCCGAGCAGGTTGGACACGTGGCGCTTGGCCGTGGGCTCGGCGACCACCAGCGCCGCCGCGATCTCCGCGTTGCTGAGCCCGCCGGCGATCAGCTGGAGCACCTCGCGCTCGCGGTCGGTGAGTCCGTGCAGGTCGGCCTTCGGCGTGAGCGGCGGGAGCCGATGCGCCACCCGGTCGAGCAGCTGGCGGGTGACGTTGGGGCTCAGGACGGCGTCACCGCTGGCCACGGCCTTGACCGCCGCAACCAGCTCCTGGCGCGGGACGTCCTTGGTCAGGAACCCGGACGCGCCGGCGCGGAGCGCTTCGACGATGCACTCGTCGAGGCCGAAGGTGGTGAGCACGAGCACCTTGTGCCGTGGCAGCCGCCGCGTCGCCTCGATGCCGTCCAGCCGCGGCATGCGGACGTCCATCAGGATCACGTCGGGGTGGTGGCGCTGCGCCTGCTCGACGGCCTGCTCGCCGTCGTCGGCCTCGGCCACGACCACGATCTGGCCCGTCGCCTCGAGCACGGTCTTGAAGCCGGTGCGCATCAGCGGCTGGTCGTCGGCGATCAGGACGCGGATCATGCGTACGGGATCCTCGCCTCGACCTCGTGGCCGTCCCTGGTCGCGCTGACCATGAGCGACCCGCCGAAGGCGCTGACGCGCTCGCTCAGGCCGACCATCCCGTGGCCGTGGCTGATGCCGAGCGACCGCCCGCCCGCATCGGCGATCGACAGCCGCAGCCGGTCCTCGTCGTAGCCGATGGTGACCGTCGCCGGTGCGCCGTGGGCGTGGCGGATCACGTTCGTCACGGCCTCCTGCACGATCCGGTAGACGGACGCGTCGAGCCCCTTGGAGAGCGGCCGCGGCGTGCCCTCGATCGCGAGCGTGATCGGCGTGCCGGCCGCGCGGGCGCCGTCGAGGATCTCGTCCAGCTGGTCCAGCCCCTTGCGTTCGGGGTCCTCGTTGCGCAGCACGCGGTGCAGCTCGGCCATCGTCCTCCGGCCCTGGGCGGCGATCGCGTCCGCTCGCTCGTCGCCGGTGACCGCGGCGAGCGCCTCGGCCTGGACCACCATCAGCGTGACGTCGTGGCCGACCAGGTCGTGGATCTCGCGCGCGATCCGCAGCCGCTCCTCGGACGCCGCGTTGCGGGCGAGCAGCTCGCGGCGCACCGTGACGAAGCGGGCGGTCGCGATGGTGACGGCGGCGAAGCCGGCGACGGACACCGGCTCCAGCGGGTGGTCGAGGTCGGCGAGCTGCGCGGCCGCCAGCGCCACGGCCGCGACGACCGCGGGCTTGAGCCCGCGGTCGGCGGCGATCCAGTACAGCGGGACGAGCGCGAGCAGCGCCAGGAACGGCAGCACCAGGCTCGCCGCGAGGATCGCGACGAGCAGTGGCACGGCGTTCTGGCGCAGCATGAGCACGGGTCAGATCTCCTGGATGCGGGTCCTCCACAGGCCGGCGCCGAGCGCGGCGGCGGCCCAGGCGAGGATGATCGCGATGGCGCCGACGAGGGGCAAGGTCGCGACGAGGCCGTCGGCGTTGTCCAGGCGGCTGATGGCCACGGCGGGGATGGCGAAGCGGCCGTCGCCGAGCACGTCGAGCTGGGCGAGCAGCGGCGCCACGCCGAGCTGGAACGCCAGCACGAAGCCCATCACCTGGCCGGAGCGGCCGGTCAGCGCGGACAGGCCGACGCAGACGGCGGCGGTGAGGGCGCCGCTCACGAGCACGCTGAGCGCGCCGCGGAGCGCCTCGGTCAGCGGAGGCGTCGCGATCACCGCCGCCACCACCAGCGCCACCAGCAGGATCGCGAGCGTGACCAGCCACGCCGCGGGCACGCGCGCGAAGAACAGGGCGCTGCGGTTGCGGCCGGTGGCGACGAGGTCGCGGAAGACGCCGCTCTCGATGTCGGCACCGCCCGCGGTCGCACCGATGACCGCGCCGGCGACCGCGGCGAGCAGGGTGAGGATGCCGACGGCGCTCTCGAAGTCGGTCGTCTTGTCCAGCGCGGCGCCGATCCCGAAGTAGAGGGCGACGGCGCCGACCGTGAGCCCGGCGGTCACGGCCAGCATCCCCTGCCGGCGGCGCAGCTTGAGCACGTCGGCTTCGATCAGGCGCAGCATCACGCGTTCTCCAACCGGGTCGTCATCGACAGGAACTGGTCCTCGAGGCTGCGCTTGACCGGGTTCACGCGCTCGACCGCGACGCCCTCGGCGATCAGGCGGGTGAGCAGCGAGGTGACGACGTCGGCGTCGCGCGGCGCGTCCGGGGCGAGCGTGGCGCGGATGCCGCCGTCGTGCTCGACGGCTCGATGGACGGTCGGCGCGGCGGCCAGGATGTGCGTGGCCCGGACGGCGGGCGCGGCGACGATGTCGATCGTGCGCTCGTCGCTCATCGCGGTCAGCTGCTCGATCGTGCCCTGCGCGACCACGCGCCCCTGGTCGACGATCGCGGCGCTGTCGCACGTCTTTTCGACCTCGTCGAGCAGGTGGCTCGAGAGCAGGACCGTGCGGCCCTCGTCGACGAGCGAGCGGACCAGGTGGCGGAACTCCAGGATGCCCGCGGGGTCGAGGCCGTTGACGGGCTCGTCGAGGATCAGCAGCTCGGGATCGCAGAGCAGGCAGCGGGCGATCCCGAGGCGCTGGCGCATGCCGAGCGAGTAGCCCTTGACCACGTCGTCGGCCCGGGCGCCCAGGCCGACGCGCTTGAGCGCGGCGTCGATGCGGCCGCGGGCGGCGGGCTCGCGTGCCGCGGCATGGACCAGCAGGTTCTCGCGCCCGGTCAGGTGCGGGTGGAAGCGCGGCTCCTCGACGATCGCGCCCACCCGGGCGAGCGCCTGCGCGCGCCCACCCGGCAGGTCGTGGCCGAGCAGGCGCATCGTCCCCGAGGTGGGCGTGGCCAGGCCGAGCAGCAGCCGCACGAGCGTCGTCTTGCCGGCGCCGTTGCGGCCGAGGAAGCCGAACGCGGTCCCCCGGGGCACCTCCAGGTCGATCGACTCCAAGGCGGCCCGCGCGCCGAAGCGCTTGCCCAGGCCGTGGGTCTCGATGGCGAGCGATGTCATGGCTCGATCGTCCGCTGCGGCGACGGTCCTGTCGTCGGCCGGGCGACCTATCTGCGCAGGTGGAGTGATCCGATCGGATCAGTCCTATTCTTGGAGCCATGCCGTTGACCGTGGAGATCTGGTCCGACGTCGTGTGCCCGTGGTGCTACATCGGCAAGCGGCGGTTCGAGAAGGCGCTGGAGCAGTTCGAGCACCGGGACGAGGTCACCATCCTGTGGCGTTCCTTCGAGCTGGACCCCGACGCCGCGCGTGACGTGCCCGGCACGGCGGCCGAGCGGCTCGCCGGCAAGTACGGGATGAGCCTGGAACGCGCGCAGCAGCTGCACGCCGAGATGGAGGAGCGCGCCGCGGGCGAGGGTTTGGAGTACCACCTGGAGCAGTCCAAGGGTGGGAACACGTTCGACGCGCACCGGATGATCCACCTCGCCGCCACCTACGGCCACCAGGGCGCCGCGCAGGAGCGGCTCATGCGCGCGTACTTCACCGAGGGCGAGTCGCTCGGCGTGTGGGACACGCTCGTGCGGCTGATGGAGGAGGTCGGCGTCGATCCGGAGGAGGCGCGCTCCGCGCTGAAGCTGGAGAAGTTCGCCGAGGACGTGCGCGAGGACGAGGCGCTCGCGCAGCAGCTCGGGATCCAGGGCGTGCCGTTCTTCGTGTTCGATCGCCGCTACGGGCTCTCGGGCGCGCAGCCGCCGGAGACGATGCTCGCCGCGCTCGAGAAGGCGTGGGAAGAGGCGGTTAACCTCCAGGCGTGATCCTCGCCGCCGCTGTCGCTCTCGCCACCTCCTGGGTGCAGGTCGCGCCCACCGAGCAGGCGGCGATGACGCGCAGCGGGACGCTCTACCTCGCGTGGGCGAGCGGCGGGCAGCTGGTCTTCAACGACCCGTCGTTCCTGGAGACGGAGCCGATCGCGCCGGCGCCGGATGTGCGCCCGGCGTTCTTCCCCGGAGGTGACGGCCTGCGGGTCGTCACCGGCGGTGTGTCGGCGACGTCGCTGGACGGCACCGCGTGGCGGGTCGAGCCCAACGCCGCGACCGGCGAGGTGAGCGCCGTGGAGCTGGCCTCCGGCGAGCCGCTCGTGGCCTGGGAAGCCGGCGGGCACGTGCACGCCGGCGCGACCGACTACGGCCCGGGCGCGTTCCCGGCGCTCGCCGCGGACCCGCGCGGCGCGATGCTGGCCTGGTTCGCCGATGGCGTCCGCGTGCGTGGCGTCGAGCCGCAGGCGGTCGCCGCCGAGATGCCGGGCACGGCGGGCCTTGCGGCCGGGCGGCCGTCGCTCGCCGTCACCGGCGGGCGGTCCGTCGTGGCGTTCCGCGACCAGGTGTGGACGGCCGGCGCGCCCTCGACCCTGCGCCTGGAACGCGCCACCGAGTCCGCCGTGTCCGCGGACGCGCGCGGGCGCGTCTGGGCCACGTGGACCGACGGCGCGCGGGTGTGGACGGCACGGTCGGACCGGGACGTGTCCGAGCTCGGCGCGGCGGTGGACCTGGGCGCGCTGCCGGCGTCCCACCTGCAGGTGAACGCGACGAACACCGCGGCGCACGTCCTGGCGGCGGCGAACGGAGTCTCGTACCTGCGGCGCGTGCTGCCCGGGCTGACGCTCGAGGAGCGCCACCGGCGGGAGATCTTCACGTTCTCCGTGACCGACGCGGGGGAGCCCGTGCGCGGCGCCGTCGTGAAGGTGCGCGGGCGGTCCGGCAAGACGGATCGCAACGGGCGCGTGACGCTCCGGGTGTCCGGGCGCAAGGCGCGCGTGACGGCGACTTTGAAGGGCTACACGAGCGCGAGGTTGACGACGAAGTGAGCTACTCGGTCCTTGGCGGCGGCGAGGCGTTCTGGCGCCCGTCGAATCAGATGGGCGTGCTGAATACGGACCTGGCGAAGCAGCTGGGGGTCGACGGGTTCGGCGCGCGGCTGTGGCGGCTGCGGCCCGGCCAGGCGTCCACGAAGCACCGGCATCGGCTCACGGCCGAGCTCTACGTGGTGCTGGACGGCGAAGGGCGCATGCGGGTCGACGAGGACTCACTGGTCCTGCCGCGGCTGTCGGCGGTGTTCGTCTCGCCCGACTCGGTGCGGCAGCTGTTCAACGACGGCGACGCCGACGTGCTGTGGCTCGTGTTCGGGGCTCCGGGGGAGGCGGCGAACACGCTCGAGATGGACGAGGAGACGATGGCGTTCATCTACCCCGAGGGGCCGAAGGCGCTGCCGCCGGAGCTGGCGTCCGATGGTTGACCGTCTGCACTTCACAGGCGACGAGGCCGCCGACCGGTTCCTGGTCGAGGACCCGTTCGCGCTGCTGGTCGGGTTCGCCTTGGACCAGCGGGTGCCGGTGCCCAAGGCGTTCATGGGCCCGTGGGTGCTGCGAGAGCGACTTGGCTCCTTGGATCCTCGGGTGGTCGCGGAGGCCGACCTCGAGCCCGTGTTCCGGCAGGTGCCCGCGATCCATCGCTTCCCGGGGATGATGGCCAAGCAGGTGCACGCGCTGGCCGTGCACGTGGTCGACGTCTACGACGGTGACGCGGCGGCGGTGTGGCGGTCGGCTTCGACGTCGGAGGAGCTGCGCGCGAACATCGACGGGCTGCCGGGGTTCGGGACGATGAAGGTCAAGGCGCTCGGCTCGGTGCTCTTCAAGCGCTTCGACGTCGCGCTGGCGGAGCCGCTGGTGCCGTGGCACCCCACGTTGGGCGACGTCGACTCCGCCGAGGCGCTGAAGGCCTACCAGACGGCCAAGAAGGCCAACAAGTCGGTCTGGGAGGCGTCGTAGCGGCCGAGCGTCGCGAACGCGCTCTCGCCCGGCTTCTTGCAGTCGCCGTTGGGCTTTGAGCCGTACGCGCAGAAGTGCCGGACGCGCTCGCAGTTGCGCACCCGGTAGTCGTCGCGCTGCCAGCGCGTCTGCGCGTAGTCCTTCTTGCCGGGCCCGCAGTCGATCAGGCCGTGGCCGTAGTAGGCGATGATCCGGTCGTTCCCGGCCCCGCCGTACATGTTGTTCTTGCCGTGGCTGGGATAGATGAAGTCGTTGCCGTCCTCGCCGCGCATCACGTCGGTCTGGTTGGACGGGTTGTCCTTCTCCCAGTCGCCCCACAGCACGTCCTTGCCCGGGCCGCCGTACAGCGTGTCGTCGCCGTGATGGCCGAGCAGCTCGTCGTTGTCCTCGGTGCCGGTCCGCTCGTGGTCGCGGCTGTCCAGGACCTTCCACAGGATGCCGGTGATCTTCGGCCAGCCCTTGTGGCTGACGTTCCCCGTGTCCCCGCCGCCCGGCGTCTGGCGGCCATTGCCCTCACCGCACTGCTCGCCCTGCTTGCTCGGTCCGCAGCGGTCCTCATCTTGGGCTCGCGCCGTGTCCGGGATGAACAGCACAAGCCCAGTGAGGAAGATGAGTGCGAGCCGCATCGGCCGACACTACCCGCTCGCCCGCCAGCACAGGACGCGAAGTGGTGAGAGGGTGATGAGCGGTCCGGTCAGCGGTGTGGTGGCGTACTGCGGGTACTTGGCCTGCAGCGCGGTGCGTGCTGCGTCGCCGAGCTCGCCCACGGTCGCGGTGGCGAGCACTTGGACCCAGGCCAGGCGGGTCCAGTCGTCGGCGTAGCGGTCGACGGTGAGCGTGGCGCGCGGGTCCTGCTGGAGTCGCTTGATCCTTGCGGGCGTGGCCTGCTTCGGCTTCGCGTCGATGGCCGTGACGAGCGTGTCGGCGAGCAGCGCGAACGTCACCGGCTGCACGCGGGGGTGCCCGCCCTCGTCGAGGAGCGCGAGATGGGCGACCGGCGCCGTCTCGAGCAGCTCGGCGCCCCACGCGGGCAGTTCGCTGAGTCGTTGCACGATCGGCACAGTTTCGTCACAAACGCGTCTTGTTTCGTCGCGGCGCCCTGCGCGATCGTGTGCCCATGCTAAGCGACTGGTCACTTCGACGGGCAGAAGCCATCAAACTGACCAGTGGCCTCGACGCCGCCGTCGCGCAGCTCGCAGCCGGCGCATGGGGCGTCGTGTCCGCGTCGGAGTTGCTCGCGCTCGGCATGTCTCGCGACGCGATTCTCACCCGGTTGCGGCGCGGAAACCTGCACCTCCTTCACCGGGGTGTTTACGCCGTAGGCCACCGCAACGTCACCACGGAAGGCCGCTTCCTCGCCGCCGTGAAGGCCTGCGGCCCCGACGCCGTCCTCAGCCACTACGCGGCCGCGTGCCTCTACGGCTGGCTCAGGTACGACGGCCGCCCGATCGACGTGACGGCGCCGGTCAAGCGCAACCGGCCGATGATCAACGCGCACCGGTCCGACCTCGTCGAGCGCGAGCTCTACCGCCAGATCCCCGTCACGCCCCGCGTCCGCACCATCACCGACCTCGCCCGCATCGAGGACGAGCGCACCGTCAAACGCGCTCTGCGCCAGGCCAAGCTCACCGCCGAGGAGCTCGCGCAGCTCCCGACCACCGGGCTCCTCGGCCGCATCGTCGGCCTCAGCGCCGCTCCGACCGCCAGCGGCAACGAGGATTTCGTGCTGGACCTGGTGCTCGAGGCCGGCTTCGAGCACCCGCTCGTCAACGCGCCGTACCCGCTCCCTGGTCGGGTCTACGTCCCCGACCTGTGGTGGCCCGACGTGCGCCTCATCGTCGAGGTCGACAGCCGCGAGTGGCACGAGGCGCCGCTCGACCAGCGCGACGACCTCGAGCGGCAGGCGTGGCTCGAGGCCAACGGCGAGCGCGTGCTGCGGACGACGAAGCCGCAGGTCCGGCGCGATCCAGAGCGGTTCTTCGCGCGTCTGCGTGCTGCCGGCGCGCCCTACACGAGATCGGCGCAGACCCAGTTATGACGGCCGGCGCCACCCGCCCACAGCCGCGCCGCGAGTCGGTCCTGCTCGGCCTTGGACGCCTGGTACGCGTGCGGCGTCGAGCCGCCGAGGCCGCGCCAGGTGTCGGGCATGAACTGGTAGTAGCCGGAGGCGCCCGCGTGGTTGGGCGGCAGGTTCTGGCCGCCGGACTCGCACTGGACGATCGCCCACGGGATCGCCCAGGGGCCGCCCGGGCCGGAGGCGCGCGCGGCGCGGGCGCGGGCGGCGAGCAGGCGGTTGAGCTCGCGCTCGGCCTTGCGGCGGCCGGAGCGCGTGGCCTGCAGCGCGGCCTGGCGCGCCGCGCGGGCGCGCGTGAGCGTGTCGCGGCGCTCGCGCAGGCCGGCGGTGATGTTCGCGAGCGCGTCGCGGCGGCTGCGGACGGCCTTCGCCTCCTGCTGCTGGCGGGCCGCGAGCGTCTCCAGCGCGCGCTGCTCGGTGCCGGCTTCGCCGCGGGCGTCGCGGACGAGGTCGAGCACGCGCGTGTCCGCGCGCTCGACGCGTTTGACGAACGACAGCGTCTGCAGCAGCTGCGGGAAGCCGTCGGCGTGCAGGACGACCGTGACGAAGTCGGGGCGGTCGCTCATGTAGCGCTCCTTGAGCAGCCCGGCGAGCTTCCCGCGCACCTCGGCGAGCCGCTTGCGCAGCCGGTTCACGCGCTGGCGGGCCTGCTTCTCGCGCACCTCCGTGCTCGCGAGCCGGGTCTCGGCCTCGTTGAGCTCCGTCTGGGCGGCGCCGAGCCGGCCCTCCAGGATCGACACCTCGCGCGCGGCCTTGCGCTCGAGCTCGGCGAGCCGGTCCGCCGCGCTCGCCAGCGACCGCTCGCGCGCCTTGCCCGAGCCGATCCGGTCGCGGAGGGTGCCCTCGTCCTGCGCCGCGGCGGACGGGACGAGCAGCAACAGGGCACAGACGATCAACACCAGACGGCGCACGGCCGCTTCAACCTAGAAGGGCACCGGCGTCGCCTCTGCAAGCCCGCTGTCACCGGTAGCCTGCCCGACCGTGGCGACGATCTTCACCATCGGCTACGAGCGGCTGCTTCCTCCGGAGCTGGTCGCCGAGCTCGAGGCCGCGGGCGTGCAACGCGTGATCGACGTGCGCTTCCGGCCGCAGTCGCGCCGGCCCGGCATGTCCAAGACGCGGCTCTCACAGCTGCTCGCCGACCACGGGATCGCCTACGAGCACCGCCGCGAGCTCGGCACACCCGCGGACCTGCGCTGGCTCTTCCACGCCGGGCGCGTGCAGGAGGGGGCGACGGCGTTCCTCGCGCACGTCGAGGAGACGGCTCCGGACGCGCTGGACCGGCTGGCCGCCGAGCTCGAGCACGCACCCGCGACCGCGTTGCTGTGCCTGGAGGCCGACCCGGCGGGATGTCACCGGCGGGTGCTGACGGACGCGCTGCAGACACGCACACCCGACCTACGGGTCGTCGACCTCTGAGGCACGCTAGACGCTTGATCGGTGCGGCCTGCCTGAGCGTGCCGGTACTCTGTGTCCCGGCGTGTGCCCCCGGAACTTCAGTCGGGGGCACACGATCCGTCTTCCGGCGTGCCCAGTCACTAGCGTCTAGCCCACTGTGCGCGGCCCCGCCTTGACCCCCGCAGCGTTGCGGGGACTGCTCGACGCGACCCCTGCGGCGATCGGCTGCTTCGACGAGCGGCTGCTCGCCGTGTACGCGAACACCGCGTTCACGATGGCGACCGGCGTGCAGGCCGGGCGCGTGCTGCCGGACGGCCCGCTCGCGGCGGAGATCCGCGCGATGGCCGGTGGGACGGGCGCGCCGCGCCGGGTCCGGATCGCCGCGCCGCACCGCATGCCGATCTCCGGCACGTTGTTCGTGCTCGAGGACGCGCTGATCGGGTTCGTGCTGGACGCGGGCGCGTACGAGGCGCTCGCGCAGCTGGCCGAGGAGCAGTCGGCGCTCCGGCGGGTCGCGACGTTCGTCGCCTCCGACCCGGAGCCCGAGGCGCTGTTCCGCGTCGTCGCGGAGGAGGCCGGGCGGCTGCTGCACGCCAGCAGCGCGGCGACCATCCGCTACGAGGGCGAGTTCGCGCTCACAGTCGGCCGCTGGGCGGACGACGACCTCGGCGGGTTCGAGGTCGGGACCGTCGTGCCGCTGACCGACAGCGACGGGCTCACCGCCGTGGTCGCGCGCACGGGTGCGCCCGCGCGCATCGAGGACTACCGCGGCGTGCGCGGGTACGCGGCCGAGCTGATGGTCGCCAACGGCTATCGGTCGGCGGTCGCGGCGCCGGTCGTCGCCGCGGGCGGACGGGTCTGGGGCCTGCTGCTCGTCGCCTCCGCCGGCGTCCTCGGAGAGGCCGCCGAGCACCGGCTGACCGGCTTCACGGAGCTGGTCGCGCTCGCGCTCGAGTCCGCGGACGCGCGGGCCGAGCTCAAGGCCTCGCGCGTGCGCATCCTCGAAGCGGGCGTGAACGAGCGCCGCCGCCTGGAGCGCAACCTGCACGACGGCGCCCAGCAGCGGCTCGTCGCCATCGCGGTCCAGCTGCGCGTGCTGGAGAAGCGCCTGGGCGAGCCCGACAAGGCGGTCGCGCTGCTGCGATCCGCCGCGACCGAGCTCGAGCAGGCCCTCGCGGAGCTGCGCGAGCTCGCCCGCGGCCTCCACCCGGCGGTGCTCGCCGACCGCGGCCTGGCCGCGGCGCTGGAGACGCTGGCGACGCGCTCCCCGCTGCCGCTGGTGCTCGAGGGCGTCCCCGAGGGGCGCCTGGCCGAGCCGCTGGAGGCCGCCGCGTACTTCGTCGTCGCCGAGAGCCTCACGAACGCCGTCAAGCACGCCGAGGCGACCGAGCTGCGCGTGCGGATGGCGACCGAGGACGGCGAGCTGCGCGTCGAGATCGCCGACGACGGCCGCGGAGGCGCCGACCCCGCCGTGAGCGACGGCACCGGCCTGCGCGGCCTCGCCGACCGCGTCGAAGCCCTCGGCGGCCGGCTGGAGCTCGAATCGCCACCGGGGACGGGCACGACCGTTCGCGCCGCGCTGCCGCTGAGCCAGACCTAGGACGAGTCGCGCCCGCGCCGTCGGCGTGCGCCTCGCAACCCCCGCCGCGCCGCGCCGCGCCACCGCCGCGCGGGCCGCGCCACCGTCGCGTCGCGCCGCGCCGCGCCGCTCCATGGCCGCGCCGCGCCGCTCCATGGCCGCGCCGCGCCGCTCCATGGCCGCGCCGCGCCGCTCCACGGCCGCGCCGCGCCGCGCCGCGCCACCGCCGCGCCACGCCACCGTCGCGCCACGCCACCGCCGCGCCGAGCCGCGCCACCGCCACCGCCACCGCCGCGCCGCGCGTAACACTCTTCGCGGTGCCGGACACAGACGCGGTGTGAGCCACTTCGACGACGTGTACGCCGCGCATCGTGACGCGGTGTGGCGGTACTTCAAGCGCCGGTCGGCGGCCGACCACGAGGATCTGACGACCGAGGTGTTCCTCGTGGCCTGGCGTCGGCGGGACGAGCTGCCCGCGGAGCCGCTTCCGTGGTTGTACGGCGTCGCCCGTCGCGTGCTCGCGAACCATCGGCGGGCCGGTGACCGCCGTGATGCGCTCGCCGAGCGGGCCGCCGCGCACGCCGCCGCCGCGGAGCCCGACCCCGCTGAGGCCGTCGGCCTCAGGACCGACCTCGCCCGCGCGCTCGGCCAGCTGACCGAGCGCGACCGCGAGCTCGTCCTGCTCGTCGCCTGGGAGGGCCTCACGGTCGCCGAGGCGGCCGCCGCGCTCGGCTGCCGCCGCGGCGCCGCCGCCGTCCGCCTGCACCGCGCGCGCCGCCGACTGCACACCGCGCTGAACGACGACGCCGGACCCGCCCTCGCGCCCATGACCGTCTTGGAGGAACGATGAACGACCTGATCGCCACGCTGGCGGCCGAGGACCCGGCCCGCGCCGTGACGCCGTCCGCCGCCGAAGCGGCCCGGATGGACGAGACGCTCCGCCGCCTGCTGGCGGACGCCTCGCCGGCCGCGGCCGACGACCGGCGCCTGGGGCCGGCCGACGACCCGCGCCTGGGAGCGGCCGGCGCGCCGCCCGCGGGCGCGGCCGCCGACCCGCGCCTGGGAGCGGCCGGTACACCGCGCACGGGCGCCGCCGACGGGCGCTCGCGGCGTCGCGCTGCCGCGCCGCGGCCGTCGCGCGCTCCCCGCCGTCGTGCCTGGGCGCTCGTGCCCGTCGCCCTCGGCACGCTTGCGCTTTCGCTCGGCGTGGCGGTGCCCGGCGGGAAGACGCCCGCGGTCATCGCTCCGCAGCCCGCCAGCGCGGCGACCGTTCTCGCCGAGTTGCGCGGGAAGGCCGCGACGGCGACCGTCCCGAACGGGCGGTACGCCTACCAGAAGCAGCTCGCGTACGTGTCGCACATGCGGGGCAGCACGGGCACCGGCGGGCGGTTCGTGGTGGTGCTGCCGCACGAGCTCGAGCAGTGGGTCGACGCGGACGGGAACGCGGTCGGCAAGGAGGTCATCCACGAGGACCAGGCGACGTTCCCGACGCCGGAGGACGAAGCCGCCTACGAGCGGCTCGGCGAGGGCCCGCCGCCGTACCAGAGCGGGCCGTACCGGATCAGGGACTTCAAGGTCGCCGGGCTCACCGTGCCCGAGGTGGCGCAGCTGCCCACCGACCCGACAGCACTGCGGAGCGCCCTCGAGCGCGGCCAGCTCGCCCTGCTGCCGGCCACCGCGCAGCTGCTCGCCAGCCCGATCGCGTCCGCGCAGCTCAAGGCCGCCCTGTTCTCCGTCCTGAAATCGCTGCCCGGCGCGCGGCTGGTCCCGTCGGCGCAGGACCTGCAGGGCCGCGCGGGCGTCGGCGTTGAGTTCGAGGACGACGCCTGGCGCACGTTGTTCCTCTTCGACCCGGACACGGGCGCGCTGCTGGGCACGCGGTCGATCGGCAAGCAGGAAGTGCCGGGACGGACGATCAGCGACTGGTGGCTCGTCGTCGACGCCACGCGCACGGACACCGCGCCGAAGACCGCGCGCTGACATCCGGGGTTGCGCAGACGGCCGGTCTGCGCAACTCTTGAGTCAGGCAATGGCAGATCCGCCGGACCCCTTAGGGCTATATCCCGGCGGCGAGCTTTAGCTCGTCACACCAAGGCTCTGAAGCCTGGCGCTCGCTGAGCGGGCACCACTCGAGATTCGGAGGCAGCCCGGACGGTGACAGCGTTCGGGCGCCCCGCAATACGAGGTGGGGACATCCCCTCCGCCCCACCCCGATCATCCGACTCGAGGGCACTAGCCCTCGGCGCGCACGGAGAAGTCGAACGTCGCGTCCACGTCGGGGCGCTCCTTGACCAGCCCGATCTCGGCGTCGAAGTCGGCCCACCGCTCGAGCACGGCACGGTCCAGCTTCAGCCCGTCGGCGAAGATCGGCAGCACGGCGTCCACCTGCGCCCGCACGAGCTCGCGGTCGTCGGTCTCGGCGGCCTTCGCGATCACGTCGACCGCCTCCTCCGGCCGCGCCCGCGCCGCCTCCAGGCCACCCGCGATCGCGTCCAACGCCCCCGCGATCCGGTCGCGCTCGGCGTCGAGCGTCGCGCGCGAGGTGAAGAACACGACCTCCGGGTACGGCGGCGCGCCGTAGTCCTCGACGCGGAACTCCTTCGCCTCGAGCCCGCGCTGCTTGAGCGCCACGCCCTCGGCGTTCCAGAACACCGGCACGGCGTCCACGCGCTTGGTCAGCAGCCGGGACACGGCGTTGAAGCCGATCGTCACCTGCTTGATCTTGGAGACGTCGCCGCCGTCGTGGCCGACGATCGCCTGCAGGAACGCCGGGTCCGACGGCAGCCCGGACACGCCGACGGTGCGGCCTTCCAGGTCCCGCGGGCGCGTGATGTCCGGCTGCGCCACGAGCGCCGCGAGCGGCTTGCCGACCAGCGCGCCGACGGCCACCACGTCCGTCCCCGCCTCGCGCGCGATCGCGAGGTCGTGGATGTCCAGCACGCCCAGCTCGACCTTCCCGCTCGTCACGAGCTTGAGCCCGTCCGGGCCGCTGCCGGGCTTCTGGATCTTCACCGCGTCGCCGGCGAGGTAGATCGGCGCGTGCACGGGGTTCGGGACGAAGTCGAGCGCGACCGTGACCGGACGCGCGGGCGGCGGCGAGGACGACGGGGACGCGGGCTTCTCGTCGCCACAACCGGCGACGAGCACGAGCAACAGCACAAGGGCAACGAGACGACGCATGCGGCCAGAGACCGTAGCCTGTCGCCCCATGCTCGCCGACGAGGTCCGCCGCCACTGCGCCCAGATCGCCGCGTCGGCGAAGCACGTCACGATCGACCTCGACGCGCCGATCGAACTGGACGGGCTCGCCGGCCTCGACGAGACGCTGCACTACCTCGAGGGCAGCCGGGAGGACGTCGCCCGCTACGTCTTCATCCTCGACGCGATCAACTTCGGCTCGGGCTACTTCGGAGAACTCAGCACGACCACCGACGCGATCACCGAGCGCCTGACCGCCCACGCCCGCGCGCACGGCCCGTGGACCGCGACGGAGCTGCAGCGGATCGACACGCCGACGGTCGCCGACACGCTCGGCCTCGAGCCCGGCCACCGCCTCACCCAGCTGTACGCGGAGGCGCTCAACCAGCTCGGCGTCTGGCTCCCCGGCAACGCGGTGGGCGACACCGCCGACGACCTCGCCCGGCGCCTCACGCAGATGCCGTTCTTCGCCGACCACGGCTTCTACAAGCGCGCGCAGATCACGGCCAACGACCTGCAGCTGGCGGGCGTCGCCGACTTCCCCGACGTCGACCGGTTGACGATTTTCGCCGACAACCTCGTCCCGCACGTTCTCCGGCTCGACGGCGTCCTCATCTACGACGACACGCTCGCCCACGCCGTGGACCACCAACAGGAGCTGCCCGCGGGCGGCGAGCTCGAGCGGGAGCTGCGCGCGACCGCCGTCCACGCGTGCGAGCGGCTGGCCGAGCGGGCCGGCGTCCCGCCCCGCACGCTGGACAACTGGCTGTGGAACCGCGGCCAGCACCGGCCCTACAGCGAGCGCCCCGCGCACGTGACCAGGACGGTCTTCTACTGACCGACTGCTGAACCGGTTCACTCACTGTCGGACGTCTGACGCGCTTCACGCTGCGCAAAGGGGGCGAGCGTAAGGTCCGCCTCGCCGATGCGCCGCACGCATGACCTGTGGCGACGCGCGCACGAGGGCGACCAAGCCGCGCGCGCCCGCCTGATCGAGCAGCACATGCCGCTCGCGCGCTCTCTCGCCGTGCAGTACCGCCACGCGCGGGAACCGCTCGACGACCTGATCCAGGTCGCCAACCTCGGGCTGGTCAAGGCCGTGGACCGGTATGACGCCGAGCGCGGCATCGCGTTCACCTCCTACGCGGTGCCCACGATCCTGGGCGAGCTCAAGCGCCACTTCCGCGACCGCACGTGGACGATCCACGTCAGCCGCGGCGTGCAGGAGGCGATCGCGCGCGTCGAGCGGGTGAGCGAGGACATGCGCGCCGAGCTCGGCCGCTACCCGAGCGTCCGTGAGGTCGCGGACGCCACGGGGATGTCGATCGAAGAGGTCACCGAGGCGCGGCTGGCCGAGGGCGCGGCACGGCTCGCCAGCCTCGACGCGCCGGTCACCAGCCGCGACGAGCCGGGGGACAACGGGTTGGCCGACACGCTCGGACGGGAAGATCGCGGGCTCAACCGGGTCGAGGACGCCGTCTGGATCGATCAGCTCGCCAGTGGCCTCACCGACCGCCAGCGTGAGGTGCTCCGGCTGCGCTTCGTCGAGGACCTGGTGCAGCGCGAGATCGCCGAGCGGGTCGGGCTCTCGCAGATGCACGTGTCACGGATCCTGCGCGACACCCTCGCCCAGCTCGCGGACGCGGCGTAGCCCGAGCAGCGCGATGTCGTCGTCGCGCGCCGCGGGCAGCGCGACGAGCAGGTGGTCGGCGATCGCTTCCAGCTCGCCGTCGTCGGCGCGCGCCGCGGTCTCCGCGAGCGAGTCGAGCCCGGCGTCGATCGGCCGCGTGCGCGCCTCGACCAGGCCGTCCGTGTAGAGCCACAGCGTCTGCCCGGGCGCGAGCGTGAAGGCGCTCGCCGCGCACCGGTCCACGCCGCCGAAGCCGAGCGGCGGGCAGCGCGGCGTCTCGACGTAGCCGACGCCCGCCACGAGCGGCGGCAGGTGCCCGGCGGTGGCGACCTCGCAGCCGCCGGTCGCCAGGTCGAGCACGACGTACACGACGGTCGCGAACGTGATGTCCCCGGCGGCCTGGTCGACGAGCGCGTGCAGGTCCGCGAGCGCCGCGCCGGGCCCGCCTCCCTTGAGCGCGTAGGCGCGCAGCGCGTTGCGGATCTGGCCCATCGTCGCGGCCGCCTCGAGCCCGCGGCCGCCGACGTCGCCGATCACGATCCCGATCCGCCCGTCGGGCAGCTGGAACGCGTCGTACCAGTCCCCGCCCGCGTGGTCGCGCGCGTCGCTCGGCACGTACCGCACCGCGAGCTGGTACCCCGGCAGCTCCGGCAGCGTGGCCGGCAGCAGCGCGCGCTGCAGCGTCTCCGCGGCGCGGTGCTCGCGCGCGAACAGCCGGGCGTGGTCGAGCGCGAGCCCGGCGCGGCGGCCCAGCTCCTCCGCCAGCTCGAGGTCCCGGGCGGTGTACTGGCGGCCCGACTCGGCCCACACGAACGTGATCGCGCCGAGCGTCCGGCCGCGCGCCGACAGCGGGACGACCATCACCGAGTGCATCTGCAGCTCGCGCACGAGCCGGATCTGCTCCTCGTCGAGCGCCGCGGCCTCCAGCAGGGCCGCGTCGATCTCGGGGTAGAGCTCGGACCGCCCCGAGCGGATCACGGCGGGCGCGCCGGTGGGCGAGTCCGGGTCGGGCGGGTAGCGCTCCTGCAGCTCCCAGGCCCAGCGGACCTTGTCCGGGTCGACGTGGGCGACGGCGACCTGCTCGAAGTCCCCGTCCGAGCCCTTCGCGATCTGGACGGCGCACCAGTCGGCGAGCCGGGGGACGGCGAGCTCGGCGACCTCTTCGAGCGTGTGCACGGGATCCAGCGACGCCGCGAGCCGCTGGGAGGCCGCGTCGAGGAACGCGCGCGCGTCCTCGCGATGGCGCCGCTCGGTGACGTCGGACAGGAGCCCGATCACGCGCTCCGCCCGGCCTTCGGCGTCGGTCAGCACGCGGGCGCGAGCGTGCAGCCAGCGCTCGCCGTGCTGCGCGTGGCTCACGCGCAGGTCGAACTCGTAGCTGGTGCCCTCGCGGACGGCCCGCTCGATGATCTCCGCGATCCGCTCGCGGTCCTGCGGGTGCACGATCCGGTCCAGGAAGTCCGCGACGCCGCTCGGCTGCGTGCCGCGCGGCAGGCCGTAGAGCGGGCCCATGTTGTCGGACCACTCGACGGCGTCGGTGGCCACCGTCCACTCCCAGAACCCCGTCTCGGTGCCCTCCAGCGCCAGCCGGAGGCGCTCCTCCAGACCCCGAATCACGGGGCCACTCTACGTCTACGGCACGATCAGATGTGAATCGCCGAATTCGTGGCGGCGGTAGCCACGGTCGAGCGCGGCCGCGTACGAGCGCTCGATCAGCGCCGCGCCGCCCACCGCCTCGAGCATCAGCAGGTGCGAGGCGTCGGGGTCATGCCAGCCCGTGAGGAGCCCGTCGACCACGCGCAGCGGTCGCTCGGGAGTGACGACGAGGCTCGTCCAGCCGGCGCCGGCGCGCACGACGCCACCCGCGTCGGCGGCGGTCTCCAACGCGCGCACGACCGTCGTCCCGACCGCGATCAGGCGGCCGGAGCGCTCGTTGACGCGGCGCGCGGTGTGCTCGGAGACGGCGTAGCGCTCGGGGTACGGCCGCTCCCCCCGCTCCTGCGAGGAGACGCCGGTGTGGAGCGTGATGCGCTGCACGCTCACGCCTCGGTCGCGGAGCGCGCGCAGCGTGTCCCGCGTGAACGGCCGCGCGGCGCTCGGCATCTCCGCGCTGCCCGGCTCGGTGGCGAAGATCGTCTGGTAGTCGGCGAGCGGGCGCGGCGCGGTGTCGTGGGCGTAGCGGATCGGCGCGCCGTGGCGGTCGAGGTAGTCGAGGAGCGGGGTGGGGAGCCGCAGCTCCGCGATCCACAGCCGGCCCGGGCTGAGGTAGGGCGCGAGGAGCGTGGCCGTGCCGCCGGCGGGGAGCAGCAGCGTCTCGGCGCGCGCCTTGAGCCTGCGGCCGTGGCGGCGCAGCTCGACGACGTGGCGGTCAGGGTCGGTCGGGTCGGGGGTGGAGAGGTGCAGGTCGACGGGCGTGCCGTCTTTCTTGCGCGCGGGCAACGCCGCCGGGATCGTCGCCGACGCGTTGACGATCAGCAGGTCGCCCGCGCGCAAGTGGGTGGGGAGGAGGTCGAAGCGGGTGTGGACGAGCGGCTCGCCGCGTTGGGCGACCATGAGCCGGATGGGCTCGGGCTGCGCGTGCGGCGCCCGCAGCGCAATCACGCCGGCACCAGCTCGGAGGTGCGGTAGCGGCCCGAGCGCAGGTCGCCCTCGACGAGCGCCAGGAGGCCGGGCACGCTCGCCTCGGGCGGCGGCCGGTCGGAGATGTCCTCGCCCGGGAACGCTTCCTGGTGCAGTCGCGTGTTCATGTCGCCGGGGTCGACGGAGTAGATCCGCAGGTCGTGGTGCTCGACGGCGAGGATCGCGGTCAGGTGGTCGAGCGCGGCCTTGGCGGAGCCGTAGCCGCCCCAGCCCTCGTACGGCTCCTCGGCGGCGTCGCTGGTGACGTTGATGACGCGCGGGCGCCGCGGCAGCGCCAGCTGGATGAGCGCGAGCGGGGCGAAGACGTTGACGGCGTAGACGTGCTCGAGCGTGTCCAGCGGGTACGTGGCGAGGCCGGGTTGTGGGCTCGGGCCGAGCACGGACGCGTTGTTGACCAGCAGCTGCAGGTCGTCGCCGGCGGCGGCGATCAGCGCGGCGCGGTGCTCGGGGTCGGTGACGTCGCCCGGGATGGCGATCGCGCCAGGCAGGTCGGCGGCCGCCTCGTGCAGCGGGCCGGACACGCGCGCGTCGAGCACGAGCCGCCAGCCGCGCTCGCTCAGGGCGCGGGCCAGCGCGAGTCCGAGGCCGCGGGAGGCGCCGGTGACGATGGCGGTGGGCATGCCGACGAAGCTACGCCCGGCCCCGCCCGCCCACCATCGGGAATTGGGCCTAGGACCGCGAAGATAAAGGGGTCAGACCCCTTCGCGCGACAGGTGTCGCGTAAAGGGGTCTGACCCCTTTAGGTTTCGGGCACCAGTCCGTGGCGGACGGCGTACAGCGCGGCCTGGGTGCGGTCGGTCAGGTCGAGCTTGCCGAGGATGTGGGAGACGTGCGTCTTGACGGTCTTCTCGGCCACGCCGAGGTCCAGCGCGATCGCCTTGTTCGAGCGGCCCTTGGCGATCAGGACGAGCACGTCGCGCTCGCGTGGCGTGAGGTCGTCGACCTGCGCGGGCGCGCCGCCACCCGCCGCGATCTCCTCGACGACGCGCGTGGCGATGGTCGGGGACAAGGGGGCGTTGCCGCTGTGGGCCGACCGGATGGCCTGCACGAGCTCGGCCGGCTCGACGTCCTTGAGCAGGTACCCCGCCGCGCCCGCCCGCAGCGCGGCGAACAGCTTGTCGTCGTCGCCGAAGCTGGTGAGCACGATCACGCGCGCACGGCCGCCGCGCAGGCGCTTGAGCGCGCCGACGCCGTCCAGCCGCGGCATCACGAGGTCCAGCAGGATCACGTCGGGATCGGTGCGCTGCGCGGCGTCGACCGCGACCTCGCCGTCACCCGCCTCGGCGACGACCTCGATGTCGTCCTGCAGGTCCAGGAACGTGCGCAGGCCCTGGCGCACGACCGCGTGGTCGTCGGCGAGCAGGACGCGGATCACGGCGCCAGCTCCAGCGTCACCGTCGTGCCGACGCCGCGCTCGGAGCGGACCGTGAGCGTCGCGCCCATCTCGGTCGCGCGCTCCTCCATGCTCGTCAGCCCGAGCCGCTGGCCGCGCACCTCCGGGCCGGACGGGTCGAAGCCGACGCCGTCGTCGGAGACGGTCAGCGTCTGCCCGCGCAGGCGCACCTCGATCCGGGTGGCGTCCGCGTGGCGGACCGCGTTCCCGAGCGCCTCCTGCGCGATCCGCAGCACCTGGGTCGCGCACTCGGGGGTCATCCGCGCGACCTCGCACACCTTCAGGTCGATCTCCTGCCCGGTCACGCGGCGCAGCACCTCGACGTGCTTGCGCAGCACGGTCGCGAGGCCCTCGGCCTCCAGCGACGCCGGCCGCAGCTCGAAGACCACGGCGCGCAGTTCCTCCATCGCGCCGCGCGCGAGGTCGCTCACCCGCTTGAGCTCGACGCCGGCCTTGGACGGGTCCCGGTCGAGCAACGTGAGCGCCGACTCGGCCGCGAGCTTGACGCCGAACAGCCGCTGCGTCACCGAGTCGTGCAGCTCGCGCGCGAGCCGGTTGCGCTCCTCGACGATGCTCAGCTCACGCGAGCGCTCGTGCAGCCGCGCGTTCTCGATCGCGATCGCGGCGTGCGCCGCCAGCAGCTGGATGAGGCTCTGGTCCTCCTCGTCGAAGTGCGACCCGTCCTCCTTGACCGTCAGGTAGATCGCGCCGATCACCTCGCCGCGGGAGACGATCGGCACGCCGAGGAACGACCGCATCTGCGGGTGCGCCCGCGGCCACCAGCCGCGGAAGCGCGGGTCGGCGGTGATGTCGTCGGTGAGGTGCGGCTCGGGCGAGTCCAGCATCGCGCCGAGCATCCCGTGCGTGCGCGGCAGCGGGCCCATCGCCTCGATCAGCTCGTCGCTCATGCCGGACGTGATGAAGCGCGCGAACGCGCCCTCGCCGTCGGGGATGCCGAGCGCGGCGTAGCGTGCGCGACCGAGCTCACGCGCGGAGTCGACGATCCGCTGCAGCACCGAGTCGACCTCGTGGTCGGCGGCCAGCGCGAGCACGACGTCGCTCAGCGTGCGGAAGGCGGTGCGCTCCATCATCCCGGGACGGTAGATCGCGGCCGGTCCGACCTCAATCCGGCAAGGGGCTTAGGACCTTGCCCGGGTTGAAGAGGCCGTCGGGGTCGAGCGCGGACTTGATGGCGCGCATCATCGCCAGCGCCTGCGGGCCGTGCTCGAGCTCGAGGAACGCGAGCTTGCCGTAGCCGACGCCGTGCTCGCCGGTGCACGTGCCGTCGTAGCCGATCGCGCGCCGGACGAGCCGGTCGTTGAGCTCCTGCGCGCGCTGCAGCTCCCCGGCGTCGTCGGGGTCGACGAGGATCGCGAGGTGGAAGTTGCCGTCGCCGACGTGGCCGACGATCGGCGCGATCAGCCCCGACGCGTCGAGGTCGGCCTTCGTCTCGGCGATGCACGCGGCCAGGTTGGAGATCGGGACGCACGCGTCGGTCGTGAACCCCTGCGCGCCGGGGCGGAGCGCGCGGGCGGACTCGTAGGCGCCGTGGCGGGCGTGCCACAGCGCACGACGTTCGGCCTCGTCCGCCGCCCAGTCGAAGCCGAGGACGTCGTGCGTGCGCGCGATCGCCTCCACGTCCTTGGCCTGCGCCTCCGTCTCGGCGGGCGTGCCGTGGAACTCGAGCAGGAGCGTGGGGGCCACGGCCAGGTTCAGCTCGAAGTGGCGGTTGACGGCATCGATCTGGACGTCGTCGAGCAACTCGATCCGAGCGACGGGGATGGCGTGGGCGAGCACCTCGATCACGGTGTCCACGGCGGCGTCGAGCGTCGGGAAGGCGCAAGCCGCGGCGGTCATCGACTCCGGGGTCGGCTGCACGCGCAGCGTGATCTCCGTGATCAGCGCCAGCGTTCCCTCGCTGCCGACCAGCAGCCGCGTGAGGTCGTAGCCGGCGGAGGACTTGCGGGCGCGCGAGCGGGTCCTGACGATCTCGCCGTCGGCGGTCACGACCGTGAGGCTGAGGACGTTCTCGCGCATGGTCCCGTAGCGGACGGAGGTCGTGCCCGACGCGCCCGTGGCGACCATGCCGCCGATGCTCGCGTCCGCTCCGGGGTCGACCGAGAAGAACACGCCCTCGGGCCGCAGCTTGGCGTCCAGCTGCCGGCGCGTGACGCCCGCCTGGACGGTGACGTCCATGTCCTCGACCGACAGCCGCAGGATCTTGTCCATCTGCGCGGTGTCGATCGACACGCCGCCGGCCAGCGCGGCGATGTGTCCCTCGAGGCTCGTGCCCGCGCCGAACGGCACGATCGGCGTCCCGTGCCGCTTGCACGCGCGCACGACCGCGGCACACTCCTCGCTGTCGCGCGGATAGACGACGAAGTCGGGGGCGGCCGGCGGGTGCCAGCCCTCGTCGGTGCCGTGGCGACGCAGCTCGTCGGCGCCGGTGACCACGCGGTCCGCGTCGAGCGCCGTGATCAGCTCCTCCTGCAGGCCCATCACGCCTCACTCTACGTAGAGCGAGCGCGTGACCTCCTCACCGTTGCGCAGGTGCGCGGTGGCGGTCGCGTCGCCGCCGGGGAACTGGCCGTCGTACACGGCGATGAACAGGTGATGCTCCGGGCTGGGCACGAGGGTGCGCACGTCGCGCGGCGTGCGGATGGTCACGCTCACGACGTCCGGGTGCACGCGGCCGTGGAACACGATCCGGTTCGGGAGCGTGCGGCGCTCGATCCGGCCGCGATCGTCGTCACCGCCGGGGATGCTGGAGACGAGCGTGGTGACGCGCAGGGGGAAGGCACGAGTGGGCTTGGGGAGAGCGCAGACGACCTCGAAGTCGCCGGTCGAGGAGAACGTGTCCAGGACCGGGTCGACGTAGCCGAGCTGCGTCCCCACCAGGCGGCCGGGACCGCCGAAGCAGCGTCCGCCCTTGCTGCCTTCGTGGACGACGATGGCCCACGGCTCGCCACCGGCGGGATCGGGGGCGCGGACCTCGACCGAGCGTGTGCCCGGCACGGGCCGCTCGCGCTTGCGGTTGGGCAGCGACGGGGCGTGGTCGAACCGCTTGCGGCTGCCGTCGCGGCGCTCGAGCACGCCGCGCAGGAGCCGGTCGGACTCGCCGCGGACGACCCGCAGGACGACGCCTTCGGGACCGACCGGGATCCGTGGCCCGCCCTCGGGGGTGATCGCCACGACGTCCGTCGCGACCGGGCCCCAGGTGACGCCGCGCGCGGGCTGCGGGGCGCCGTCGGGCGGCAGGGTGACGGTGCCGAACCCGGTCACGATGCTGCCGACCTTCTCCAGGCCACGCGGCGAGAGGCAGTTCAGCGGGAGCCCGTGGTCGCCGGGTGCGTGCGCCGTGAACGCGCCCTTGCCGTCGATCCAGCCGAACCGGTCGCCCGCCAACCGGCCGAGCTCCCAGCACGCGTTGCGCTGGAGCCTGGTCCGGGTCCGGATCCGGGTGTCGAAGCGGCGCACGGCCCATGGCGCGCCGCCCTCGGGGTCGGGGACCTGGATCAGCAGGCGCACGGCCTCGGCCTCGAGCGGCTCGGGCGTCGGTTGCGCCGCCGTGGGCGCCGCGGCGGCGACGGCCGGTGGGGTGGGCTTGCGCGGCGGGTCGTCGTCGGCGACCGCGAGCACGGCGGTGGCGCCCGCGGCCGAGCCGAGCAACGCGGCGGCCAGGGCGAGTCGGGCGATCATCGGGGCCTCCGGGACTTGACGAGGTCGGGGATGAGGCCCTCGCCGGGGTTGCCGTGCTGGATCGTGCCGTCGGCGAGCGTGACGTCGAGGCTCAGGTCCTCCGGCTTGGCGGTGGCGGGCAGGACGGCCGCGAACGCGCCGTCCTTGGAGACCGTCAGCCGGCGGGGCTTCCCGGCGCCGAGCAACGTGACGGCGCGGACAGCGCGGTTCGTGCGCCCGACGCCCCAGACGACCGTGCGCGCGGGCGCGTCCAGCCAGGTCCAGCGGTCGAAGCCCGGCACGCCCTTGTCGCCGGGGCGCAGCGTGCGCGCGTCCGCGACCCACGCGCGCTTGGACGTGCGCAGGCCGAGGCAGGCGGTCGGGCTCTTCACGCGCTGCTCCCCGCTGGCCCGGGCCTGGCGGACGTAGGCGCAGCGGTAGCGCGTGCCCATCACGAAGCGGTCGACCGCCCACGCCTGCTCGCCCTCGGGGTCCGGGATCGTCGAACGGGCGGCGCCGAGCCGGTGACGCTCGGTCCGGCCGTCCGCGAACTGCAAGCGGACTTGCAGGAGATGGTCTTCTGGATAACCACGGAGCACGGCGACGTACGTCCCTGCGGACCCGAGCTCGAGCGCGCGGTCCCCGGTGGCGGTGACGAGCGTGGCCGCCCGCAACCGGTCACCGGCGACGCCGTAGACCACCGACCGCACGTCGCGGCGCCGGTCGGCCGCGAGCACCCGCGCGCCGGTCAACGTCCCGCCCTGCCCGCACGCGTCGGAGAGCTCGCCGGGCAGCCGCCGGAACACCCGGTCGAGCCCGACGAGCCCGAACACGCCGTCCTGCACCTGGCCGACCGTCGTGCACGTGAACCCCGTCTTCGAGCGCGCCACCCGGAGCGTCCACGGGGGCCCGCCGCCGGGGTCGGGCGCGCGCAACGCGCTCACGACCGCGGTGCCCGCGAGCGGCGTCTGCTCGTCCGCGACCTGGTCCGGCTGAGGCGCGGAGATCACGGTCTGGCGGAGCACGACCGCGGTCGCCGCGCCGCTGGTGGCCGCGACCGGCAGGACCACCGCGAGCGCGACCGCGACCGACCGGAGCCGACGCCGGCGCGGCGGCTGCCGCACGCGCGCGACCAGCCGCTCGCCGAACGCCTCGATCGAGGGCAGCTCGTCCCGCCGGACGGCCGCGACGAGCGCCTCACCGAACGCGGCGAGCCCGGGGAGGTCGTCGCCGCCGCGTGCCGCGTCGCCCGCGCCGTGCCGGCCGCCCGCGTCGCCCTCTCGGCGCTCGCTCACGCCGCGTTCCTCTCGGCCTCGAGCGCGGACGCCAGGCCCCGCAGCGCGCGGGACACCCGGGCCCGGGCGGCCGGCTCGGCGATGCCCAGCTCGGCGGCGACCTCCGGGTACGGGCGCTCGTCGAGGATGCGCAGGCGGAGCGCGTCGCGGGACTCGGGGGCGAGCTCGGCGACCAGCTCCGCGACGCGTCCGCGCAGCTCCGCCAGGCCCGCGAGCTCCTCGATCCGCTCGTACTCGACGTCGCTCAGCAGCGGCGGCTCGAGCCCGAGGCGGCTGAGCATCTTGCGCTCGACCGCGGCGCGGCGGTACCAGTTGGAGAGCTGATGGCGGGCGATGCCGTACAGCCAGGCGCCGGCGGCCTCGTCACCGGTGCCGCGGAACGCGCGGCGGTCGGCGACGGCGGCCGCGAACGTCTCGGCCATCAGCTCGCTCGCGACCTGCGGGTCGAACGTGCGGCGGGCGAAGTACGCGACGAGTCCGCGGGCGTGCTGCGCGTAGAGGCTGGCGATCGCGTCGGCGTCGAGTGGCACTGCAGCTTTAGGGGCGCGACCGGCCACACTTGTGACCGATGGCGAAGCGGAGTTCCGGCATCCTGCTCTTCCGGCGCGCGGCCGGCGGCGACCTCGAGGTGCTGCTCGTGCACCCCGGCGGGCCGTTCTGGGCCAAGAAGGATCTGGGCGCGTGGTCGATCCCGAAGGGCGAGCACGACGAGGGCGAGGACGCGCAGGCGTGCGCGATCCGCGAGTTCACCGAGGAGACCGGCTCGGCGCCGAACCCCGGCGAGCTGACCGACCTCGGCACGGTCAAGCTCAAGTCGCGCAAGGTCGTGCAGGCGTGGGCGCTCGAGGGCGACCTCGACGCGTCGACCGTCACCTCGAACACCTTCTCGCTGCAATGGCCGCCGCGCAGCGGAACGTTCCAGGACTTCCCGGAGGTCGACCGCGCCGAGTGGTTCGGGCTCGAGGAGGCGGCCGAGCGCATCAACGAGGCGCAGGCGGCGTTCCTGGAGCGCCTGCGTACCCGGTTCGGTTGATGACGCGACGGCAGGTGTAAAGCCGTCGGGGACGGGCATACCCCTTCCCATGAGCTTGGTTGTGGAGGCCAACTTGCTCGACGTAGACCTGCCGGCGGAGCCCCGAAGCGCGTCAAGAGCGCGCAGAGCGGTGCTCGACGCACTCAGTGGGATCGCCGTCGACAAGGACGCCGTCGGAGTGGTGGTGTCGGAAGCGGTGACGAACGCGGTCGTGCACGCGTACCGCGATCGGGAGGCCCCGGGCCGTGTCCACGTGTCCGCGTGCCTGGACGATCACGGCGTCGAGGTCGCGGTCGACGACGACGGCATGGGCATGCGCCCGCGCGCCGACAGCCCCGGCGTCGGCCTCGGCCTGCCGCTGATGGGCGACCTCGCCGACCGCGTGGACATCTCGAGCCGCGGCCCCGGCACCCGCATCGCCGCCTTCTTCTCGCTGATGGGCCCGGCCGGCCCGCACGGCCGCCCGCTGGCGCGCCACGTGTCCGGGCGCGCCGAGCGGCGTACCGCCGTCCTCGTCAGCTAAGGGCGGGCGTCCCCTGAGGCAGCGCGGCCAGCGCTGTCTCCAGGTCGGCCTCGGAGAACTCCGGGTCTTCGAGCGTGCCGCCCAGGTACGCGTCGTAGGCGGCGAGGTCGAAGTTGCCGTGGCCGCTGAGCCCGAACAGGATCGTGCGCTCCTCGCCGGCCTCCTTGGCGGCCAGCGCCTCCTCGATCGCCCCGCGGATCGCGTGGGCGGACTCCGGGGCCGGGATGATGCCCTCGGTGCGGGCGAAGCGCACCGCCGCCTCGAACGTCTCGTTCTGCCGGTACGCGCGCGCCTCGACGACGCCCGCCTTGACGAGCCCGCTGATCATCGGCGCGGCGCCGTGGTAGCGCAGGCCGCCGGCGTGCAGCGGCGGCGGGACGAAGTCGTGGCCGAGCGTGTGCATCGGCATCAGCGGGGTCAGGCCGACGGTGTCGCCGAAGTCGTAGGCGTAGTGGCCGCGCGTCAACGTCGGGCACGCCGCGGGCTCCGCGGCGAGGTAGCGGATCCGGTTCTCCCCGCGCAGGGTCCCGCGGATGAACGGGAACACGAGCCCGGCGAAGTTCGAGCCGCCGCCGACGCAGCCGACGATCACGTCCGGGAAGGCCTGCGCGAGCTCCAGCTGCGCGATCGCCTCCTGCCCGATCACCGTCTGGTGCAGCAGCACGTGGTTGAGCACCGAGCCGAGCGCGTAGTTGGTGTCCTCGTTCTGAGCCGCCACCTCCACGGCCTCCGAGATCGCGATCCCGAGCGAGCCGGTGGCGTTGCCCGCCTGCGCCCGCCCGGACTCCGTCAGGTCCGACGGCGAGCGGTGCACGGTCGCGCCCCAGGTCCGCATCATCGAGCGCCGGTAGGGCTTCTGGTCGTACGAGGAGCCGACCATGAACACCTCGCACTCGAGCCCGAACAGCGAGCACGCGAACCCCAGCGAAGAGCCCCACTGGCCCGCGCCCGTCTCGGTGACGAGCTTCCTCACGCCCGCCTGCGCGTTCTCGTACGCCTGCGGCACGGCCGAGTTGGGCTTGTGCGAGCCCGCGGGCGAGACGCCCTCGTACTTGTAGAACAGCTTCGCCGGCGTGCCGAGCGCCTGCTCGAGCCGCCGCGCGCGGTAGAGCGGCGTCGGGCGCCAGAGCCGGTAAGCGTCGCGGACGGGGTCCGGGATCGCGACCTCCGGCTCCATCGACACCTCCTGGCCGATCAGCGCCATCGGGAAGATCGGCGTCAGGTCCTCCGGGCCGGCGGGCTGGCCCGTCGCCGGGCTCAGGGGCGGAAGCGGCTCACCCGGGAGGTCGGGAAGCAGGTTGATCCAGTGCGTCGGGATCGCGTCCTCACCGAGGACGAACTTCGTTTCCTCGCTCATCGCCCGAATCTACTGGGAAGGAGGGGTGGGGCCGCCGCGTTGGTCAGACGCGACGGCCCCTGATGCTTCGACGGCGGCGGGTGTCGGAGGGGATTTGGACTTCCCGGTGCCGGAGCTTGGAGGAACTGCGTTCAAGACTGGCGGTGGAACCTTGGCGCCACCTTGCCCGCACCTTGATGCTTCATAAGGATCGAGGCCTTAAGCAAAATGGCCCGCCGCGTTGGTCAGACGCGACGGGCCCAAGTGCTTGCCGGCCGGCGAGCGTCGGTGGGGGAATAGGGCGCCCTGGGGCCGGTGCGAGGAGAGAAAGTGGCCCATCCGTGGGCCTGTGTCTTGAGTCCTTCAGGGAACGAGGAGAATCCTGCCACCCCCCGTACGGGGGAGGGCTACGGGGAACAGGTGAGCGATGGTGTGGACAGCCGCACCGTCGGCACCTCTACGGTTACGCCGTGAGCATCACGGGGGATGCGCCGGTCCGGGCGCAGCAGTCGGAGACCACGCCTGGGCCTGCCCCCGTGGCGTGGTGGTGGCTGGTCGCCGCCTCCGCGCTGCTGCTGATCGTCGTCGCGGCCGTCCTCGCCGTCTGGTCCGCGCGCTCGCACGAGACGCGCACGACGCCCTACCGCATCCTCGGCGACGTCTCCGGCCTGCGGCTGGACCTCGGCGACGCGGACGTGGAGATCAACGGGGGCGCCACGGCCATCGAGGTGCGCCGGATCGACGAGTTCACGTTCGGCAACCCCTCCGAGGAGACCCGCCGCGTCAAGGACGGCACGGTCAGCCTCGTCTCGCGCTGCCCGGAGCAGGTGCTCGGCTCCTGCCGCGTCAGCTACCGGATCACCGTCCCCGACAACGTCCCGCTCGAGATCGAGACGGCGGGCGGGAAGGTGGACGTCGCGGGCGTCCGCGCGACGGTCCGGATCACGACCGGCGCCGGCGCGATCCGCGCGACCGGCTTCTGCGGCTTCTCCTTGCAGGCGGTGTCGGACACGGGCGACGTCTCGACCATGTCCGAGTGCTCCGCCGACCGCTTGGAGCTGCGGTCGCGCACGGGTGACGTGCGCGCCGTCGTGCCGGCGGCGCGCTACAGCATCGACGCGCAGAGCGACACCGGCGACGTCCGCACGCGCGGGCTGGCCTCCGTCGAGGACGCGCCGTTCCAGATCCAGGCGCTCTCGACGAGCGGCGACGTGACGGTCGAGGCGGCATGACGGCGCATGACTCGCGCCGCGCGCTCGCCAGCGCTGCCGGGAACTCGCCCAGGTGCCGGCGTGGCTAGCGCCATCGACATGGCGCCCCATCTGCGCGCCGCCCGGCGCACGCTGCTGTACCTCGTCGTGGGGCTGGGCCAGGGCCTGACGTACCTGCTGCTCGTGGGCGGCGGGCTCCTCGTCGGCGTGCTGCTCGCGCCGCTGTGGGTCGGCCTGCCGATCCTCGTCGGCACCGCCCGCCTCACCTGGCGGCTGGCCGAGGGCGAGCGGCGCCAGGCCAACCGGCTGCTGGAGACGCACCTGCCGCCCGTCCCGCCGCCGCCTCCCGGTGGCGGCGTGCGCGAGCAGCTCGGCAACCGGACGTACTGGCGGGTCGCGGCGATGCTGCTGCTCAAGCTGCCGACCGTGCTGCTGGTGCTCGTGGTCGCGCTCGCACCCGCCGTGCTCACGGTGCTGTTGGCGGGGCTCGGCGTGAGCGGGCTCGCGGGCGACGACGGGCGGCTGTTCGGCCCGTGGGCGCTCGGCCCGGTCGTCGGGCTCGCGCTGTGCGCCCTCGCGCTGCCGGCGACGATCGTGTCGATCGCCGCGCTGGAAGGCGTCGGCTACCTGATGTGCGGGCTCGCGCGGCGGGTGCTGCGCACGCCGGCCGTCGAGGGCGGCCCGGTGCGCGAGATGCTGGCCGAGCGCCTCGGCGACCGGTCGCTGAACATCGCGTACTGGCTGCCCGACCGCGAGATCTTCGTCGATGACGCGGGCCGCAAGGTCGAGCTGCCCGACCAGGGCTCGGGGCGGACGTGGACGGCCGTCGAGCACGAGGGCGTGCGCGTGGCCGCGATCGTGCACGACGCCGAGCTCGACGCGACGCCGGAGCTCGTCACCGCCGCCGCCTCCGCCGCCGCGCTGGCGATCGACAATGAGCGCCTGAAAGCCGAGCTGCGCGCGCGGGTGGAGGAGCTGCGGGTGTCGCGGCTGCGGATCGTCGAGGCCGCCGACGACGCCCGCCGCCGGATCGAGCGCGACCTGCACGACGGCGCGCAGCAGCAGCTCGTCTCGCTCGCGCTGGACCTGCGGATGCTCAAGGCGCGCCTCGGCGACAGCGGCCTGAGCACCACCGTCGACGAGATCGGCGACAAGCTGGCGATCGCCCTGGCCGAGTTGCGCGAGTTCGCGCGCGGCATCCACCCGGCGTTCCTGTCCGAGCGCGGCGTCGGCGCGGCCGTCGAGGCGCTCGTGGCGCGCGCGCCGCTCGACGTGGAGGCCTCGGTCGAGCTGCCCGACCGCCTGCCCGCGCCGGTCGAGGCGGCCGCCTACTTCGTCGTCGCCGAAGGGCTCACGAACGTCATCCGCTACGCCGAGACGCGCAACGCGACCGTGCGGGTCCACGAGGTCGACGGCGAGGTCGTGGTCGTCGTCACCGACGACGGCAAGGGCGGCGCGACCGTCGCCGGCGGCACCGGCCTGCGCGGCCTGATCGACCGGCTCGCGGTGCTGGACGGCCGCCTCGACGTCTACTCGCCGGTCGGCGAGGGCACGCGCCTGGAAGCGCACATCCCGATCGAGGCCGGCTCGCTCGTGGCCGAGGCGTCGGAGATCCGCGCCTGGCCCGTGCACCCGCTGCCGCCGGAGCGGGCGTCGTGAAGCGGCTCCTGCTCCTCGCCCTCCTGGTCCTCGCCGGCTGCGGGGCCGAGCGGACCGTGCCCGGCGACGACATCGTCGTGCGCGCCGACGACCGGGCCGTCACCCGCGACGCGCCCGACCAGCAGTCACGCGGCGTCCGGATCGCCGACATGCGCTTCGTGTTCATCACGCACGGCCAGGCGTCCGACCCGGTCTGGCCGGTCGTCAAGCGCGGGTCCGAGGCGGCGGGGCGCCAGACCGGCGCGGCCGTGTCCTACCGCGCGCCCGACTCGTTCTCGATCTCGACGATGCGGCGCTACATCGACCAGGCCGTCGCCGACCACCCGGACGGCCTCGTGCTCAGCGTGCCCGACCCGATCGCGCTCGGGCCGTCGATCCGGCGCGCCGTCGAAGCCGGCATCCCGACGATCACGATCAACAGCGGCAGCGACGCCTTCAAGCGCCTGGGCGTGCTCGCCCACGTCGGCCAGCCGGAGTACGAGGCGGGCGTGCAGGCGGGCGAGCGGCTCAAGCGCGCGGGCGTCAAGAGCGTGCTGTGCGTGAACCACGAGGAGGGCAACGCGGGGCTCGACGACCGCTGCCGCGGGCTGCAGGCCGGCATCGGCGGGCGCGTGCGGTCGCTCGCGGTCCCGCTCCAGGACGCCGCTACGGCGCAGCGGCGCATGTCGGCCGCGCTGGGCGGCGAGCCGGTGGACGCGGTCGTCACGCTCGGGTCCAACGAGGCGCCCCCGGCGATCGCCGCCGTCAAGGCGAGCGGCCAGAGCGCGCGGATCAAGGTCGCCACGTTCGACCTCAGCCCCGAGGTGCTGACCGCGGTGCGTGACGGCAAGATCCTGTTCGCGGTCGACCAGCAGCCGTACCTGCAGGGCTACATCCCGGTGATCATGCTCGCGGAGAAGGTGCGGCACGGGATCTTCGCCGGCACGGGGCAGCTGATCCCGACCGGCCCGCAGTTCGTGACCAAGGACAACGCCGAGGACGCGCTGCGCCTGTCCGAGGACGGGATCCGCTAGCGAGATATGGGGGCGAACGCCGCTCGCGTGAGCCGCGCGAGGTCATCCGGCGCGAGCTCGACCTCGAGGCCACGACGGCCGCCGCTGACGTGGATGGTGCCGTGCGCGCGCGCCGACTCGTCGATGACGGTCGGAAGCGCCTTGCGCTGGCCGAGCGGGGAGATGCCGCCGGCGACGTAGCCCGTGGTGCGCTCAGCCTGCTTGACGTCGGCCATCTGCGCCTTCTTGGCCTTCACCGCCGCGGCGAGCGCCTTCAGGTCCAGCTGGCGCTCGACGGGCACGATCGCGACCGTCAGCTTGCCGTCCAGGTCGGCCACGAGCGTCTTGAAGACCGTGCCCGGGTCCAGCCCCAGCCGCTCGGCCGCCTCGAGCCCGTACGACTCGTGCTTGGGGTCGTGCTCGTAGGTGTGGGTCACGAACGCGACCTTCGCGCGCTCGAGGGCTTTCGTGGCTGGCGTGGCGCTCATGTAGGTTGCGCGAATGCGCCGCTTCAGCCTATTGGTTGCTCTCGCCTTCTTCGCCTGCGTGCCGAACGCGATGGCCCTCATCCAGATCGACCGGGGGATCGCGGGAGCGCGCCTCGGGGCGAGCCCGGCGCAGGTGCGCGCCGCCCTCGGCAAGCCGACCAAGGTCAACTCGGGCCGGAACGAGTTCGGGCCGTGGCAGCGGTACACGTTCGCCGGCGGCATCGGCGTGTTCTTCCAGGGCCGCAAGGAGGTCACGTCGGTGCAGACGACGGGCCTCGGCGACCGCACGGCGAAGGGCGTCGGCGTCGGCTCCACCCAGGATGAGGTCGTCAAGAACGTCCCGCGGGTGAAGTGCGAGACCGTCGAGACCTCGCTCACGTGCCACACGCGCGACTTGCTTCCCGGCCAGCGGGTAACCGACTTCCGGATCGAGGACGGGAAGGTCGTTCGCGTCACGGTCGGGATCGTGATCGACTAGGGGGAAGGAACGAGAGCATGGGCGACGAGGTCGCTGACACCACCTTCAGCCGCGAGAACCGCCAGCGCTACCGCGACAAGGTCAAGCTGTGCCTCGACGTCTTCGCACGGATGCTCGCGGAGGCCCGCTTCGACCCGGACAAGCGCTCGATCGGGCTCGAGATCGAGCTCAACCTGACCGAGGAGACCGGCGATCCGGCGCTGGCGAACACGCACGTGCTCGAGCTGATCGCCGACGACGACTTCCAGACCGAGCTGGCGCAGTTCAACATCGAGATCAACATCCCGCCGCGCAAGCTGGAGGGACCGGTGTTCACGGAGCTCGAGGAGACCGTGCGCCGCGACCTCAACCATGCCGAGGAGCAGGCGCAGCAGGCGCACGCGCACATGATGATCATCGGGATCCTCCCGACGCTCACCGAGCAGCTGCTCAACGGCGAGGCGCTGAGCGCCAACCCGCGCTACAAGCTGCTCAACGAGCAGATCTTCGCCGCGCGCGGGGAGGACCTCGAGATCGACATCCGCGGCGTGGAGCGGCTCGCGATCCTGGCCGACACGATCGCGCCCGAGGCGGCGTGCACGTCGGTGCAGTTGCACCAGCTCGTCGATCCCGCCGCGTTCGGCGCGCACTGGAACGCGGCGCAGGCGATCGCGGGCGTGCAGCTCGCGATCGGCGCGAACTCGCCGTTCTTCTTCGGCCGCGAGCTGTGGCGGGAGACGCGGATCGCGCTGTTCGAGCAGACCACGGACACGCGGCCGGAGGAGCTCAAGGCCCAGGGCGTGCGGCCGCGCGTGTGGTTCGGCGAGCGCTGGATCACGTCGATCTTCGACCTCTTCGAGGAGAACGTGCGCTACTTCCCGGCGCTGCTGCCGGTGGTCGAGGACGAGGACCCGGTGGCGGTCCTGGAGTCCGGCGGCGCGCCGAAGCTGCAGGAGCTGCGGTTGCACAACGGCACGGTGTACCGCTGGAACCGGCCGATCTACGACATCGCGCGCGGACGGCCACACCTGCGGGTGGAGAACCGCGTGCTGCCGGCCGGGCCGACGATCGTCGACACGCTCGCGAACGCCGCCTTCTACTACGGGCTCGTGCGCGTGCTGGTCGAGGACGACCGGCCGATCTGGACGCAGATGTCGTTCTCCGCGGCCGAGGACAACTTCTACTCAGGGGCTCGCGAGGGGCTGGACGCGCGCGTGTTCTGGCCGGGCGTCGGCGAGGTGCCGGCGAGCGAGCTCGTGCTACGGCGGCTGCTGCCGATGGCGCGCGAAGGGCTGTCGCGCTGGGGCGTGGACAGCGGCGACGCCGACCGCCTGCTGGAGATCATCGAGCGGCGCTGCGTCGACCACGTCAACGGGGCGTCGTGGCAGGCCGCGGCCTTCCACCGGCTCTACGACCGGCTGGACCGCGAGGACGCGCTGCGCGAGATGACGGTCCGCTACCGCGAGCACATGCACTCCAACGAGCCCGTGCACACGTGGCCCTTGCCTTGACCTGATCGCCTGTGGGAGGGTCGGGCCATGCGCTCGATCCTCCTCGCACTCGGGGCGCTGATGACGCTCCTGTTCACCGCTCCGGCGTTCGGCCAGAGCTTCGCCCAGCTCGGCGGAGAGGCCGGGTGCGTGATGCAGACCGGGCTCGAGGTCATCGACGAGTACGACGAGGAGGAGACGACGCCGGTCGCCTGCTCGCGCGCGGGCGGGCTGCAGTCGGCTCGGTCGGTCGTCGTCTCGCCCAACCAGCAGCACGTCTACGTGGTGTCGGGCGGTGGCGCGCTGGACGGCTCCAACGGCGTGGCGGTGTTCGCGCGCGACAGCGGGTCCGGCGCCTTGACGGCGCGCTCGTGCGTGACGGCCACGGGCGGTGACGGGCGCGTCGGCTCCGACGGCCTGTGCACGCGCGCCGACGCGCTCCGGGACGCCCGCGCGCTCGCGTTCTCGCCGGACGGGCGGTTCGCGTACGTGGTCGCCGCGAGCTCGAACGCGATCTCCTGGTTCGCGCGGGACGAGACGACCGGCGCGCTCACCCAGCGGGGGTGCATCAAGCACACGTTCGGGTTCGGCGAGCGGTGCACGAGCGGGTTCGCCCTGGACGGCGCCACGGACGTGGCGGTCAGCCCCGACGGCAAGCACGTCTACGTGGTCGGTGACCGCAGCGGCGCCGTCGTCACCTTCGCGCGTGACGCGACGACCGGTGCGCTGACCGAGTCCGGGTGCGTGAGCGACACCGGCTCGGACGGGCAGTGCGAGGACGGCGTGGCGCTCGCCGGGGCGTCGACGCTGCTGATGGCGGCCGACGGCGCGGACGTCTACGTGACGTCGGCGGCTTCCGGGTCCGTCGTCGGGCTGCGGCGCGACGCCACCACGGGCAAGCTGTCGCCGAACGTCTGCCTGCTCGCGGACGCGCCCGCGGGCGGGCCGTGCACGAGCGTGCCGTCGCTGGTGAACGTGCAGGACGGCGCGATCACGGCGGACGGCGCGGCCCTGTACGTGGTCGGCGCCGAGGACAGCACGTTGACGTGGCTGGCGCGCGACGCCGCCACGGGCCGCCTGAGCGCGACCGGCTGCCTGCAGTACGCCTCACCGACGCGGGAGGACGTCGTCGACCCCGACGACTTCTACGACGACGAGGACGAGGAGGAGCGCATCCCGGGCTGCGGCCGCGCCGCCGCGCTGTCCCAGCCGGACGCGGTCACCGTGTCGGCCGACGGGCGCACCGTGTACGCGGCCGGCGACTACGCGCTGACCGCCTTCACCCGCGACCCTGCGACCGGCGCGCTGTCGCAGTTCGGCTGCGTCGAGGCCTACCTCACCTTGAAGGCGTGCTCCCAGGGACGCGTGATCCAGGGCGCGGCCGACCTCGCGGCCAGCGGCGACGGGCGCAGCCTGTACGTCACCAGCCCGCAGTCGGGGAGCGTGGCGGTGTTTGCCGCGTCGGTGGCGATCGCCTCCTCGCGGGCGCGGGTCGCCCGCGCGGGCACGATCCGCGTGCGGCTGTCCTGCCCGGAGGCCGCCCGGCGCGCGTGCGCGGGCGCGGCGCGGGTGGCCGGCGCACGGTCGGCGCGGTTCCGCGTGGCGGCGGGCGCCGCGCGGGCGATCACGCTGCGCGTGTCCTCGAGCGCCGCGCGGCGACGGTCGGCGGTCGTCGTGGCGCAGGTCAACGGCCTGTCCGACGTGCGCCGGCGGGTCGCGCTCCAAAGGTAAACGGCAGCTAAAAGGGTCAGACCCCTTTAGGTTCCTTTAGGTTCGTGGTCGTGCGTTAGCGCCGCTTACGTGGGCCTGAAGGAACCTGCGCTTCCCTAAAGGGGTCAGACCCCTTTATGTCGCGGCGTGCTCGCGGTGCTGGGTCTGGTGCTGGCGCGAAGCCGCCGGCGGGCGGGGGCGCTGCTCGCGGTCGCGGTCGGGGTCGCGGCGGCCGCCGCCGTCGTGCTCGCGGCCGGGCCTCTGACGCTCGTCGCGCGCGACGCGGCGATGGGGCGCGCGCTGTCCGAGGCGTCGGCGAGTGAGCGTGCGCTGCGGCTGACCGTCCAGCGGCCGGGCGAGCGCGAAGGCGGGGCGGATGCCCTGCGGACGCTCGAAACCGACGTGGCGGCCGGGTTTCCGGGCGCGGGCGCGCGGTCGGTGCGGTTCAGCGGGCGCGCGGTCGGCCGGACGTCCGTCGTGCTGGCGGGCGTCGACGCGCTCGGGACGTACGTGCGGCTGGCGGCCGGGCGGCTCCCGACGCGCTGCGACGCGCGGGTGTGCGAGGTCGTGGCGGTCGCCGGCCGGCCCGAGGCGGTCGTCGACCTCGAGGGCGCACGCCTGCGCGTCGTCGGTCGCGGACGGCTCGACGGCGTACCGCTCGGTCCGTTGCCACCCGCCCCGGGGCGCCCGGACGCGGGCGCGACGTTCCTCGTCGCCGGCGGCGTCGCGCCGCTGCTGGAGCTGGAGGCCCTCGACGGCCTGCCGCGCACGTTCGGCTGGACCCGCGTGCTCGACGCGAGCACCGTCCACCCCTGGAACACCGACCGCGTCCTCACCGGCCTCGCCGACGTGCAGGACGCCTTCGCGGGCGTGATCGACGGCGCCCAGGTGAGCTTGCCGACCGCTCCGATCGCGGCCGAGGCCCGCCGCGGCCGCGCGGCCGCCGCGTTCGCCCTGATCGTGGCCGCGCTGGCCGCGACGATCCTCCTCGCGTTCGCGGCCTTCGCCGCCGCCGAGCAGCACGACGACGTCGCGGCCGAGCTGCGCCGCCTGCGCGCGATGGCCGCGCGCCGCCGCCACCGGACCACGCTCGTCCTCGGCGAGGCCACGATGCCCGCGCTGGCCGGCGTGCTCGTCGGCGCGACGATCGCGGTCGCCGCGACCGCGCTGGCGGCGAGCCTCGCGCTGGACGGGCCGACGACGACGGCCGCGGCCACGATCGCGGGCGCGCCGCCGTCTGCCGGCGCTGCCGCGGGCGGGTCGGCCGTCCCCTCGTCGGTCGGTCCCACCGCTGGCTCGTCGGCCGGCGCGTCCGGCGTGGCGGTCGTGCTGCGTGAGGGGTTCTTCACGTCCCGCGCGCTCGTCGCCGCGCTCGTGCTGCTCGGGGCGGGCGTCGGGGTGATCGCGGGCGTGCTGGCCGGGGCGCAGTCGCGTGGGGTGCGGGTCGCGCTCGAGGCCGGGTGCGTCGTCGTGCTCGGCGGGATCGTGTGGCAGGGCGCGTCGCGGGGGAGCGTGGACGCCGTCGCGCTGGCGGACGGCGGGGCGGTCGATCCCGTGCTGGTGCTCGCGCCCGGGGCCGCGGCGCTCGCGTGCGGGCTGTTGGCGTTGCGGCTCGTGCCGCCGCTGCTGCGGGCGCTCGCGCGCGGTGCGGAGCGGTTGCCGGTCGGCCCGTATCTGGCGCTCGTGGCCCTCGCGCGCCAGCCCGCGCGGACGGCGGCCGCGGTCGCGGTCGTGGCGGTCGCCGCGGCGGCGGGGACGTTCGCGCTCGGGCACGCGCGCACGCTCCAGCAGGGCGCGCTCGACCAGGCCGCGTACCGGACGGCGGGCGACGTGCGTGGGCTGCGACCGGCGGCAGGGTCTCGGCCGAGCGCCGACCAGACGCCGGTCGTGCGGATCAAGGCTGAGACGCTCGGGCGGCCGCTGGCGGTGCAGGTGGTCGGCGTCGGCGCGGAGGCGCTTCCGCGGCTGCCCGGCTGGCGCGAGGACTTCAGCTCGACGCCGATCGCGCAGCTCGCGCAGCGCCTCGACGGCGACCCGGACGGGTTGCAGCTCGGCGGCGTGGAGCTGCCGCGTGACGTCCGCCGGATCGAGCTGCCGGTGAAGCTCACCGGCGCCCGCGCGGTGATCCAGCTCGCGGTGCAGCGGGCGGACGGCACGTTCGCGCGACTGCTCGGCGGCACCGAGCTCCCGCCTGGCGGCTACCGGCTGTCCGCGCCGGTCCCGCGCAGCGAGCGCGGCGGGCGGATCGTCGCGCTGGAAGTCGCGCTCGGCCCGGGCGGCAGTGGCACGAGCGACCTGGGAGAGGTGATCCCGCGCGCGCTCACCGCCACGTTCGCCGACGGCCGCCGCGCCCCGCTGACCGACTTCGCCGACTGGATGCCGAGCACGGCCGGCAGCTTCACCGGCGGCACGTTCTCGTACTCGATCGCGGGCGTCGTCGGGTACCTCGGCATCCGGCCGCAGCAGCCGGCGGCGCGCGAGCCGATCCCCGTCCTGGCGACCCCCGCGCTGGCCGCCCGCGTGCGCGCGGGCGGGAACCTCGTGCTGCGCCTGCCGGGCGGCGGCCAGTCGCGCATGCGGATCGTCGGGACCGTCCGCCACGTGCCGACGACCAGCCCGGGCGAGGCGATGATCGCCGACGTCGGCCGCCTGTTCGCCGCGCTCAACACCCAGTACCCGGGCCTGGCCGCCGTGTCCGAGCACTGGCGGATCGGCCCCGCGCCGCCGTCCGGCCCGGAGCTGCGTCGCGCGGATCTCGCCGCCGCGGCCGCCGCGGACCCGCTCGCCCGCGGCGTGCTCGTGGCCCTCCGTGGGCTGGCGATCCTCGGCGCGCTGGTCGCGCTCGCGGCGGTCCTCCTCGCCGTCGCCGCGACCGCCCGCGACCGCGGCGGCGAGCAGGCCGAGCTCGAAGCCGTCGGCGTCCCGCCCCGCACGCTGCAGGCGCAGATGGTCGCCGGCGCGGCGGCGACCGCGCTCGTCGGCCTGCTCGCCGGCGTCGTGGGCGGCGCGGCGCTCACCGGCCGTTTCACGGACCTCGTCGCGCTCGGCGCCGACGGTCGCCGCCCGCTGCCCGAGCTGCTCCCGACGTTCCCATGGACCCTCGCCGGGCTGGCCGTCGCGGCGGCGGCCGTCGCCGCGATCGTGGCCGCGGGCGGGCAGGCGCGCCGCGCGTTCCGCGGCGACGCGGTGGGGAGGCTCCGTGGCTGACCGCGAAGCGACGCGCGGGGAAGCGAGGCGCGGCGTGGGCGGGCGGCGCGGCGTGGGCGAGGGACGGGGTGCGGGCGCGCGGCGCGGCGTGGGCGGGCGGCGCGGCGGGCACGAAGGGCGCGGCGGTGCCGAGCGCCGCGGCGCGGTCGCCGGGGCGGTGCCCTGTGCCTGACCGGGCGATCGACGCGCGCAAGGTCTTCGTCGTCCACCAGGGCCTGAGCGGCAACGTCGTGTCACTGCAGGGCGCCTCGCTGAGCGTCGATGCGGGCGAGCTCGTCGCGGTGATGGGCCCGAGCGGCTCGGGCAAGTCGACGCTGCTGAACTGCCTCGCCGGCCTGCAGCCGATCACCGCCGGGCACCTGCAGGTGGCGGGGCCGGTGGCCACGGTCGCGCAGGACGCCGCGAAGGCGCTCGGGGACGACCAGCCGATCGCCAAGCGGATCGCGCTGCGGGCCCGGCTCGCCGGGACGCGGCGGCGCGCCGCCACGGAGCGGGCGTACGCGCTGCTCGAGCGGGTCGGCCTGGAGGGGCGCGAGCACGCGCGGCGCCAGGAGCTCTCGGGCGGCGAGCAGCAGCGGGCCGCGCTGTGCGTCGCGATCGCCGCCCAGCCACGGCTGCTGCTGGTCGACGAGGTCACCGGCCAGCTCGACGCCGCGACGGGCCGCGGCATCCTCGAGCTGCTGGCCGAGCTCGCGCACGAGGGGCATTCGACCGTCCTGCTGGCCACGCACGACCCGCGCGCGACCGAGGTCGCCGACCGCACGGTCACGATCCGCGACGGCCGCGTCACCGGCGAGCTGCACGGGCGCAACGGGCGCCGCTACGTGTTCGTCGACGACGGCGGCCTGCTGCGGCTCGATCCCGACGACCTCAGAGCCGCGGGGATCGGGCAGGAGGCCGAGGTGAGCCTCGCACCCGGCGCCGTGATCCTGCGCGGGGCGAGCCGTCCCGGCCTCGCGCTCGTCGACACGCCACCGGCCGCCACGGGCGGGGAGGTGCTCGTCCGCCTCGAGCACGTGCGCCGCCGGTTCACCACGCGGGCGGAGACCGTCGACGCCGTCGCGGGCGTCGACCTCACGTTCAAGTCCGGCGCCTTCCACGCGCTGGTCGGCCCGTCGGGCTGCGGGAAGACCAGCCTGCTGCACCTGATCGCGGGCCTCGACCGCGCCGACGGCGGACGGGTCGAGATCGGCGGGATCGACGCGGCCGACGAAGACCGCGCCGGCCTCGCGCGCCTGCGCCGGGAGCTCGTCGCGGTCGTCCCGCAGGTGTCCGCGCTGGTCGGCGGCCTGTCCGTCCTCGACAACGTCGCGCTCGCGCTGCGCGCCCGGGGGGAGCGCGCGCAAGCCGCCCGTGCCCAGGCCCTCGAAGCGCTCACCGCGCTCGGCCTGCAAGATCTCGCCCACCGCCAGGCCCAGGCGCTGTCCGGTGGAGAACGCCAGCGCGTCGCGCTCGCCCGGGCGCTCGCCACGCAGGCGCCGCTGATCGTCGCCGACGAGCCGACCGCCAACCTCGACGAGGCGAACGCGATCAAGGTCGCCGAGCTGCTCGCGGACACGGCGCGCCAGGGCGCCTGCATCGTCTGCGCCACGCACGACGCGTCGGTCACGGCGCGCGCGACGACCGTCATCGCCATGCGCGACGGCAGGGTCGCGCCGGGCGCCGGCGGCGCGCACGCCCCGTCGGCGATCGCGTGAGCGAAACGCAGACGCGCCAGGTCAGTTCCACAACCCGAGCGGTTTCCGGCCAAATCGCACGGGGCAGCCGAGACGCATGGAGCCCCACACGCTCGAGCTGACGTATCCGCCCGAGCCCACATCCGTCGCCCGAGCGCGCACCGAGCTGTGCGAGGCGATGGCGCCGGACCTGCAGGACGAAGAGGTCGAGACGCTGCGGCTGCTGGTGTCCGAGCTGGTCACCAACGCCGTCCGCCACGGCGACGGCGGCGACCCGGTCGAGGTCCACGCGCACTGGAACGCGGAGGTGCGCATCGAGGTCGTCGACCACGGCCGCGGCTTCGAGCCGACCCCGCGCTACGGCCGCAGCGACGAGCCCGGCGGCTTCGGCCTGTTCCTCGTCGGTCGCCTGGCTGACCAATGGGGCGTCGAGACCACCGACGGCACCACCGTCTGGTTCGTGCTCCAGCGTCACTGAGCATCCGGTGCGGTAGCGTCCTCCTCTACGAGCACGCACGGCGGCCCAACCAGCTGGAAGGTCACGGAGGTCTCCGACCTGCGGGGTGATCGCACGCTCTTCGTCCACGGCGAGCTGGACATCGCGACCGCACCGGAGCTCGTCGACCTGCTCGCGCGCCTGCGCCACCACCGCCACGCGGTCGTGCTGGACCTCGCCGAAGTGACGTTCATGGACTCGACCGGCCTCACGACGCTGATGGACGCGCACCGGGCGGCCGAGGAGGACGGCTGGTCGTTCACGGTCCGGCGCGCCTCGCCGGCGGTGCGCCGCGTGTTCGAGCTCGCGAACGTGACCGGCGTCCTCGACGACGGGTAGGCTCGGCCACGGTGGAGAGCCACACCGTTCCCCAGCAGCCGACGGTCAGCATCGACGCGCTCGAGACGTTCGTCGAGCTGCTGGCCCGCGTCGACGCCGACCCCGCCACCGACGACTTCTACAGCCGCCTGTGCGAGGCCACGTGCCGCCTGGCGGACATGGACCGCGCCGTCATCTTCCGCTACGACGGCGCCCGCCGCCGCGTCCGCGCCGCCGGCGCCTACGGCATCGACCTCGACGTGTTCGCCGACGCCCAGGTGACGGTCGAGACCGTCCAGGTCGCCCGCGAGTCGCTCGTTGAGGACCGCGTGATCGAGATCAGCTCCTCGATGGCCGAGGACGTCCCCGAGGAGTACCGCGGGCTGATCACCGCCTCCAACACGCTGGTCTGCACGCCGATGGCCGCCGCCGGCCGCTGGCTGGGTGTGATCCTGTCCGACCGCAAGCCGGACCGTCCCCCGCTCAGCGACTCCGAGCGCTACGTCCTGTGGACGCTCGGCAAGACCGCCGCGCTCGCCGCTTACGCGCGCCAGGCGACGAACAAGCAGGCCCAGGCGCGCCAGCTGCAGGAGCGGATGGACCTCGCGCGCGAGGTGCACGAGTCGGTCATCCAGCGGCTGTTCGGCATCCAGCTCGTCTTCAGCTCCCAGGCGGAGCTGTCCGTCGCCGCCCGTCAGCGGATCGCCGCGGAGCTGCAGGCCGCCCTGCACGACCTGCGGCGGGCGCTGCAGCGCCCGCTCGCGCGCCAGGCGCCGGAGACGAACACGACGCTGCTCGAGGAGGTCGAGCGCCTGCGCCGCGAGCACCGCGACCTGCACCTCGTGCTCACCCCGGACAGCGAAGCGGTGACGATCCCGCCGTCGATCGAGCCGCTCGCCCAGTCCGTGCTGGCCGAGGCGGTCCGCAACGCGCACAAGCACGCCAAGCCGAGCAGGATCGAGGTCAGCCTGGCGATCAAGGACGACGAGACGCTCGTGCTCGACGTCGTCAACGACGGCCTGCGCGGCCGCGCGCGTCAGAGCGGCATGGGGCTCAAGCTCGCCGCCCTCGAGGCGCTGCAGTTCGGGGGCATCGTGGAGTTCGGCGAGCGCGATCCGGGTTGGTGGCGCGTCAGACTGGCGGTCCCTCTTGACCGGGCCTGACCTCAACCCCTCCCGCATCGCCGCCGGCACGTCGGACCGCAAGCTCCGGGTGCTCGTGGTGGACGACCACGAGGTCGTCCACTGGGGCCTGCGGCTGATGCTCGGCGAGCAGCCGTGGGTGGAGCGCTGCCTGTCCGCGCGCAACACGCAGGAGGCACTCGCGCTCGCCCGCCGCTACGACCCGCACGTCGCGCTCGTGGACCTGTTCGTCGGGCAGGAGTCCGGCGCCGAGATCTGCGCGCAGCTGCTGGCGCTCTCCCCGCGCCTGAACGTGCTGCTGATCAGCGGCGCCGGGCGGATCAGCCCCAACGCGGCGCGCGCCGCCGGCGCGAGCGGCTTCATCTCCAAGGACTGGCCGGCCGCGGACATCGCGGGCGCCGTGCGCATGGTCGGCCTCGGCATGACCGTCTTCAAGCCGCACGAGGCGCCGGCGGGGCCCCCGCTGTCCGAGCGCGAGCGCGAGGTCCTGGAGGCGATCGCGGGCGGCGCGACCAACCGCGAGATCGCCGGCGAGCTGTTCCTGTCGCCCCACACCGTCAAGGAGCACACGTCCTCGCTGTACCGCAAGCTGGGCGTGCGCAACCGGGCCGAGGCCGTGCAGAAGGCGCAGCGGCTCGGCTTGATTTCTTGAGCGAGTGGGTGGGTGCCACCCCCTAAGCGGGGGGTAGGCCGCGAGCGGAGGTGGGACACACAACGGCTCTGCGCGAGGGTGCACGTGTGAGCAACGCCACCCTTTCCCCTGAGCTGCTGCAAGTCGCGCGCGACGCGGCGCGCAACGGGAGGCGCCCCGCACCCCCGCGGACCGCGACGATCCTCGGGCTCGGCCACTACCTCCCCAGCGAGGTCGTCCCCAACGCGGACATCGCGGAGCGCATCGGCGTCGACGACCACTGGATCATCAAGCGCACCGGCATCAAGGCCCGCCGTCGCGCCGCCGCGAACGAGGGCACCACGGACCTCGCCGTGAAGGCCGCCCGCCGCGCGCTGCAGGACTCGGGCACCAAGCCCGGGGACCTCGACTACGTGATCGTCGCGACCATGAGCGCCGACGAGATCACCCCGAACTGCGCGCCGCTCGTGGCGCATGCGCTCGGCGCCGACCGCGCCGCCGCGTTCGACATCGGCGCGGCCTGCACGGGCTTCCTCGCGGGCCTGTCCCAGTCCGCCGCGCTGATCGAGGTCGGCCGCGCGGAGCGCATCCTGCTGGTCGGCGCGGAGAAGCTCACGCGCATCACCGACTTCGACGACAAGAAGACCGGCATGCTGTTCGGCGACGGTGCGGGCGCGGTCGTGCTCGGCCCGTCCGAGTCCGGTGCCGGCATCGGCCCGATCGACCTGCTCGCCGACGGCGGGCTGGGCGACACGATCCTCGCCACGCACGAGGACCCGTACATCCGCATGGACGGGATCTCGACGTTCAAGATCGCGGTCAAGAACCTGTCCGAGTCGACGGTCTACGCGGTCGCGGCCGCGGGCCTCGAGCTCGGCGACATCGACCTGTTCGTCTATCACCAGGCCAACAGCCGCATCCTCAAGGCGGTCGGCGAGCGCCTGGAGCTGGACGCCTCGAAGGTCGCGGACTACATCGCCCAGCTGGGCAACACGTCCGCCGCCTCGATTCCCCTCACGCTGTCGCTCTCGCGTGAGGACGGGCGCCTGCGCCCGGGCCAGAAGATCCTGGTCGGCGCGATCGGCGCGGGCTTCACCTGGGGCGCCGGCGTGATGGAGTGGACCCTGCGATGAGCACGCGTCCCGACAACGCCGTCGCGCTCGTCACCGGCGCGTCCAAGGGCATCGGCGCGGCGATCGCGCAGAGCCTCGCCGCCGACGGCTGGGCCGTCGCGGTCAACTACCGCTCCGGCGAGGCCGCGGCCAACGAGGTCGTCGCGAAGATCGAGGCCGCCGGCGGCAAGGCGAAGGCGATCGGCGCCGACGTCACGACCGCCGACACCAAGGCCCTGCTCGAGCAGGTCACCGGCGAGCTCGGCGGCCCCGTCCTCGCGCTCGTCAACAACGCGGGCGTCGCGCGCGACAACATCGCGCTGCAGCTCACCGACGAGGACTGGGACGTCGTCATCGGCACCAACCTCTCCCCGGCCTTCAAGCTCACCCGCGACGTGCTGCGCTCGATGATCAAGGCGCGCTACGGCCGCGTGGTCAACATCGCGTCGGTCGTCGGCCCTCGGGCCAACGCCGGGCAGAGTAACTACGCCGCGGCCAAGGCGGGCCTGATCGGCATGACCAAGACGATCGCCGCGGAGGTCGCGCGGCGAGGAGTCACCGTCAACGCGGTCGCACCTGGTTTCATCGCCACCGACATGACCGCCGACCTGGCGACGGACGAGATCGTCAAGGCGATCCCGGCCCGCCGGCAAGGCACGCCGGAGGAGGTGGCCGCCGCCGTGCGGTTCCTCGCCTCCGACGACGCCGGCTATGTCACCGGCACCACGCTCTATGTCGACGGCGGAATGTCCGCTTAACCTCAGAAGGAGACCAACCTCATGGCCAACGCCATCACCGAAGAAGCCGTTCAGAAGACCGTCTACGAGGCGCTGCCGCAGTTCGGCGTCGACGAGGGCGACATCACGCGCGAGGCTACTTTCGAGGACCTCGACGTGGACTCGCTGGACCTCGCCGAGCTCTCGCAGATCATCGAGGACGAGTACGGCGTCGCGCTCAAGGGCGACGACGTGGGCAAGATCAAGACCGTCGGCGACGCGATTGACCTGGTGGTGCAGAAGGGCGCATGAGCCGCGAGGTCGTCATCACCGGCGTCGGCGCCGTCACCCCGCTGGGTGTCGGCGCGCGCACGCTGCATGAGCGCTGGAGCGCCGGCGTCGTCGGCATCGCCGACGGCAAGGGCGTCGCATCCGAGTTCGAGCCGACGGAGCACCTGTCCGTCAAGGAAGTCCGCCGCGCGGATCGCTTCACGCAGTTCGCGCTGGTCGCGGGCGACGAGGCGCTGGCCGAGGCGGGCTGGAGCGACGAGCTGCCCTACGAGGGCGAGCGCATCGCTTCGGTCCTGGGCACCGGCATCGGCGGCATCGGGACGCTCGAGCGCGGCAAGGAGCTGCTGATCGAGAGCGGGCCGAAGAAGGTCCCGCCGCTGTCCGTGCCGCTCATGATGAGCAACGCCGCCGCCGCGGCCGTCTCCATGCGCTTCAAGCTGCTCGGCCCGTGCCACGGCATCGTCTCCGCCTGCTCGGGCGGCGCGGACGCCATCGGCGCCGCGAAGATGATGATCGAGTCCGGCCTGGTCGACGCCGTCGTGACCGGCGGCTCGGAGGCGGCGCTGACGCCGCTCTCGAACGCCGCGTTCGGCGCGCTCGACGCGCTCTCCACCAAGGGCATCTCGCGTCCGTTCGACAAGGACCGCGACGGCTTCGTCATGGGCGAGGGCGGCGCGATCCTCGTGCTCGAGACGCGTGAGAACGCGGAGAAGCGCGGGGCGAAGATCCTCGGCACGCTGAAGGGCTACGGCGCTTCGGCCGACGCCTACCACCTGACCGCGCCGGACAAGGACGGCGGCGGGCCCTCGCGGGCGATGAAGGCGGCGATGAAGGACGCGGGCATCACGCCCGACGACATCGTCTACGTCAACGCCCACGGCACGTCGACCGGCCTCAACGACGCGGCGGAGACCAAGGCGCTCAAGCTGGCCCTCGGCGACCGCGCGCACGAGATCCCGATCTCGTCGCTGAAGTCGTCGATCGGGCACCTGCTCGGCGCCGCCGGCGCCGTGGAGGCGGTGGCGACGATCCTCGCGTTGCGCGACCGGATCGCTCCGCCGACGCTCGGGCTCGAGCACCCCGACGAGGGCCTCGACCTCGACTACGTGCCGCACCAGGCCAAGCCGCTCGACATCGGCGACAAGCGCGCGATCGCGATCTCGTCGTCGTTCGGCTTCGGTGGCCACAACGCCGTTCTGGCCCTGGAGGCCGCATGAGCCTGCAAGGCAAGAAGCTCCTGATCACGGGCGTCATCAACCGCGAGTCGATCGCGTTCGAGGTCGCCCGTCAGGCGCAGGCCGCCGGTGCGGAGGTCGTCCTCACCGGCTTCGGCCGTGCCAAGCGCATGACCGAGCGCTCCGCCAACCGGCTGGACCCCGTGCCGGACGTCCTCGAGCTCGACGTCAACAAGCCCGAGGACATCGAAGCGGTCGCGGCTGACCTCAAGGAGCGCTGGGGGCGCGTCGACGGCGTGCTCCACGCGATCGCGTTCGCCCCGGAGGACGCGCTCGGCGGCAACTTCCTCAACACGCCGCCGGAGAGCGCGACCACCGCGTTCCAGACGTCGGCGTACTCGCTCAAGGCCCTGACGGTGGGGCTGAGCGACCTGTTCCCGGAGGAGGGCGCGGCGATCGTCGGGCTCGACTTCGACGCGCAGGTCGCCTGGCCGGTCTACGACTGGATGGGCGTCGCGAAGGCCGCGCTGGAGGCGACCGCGCGCTACCTGGCGCGGGACCTCGGTCCCCGTCGCGTGCGCGTGAACCTGGTGAGCGCCGGGCCGCTGGCCACGCTCGCCGCGCGCGGCATCCCCGGCTTCTCCGACCTGGCGTCCGCCTGGGAGAAGCAGGCCCCGCTGCCGTGGGACGTCGAGGATCCCGCGCCCGTCGCGGAGACGATCAACTTCCTGCTCAGCGACGCGTCCCGCGCGATCACGGCGGAGATCATCCACGTCGACGGCGGCTTCCACGCGATGGGCACGCAGATCGTGCCGTTGCGTGAGGAGGTCGAGGCGTGAAGAACCCCGTCTTCCTGACCGGCGCGACCGGCTTCCTCGGCATGGAGGTCCTCGCGCGGCTGCTCGAGAAGGGCGACCGCGACGTGGTCGCGCTCGTCCGGGCAGCGGACTCCGAGGCCGCGACCGAGCGCCTGCACGGCGTGATGGCGAAGCTGTGGCGGGACCCCTCGCCGTACTTCGACCGCGTGAAGGCGATCGCGGGCGACGTCACCTCGCCCGGCCTCGGCATGGACCGCGAGGAGCGGTCGCAGGTCGCCGAGGAGGTCACGGCGGTCATGCACTGCGCGGCGTCGATCTCGTTCGACCTGCCGCTCGACGAGGCGCGCCTGATCAACGTCGAAGGCACCCGCGAGATCATCGGCTTCGCGCGCGAGGCCAAGTCCACCGGCCGCCTGGACCGCTTCGTGCACGTCTCCACGGCCTACGTGGCCGGAATCACGAAGGGCACGTTCCGCGAGCGCCAGCTCGACGCGGGCCAGGAGTTCCGCAACACGTACGAGCAGACCAAGTGGGAGGCCGAGCACGTCGTCAACGACGCGTCCGACCTCGATCCCGTGATCGCCCGCCCGTCGATCGTGATGGGTGAGTCCGACTCGGGGTGGACGCCGGCCTTCAACGTCCTCTACTGGCCGATCCGCGCGTTCTCGCGCGGGATGTTCCAGGAGGTGCCGGCCCGTCCGGAGGCGCTCGTGGACGTCGTCCCCGTCGACTACGTGGCGGACGCGCTCGTGCACCTGCTCGAGACGTCCTCGTCCGGCGTCGTGAACCTGGTGAGCGGCGGTGAGGCCTGCTCCGTCGACGACCTCGTCGGCATGACCTCGGCCGCCTTCGGCCGTGAGAAGCCACCGGTCGTCGCGCCCGGGTCGACCGGCACCGGCTCCGCCGCCGCCGACGAGCACGCCCAGGTGTACTTCCCGTACTTCGACATGGACATGGTCTTCGACGACTCCCGGGCCCGCGCGCTCCTCGGTCCGGCCGGCATCACCTGCCCGCACCTAACCGACTACTTCCCGCGGCTCATCGAGTACGCCCAGCAGACCCGCTGGGGGAAGGCGCCCCAGACGCGCGAAGAGGCTCAGGCCGCGCACGCCGCCGCGTAGCCAGGTACGGGTACAGGCAGATCAGCGCGCCCGTGTAGAGGGCTCCGGCCACCAGCACGGGCGCGAGATGCAGCGGGTCGGAGTATCCGACCTCCAGATGGACGATGGTCGTCGCCGCGAAGCCCGGCAGCCCGGCGGCGGCGAGCGTCCACCACAGCCGGCGTGCGCCGCGGTGCACGCCGCGCAGGGCGACGATCAGCAGGCCGACGCCGGCCGCCGCGAGCGCGCCCCCGAAGCCCGCGCGGTCGTGGGCGATCAAGCTCGTGAGCTGCGGGTCGATCGCCTCGATCTCGGCCTTCGTGGCCCGCAGGAACTCCAGGTCGGAGGGCACGAACACGCCCCCGATGCCGATCGTGGCGATCCCCAGCCCGCCGACCGTGACGCCGAGCGCGGCGCTCACCAGCAGCAGCTGGCCCGTCTGCGCGCGCTTCCAGGCACGGTCGTTGTGCAGGTCGGGCGGCGGCAACGCCCGCGGCGGCCGTTCCTTGAGCGTCAGGAAGAACGTCGGCAGCAACCCGGCCGTGAGCCCGAAGTGCAGCGGGTCGAAGTACCCGTAGCCGACGAACAGCAGGAACGACACGAACCCGATCGCGGCCGACGAGACCACCGCGGCCCACTCCCAGCGGGTGAGCCCGTCCATGGCCAGCCCGGCGTACAGCGCGCCGAGCGCGATCATCACGCCCGCCAGCGTCGCCCGGTCGTGCTCCATGAACGGCAGCAGCCGGTCGTTCGCGGCGTTCAGCTCCGCCTTGCCGAGGCCGACGAACGCCTCGTCGTAGCCCAGCAACACCGGCCCGCGCGCGACGAGCCAGATGATCACGCCGGCGAGCATCATGCTCCAGCCCAGCGCCTGCGCCGCGCCCCCGCCGCTCCGGGCGGGCGGCGGAGCGACGGCCGCGTTGATCCGCCGGACCAGGCTCGGCCCGGCCTCCCGCAGCGCGCTCGCGTCCACGTAGACCCGCTCGCCGGTCCGCAACGCCGCCAGCGCCTCGGCGGGGCTCCGGACGACGGGGCCGGGGGCCTCCGGCCCGATGTGGACGCCCGCCGCGCCGAGCCGCTCGAGGACGGGATGCGGGCGCGTCGCGTGGATCCACACCGGGGACGCCACGCCGGCCGGCGGCTTCGCGTCCCCGACGAGCTCGATCACCTTGCCGCCGCCGGGAACGCGCGCGAACGCGTCCGCCGCCCGGAGCAGCAGCCCGGGCGGGAGGTGCCTCAGCAGCGGGTGGTAGCTCCAGTCAGGCAGCGCACTGCAAGGTAGTGCGACTACGGGGCGGCGGGCGTCACCAGCTCGACGACCTCGAACTCCATCACCGCGGAGCCGTGGGCGACGGGCGGGCGCTTGCCCTCGCCGTCCGCGCGCGCCTGCACGTGGCCGCGCGTGAAGGACGCACTCGTGACCCAGTTCTGGAAGTCCTCGTCGGTCTCCCAGTGGGTGACGACGAAGTAGCGCGTCTCACCCTTGACCGGGCGCAGCAGCTGGTACCCGAGGAACCCGGGCTGGTTGTCGACTTCGCGGGCGCGCTTGGCGAAGCGCTCCTCGAGCTCGGGTCCACGGCCCTCGGCGACTTCAATCGCGTTGATCTTCACGACCATGGGAGCGAGCGTACTGCGGCGGCGACGTCTCCTGGCCGCTCCTCCGGCACGAAGTGCCCGCAGCCTTCCAGCAGCATCGTGAACGCGTCGTCGCCGCGGCGGTCCAGGCCTTCGGCGAGCCGGGTGCCGATCGGGTCGCGGCGCCCTTGCAGCAGGCGCGTCGGGATCGTCAGGCGCCCGGACGGTCCGCGCAGGACCTCGCGCACGAGGAACTGGCGGTAGTACTGGCTCGCGGCCCCGGCGGTCGTCTTGTACGGCTCGGCGTAGATCCGCTCCGCGGCGCGGTCGTAGGTCTCGCGGTCGCCCCAGGCGGCCCGCAGGAAGCGCGTCACCGCATGCGGGATCAGCAGCGGCCCGAGCACCGGCGCGGCGATCGGCGGCTGGTAGAGGAACCGGTGGCCCTCGCGCATGAGGTCGAGCGTCGAGTTCCAGGGGTGGACGATGCCGGTCGCGACGTAGCCCGAGAAGCGCTCCGCGTGGGAGAGGGCGAGGTGCCAGCCGACCCAGCCACCCCAGTCGTGGGCGACGAGCACGACGCGGTCGAGGCCCAGCGCGTCCAGCAGCGCGATCTGGTCGCCCGCGATCGTCGCCTTCCGGTAGTCGCCGTCGGGCGCGCGGCCCGTCCAGCCGAGGCCGCGCAGGTCGGGCGCGATGATCCGGTGCTCGGGCAGCGCGGCGAACAGCCGCCGCCACTCGTACCAGTGCTGGGGGAAGCCGTGCAGCGCGAGGACCGGCACGCCGTCGCTGGGGCCGTGCTCGGCGACGTGCACGCGCAGGCCGTTGGGCAGGTCGACGTAGGTGTGGGTGACGCCTTCGAGCTCCGGGGGATTCACGCCGGTACGCCTACCCGATCGGCCAGGATCGCTCAAGTGCGTGCCGTTTCGGCCGAGATTGGGAGTGTGCTCTTGTTGATCGGCTCCGTCTGGTTGTCCCTGTGCGTGGTCGCCGTCTCGCTGTGCGTCGCGGCGCGCCGCGGGGACGAGGCGCTCACCGCCCTCACGCCCCACACGGCCGCGCCCCCCGAGGCCGAGCCCGACGTCCCGTTCGTCGCCACGCTCACCGCGCTCGTGCCGGTCGAAGCGGACCCGGTGGCGGCGCCCGCGCCGTCGCTGCCGCTGCGCTCGCACGCGTCCTAGCCCACTCGGCCTCTAGCGTTCCGCGGCGTGCGGAAGGTCCGGACGACCCTCGACTACGGACTCGCCCTCCTTCCCGGAGCGGCGACCGGTGCGCTGGCCTTCCAGGCCGGCGGGTTCTTCGCGGACTCCTGGACGCCGGTCGCGTGCGTCCTGGGCGTGCTGCTCGTGCTGCGCATCACGCTGTCCGAGCGCCCGTTCGCCGGCCTGTCGCGGCCGCTGCTCGCCGCGCTCTTCGCGCTGACGCTCTTCTCCGCCTGGGTCCTCGCCTCCTCGTGGTGGTCCGACAGCCCGGGCCGGGCGACGATCGAGTACAGCCGGGTCCTCACCTACCTGCTCGCGCTCGTGCTGCTGGGATCGACGCCGTGGACCCGTCGGCGGACGACGGTGGCGATCACGGGCGTGGTGGCTGCGCTCGCCGTGATCGTCGGCGCGGCGCTGATCGCGCGGCTGCGTCCGGACCTGTTGACCGGGCCGGGCGGCGTCGACCCGCGCCGGATGGCGTGGCCGATCACGTACTGGAACGGGCTGGGCTTCGTCGCCGCGGCGGCGAGCGTGCTCGCGCTGCACCTGGCGTCGTGGGAGGGCAGCGCGCGGACGCTGCGGCCGATCGCCGCGGCGCTCCTGCCGGGGCTGGCCGCGGGGCTCTACCTCACGCTGTCGCGGGGCGCGATCGTCTCGCTGGCCGTCGGCCTGGTCGCGTACGTGGTCATCGGCCGGCCGCGAGCGCTGATCTGCACGGTCGTCGCGGCCGGTGCGCCGACGGTCCTCGCGGTGCTGGCCGTGTACCACGCGCCGTCGCTGCTCGGGTACGACCCGACGCTTGCGGGGACCATCAGCGACGGACGGCGGGTGGCGAACGACCTCCTGCTGGCGATGCTCGTCGCCGGCGGGGTGCGGGCGCTGCTGCTGCCCGTCGACGCGTGGCTCGCGCGTCTCCGGTTCCCGGCGTGGTCGTGGCCCGCACGGGCCGGGGTGACGGCCGGCGTGCTCGCGCTGGTGGTCGTGGGGCTGTTCGCGAGCGGTGCCGTGAGCTGGGGGAGGGCGCAGGCGGACACGCTCCTGCACGGCGGCGCCGTCCAGGAGGACGACATCCGCACCCGCCTGCTGACCTTCGACAACAACGGGCGCTTCGCGCACTGGCGCGTGTCGCTCGACGCGTTCGAGGCGCATCCGCTCCTCGGCGACGGCGCCGGGACCTACGAGGTCGACTGGAAGCGCGAGCGGTCGGTCAACTTCCAGGTGGTCGACGGGCACTCGCTGTACTTCGAGACGCTGGGCGAGCTGGGGCTCGTGGGCCTCGCCCTGCTGCTGACGGCGTTGGGCGCGCTCGTCGTCGGGCTGGCGTGGCGGGCGCGCGGCCCCGACCGGCCACTGGCGGCGGCCGTGCTCGCCGCCGTGCTGACGTGGGCGGCGCACGCGGCGCTCGACTGGATCTGGGAGCTGACGGGCGCGACGATCTGGGTGTTCGGCCTGGCGGCGGTCGCGCTGGCCGCGCCCGCGGGCGCGGGGCCGGTCGACCGTGCGGTCGGCCGCACCGTGCGGGTGGTGCTCGGGCTGGGCGCGCTGCTCCTGCTGCTCGTGCCCGCGAACGTGTACCGCTCGCAGACGGCCTACACGACCGCGGTGCAGGCGTACAAGGCGCGCGACTGCGGGCGCTCCACGGATGCGGCGCTCGACGCGCTCGACGCCCTGCCCGTGCGCGCGGACGCGTTCGAGATCATCGCCTACTGCGACCTGCGCAGCGGGCGCCCCGAGCTGGCGGTGAGCGCGGCGCGCCGCGCCGTGGAGCTGGACCCGCGCAGCTGGGACCGCCGCTACGCGCTTGCGATCTCCCTGGCGATCGCCGGCCGTGACCCGCGCGCCGAGGCCGCCGAGGCGCTGCGGCTGAACCCGATGGACCCGCTCGCCCAGGGCGCGGTGGAGGCGTTCAAGACGGGCACGCAGAAGACCTGGACGCGCCGCGCCCTGCGCCTGCCACTGCCCGGGCGCTGAACCTGATCCGCCCATCGCGGATAATGCGCGCGAGCATGCGGTGTCTCGCCCTCGTCTGCGCCGTGCTGGCCGTGGCCCCCGCGGCGCATGCCCGCGAGCGTGCGCCCGGCGCACCCGGGGACAAGGCGACCTGGACGGCGGTCGACAAGCTCGGGTTCGGCACGTCGGCCACGCGCGAGAGCCGCGTGGCGTTCACCGTCCGCGAGCCCGGGCTCGCGGAGGTCTACTACCCGGACCTCGCGCACCCGTCGACGCGCGAGCTGGCGTTCATGGTCGACGGCCGGCGGGTCACCGAAGGTGCGGTCACCAACGACGGTCTCGCCTACACGCACACCACGCAGACCGACGACTGGCGGCTCGTGCGCACCTACGTCACCGACCCGCAGCGGGCGACGGTGCTCGTGAAGGTGCGCTTCGAGTCGCGCGACGGCCAGGACCACGACCTCGAGGTCGCGTTCGACCCGCAGCTCTATGGGGACGGCGACGACGACGTCGGCTGGACGCGCGGGCACGCGCTGCTCGCCCACGACGCCCACATCGCCAGCGCGCTCGTCGCCCGCCCGGCCCTCACGCGCACCAGCTCGGGCTACAAGGGCCGCGACGAGGACACGCTCCTGGAGCACACCTACGACGCGCTGCGGCCCGGCAACGTCGTCCAGCAGGCCCACACGCGGCTCACCGGCCGGGGCGACGCACGCGACCTCGTGCTCGCGCTCGGCTTCGCCGGGCTCGGCAGCGCCGCGCTGCGGACCGCCGAGGCGACGCTCGACGCGGGCTGGGACACGACCGCCGGTGCCTACCGGGACGGCTGGATCGCCTATCGGAACACGCTCCTGCCGATCCCCGCCGCCGCGCTGCCGCTCTCCGCGGCCTATGAGACGAGCCTGCTCGCGCTCAAGGCGCTCGAGGACAAGGCGGACCCCGGCGCGTTCATCACCAGCCCGAGCCACGAGCGCAACGTCGTCAAGGCGCGGGACCTGTACCACGTCGCCACCGGCCTGCTCGCCGCGGGGGACAAGGCCGCCGCGAACCGGGCGCTCGACCAGCTCCTGGACGAGCGCATGGCCGGTGACGGCCTCACGCTCGTGCTCGCCCACCAGCTCGGCAGCGGCGACTGGACCCGGCTGCGCCCGCTCGCCGACAAGCTGGCCCGGGGCAAGCGCAGCGCCGAGAAGATCGCCGGCCTGATCTGCGCGGCCAACCTCGCCCGCCGCAAGGGAGCGTCTGCGCGCGCCCGCACGTACGAGCGCAAGGCCGACCGCTGGCAGCGCACGATCGCGTCCACGCCCGAGACCGTGCTCGACCTCGCCCGCCTGGGGGTCAAGCGCGCGGACGACCCGGCGATGGTCGCCGCCCTCCAGCAGCGCAAGCGGTTCCCGTTCCGGCCGGTCGAGTACGGCGAGCGCGGGGAGTACGAGCTGCTCGCCGGGCGCCCGGCGACGACCGATCTGAACGTGATGGGTTCCGCCGCCACCGATGCCAACATGCTCGGCGAGCGCAACCCCGGCGCGACGCCTTTCGCCTGGTCTCACGCACAGTTGATCCGGCTCGCGTGGTCGGTCGAGACCCGTACTCCGGTCGAGTTGCCCGCCGTCGTGGCCGCGCGTTACACGAGCGCCGCTTCCTAGGCGCTATTCTTCTTTGCCACCTCGCGCCGGAGCGGGGTTTTCTTCTGCCCCGGCGCATTCACGAACCCACGACTCTCGGAGCACGCCTCAATGGCCCGCGGAGACGTCCGGATCGCAGTCACCCTCGCGTGCGAGGACTGCAAGCGCCGGAACTACCAGACCAAGAAGTCCAAGCGCAACAACCCGGATCGCATCACGCTGCGGAAGTACTGCAAGTGGTGCCGGAAGCACACCGGGCATCGCGAGACGCGCTAAACCGTAAGGAACACACGGATTAATGGCCACCCATCGTCAAGACCGCGACGACGACGACGACCTCGGCGAGGATCGCGTCCGCGACGACGAGTCCGCGCGCGACTTCGGGGACACCGAGCCCGCCGACCCGCTCGGGCAGGCGATGCCGGACATCGCCGAGGCGCACATCGCCGAGGCTGGTGGCCCGGTCCGCAAGACGTCCGAGCAGCGTCCCGCGCGCGAGGACGATCACGGGCACGGCCACGAGGCGGACCGTCCGCGCAAGGGGATCTTCGGCCGCGCCGTCGACTTCCTGCGTGCGTCCTGGGCCGAGCTCAAGCGCGTCCAGTGGCCTGACCGCCGTCAGGTCGGTCAGGGCACGGCCGTCACGCTCGGGTTCGTGGTCGTGGCGGGGGCATACCTGGGTGCGCTCGACGCGCTCTGGAACCCTCTAATTCAGTGGATTCTCTGAAGAAGGCCCCATGTTTCGCTGGTACGTCATCAACACCTATTCCGGGCACGAGAACAAGGTCAAGCAGAACCTCGAGCACCGAGTCTCTTCTCTGAACCAGTCGCGCGCCGTGCGCCAGGTCGTCGTTCCGACCGAGACGGTCCAGGAGATGAAGGACAACCAGAAGGTCTCGGTCGAGAAGCGGACCATGCCCGGCTACGTGCTGGTGAACATGGACCTCAACGAGGACTCCTGGCAGGTCGTCAAGGGCACGCCGGGCGTCACGGGGTTCGTGGGTGCTTCCAACGAGCCGATCCCGCTGACGCAGGCCGAAGTGGATCGCCTGCTCCACCGCGAGGTGGCGCAGAAGGTCCCGAGCCGCGCCCAGTTCACGATCGGCGAATCTGTCAAGGTGATCTCCGGTCCGCTGTCGGACTTCTCGGGTGAGATCTCCGAGATCAACGAGGACGCCTCGAAGCTCAAGGTGCTCGTTTCCATCTTCGGCCGCGAGACTCCTGTCGAGGTCGGGTACGACCAAGTGAAGAAGATCTAATGGCCAAGAAAGTACTGACGACGATCAAGCTGCAGGCGCCCGGAGGCCAGGCCTCGCCGGCGCCGCCCGTGGGTCCCGCGCTGGGTCAGCACGGCATCAACATCATGGAGTTCGTGAAGGCGTTCAACGCCGCGACCTCTGGTGACATGGGGGTCACGATCCCCGTCGTCATCACGGTCTACGAGGATCGCTCCTTCACGTTCGTCACCAAGACGCCGCCGGCCGCGGTGCTGATCCGCCAGGCGATCGGCATCGACAAGGGGTCAGGCGAGCCGAACCGCACCAAGGTCGGCACGATCACCAACGAGCAGGTGCGCGCGATCGCTGAGAAGAAGCTCAACGACCTGAACGCGCACGACGTCGACCAGGCGGCCAAGATCATCGCGGGCACCGCCCGCTCTATGGGCGTGGAGGTCGTGGCGTAATGGCCAAGCACGGCAAGAACACCGTCGCGTCGAAGGCGCTCGTGGACCGCACGCGCGAGTACACCCCCTCTGAGGCTGTGAAGCTGATGAAGGAGGCCAAGCGCGCGAAGTTCGACGAGTCCGTCGAGGTGCACATCCGCACGGGCCTGAACGTCCGCCACGCCGACGAGCAGCTCCGCGGCACGATCGCGCTGCCGCACGGCCTCGGCAAGGAAGTCAAGATCGCCGTGTTCGCCAAGGGCGACAAGGCGAAGGAGGCCGAGGAGGCCGGGGCCGACATCGTCGGTGCCGACGACCTCGCCGCCAAGATCCAGGAAGGCTTCATGGACTTCGACGTCGCCATCGCGACGCCGGACATGATGCCGGTGGTCGGCCGCCTCGGCCGCATCCTCGGCCCGTCGGGCAAGATGCCGAACCCGAAGGTCGGCACCGTGACGATGGACGTCTCCAAGGCCGTCCAGGAGTCCAAGGCCGGCAAGGTCGAGTACCGCACGGACCGCACCGCGATCGTGCACATGACGCTCGGCAAGACCTCCTTCTCGGACGAGCAGCTGCTCGACAACTACCGCGCCGTGATGGAAGAGATCAACCGCGCGAAGCCGTCCGCGGCGAAGGGCAAGTACATCCGCACGGTGACGCTCGCGTCGACCATGGGCCCCGGCATCAAGGTCGATCCGACGCGTCTCAAGGACTTGGTCGATACGGAGGCTGGCGCGGCCGCGTAAGCGGATACGCATAACCAGCCTCTCCCCAGACTCCGGCCGCCCATCGAGGCGTAAGACCGGGATAGGAGAAAGCGCTTGAACCGAGAGCAAAAGGCTCAGGTCATCGAGGAGGTGGCCGAGTCTCTACGTGAGTCCAACGCCGTCTTCGCGGTGGACTATCGCGGCATTTCCGTCGCCCAGGCTGCTGAGCTGCGCACCGCGCTGCGTGCGGCCGACTCGAGCTTCACCGTCGTCAAGAACACGCTGGCCGAGCTCGCTGCGGGCCAGGTCGGTGCTGACGGCCTGAAGCCGATCCTCCAGGGCCCGACGGCGATGACCTTCGTCCGTGGCGACGCCGCCGCGGCCGCCAAGGCGCTGCGCGACTTCCGTCGCGCCACCCAGAACACCCTCCTGGAGTTCAAGGGTGGCTGGATGGACGGCCAGGCGCTGACGCCCGAGGACGTCGACGCCATCGCCCAGCTCCCGGCGAAGGAGGTCCTCATCGGCCGCCTCGTCGGCATGATCGCGTCGCCGCTCACCGGCCTCGCGACCGCGCTCAACAACTTGCCGGCCGGCCTCGCCCGCCAGCTGCAGCAGATCGTCGACCAGGGTCTCCTTGGTGGCGACGCCCCCGCACCCGCTTCCACTGACACCGAGGAGTAACAAGACATGGCTTCCAGCACCCAGGAGTGGATCGACGAGCTCAAGTCGATCTCCGTTCTCGAGCTTTCCGAGCGCATCAAGGCCCTCGAGGAGGCCTTCGGCGTCTCCGCCGCGGCGGTCGCCGTCGGCGCCGCCCCGGCCGCCGGTGGCGGCGGTGGCGAGGCCGAGGCCGCCGAGGAGCAGACCGCGTTCGACGTCATCCTGACGGCGGCCGGCGACAAGAAGATCCAGGTCATCAAGGTCGTCCGCGCGGCGACCGGCCTGGGCCTCAAGGAGGCCAAGGCGCTCGTCGACGAGGCCCCGAAGCCCGTCAAGGAGGGCGTCGAGAAGGACGAGGCCGAGAAGCTCAAGGCCGAGATCGAAGAGGCCGGCGGCTCCGTCGAGATCAAGTAGTTCTCGAACCCCACGGTTCTTCGCTTGGAGGGCGCCCACCGGGCGCCCTTCGGCGTTTAAGGGCCGGGGTCGAGCGTGGGCCTGAGCCCTTAAACGCAGAAGGGCGGCCAGGGGTCGGCCGCCCTTCTTGCACTTCCCTCCAGGGGGTTCACGAGCTGCTGACGGTGCCGGGGTGCCGGCGGGGGACAATCGGAGGCGGTGACGGGCCGCCCCCGAGTAGTGCAGCTCGCGGGGGGTGTTCGGACTCCTGGAACCTTACGGAGGTGCGGTTATCCGCACCATCCCCCGGAAGTGGTAACCGGAATCCGGTGTAGCCCGGGCTTGCGGGCGTCGCTATCCTCTAGGGCACTCGGCCGATAGTCGCAGCCGTCCACTATGCCCTTCCCGCCACATACGGGAGCCGGGCCGGGCGGGGTCCGTGAGCGTCGAGCGCCCCTTGCGCGGGGGTTCGTAACCCCCTGTGCTATCTTGGTTGGTCGCGCCTGTATGCCTCCGGCATGTCCAGTGCACCTCCCCCGCCGCCCTACGACCCTCTTGAGGAGTCGCCGTCTTGGCTTCCGTTGACGCTCCCCGCACGCGACGTACGTTCGCGCGCCTCGACAAGTCCGTTGAGGTCCCGAACCTCATCGACATCCAGAAGAAGTCCTTCGCCTGGTTGGTTGATCCTGAGGGCGGTGGGTTGCGCGAGACGATCGACGACATCTCGCCGATCGAGGACTACACGGGCAACCTGGCCGTGCAGTTCGGGGAGTTCACGTTCGACAACCCGGTGGCGTCCCTGGACGAGTGCCGTGAGAAGGACCTCACGTACGCGCGGCCGCTGACCGTCACGGTCGGCTTCATCAACCGCGAGACCGGTGAGATCCGCGAGCAGTCCGTCTTCATGGGCGACTTCCCGTGGATGACCGACCGCGGCACCTTCATCATCAACGGCACCGAGCGCGTCGTCGTGACGCAGCTCGTCCGCTCGCCGGGCGCCTACCTGATGGAGCCGAAGGACCCGGAGAAGCAGGTCTTCGTCGCCAACCTCATGCCGGCCCGCGGTTCGTGGCTCGAGCTCGAGATCGACAAGAAGGGCCGCGTCTACGTCCGCATCGACCGCAAGCGCAAGCTGCCCGTCACGGTGCTGCTGCGGGCGATGGGCTACAGCACGGACGAAGAGATCCTGAAGCTGTTCAACGACAGCCTCTACATCCGCAACACGATCGACGCCGACACCGAGGTCACGCGCTCGGAAGAGGGCGCGCTGATCGAGCTGTTCAAGAAGCAGCGCCCGGGCGAGCCGCCGTCCGTGGACAACGCGCGCGCGCTCCTGAACCAGCTCTTCTTCGACCCGAAGCGCTACGACCTCACGCGCGTCGGCCGTTACAAGCTGAACTCGCGCCTGGGCCTGGACATCGACCTCGACGTCCGCACGCTCACGCACGACGACATCCTCGCGCTCGTCCGCGAGCTCGTGAAGCTCCCGAACGTCCTCGGCATCTCCGAGGAGCTCGACGAGGACCTCAAGGACTACGCCGCGGAGGCGCTCAGCCGCCCGCGCGAGGCCGTCGAGGACCACCTGGACGAGTACGAGCACTTCGGCAACCGCCGGCTGCGCACCGTCGGCGAGCTGATCCAGGAAGCGTTCCGCATCGGTCTGTACCGCATGGAGCGCGTCGTCCGCGAGCGCCTCACCACCGAGGACGCGGACACGATCACGCCGCAGACGATCATCAACATCCGCCCGGTCGTGGCCGCGCTGAAGGAGTTCTTCGGCTCCTCGCAGCTCAGCCAGTTCATGGACCAGAACAACTCGCTCTCGGGCCTGACGCACCGCCGCCGCCTGTCGGCGCTGGGCGCCGGCGGCCTGACGCGCGAGCGCGCGCCGATCGAGGTGCGAGACGTCCACCCGACCCATTACGGCCGCATGTGCCCGATCGAGACCCCCGAGGGTCCGAACATCGGCCTGATCGGCTCGCTGTCCTCGTACGCCCAGATCTCCGAGCACGGCTTCGTGACGACGCCGTACCGGGTGGTCAAGGACGGCAAGATCACCGACGACATCGTCCACCTGGACGCGACCGAGGAGCAGGAGCGCCTCATCGCCCAGGCCAACGAGCCGCTCGATGAGAACGGCGGCCTGACCGGCGACTCGATCCTCTGCCGTACGCAGGCCGGCCAGTACGTGTACGTGGCCCCGACCGAGGTCGACCTGATCGACGTCTCGCCGGAGCAGATCTGGTCCGTCGCGACGGCGATGATCCCGTTCCTCGAGCACGACGACGCCAACCGCGCGCTCATGGGCTCGAACATGCAGCGCCAGGCCGTGCCGCTCCTGAAGACCGACGCCCCGCTCGTGGGCACCGGCATGGAGCGCCGCGCGGCGTTCGACTCGGGCGACGTCCTGCTGGCCCGCAACGCCGGCACGATCGACTTCGTCGACGCGACGCGGATCGTCATCGCCACCGAGGACGGCAACCGCGACGAGTACGAGCTGCAGAAGTTCATGCGCTCGAACCAGGGCACGCTCATCCACCAGAAGCCGGTCATCAAGGTCGGCCAGCAGGTGCAGGAGGGCGAGCTCCTCGCCGACGGCTCGAGCTCCGACAAGGGCGAGATGGCGCTGGGCAAGAACCTGCGCGTCGCCTTCATGTCCTGGGAGGGCTACAACTTCGAGGACGCGATCATCCTCAGCCGCCGCATCGTCAAGGACGACGAGCTCACCTCGATCCACATCGAGGAGTACGAGGTCGACGCCCGCACGACGAAGCTCGGCGACGAGGAGATCACGCGCGACATCCCGAACCGCTCGGAGGAGTCGCTGCGCAACCTCGACGACCGCGGCATCGTCCGCATCGGCGCCGAGGTCCAGTCGGGCGACCTGCTGGTCGGCAAGGTCACGCCGAAGGGCGAGACCGAGCTCACCGCCGAGGAGAAGCTGATCCGCGCGATCTTCAAGGAGAAGGCGCGCGAGGTGCGCGACACCTCCCTGAAGGTGCCGCACGGCTCGTCCGGCGTCGTCATCGACGTCAAGACGTTCAGCCGCGCCGCGGGTGACGACCTGTCCCCGGGCGTCAACGACCTGGTCCGCGTCTTCGTCGCCAAGAAGCGCAAGATCCAGGAGGGCGACAAGCTCGCCGGCCGCCACGGCAACAAGGGCGTCATCTCCAAGATCGTCCCCGAGGAGGACATGCCGTTCCTCGAGGACGGCACCCCGGTCGACGTGATCCTCAACCCGCTGGGCGTGCCGTCGCGCATGAACATCGGGCAGATCCTCGAGACCCACCTCGGGTGGGCCGCGGCCGAGGGCTGGTACGACGACGGCACCGAGGCGTTCAAGACCAAGGACGAGAAGGAGCGCGGCAAGGTCTACGTGGCCACGCCCGTCTTCGACGGCGCCACGGTCGCGGACGTCGATCACGCCCTGCTGCAGTGGCAGCGCGAGCACAAGGGCGCGATCCGCATGGAGATCGACGAGAACGCGCGAGCGGGTGAGCGGGCCTCCGGCAAGCTCCAGCTCTTCAACGGCCGCACCGGCGAGCCGTTCGAGAAGCGCGTGACCGTCGGCTACATGTACATCCTGAAGCTCAACCACCTCGTGGACGACAAGATCCACGCTCGCTCGACGGGCCCCTACTCGCTCGTCACCCAGCAGCCGCTGGGCGGCAAGGCGCAGTTCGGCGGCCAGCGCTTCGGCGAGATGGAGGTGTGGGCCCTCGAGGCGTACGGCGCCGCCTACACGCTCCAGGAGATGCTCACCATCAAGTCCGACGACACCGTCGGGCGCGTGAAGGCCTACGAGGCGATCGTCAAGGGCGAGAACATCGCCGAGCCGTCGATCCCCGAGTCCTTCAAGGTCCTCCTGAAGGAGATGCAGTCGCTGGCGCTCGACGTCAACGTCGTCTCCGACGACGGGGCGCGTGCCGAGATGGGCGACGAGGACGACGACCTGCTGCGTGCGGCCGAGGAGCTCGGCATCGACCTCAGCGGCGTGCGTGCCACCGACGGCCAGGCGAACGACGAGAACGAGAGCCTGGAGATCGCCGAGGGCGAAGAGGGCCAGACAGACGACGACGCGGCGACCGACGCGGGCTACATCGAAGCCGCCGCCACCGACGGTGAGGAGACCGAGTAAGTGATCGACATCAACAATTTCGACGCCATCGAGATCGGTCTCGCCTCTTCGAAGCAGATCCGGAGCTGGAGCTCCGGTGAGGTGACGAAGCCCGAGACGATCAACTACCGCACGCTGAAGCCGGAGAAGGACGGCCTCTTCTGCGAGCGCATCTTCGGTCCGACCAAGGACTGGGAGTGCTACTGCGGCAAGTACAAGCGCGTCCGTTACAAGGGCATCGTCTGCGAGCGCTGCGGCGTCGAGGTCACGCGGTCCAAGGTGCGCCGTGAGCGCATGGGCCACATCGACCTGGCCGCCCCCGTGAGCCACATCTGGTTCTTCAAGGGCGTCCCGTCGCGCATCGGCTACCTGCTCGACATGGCTCCCAAGGAGCTCGAGAAGGTCCTCTACTTCGCGGCCTCCATGGTCACGTGGGTGGACGAGGACGCGCGCGCGGCCGACCTCGAGGAGCTGGCCGGCAAGGTCAACGAGTCCCTCGACGAGTACGCCGCCGAGAAGAACCTGCGCCTGCAGGAGATCGACGAGTCCCTCGAGCGCCGTGAGGAGTACCTCCGCAGCGGCTCTCAGACGGGCTTCGGCGACGAGGACCACCTCTGGGCCGAGCACCTTGACATCGACGTCAAGAAGCTCGAGGACGACGAGCGCACGAAGCACATCAAGGACATGCGCAAGTCCCTGGAGGCCGACCGCACGGACACCGAGGCGTACATCGAGGACGCCATGGAGCGTCTGCGCCAGGTCTGGGACCTCTTCCAGGACATGACGCCCAAGCAGGTCGTCAACGACGAGACGCTGTTCCGTGAGCTCAAGGAGCGCTTCGGCTCGCCGTACGGCTGGGGCGAGTACTTCCGCGGCGGCATGGGCGCCGAGGCGGTCCGCGACCTGCTCGAGCAGGTCAACCTCGAGGAGGAGCGGGTCGAGCTCGAGGACCAGGTGCGCACGGCCAAGGGCCAGAAGCAGCAGCGCGCCGTCAAGCGCCTGAAGGTCGTCTCGGCCTTCCTGCACTCCGGCAACAAGCCGGAGATGATGATCCTCGAGGCCGTCCCGGTGATCCCGCCGGAGCTGCGCCCGATGGTGCAGCTGGACGGTGGCCGCTTCGCGACCTCCGACCTCAACGACCTCTACCGCCGCGTCATCAACCGGAACAACCGCCTCAAGCGGCTCCTGGACCTCGGCGCGCCGGAGATCATCGTCAACAACGAGAAGCGGATGCTGCAGGAGGCCGTCGACGCGCTGTTCGACAACGGCCGCCGCGGCCGGCCCGTCACGGGCCCGGGCAACCGCGCCCTGAAGTCCCTGAGCGACATGCTCAAGGGCAAGCAGGGCCGCTTCCGCCAGAACCTGCTCGGCAAGCGCGTCGACTACTCGGGCCGCTCGGTCATCGTGGCCGGCCCGTCGCTGCGCCTGCACCAGTGCGGCCTGCCGAAGCTGATGGCGCTCGAGCTGTTCAAGCCGTTCATCATGGCCCGCCTCGTCGAGCGCAAGGCCGTCCAGAACATCAAGGCGGCCAAGAAGATGGTCGACTCGATGATCCCGGAGGTCTGGGACGTCCTCGAAGAGGTCATCCACGAGCACCCGGTGCTCCTGAACCGCGCCCCCACGCTCCACCGCCTGGGCATCCAGGCCTTCGAGCCCGTGCTCGTCGAGGGCAAGGCGATCCAGGTCCACCCGCTCGTCTGCCACGCGTTCAACGCGGACTTCGACGGCGACCAGATGGCCGTGCATCTCCCGCTCTCCGCCGAGGCCCAGGCCGAGGCGCGCGTGCTGATGCTCTCGTCCAACAACATCCTGTCCCCGGCGCACGGCGCTCCGCTGGCCACGCCGACGCAGGACATGATCCTCGGCACGTACTACCTCACGTACGGCCCCGAGATCGAGGACCTGATCAAGATCGACCCGGCCACGTACGAGCCGAAGGTGCACGTGTTCCGCTCCGCCCAGGAGGCCGAGCTGGCGTACGAGCACAACCTCGTGCAGCTGCACGACGTCGCGCAGTACCGGACGGAGTGGGCCGAGGGCAGCACGCACACGCTCACCACGGTCGGGCGCATCATCTTCAACGACAAGATCGAGCGCGCGCTGGAAGAGACGATGGGCGAGGACTTCGATCGCTCGCAGTACGTCTACATCAACAAGTCCCTGCGCAAGCGCGACACGACCCAGTTCGTCGACGACCTGGTGCAGGCCTTCGGCGCGGGCGCGATCTCGCAGGTCCTGGACGCGTTCAAGGACCTCGGCTTCCGCTTCGCCACGCAGGCCGGCATCACGATCTCCAAGAACGACGTGGTCGTGCCGCCGTCCAAGCAGGAGATCCTGGCCAAGTACGAGCAGCGGGTCGCCGACCTGCAGGAGCAGTACGAGGACGGCCTGATCACGCAGGAGGAGCGGCACATCGCCGTCACCGACCAGTGGAACGCGGCGACTGAGGAAGTCGCCGAGGCGATGATCGAGCACATCCAGACGACCGACCAGCTGAACTCCATCTACATGATGGCCAGCTCCGGCGCCCGTGGCTCGTTCAAGCAGATCCGCCAGCTGGCCGGCATGCGTGGCCTCATGGCCAACCCGAAGGGCGAGATCATCGAGCGTCCCGTGAAGGCGAACTTCATGGAGGGCCTCGACGTCATCGAGTACTTCACCTCGACCCACGGCGCCCGCAAGGGCCTCGCGGACACCGCCCTGCGTACGGCCGACTCGGGGTACCTGACCCGCCGTCTGGTCGACGTCGCGCAGGACGTGATCATCCGGATCGAGGACTGCGGCACCGAGGAGTTCCTGGACTCGCCGACGTACAAGCTCGACGGCGAGCCGAACGACATGCTCGTCGGCCGCGTCGCGGCGGCGGACATCAAGATCGGCAAGGACATCCTGGTCAACAAGGGCGAGGAGATCGGCCGCGCGGAGTTCGCGGCGCTGATCGCCGGCAACGGCACCGCCCCGACCACCGTCCCGGTCCGCTCGACGCTCAAGTGCGAGGCGACCGTCGGCGTGTGCCAGAAGTGCTACGGCCGCGCCATGGCCACCGGCCAGACCGCCATGATCGGCGACGCGGTCGGCATCGTCGCCGCGCAGTCGATCGGCGAGCCCGGCACGCAGCTGACCATGCGTACGTTCCACACCGGCGGCGTCGCCGGCGCGGACATCACGCACGGCCTCCCGCGCATCGTCGAGCTGTTCGAGGCGCGCAAGCCGAAGGGTCTCGCGAAGATCGCCGAGGTCGGCGGCACCGTGTCGGTGGAGGACACCGACAAGGCCCGCACCGTGGTCATCACGGACGACGCCGGCGAGGAGCACCGTCACTCGTTCCCGCGCCGCACGCGTCTGCACGTGGCCGAGGGCGAGGTCATCGAGGCCGGCCGGCAGCTCAACGAGGGCTCGCTGTACCCGCACGAGCTGCTGGAGCTCCGCGGCCGCACCGACACCGAGGTCTACCTGGTCAAGGAAGTCCAGGAGGTCTACAAGTCGCAGGGCGTGGACATCCACGACAAGCACATCGAGCTGATCGTGCGTCAGATGCTCAAGAAGGTGCGCGTCGAGCAGAAGGGCGACACGGACCTGCTCCCGGGCCAGTTCGTGGACCGTCACGAGTTCAAGAAGATCAACGACAAGGTGATCGCGGCCGGCGGCGAGCCCGCCGTGCACGCCGAGATCATCCTCGGCATCACCAAGGCCTCCCTGGCCACCGACTCCTTCCTCTCGGCCGCCTCCTTCCAGGAGACGACGAAGGTCCTGACGGACGCTGCCCTCGAGGGCAAGATCGACCGTCTCGCGGGCCTGAAGGAGAACGTGATCATCGGCAAGCTGATCCCGGCGGCCACGGGCCTCAAGCGCTACCGCTCGATCGAGATCGAGCCGTCGGAGCCGCTCCCCCGCGGCATCGACGACGTCGGCCTCCTCGACGGCGACGACCTCGCCGCCGAGCTGGGTCTGGACGACGGCGAGGGCCTGCAGGGCTTCGGCCCGGCGTTCGACACGACCGAGCTGGACGAGATCAACGCCGGCTTCGGCCCGGCGGGTGGCTCGTTCGACGACATCGGCGCCGACCTGGATGGCGACGACCGCAAGTAGGTCGCGCCTCTGAGGTGAAGTAGTACGAAGGGCCCGCTCTGAGCGGGCCCTTCTTGTTTCCGGGGTCTTCCGCGTGCTCTCATTGCCGTCTCAACCGAGACGGAGGGGACCTTGAGGATTGCGATCTTGGCCGTGGTGGCGCTGCTCGCCGGCGCGGCACCGGCCGCGGCGAGCGACGAGCTGCCGACCGCGGACAGCGCGCTCGTGCAGGTGTTCGTGCCCGCGGGCACGGACATCTCGGCGCTGAGCGAGCGCTACGACCTCGCGGAGTACAAGCACGTCGAGGAGGACGGCTCGGTCCTGATCGTCGCCGACGCCACGGCCGCTGACCGGGCCGCGCTCCGCGCCGAGGGCTTCCGGATCGGGAGCACGATCGAGGACGCGACCACGCGCGCGGCCGTCGCCGAGGAGCGCGACGCGCAGCGCGAGGCGGACGATCTCGCCGCCGCGTACGCGGAGGCCGGTGCGCCGAAGACCCGGGCGGCGGTCGCCGCGCGCGGGGAGACGGTGATCCAGCGCGCGGACCGGTTCACGAACTACGCCGGCACGTTCCTGTACGTGGAGGCGTTCAACAAGGCCACGGTGTCGACGGGGCCGACGTCGTTCAGCGGCCCGACGCAGGCGCTGTCGTACGCGGGCGCCGACGGCGTCTACGCGGCGGCGACCGACATGCAGCGCTACACCGACGGCACGACGACGCCGGACACCTACATGTTCCACCGCCAGCTCGTGCGCCTGACCGGCCCGGCGGCGCAGATCCCGGTCGGTGAGCTCACCGTGCGGGTGGCGTCGAGCTCCGGCGCCGTGGACACCAGCAAGGTCACGACCTGGCCGGGCGGCACGCTGCCGCCGCACGTCGCGAGCTACCAGCAGGGCTTCTTCAACCGCTACCAGGACCCGACGGAGAACCGGGCGCAGCTGGACAAGCTCGCGACCGAGTTCCCGAACCTGGTCACGGCGGTCAACCTGCCGCACCTGAGCGCCGGCTACCAGCGCAAGGCGATGGGCATCGTCGGCCTCAAGACGCCGTACGCCGACCAGGTCGCCAACAACGGCAGCCTCGGCAACGTCGGCACCGACGCCACGCAGACCGCGGCGATCCGCGCGACGCAGGCGCTGGTGATCAACACCAAGGCCTGGGGCCACGAGGGCGGCAACGCCGTCTCGGTCGAGCTCAAGGCGCCGGCCGCGCCGAACGCGCCGCTGCTGGTGGCGGTCGACGGCTCCGGCATCGTCGTCAGCCTGGCGGGTGACGCCGCGGGCGCGCCGGCGAGCAAGACGGCGGACGTCGTAGCGGCCATCAACGCCAGCCCCGCCGCCGCGGCCCTCGTGACCGCCTCGACCTTCCGCGGCAACCTCGGCCAGGGCATCGCCCAGCCGACCGCCAAGACGCTGATGAAGGACTACCTGAACGCGCCCGCGCACGTCCAGCGCGGCCCGTTCCAGCAGCGCGTGTACCGGATCGGCGCGCACCGCGACGGCACGAAGGTCGGCGTGTTCTTCACCTGCCAGGTCCACGCGCGCGAGTGGACGACCGGCCTCACCTGCGTCGAGACGGCCGAGCGGCTGGTCCGCAACTACGCGACCGACCCGCAGACCAAGCAGCTGCTCGACAACGTCGAGGTGTTCATCCACGCCAACGGCAACCCCGACGGTGGGCACCTGTCGATGTACGACTTCGCCTCCCAGCGGCGCAACATGACCAACTACTGCGCCTACAACGACCCGCTCGGGCGCAACCAGTGGGGCGTCGACCTCAACCGCAACTACACCGAGTACTCGCGCTTCGACGGCCCGTGGGTGGGCGCGTCGGGCGACTGCACGGCCGACAGCTACTCGGGCCCGGGCGAGGCCTCCGAGCCCGAGACCAAGAACGACATGTGGATCGCGGACACGTACCCGAACATCAAGTTCGCGAGCAACATGCACTCGTTCGGCGGCTACTTCATGTGGTCTCCGGGCGCGTACCTGGACGACGGCAAGCGCACGACGTCGCCCGCGCCGAACATCGGCGTCGAGAAGTACTTCTTCCAGGCGGGCGAGAAGATCCTCGGCCGGATCAAGGAGCACCGCGGCACGGTGATCACGCCGGCGCGCACGGGCCCGATCGCGGACGTGATCTACTCCGGCGCCGGCTCCTCGGCCGACGACCACTGGTACCGCAAGGGCATCATCGGCTACGGCTTCGAGACCGGTGCCGACCGCTTCATCTCGACCGAGGAGGGGACGGCGCAGATCCAGACCGGGTTCCAGCCGCCGTTCGGCGCAGCCACCGGCGGCGCCGACCCGCGCCTCGCCAACGAGGGTCGCGACCAGGCGATGGAGTTCGCCTCCGGCAACTTCGGCATGATCGAGGCGGCGTACGACTACGCCCTGGACACGACGGCGCCGAAGACGTCGATCGAGTACTCGGCCGCTCAGTCCGACAGCGCGCCGATCACGTTCAAGTTCAACTGGCTCGACGAGGCGGCGGTCATCCGCTACACCACCGACGGCTCGACGCCGACGCTCGCGTCACCGACCTACAACGCCGAGCGCCCGCGCGGCCTCGGCGAGCTGCTCACGGTCACCAAGCCCGGCGTCACCGAGGTCAAGTGGTTCGCCACGGACATCAAGGGCAACCAGTCGGCGGTGCAGACGCAGGCGCTGCAGATCGGGGAGCAGGGGACGGTCGGCGGGACGGTGCCCGCGACGCTCGCGCTCACGCTCGGCACGCCGGCGACGTTCGGCGCGTTCGTGCCGGGCGTGGACGCCGAGTACACGGCGTCGACCGACGCGACCGTCATCTCGACGGCCGGTGACGCGACGCTGAGCGTGGCCGACACCGGGGCGAACCCGGGTCACCTCGTCAACGGCGCGTTCGCCCTGCCCCAGCCGCTGCGGGGCCTGGGCGTCGTCAAGACGTGGTCGGCGCCGACCAGCAACGAGAAGGTCACGGTCACGTTCAAGCAGGCGATCGGCAAGGCCGACGCCCTTCGGACAGGGACCTACGCGAAGACCCTGACCTTCACGCTGAGCACGACCTCCCCGTAGGTCGTGGGTGCGCGGGCGTGGAGGCAAATCCACGCCCGCGCATGGTGCACCGACGCTCATCTTCTGTTCATATTCCTTGACTTGGCCGTCATCGGAAGACGGCCGTCGGTCATTTCGAACGGAGGGTTCGACACGGTGGCTGGAAGAGGGGTAGTGCGGCTGGCCCGGGCGACGTTGCTCGGCACGGCGATCATGCTCGGCGCGGGCGGTTCCGCGTTCGCGCAGGACACGGAGCGACGGCTGATCAAGGTCACGCATCCGAGCGAGGAAGCGATCCACGGGCTCGAGTCGACGCACGACGTCGGCTACGTGGGTGACCACACCGAGGCGGCGGTCTACCTGACACCGGCCGAGGAGGGCGTGCTGCGCGCCCGCGGCTTCACCATCGGCGAGGTCGTCGAGGACAAGAGCACCTGGGAAGCGCGCAAGGCGGAGATCGCCGCGACCACCGCGAGCGAGGCGCGCGCCGCCGAGTTCGCGGAGAACGGCGTCAGCGCCGCCAAGCTGCGCGGGGCCGTTCCGCCCGCGGGCGAGACGGTGATCATGCGCGCGTACACGTTCACCAACTACGCGGGCCGCTTCCTCTACGTGGAGGCGCACAACAAGGGCCACGAGCCGAACAACACCGGCGGCCCGGCGCTCCAGCTCTCCTACGCGGGCCCTGACGCCCAGTACACGACGCCGGTCAACGGCACCCGCTTCTCCGACGCCGGCCGCTACATGTACCACCGGTACCTGGTCGCGCTGCGAGGTGCGCACGCCGACGTCCCGACGGCCGACCTTCGAGTCCGCGTCGCCGCCGCCACCGGCTCGAGCGACTCCGCGACGCCGACCCAGTGGGCGACCTCGCAGGTGCCCCCGCGCGTCGCCGCCTTCCAGAAGGACTTCATCACCAAGTACATGGACCCGACGGAGGTCTACGAGCGGATCGACGCGCTGGTGGCCGGCAACTCGGACATCGCCGAGCTGGTCACGCTGCCGCACAAGACGCCGGGCTACCAGCGTCAGGCGATGGCGATGATGGCCGGCACCACCGCGCCCGGATCGAACCCGAGCGGCGCCAACGCGGGCTCCGCGGTGCAGCTGTTCTCGAAGGCCATGGGGCACCTCGGCGGCAACGAGATCACCGCCGAGTTCATCGCTCCGACCACCGCGGACGCGCCGCTGACGGTCGCCGTCGACGGCA